>ONIL01000063.1 GCA_900317835.1 uncultured Prevotellaceae bacterium | reverse complement strand
CAAACCTATGCATTGTTTTTGCATAGGTTTTTTGTATCTTTGCAGCAGACTAATTCAAAAAGTTATGGCAAAGAACCTTTTAAACAAGTATGTATGGCTGGTAGAAACCATCAATAAAGCCAAGAAGATCACTTTCGAGGAGATTAATGAGAACATCCTGGTTCTTACCGTTATGTGTTGAAACCCGAGCTCTACACCAGTCTCGACCAGAAGAAGGTGATCCGCGAGGCAGCTCTCCGAAGTGGCGTGAGCCGGGCGTGATGAAAGCGCGTAGGCTCATTTTGTTTCGCCTGGAGCCCACTTACGATTGAGGATGTTTGAGGTAAAATTGATGACTCTCAGCACATAGAAGTTGGCGCCAGTGCCCAGATGCAGATAGCAATAACTCGACTCGAAGGGGGTTCCCAGGAACAGGTTCGTGCCCCAAGCGGCTTTCACACTCTCATAATTGCAGAAAGGCACCACCTCGTCGCGTGTAGAATGGAAGAAGTGGTATGCGTGTGGATAAGCGCCACTGGGTTTCCAACTGCCGTAAGTCAGGCTGTTCTTCTCAAGGGCCTGCTCCAGTGCCTTCAGCTTCGCCTCTGGCACGTCGCCCGTGATCGTACCACTCTTGAAGTATTCGATGACCTCAGGCTTGAAACACTGATCGACCGTGCAATAGTTCACACCCTTGCCATTCGACAGTTGCCAGTTCTTGTCGCCCTCTTTGATGTTCTCAGGGATGTAGGCCTTGAACTCGTTATTGTACATCGCCATCATGGTAAAGCCCGACTCACCACCATTCTTGGCAGAATACTCGAGCAGCTTGGTTTGAATGACATCAGTGGCGTATTCCTTACTCTTAAGCCAGTCGAAGATGCCTGTGTTATAGAACTTGTCTGTCACAAAGTCCTTGTAGGTGCAGCCCAGCGCCATCAACTGCTTGTCGGTGTCAACCATCCCCTTGAGTAACAGTGCGGGGGCTACAGGCATGTAGAGGCGGTCTTCCTTGATATACTGCTTCAGTGTGGCCAGCGGATCGTAAGGACCGTCGCCGCATACTGCACCAATGACATCCAGTCCTGTGAGGTTATTGGCATAGTAATAGCTCGGTATGCTGGCTGCCACAGCTCCACCCTGTGAATAGCCCACGGCAACCGTCTTCCAGTCTGACTGCAGCTTGGCGACATTCGCTTCAAACCATACTACCGCTGCTTTTGCGCCGTCGATCACTTGCTTGGCCGTCACATCACGATTGCAATATGGATGAGCGGTGCTGCTGGTTGAACCGTAACCCTCGTAATCGGGAATCACCACCAGGCACTTCTGGCTTGAGGAGAGCAAGGTCAACATGTTGACATCGGTGTTGAAATCGAGCTTCTTGAAATTGGTGGGGCGCTCTGCGTCGCTGGTGATGGTACAGTGACAACCGATGACCAGATTCTTCGGATTCATCGTTGGGTCATTACCGCCTGCATTCTTGTCATAGGCAATGAGTTCGGAGAGTTCCGTTTCCTCACCGTCGGCTCCTATAGTCTTGTAACGTATGGTCACATACTTTATACCCATCTTTGTTTCGCCCGATTCGCCATCAAGGCCTGCTCTGGTGGACGCGGTATTCTGCTCATCATCCTGAAGGTCCTTCAACTGCTCTTTTCCCCATTCAGTATAAATAAGGTCTTCGTCAGTTTCCAGGTCATCATGGTCAACGATAATATCCTCCAAGATTTCCTTAATACTGACATCTCTGGATTCGACCATTTTCACATTATCGACATCATATCCGACATCCCTGCTTTGGGCATCTCTATTACCTGGGTTGTCGGCGACGTCATTACAGGAACTGAGTCCCGTCATCATAAGGCTGCAAATAAGGATGGCAACTGGCATCCACAGATTGATTCTCTTCATGTTAATAGTAGTTTTTGAAATAATAAAGTCTATCTGGCTGCAAATATAGCGTAATTTTTTTGTTTTTGCAAGAAAATTGCATATAAAATAAATCGCGTTTGACATTTTGCACGTGAAACCAACGCTTTTAGCGCAAAGTGTAAACGATACACCCGAAGAAAACGGGCAAGAATTGACAAAATGTCATTTTTTACCAAAACCAATAAACAAAAAGTAATCATTTATTTGTTTATTTATAACTATTTGCCTATCTTTGCACCCGAAAAGATGACAAAATGATAGCAAACTTCTAAATTAGGATAGCAAAATGAAAGAGAAAATAAGGTTTACCAAGATGCATGGTTGTGGCAACGACTACATTTATATTAATATAATGGAGTACGAGATTGCCGATCCGCAAGCAGCAGCCATCGTTTGGAGC
>ONIL01000002.1 GCA_900317835.1 uncultured Prevotellaceae bacterium | reverse complement strand
CCGTGGTTGATACAGGGAGCGTAGGCGATGATGATCGAAGGACCGTCATAGGCCTCGGCCTCGCGGATGGCCTTCAAGCACTGGGCATCGCTGGCACCCATTGCGATCTGGGCAGCATAAACGTAGCCATAGGTGCTGGCAATCAGACCCAGGTCTTTCTTGCGGACGCGCTTGCCGGCAGCAGCAAATTTGGCGATAGCGCCAATGGGGGTAGCCTTGGAAGCCTGACCACCGGTGTTGGAGTAAACCTCGGTGTCGAGCACGAGGATGTTGACGTTCTTGCCGCTGGCAATCACGTGGTCCAGACCGCCGAAGCCGATGTCGTAGCTGGCGCCGTCACCACCGATGATCCACTGTGAACGCTTAACCAGGTACTGACCCAGCTCGCGAACCTTGATGTCGGCGGGATTGTCGCTGTGCTCGATAGCCTCGAGGATCTTGTCGCTCAACTCGCGGGTCTTGTCGCCGTCGTGGAAGTTTTCAACCCACTCCTTGTAGAGGGCCTTGACATCGGCAGCAACGGTAGCGTCGTCAATAGCCTCCTTAACGAAGCCCAGGACGCGGTTGCGCATCTTCTCGTCGGCGATGGTCATACCCAGACCGAACTCGCAGAAGTCCTCAAACAGTGAGTTTGCCCAAGCGGGACCGTGACCCTTAGCGTTAACGGTGTAAGGAGTCGAGGGAACCGATGCACTGTAGATTGACGAGCAACCGGTAGCGTTGGCAACGATCTGACGGTCACCGAACAACTGGCTGATCAACTTCCCCGAGAACTCAAACAGCGGCTGAGCGAACTGCGAGTTCTTGACGTTGGACTTGGTGTCCACGAGGTGCTGTTTGCTCTTGACGTTGTTGATGGCGTAGTCCCAGAGTTTCTGGTCTTCCTCGTGGCCCTCCATGGGAACCATCACGAGAGCCTTCTCGCCCTTCTTGCCCGGACAAACGTCGGCGCAGTTGCCGCAAGCCAAGCAGTCCATCACGTCAACAACCTGTACGAAGGTCATGCCCTCGAAGCCCTTGCCGATGGCTTTGAGCTTGTCGCTCTCCTTGAAGGGAGAAGCGGCAGCCTCGGCCTCGTCCATAACGAAGGGACGGATGGCAGCGTGCGGGCAGACAAGCGCGCACTTGTTGCACTGGATACAGTTCTCGGCCTTCCACATGGGAACGAAGGCGCCAACACCGCGCTTCTCATAGGCTGCGGTACCGGCATCCCAAGTACCATCCTCGCGGCCCTTGAATGCGCTCACGGGCAGCAGGTCGCCGTTCTGTGCGTTGATGGGACGAACCACGTTGTGAACAAACTCGGGAGCGTTGTCGGCAGCGGGGCCTTCAACATTGAGGTTGCTCCAAGCGGGATCCACGGTCAGCTCGGTGTACTCGTTACCACGGTCAACGGCCTGGTAGTTCTTGTTCACCACGTCCTCACCCTTGCGGCCATAGGACTTCACGATGAACTTCTTCATCTGCTCGATGGCCAGGTCAACGGGGATCACCTCGGTGATGCGGAAGAACGCACTCTGCAGGATGGTGTTGGTGCGGTTGCCCAAACCGATTTCCTGAGCGATCTTGGTGGCGTTAATGTAGTAAACCTTGATGTTGTTGTCGGCGAAGTACTTCTTCACGTTATTGGGCAGGTTCTCAACCAGCTTGTCACCGTCCCAAACGGTGTTCAGCAGGAAGGTACCACCCTTCTGCAGACCGCGGGTCACGTCATACATGTGCAGATAGGCCTGAACATGGCAAGCCACGAAGTTAGGCGTGGTCACCAGATAGGTCGAGCGGATGGGCTCGTCGCCAAAGCGCAGGTGAGAGCAGGTGAAACCACCCGACTTCTTACTGTCATAGGAGAAGTAAGCCTGGCAGTGCTTGTCGGTGTTGTCACCGATGATCTTTACACTGTTCTTGTTGGCACCCACGGTACCGTCAGCACCCAGACCGTAGAACTTGGCCTGGAACATGCCGGCGCCACCCATGGCCACCTCTTCCTTCATGGGAAGTGAGGCGAAGGTCACGTCGTCCTCGATACCGATGGTAAACTGGTTCTTGGGCATCGGCAGGGCCAGGTTCTCGTAAACGGCGAGAATCTGGGCGGGCGTGGTGTCCTTGGAACCGAGGCCGTAGCGGCCACCCACGATAACGGGGGCATTCTCGGTGCCGTAGAAGCAGTCCTTCACGTCAAGATACAGGGGCTCGCCGTTAGAGCCGGGCTCCTTGGTGCGGTCGAGCACGGCAATGCGCTTGGCTGTGCTGGGAACGGCTGCGAGGAAGTGCTTGGCGCTGAAGGGACGATACAGGTGAACAGCAACGAGGCCGACCTTCTCACCCTTTTCGGTGAGGTAGTCGATGGTCTCACGGATAGCCTCGGTCACACTGCCCATGGCAATGATGACGCGGTCGGCATCCTTGGCGCCGTAGTAGTCAAACAGACCATACTTGCGGCCAGTGATCTCGCTGATCTTGTTCATGTAGTCCTCGACGATGGCGGGAACTGCAGTATAGTAGTCGTTGCACGACTCGCGGTGCTGGAAGAACACGTCGGGGTTCTCGGCAGTACCACGGGTAACGGGCTTGTCAGGATTCATCGCGTTGCGACGGAACTTGGCCAGCTCTTCCATGTCGATGAGGGGACGCAGGTCTTCCTGGTCCATGGCCTCAACCTTCTGGATCTCGTGAGAGGTGCGGAAGCCGTCAAAGAAGTTAACGAAGGGCACATGAGCCTTGATAGCACTCAGGTGGGCAACACCTGCAAGGTCCATTACCTCTTGAACACTACCCTCGGCGAGCATGGCAAAACCGGTTTGACGGGTTGCCATCACGTCCTGATGGTCACCGAAGATACACAAGGTGTGCGAAGCCAGCGTACGGGCCGAAACATGGAACACGCCAGGGAGCAACTCACCAGCGATCTTGTACATGTTGGGGATCATCAGCAGCAGACCCTGCGACGCGGTGTAGGTCGTGGTCAGTGCACCTGCCTGCAGCGAACCGTGAACGGCACCTGCGGCACCACCCTCGCTCTGCATCTCCTGGACCATGACGGTCTCACCGAAGATGTTCTTGCGGCCAGCAGCGGCCCACTCGTCCACGTGCTCGGCCATCGTTGATGACGGAGTAATGGGGTAGATAGCAGCTACCTCAGTGAACATGTAACTGATGTGAGCAGCAGCCTGGTTGCCGTCACACGTCATGAATTTCTTTTCCTTACTCATAAATTTTGAAAAAACTGATATAGTTAGTTATTAGTTTGTCCTTATTGTTTTACAGCGTGCAAAGGTAATCATTATTTTTATAATAATGTAAAGAATAGGCGAAAAATAACCCCGACATCAATTGCCGGGGTCATCTTACTATTATTAATAACAATTCTCTTTTTAATCACGGTTGCCAAAGAGGCGCAGCAAGTAGATAAACAGGTTGATGAAATCCAGATAAAGCGTCAATGCGCCCATCGTGGCGACCTTGCCCTGCATCGATGGATCAGCTTGTGCACTCATGCGCTTGATAGCCTGGGTATCCCATGCGGTGAGTCCCACAAAGATAAGCACGCCGGCACAACTGATGATCAAATCCAACATTGGATTGTGCATGAACCAGTTAACCACGAGGCATAAAATCAAGCCAACAAGAGCCATCATCATGATGGAACCGAACTTGGACAAATCCTGATGGGTGATATAGCCCGAGATACTCATCACGGCAAAGGTACCAGCCGTGATACCAAATGTGGTGGCTATACTCGCACCCGTGTAAATCAGGAATATCGGAGCCAATGCAGCACCATTAATCACGCTGTAGAGATAGAACAGCGCAGTTGCGGTGCCAGTGCTCAACTTTTCAATGCGGGCGCTCAGGTAGAATACCAGACCCAACTCTATTGCAAAAAGAATCCAAATGGTCGCCCGGGTGCTGAACAGCAAGCCTAGCACCGTTGGGCTGGAAACCACCATGAATGCTGTGACTGCGGTGAGCAACAGGCCCAAAGCCATCTTACCATAGACCTTGCGCATCACGCCCGAGACATAGCGCTTCAGCGTCAGTTCATTCTCGGCTTGAGCAGCAGTTGCATAACCGTTCTGATTGAAATTATTCCAGTCGTTCATATTCTGTCGTTTTTAATTGAAAGTTTCTAGATATTTACAGCAAGAACCGTGCCAACAGACACGCATCTTTACATCCTGTCGGGCACCTCGATGCCGAGCAGGCCCATGCCACGCTTGATGACATCGGCAACTGTGGCACTCAGCAACAGGCGGAAGCAACGCACCGGCTCTTCCATCTCCTTGAGGATGCTGCAGTCGTGGTAGAACTGGTTATACTCCTTAGCCAGGTCATAGACGTAGTTGGCGATAAGCGCAGGGCTGTAGTTGCGGCCTGCTTCGGCAACGGCAATGGTGAAATCAGCCAGTTTCTGGATGAGACTGGTCTCCTTGTCGTTGGGCGCCACATTGCTGATGTCAGCAATCTTGTAATTGTCACAGCACTTGCGCAAGACGGACTGGATGCGGGCGTGGGTATATTGGATGAAGGGACCAGTGTTGCCGTTGAAGTCAATTGACTCGCTGGGGTCAAAGAGCATGGTCTTGCGCGGATCGACCTTGAGGATGAAGTACTTGAGTGCTCCCAAACCAATCATGCGCAGCACATCGGCGCGCTCCTCGTCGGGCACACCCTGCAGGCGGCCGGGCTCACCAGCCATCTCGGTAGCAGTGGCGATCATCTCATCCATCAGCTCATCGGCATCGACGACGGTACCCTCACGGGACTTCATCTTGCCATTGGGCAACTCGACCATACCATAGGAGAAGTGCACCAGGTCCTTGCCCCACTTGAAGCCCAATTTGTCGAGCAGCAGCGAGAGCACCTGGAAGTGGTAGTTCTGCTCATTGCCCACCACATAGATCATGCGGTCGATGGGATAGTCCTTGTAGCGCAACTGGGCAGTGCCGATGTCCTGAGTCATATAGACCGAGGTGCCGTCGCTGCGCAGCAACAGCTTGTGGTCCAGTCCGTCGGGCGTGAGGTCAGCCCACACGCTATTGTCGTCCTTGCGATAGAACAGGCCTTTCTCGAGTCCCTCGAGGACGGTATCGCGACCCACCAGATAGGTGTCGCTCTCGTAGTAAATCTTGTCGAACGAAACGCCCATGCGCTTGTAGGTCTCGTCAAAGCCGGCATAGACCCAGTCGTTCATCTTTTTCCACAGGGCGCGCACCTCGGGGTCACCGGCCTCCCAGCGGCGCAACATGTCGTGAGCCTCCTGGATGAGGGGTGCCTGCTTCTCGGCCTCCTCGGGGGTCATGCCCTTTTCCACGAGTTCCTTGATTTCGTCCTTGTAGTGCTTGTCAAAGGCCACATAGAAATCACCAATCAGGTGATCGCCCTTCTTGCCAGTGGACTCGGGCGTGGCGCCATTGCCCCACTTTTGCCAAGCGAGCATCGACTTGCAAATGTGGATGCCGCGGTCGTTGACGATATTGGTCTTGACCACCTTGTAGCCGTTGGCCTGCATGATGCACGACAGGCTGTAACCCAGCAGGTTGTTGCGCACATGTCCCAAGTGCAACGGCTTGTTGGTGTTAGGTGAGGAATACTCGATCATCACCAGCTGGCTGTCGTCGGTCACGGGGGTGAAGCCGTAGTTGGGTGTCGAGGCCACATGCTGCAGCACGCCCGTCCAGAAGGACGGCTTGATGGTGATGTTCAGGAAGCCCTTGATGACGTTAAACTTATCTACGGCATCGCAGTGTGCCAGCATGTGCTCGCCTATCTCCTGTGCAGTCACATCAGGAGCCTTGCGCGATGCCTTCAGGAACGGGAACACCACAATTGTCTCGTTGCCTTCAAACTCCTTTTTGGTCGTTTGGGGGACAATCTTCTCGGCAGGGAAATCCACGCCGTACAATTCCTTCACCGCCTGAGCGGTAGCCTGTGCCAAAATATTATCTATCGACATAGTTATAGTGTAGTTTTTATTGTTATCGCCAATTCAAACTGCAAAGATAGTGAAAAGTTTTGGTTTCCTGGTTTTCCAAACAAGGAATTACACGAATTAAACCAATTGTATCCGAAGTGGAAGCCTGTATTTAATTCGTGTAATTCGCAGTTTTTATTAATCTAGAGTTTGGAACCCCGTTCGTCGAGAATGAGGTCGTGGGAGATGTACCATATGCGGCCTGCGACAGGGACTCCGGGGAAAATGAGGCGGAGCTTGGCCATGTAGCGGTTCAACTTCCTCAAGTAACGCTTGTCATCGCGCTGGCCGCTCTTGTAGTCGATGACGACAATAGTGCCGTCGGGACGGCGGACAATGCGGTCAGGGCGCAGGTTCTCGATGCCGTCCTCATCCCACAGGGAATCGCTGGCGCTGGTGATGGTGCGTTCACTATAGACACGATTGTCAGGATCAAACCATGCCGACACACGGGTAGTATCATCCAAAATGGGTCCTCGCACATGGACATTGACGTTGTCGATGCCACAGGGGTCATCGGCATCTTGAGTAATGAGGCCATGCTTGAGGCCCTGGGCAATCGCCCAATCCACATCGTTGCGGTCATGGATGCGGCTCATCAAGCTATGGAGCCTGAGACCCGCCTCGATGTGAGCACTTGAAGAGTGCTCTACCCTCACCCTGACACTCGACGGGATGGCATTTACCTGATAATGGGCCAAAGGCTCACGCATAACGGTAGAGATTTCCTCCCTGCGCTTGCTGTCGATGAGTTCTCGACTTGACACCTCGCCATATTCATACCATTCCAAAGGCTCACCGCCAAGTCCCGTCATGGGCACCATCATCCCCGTCGAATCGATGAAGTTCTGCAACAAGGGCTTCAGGTCATTGTCCCGGCCACCGTCGGCAAACAGGTGCAACTCGGTGTGCGGGCGGGTCATCGCGACATAGGTCTTGTTAAGGTTGTCGATAACCACCGCTGAGCGCTGCTCGGCAATAAACTCCCGGGCCTTAGTATTCAGCAAGCCCTTGTCATGAGCCTCAAGGAGCTCACCCTTACGCACACAAAGCAGCGGAGGCACAATATCCTCCACATCGTTGCAGCTTTCAGGCGCCAACGCCTTCATAACATCCTGGAACACGTCACCAGGCATCCAATAGTCTTTCTCCTGGCTGTTATCGTTGATTTCCCAACTGGCAAACGGAATCACGACACAATCAAACTCAAGGCCTTTAGCCTTGTGGATGGTCATGATGTTAACGGCGTCCTTAGTCGCCGATGTGCTCACTGTGAGTTTGTCCTTCTTCTCATCCCAGAACTTGAGGAATTCCCTCACACTGCCCCCATTGCGCAACGAAGCGAACTGCATCACCGTGTCCTGGAATGCCAACAGGAAAGCGGCCTCACGGTCAACATCGACGGCATCGGCACATTGGCTCTTGAAATAAGCGATAATGTTCTCGACAATGCTCACTAGCGTGGTGAGTTCGTCACCATCGGGCAGCAAGCATGACAGGATGGCATCGGTCATCGATGAAATCTTGCTATCATCACCACTAAACTCGTCCAGGCTGGATACCAGCAATTGGCCATTCTCGCGGGGTGATGCTTCGGGATTTGCCGACAGTGCCTGGACAAAACGGCTCATGGAGGCATATAGCCGCTGGTCGCTTAAGCGCTTCTTGTCCACGCATGCAGCATGGTCATTGACCTCGAGGCGAGCCTCCTCTTCATCGGCATCTTCCTCATTAACACCTGACCTGCTGATGTCGATGAAGCGCAACAGTGCTATGATGCGCCTGACCACCGACGAGTTGTTAAGCAGCAACGACTCGCCGGAAATAATGCTGATGTGCTCACCCGTTGTACACCTGTTATACTCGAGAACACGCTCCACAATGCGCTTTCCCTGATCATTGGAATTGACCAGTATGCCCATCTTGCCCCAATCGTAACGCTGGTGCAGCTGCAACAGGTAGGCCGGAAGAACCGTCAACACATCCACGGCAGCGGAATCGTCAACCGCTAACTTCTCGTTGTCCACAACCTGCTTGACAAAGCTGTCATCCAGCAAACGCTTGTAATTGCCCATCAGCACCCGCACGTAACCAGGTACCCTCGCTTCATTGATGTCGGGAGGCATGCCTTGGCGCACATCCTGATAAGATTTCCCAACAGCAGGCACATCAGGATAGCAGACACTTGCAAAGTCAAAGAGACGGTTATTGAACTCGATGATGTTACACGAGCTGCGGAAGTTGGTCGAGCTGGGCTTGCCCGGCTCGATTGACGGTTGGAAAATGTCGGCGGCGAAATCGTCCTCCACGCGCTCGCGGAAGACCGTGGGATCGGCATTGCGGAAGCGGTATATCGACTGCTTGGCATCGCCTATAAGCATATTGAAATGGCCGCTCGCCAGGCTCTCCTTAAGCAAGCCACGGAAGTTCTCGTACTGCTTGGTGCTTGTGTCCTGGAACTCATCGATCATGAAATGGGCTATCGTGGTGCCCACGCGCTCATACACAAAGTCTGAGCCGCTCTCGAGCACTGTGCCAATCAGTTCGTTAGTGTCACCGATGAGAATCGAGTTGGTCTCACGGCGATAGCGCTCTAGGAAGATGTCCACCATGGCCAACAGGCCAAGCAAACCGAGGTTGCTCTCGATTTTCTTGAAAAGATTGGCCACAAGCATATCATTGAAATAGGCTCTGACAAGGCGCAACAGGTTGCTCAGTGTCGCGTCGTCGGGTTTATTGCTTTTGTTAAACTGATTGAAGATCACTTGTTCGTCAGCATCCTGCAATGTGCGGGACAAGGGCGCGTTTCCTCCTTTTTTAAGCCAAGAGCCCAACGAACGGTTTCCACTCAGGCCATCGGCGAGTGGCAGCAATGTGGTTTTCAATTCCTCAAGGCTTGCCTCAACAGCAGACGTGCGGTCCTTGGCAATCTTATTGACAAGTTGCTTGAAGGCACGGATGCGTGAGAAATCGCTGTGAAATTCGCCGTTGTTGTCCACCGAACCCAAATAGGAGCGTATGGCAGGCATCTTGCTGCGGAACATCTCGCTATTAATCTGATTGGCGAAACTGAGCAGTTCCCCGCCATCGTCAAAGAATTTCCACCTCCTCTTGTCGGCATCGCCATGGGTCATGTGCCTCAAATACTCCTTGACCCACTCGTCAACCTGTGTAGGCTCTCCCTCACGACCCAGCGACAACAGGAAGTTGTGCAACGCCACTCTCACGGCATATTTCTCCTCGAGCTGGATGTCATAATTGAAATCCCGGTCCAGTTCACGGGCAAAATTGCGCAGGATTGTTTGGAAAAACGAGTCGATAGTGCTCACATTAAAGTTACTGTAGTCAAACAGCAACTCGTTCAGTGCCTGTTGCGCCAGATTTCTGATTCTCGTCTCGTCTAGGCCTGTCTCCTTCATGAAGCCCTCCAGATAGTCACTGTGAACACCTGGCTGGGAGAGATGATACAGTTCCCTGACGATACGCTCTTTCATTTGGTCGGTGGCCTTGTTGGTAAAGGTGATAGCCAGCAAGATGCGATGGGCATTGATGATGCGGTCGTCTTGCTTGCCCCGATGCGGAACCAGCTTGCCGTCCTCGGTTGTTGTGAACAAGAGCTGCTTGATATACTGCAAGGCCAGGTTATAGGTTTTACCAGAACCAGCCGAAGCCTTGATAACCAGCAGGTTTCTATTGTTATCTCTATCGACGTTACCCATGACAAAAACTGCGGCTGATCATCAAATTATCCTTGCCTTGAAACCCATTGACGTGAGTTTATCGAGCACGCGTTGGCGGAAGTCGCCCTGAATCAGCACCTCGCCTCCACGGGCACTGCCGCCCACACCCAAAAAGCGTTTAAGTTCCGACGCCACCTGCTTTAACGCGTCATCGTCACAAGTGAAGCCCGTGATGATTGTGGCCTGTTTACCGCCTCGGCCCTTACGCTCAAGGATGATGTCAAGCCTCGTTGAGCCCTGTTGCTGCAGGGCATCGCCCCGAGGCTCGGTGGCCTCGGCATCGGGCTGTGAAGAACCATTGTCAGGCACAGGCAGGTTAAAAGCCTTGCCCAGTGCGTCTTTCCAGTCGGTCATATCCATTGTAACAAAAAAAATTTCCTGGTCATTAAACTTTACCTTTTCTTTCACATCAAAGGTACAAAAATTATGCGAGAAACCGTCATGAACAAACAAAAATTCAATGCTAAAGAAAGAAATTTCACCAAAATGTGCTACCAATTCAAATAAAAGCACTATTTTTGCGGAACTGTTTACTTTTACATTTAATTAATAACTCACTTTAAATTCACACTAATATGGCTTATGTAATTTCTGATAGCTGTGTAGCATGCGGCACTTGCCAATCAGTATGTCCCGCTGACGCAATCAAGGAAGGCGACATCTATTCGATTGATCCCGACACCTGTCTGGACTGCGGCACTTGTGCCGATGCTTGCCCCACTGGTGCAATTGCTCCCGGCGAATAATTTCGAGAAAACAACTACAACAACAATTACCGCGGCGGCATCCATTACAGGATACCGCCGCGGTCGTTATTGTCATCACACGACACTTGATCAGTTGGCCGTCTTGAGAGCATCAAGCACGATGAGCTTGCTGATGGACGTACCACCCTCATTGTAGGTTCCGAAGTAGCGGTACAAACCAGCAGGCACAGCATTGCCGTTCATGTCCTTCATGTTCCAAGTGACAGGGAAACTGTCACTAGTGGTCATCCAAACGAGTTTACCAGTAGCATCGGTCACGCGCACTGTCATGTCGGACTTGTAGGGCAAATTCGTGTCAATATCAAAGTTCACCTCATCGCCCTTATAAGCCGGCCACTTGTCAGCAACAAGGTTGATGGCAACATTGTCATCGGCCACAAGGAAAGTCACATTGCGCGTCGCGCTGTTGCCCAACAGGTCATAGACGGTATAGGTGAGCGTGTGCATTCCGGGCATGAGGTCATTGATCGGATACTCGATATTCACGACCTTGCCGTCGTCGGTTGCCGTCAAGCAGCAATTCACATCGCTGAACGAAGACTTGCCACCGTCAAGCACCAATGTCATGCCTCCTTGGCGCAGGTTGTTCTGCACATTAATGCCCTGATCGTCGGTGGCAGTGATATATAACATCGCACTGTTGCCCACCGTAGCACCAGCCTTGAACGAACTCTCATCATTCAGATACATAGCGGTAATCACGGGAGCCTGGGTATCCTCGATAGCGGCATTTTCATCGAATGCCAACAGCCTGACCTGTGTAGTGGAGCCATTCACCATGTAGTCACTGTTGTCCTTGTGTGCAAAGGAACGCAGCAACACATTTTCGCCCTGTGCCAGCACTTGCTCGGGCACGACGATGGAGCCACGGAAGATGCCATTGGTCACACGACCTTTCACCTCAGCGAGCTTGGGGCGGTTGAAATAGATGTCACGGCTCACCTGCTCACCATTCACAGTGCGGGTGACATTAGTAAAGAACTCCTGCTTGTCATAGAGGGTCAACGTCGCGTCACCATTGAATGTGTTATCGGTAATTCCGCTAGCGTTCACTACACGGGCCTCAATCTCAAATCTAGTGAGCGGTCTGATATTGGCTACTGCCGAAGCACCAACCAGCGACGTACCGTTCACCTTAGTAATATTGAATCGGGAGATGGGATAGTTGAACTTGATTGCAGGGTCGCCCAGCAAGAAGAACGACATTTTGTTCAGGTTATAGCTCAGGAAGCCCAGCTTTCCATCCCTGTAAGCTTCACCCAGGGTCACCATCTTGCCAGTGTTCTCATAGCTGAACAATGACGCCATGAAATACTGATTGAGCTGGTCATTGCTGGTTGCCAGCACATTGCGGGTGCTGGTGAGCATTGAGACGGCACCACCATTGCGCTTGTGGAACATCAGCTCGGCTATACCATGGGAATCGTTATCAAAATGGGCGACGTCACAGCATGCGGTTGACATCACAGGCCAGTGGGGATAGGTTGTGCTGACAACATCGGCGGTTGTCCACATGTTGTTGGTCAGGGTGAAATTCACTGGGCCGGCATGGCCGGAATAGGTGGCAAAGAACATGCCCTCCTTGAAGAATTGCGCCATCTGTTGCTTGGCCTCGGTTGCCGTCCTGCGCGACACCGCCAAATCGGTATTGACATTGGAACGAGGATACATGGAGTTGTGAACCGTGTTGACATGCATCCTGGTCTGCTCATCGATGGTGTTCTTGTAACCCTCGCCGATGAACATATATTTGCCCTCATCAGCATCGGTAGTAATCATGACGTTATTGCGCCAGACACCATAGTCAGGTGTAGCGTAATACTCAATGATCTTGTCCACGTCGCTCTTGGCCTCCTCGACACTGGAGCAGGTAATGCGCCCTATACCGATGCGCAACTTTTCCTCAGGCACGTTGGAACCAGAACCATCGTCAAGGAAACCAAAGAAATCATCGGATGTATAAGAGTTGTTCTTATTGTTACTGTTATCGCTCTGGTAGGTAAGCAGATTGCACGGGTGCTCACCCATCAGCTCGCGGTTATCATAGGAACCGGTGCCAAAGAGCAGCAGGTTCTTGAATTTGTTTTTATTGGTATCCCTGTCATAGAGCATTTTGCACATCAGGCGATAGGCCATGGCATCACGAGTACCGCTCGAGAACTCGTTGAACACCTGATCCTGGCTCACGACAGCCACATCGATGCCGTCAACTGCACGGTGCATCTGTGCCAACCGCTCGGCCTGCTCCACAAATGGCTTTGCCGCAATAATCAGCATGTCGGGGATGGCCATTCCATGCAGATCCTGGTTTTCCAATACCTCATAAGACGAAATTTTCTTCAAGGTCTTGGTGGGATCAAATGCCACATAGGCCGACGTTGTTGACTTGAGAGCCGTGAAACACAAACCGTTACCATTCTGTCCACTATAGGGAGAGGTGATCACTTGCCTGGGGAAGTCCTCATCATCAACATTCCACACCTCGACATTGGATGAAGCGCCCTTCAAGACGAAACGCTCACTACCCGTTGTATTGGCATAGCCCATCCAGAACTGGTTGTCATCACCGACATGCATCACGTTATCGTGCTTATAGGTAATGATGAAATAGTCGAGATAGGACATCACCTCGGTCATTTTCTCTCCGGGCAGGACCGAAGTCTCTTCACGGGTGAAGAACGGCTCAAACTGGCCGTGCTCGGCGGGATGGGTAAGTCTGATTGTACCATAGGGAGAGGAAGAATTGTAAGAGACATACTGTGATGACGGGGCATAAATGCGTGACGACGTGGGCGTATAAGTCGTCGTGTCGGTTGCTCCACCACTGTGCAGGACACCCTTGACGTAGCTGATACAATTGACATTGGTAGCCAACGAGGTCTGGAGCACAACCGTGCTGTCAATAATGCCAGGAAGATAATAGTCAATGTAAATAGGTCCGTGGGTGAATTCCTCGCCCAACATCTCCTTTCCTGAACCCAGCACTGAAACCAACTCACTCTCGTGGCTGAAGTAGTCAAGGCTGCTTGTGACATCAAAATACTCGGTGGCATTGCCTAATGCCTTCTGCACCGGATTATAGTCTGTGGCATTATCCTCGGTCAAGAAGTAATAACCGACCTGGGAATAGGGATTGAAAATGCGTGTGTAATGAGGTATTGTGGAATAGTTGCTGATGGTATAAGATACTGACCCCATACCGAAGAAACAAATCTTGTTGTTCCGGCGGATAAAGGGCACACGCTTCAAGTCGTCGATGGCGCGGCCATTAAACACCTCATTGATGCGGTAGCCACCACTGCCGTACACCTTGACTTTATCGGGATTGGCAAATCCCATATCCAACAACTCTTCATAAGTGACCTCATAGATGCCACTCTCGGGGATAGTGATTTTCACCCATTTGCCTGTGGCCAACTTGGATGTGCTAGCATACACCGTCGTGTTGTAAGCGTAAGCCCGACCGGCAAACATTACCGACAGGACCATGACACAAGCCAATTGAATTTTCGTCAGTTTACACATATCATTGATCGTTTATATTATTATCTCAACATCACATGACCCCAATTTCCGCCCCGGGAGGGTCATCTTCTCGACAATGCGCCACAGCCCGTGACCAAGCGGTCATCAAGCGAGTGGCGCAATTATCGTAAGCCTCCATCGGCTGGAGGTGTTGCTTTAGTTAGCTGTCTTGAGCGGTTCCAGCACAATGAGCTTGTTGATGGGCGTGCCACCGTAGTTGGAACCGTCATTATAGGTACCGAAGTAGCGATACAAACCAGCCGGAACAGCATTGCCACTCATGTCCTTCATATCCCAAGAGAGAGGGAAGGCGCTGGTCTTGGTCATCCACACGAGTTTACCCGTGGCATCGGTCACACGCACGGTCATCTCAGAAGTTCGGGCCAATTCGGTATTGAGGTCAAAGTTCACCTCACCACCCTTGTATGCCGGCCATTTGTCGGCAGTGAGCTCGAGATTGCTACCCTGGCTGCCCACCATGAAGGTGATGGTGCGGGTAGTATAGTTGCCTGAGATGTCAAATACGGTATAGGTGAGCGTGTGCATTCCAGGCGAGAGGTTCTCGAGCGGGTACTCAATATTCAATATCCTGCCCTCATCGGTCACGTTCAAGAAGGATTTCACATCGCCACAAGAGGTCTTACCGCCATCGATAAGGAGGGTCATGCCGTACTCCAGAGAATTGGCCTGAACACTGATAGCCTCATTATCGGTTGCCGTGATGTACAGCATTGCGCTCGAACCCACGCTCGAACCGCTAACGAAGGAATTCTCATCGTTGATGTACATTGTACTGATGACGGGAGACTCACTATCGTTGAGTGCAACCGTCTCGTCAAATGCCAGCAAGTTGACCTTGTTGGTCACGCCATTGACCATGTAGTCGGTGTTGTCCTTGTGGGCATAGGCGCGGATGAGCACGTCATCACCCTTGGCAAGCACTTGCCTGGGGGTTACCATCGAACCGTGGAACACACCATTGGTCACACGTCCGCTCACCTCAGCAAGCTTGGGACGGTTAAAGTAGATGTCGCGTTCCACCGACGCACTATTCTCGGCAAGAGTGAGGCTGGCAAACAGTTCCTGCTTGTCATAGAGCGTCAACGTTGCGTCACCATTAAACGAGTTATCGAGGTTGCCGTTGGCATCAACCACCTTGGCTTCAATTTCAAAGCGTGAAAGCGGGGTGATATTGGCAACGGCCGACTCATCAGTCATATCGGTGCCGTTCACCTTGGTGATATTGAATCTCGAGACGGGATACTTGAACTTGAGGGCCGGGTCACCCAGCAGGAAGAATGACATTTTGTTGGTGTCTGAAGTGGGGAAGCCGAGTTTTGACTGCATATAAGCCTCACCCAGGGTCACCATTTGGCCAGTGGTGGCATGGCTGAACAGGGCCGTGATAAAGAATCGGTTCAACCTGTCGTTACCGGTTGCATATACCATTCGTGAACTCGTCAGCAATGCGATAGCACCACCATTGCGCTTGTGGAACATCAGCTCGGCAATACCACGGGTGTCACTGTCAAAGTGGGCCACATCACAGCATGCAGTTGACATCACCGGCCAACGGGGATAGCTCGTGTTGGCCACATCGCTGGTGGTCCACATGTGGTTGGTCTTGGTAAACGTCACAGGACCGGCATGGCCAACATAAGTGGCGAAGTTCATGCCATCCTTGAGATAGTTGCTGAGCAACTGCTTGGCCTCGGTTGCGGTCCTCTTGGGCACCTGAATCGAAGCGGGTTCGGTGCTTGAGCGGGGATACATCGAGTTGTGTACCGTGCTGACGTGAGTGTTGGTATGGAGAGTAGTGTCAATCAGCTCCTTGTATCCTTCACCCTGGAACATGTACAAGCCACCCTCGGGCGAATCACTGAAGACCAAATTGTTATTACGCCACACGCCATAGTCGGGAGTCGCATAATACTCCACAATCTTGTCCACGTCGCTCTTGGCCTCATCGATGTCGGCACAGGTGATGCGACCAATACCGATGCGTAACTTCTCAGACGGAACATTGGAGCCTGAGTTGTCATCCAGGAAGCCAAAGAAGTCATCAGTGGTGTAGGAAAAGTCCTCATAGTTGCTGTTGTCACTCTGGTATGTAAGAAGATTGGCAGGATGCTCACCCATCAACTCACGGTTGTCAAACGAACCGGGGCCAAAGAGCAACATGTTTTTGAACTTATTCTTGTTCACATCCTTGTCATAGAGCATCTTGCAGAACAGGCGATAGGCCATTGCATCGCGTGTGCCACTTGAGAATTCATTGAAGATCTGCTCATGATCGACCACAGCAACGTTGATGCCGTCAATTGCGGTATGCATGTCGGCAAGACGTTGGGCCTCGGTCATGAAAGTCTTGTTGGTAATGATGAGCATATCAGGCACTGCCATGGCATGCAGGTTCTGGTTCTCTACTTTCTCATAGGAAGCAATCTTCTTCAAGGTCTTGGTGGGATCAAATGCCACATACAGTGACACATTAGCGCCAGGAGAGGTGAAATAGCGGCCAGTACCGGATTCATCGTTATAGTCTTTGGTAGTCACCTCCTTGGGGGCATAAACATCGTCGATACTCCATACCACAATATCACTTGACGCATTGGGCAGCTGGAAGCGCTCGGTTCCCTTGGTAGCAGCATAGCCCATCAGCAGCTGATTGTCATCAACTGAGCGGATCACATTCTGGCGTTTATAGGTCAAGATGAAATAATCCAGACGGGCAATGGATACCGAATAATCTTCGGCTGAGAAAATGAGCATCGGTTCAAATTGACCCTGCTCGGCGGGATGTGTCAACTTCAACGATGCGTAGGGCGAAGCAAAGTTATAGTAAACATTGTTGGCTGGCTTGTAGATGCGCGAGGAGCTAACGGTATAGACAGTAGTATCGGTAGCACCGCCACTGTGGATCACAGCATTGGCATAACTCAACTGATCGGCAGTTACAGCAAGAACGGTATGAACAACGATTGAGCTATCTACGATACCAGGCAGCTGGTAATCGATGTAAATCGGTCCTCCAGTGAAGTCCTCACCCAACATTTCCTTACCTGAACTGCTGACGGTCGTCAATTCATTCTCATGAATAAAGAAATTGAGGCTGTAGGGCGTGTTGATGTAGTTATTCACCGTCACTGTGGTCTTCTTGGTGGGAGTGAGATCAGAACCGCTCGCATCACTCAGGAAGTAACAGCCCACTTGTGAATAGGGGTTGAAAACGCGGGTAAAGTGAGGATCGGTATTGTAGTTGCTGATGGTGTAATTGATGGGGCCATTACCATAGAAACAAATCTTATTGTTCTTACGCAGGATAGGCACCATGTTCAGGTCATCGCTAAACGAGGACGACATCAACTCGTTCATGCGATTACCGCCGCGGCCATAAACCTTTACTTGCGACGGGTTACTGAATCCCATTTCACGAAGCTCATTATAGGTGATTTCATACATACCACTCTCGGGGATAGAGATTTTCACCCATTTGCCAGTGGCCAATTTGGATGAAGAAGCATACACCGAAGTGTTGAATGCACTCGCATAGCTAACACCAAGAATGGTCATTATCGCCACGCATAAAAATTGTAATTTGAACAGTTTGCGCATATTTTAATGTTTTTAGTTTGTTTCGTTCTCAGTCTATATCTGTTTTGCTATAATCTTACTTTCACATCCAGTACCGGCCTGCCGCCTATGGTGGCCGTGAGGCGGTCGCCAGGGGCTAACACGTGGCCCTCGCCAGTGTCGCCAGTGAACAACAAGTCGCCCATCTTGATACTGCAACGGGTGCTCACGCCTGCCAACAGTTCCTCGAGCGATTGGCGCATGTCGTCAAGGCAGTTCCTCGACACGACAGCATCATTGACCTTGACTTCGACCGCTGCATGGGCCGGATTTTCGAGACTTGCGGCCTCGACCCACTCTCCCACAACTGCAGCACCGTCAAACGCGCGGTCCAATGCAGTCAGGCTAGGGCTGTCACTCTTGACGGCCTGCACGCTGAAGCCCGCGGTGAACGCGTCCCAGTAGCGGTTGGCAAACTTGGGGGCAATGCACTTGCCCAGCCTGCCTGTGCGCACCACTATCGTAGGGGTTGCCACAAAACTTTGGGCAAAATCGGGGATAAAGAAGGGCCTTCCGGTGAATAGGATTGATGAATCGGCCATGAGATAGCTGTGGGGGACGCTCTCCTCCACACCATAGTTCCCAGTAAAACCGATGACCTTCATTTCCTCGTTGTTGTGGTGTCTATTCAGTCAATTCATTGTTCGTGCTCCTGCATCCTGTTATAGATGATGGCAAGATGGGCATATATCGACGTGTTGGCAATAACGACCCCCTCGGGCGCCTTGATGCGGTAGGGAGTGAAGTTCCACAACGCTGTCATGCCACTGGCGATGGCCAGGTCGGCTGTTTCTTGGGCCTTTTCGACTGGCACTGTGAGTATGGCGATAGACACGCCGTGCTCTTGTTGCCATGAGGTCAAATCTGCGATATTGAATACCGGAACGCCGCCCAGTTGCTTACCAATCACATCACCCCTGACGTCAAAGCCAGCCACAATGTTCAAGCCATAGTGCTCCAAGCCATGGTCCTGCATGAGTGCAGTACCCAGGCTTCCTGTACCGATGACCACTGCGTCATGGTGCCTGTTAAAGCCCAAGAAATCCTCGAGACTGGTCACCAGGCTGTGCACCTCATAGCCGATGCGCGTCTTGCCACGAATGTCGAGAAAAGACAAATCCTTAGCAATCTGGGATGATTGCACGTTCAGTTCCTTGGATATCTGTGTCGATGAGACGTAGCCGACATTCATGTTGTCGAGCATACGCACATAGGAGAGATACCACGGCAACCGCCTGATGGTCGGCTCGGGTAGAATTGTCCGGTTCTCGTTATTCTTGGTCATATTCATCACGTCAGGATGCAATTAACCCACAAAAATACCTCAATTTTTCTTATGACAAGCAAATTATGTCCTATTTTATTGGAAATCGGGCAGTTTTTAACAAATGTTAGGGCTTAGCAGCCTGATTTGTCGGCTTCTAACACATCCGTCAGTTCTCTCCTCCCAATTACTCCTAATGCTTCATGGGCCCGTCTGCAGAAGATGTCAGACAGGCCCATGACGCTTGTATTTTTTAAATTGGCAAGGACGGTCACCCGCCTGTGACGGCAAGCTTCTTGGACTTGGTGGCCTCCTTGATGCCATCGGTGGAAATCGTTGCCCTGTAGATATAAATTCCCCTGGGAACCCTGCGGCCACTCATATCGGTCAAATCCCAAGTGACCGGTGTCGATTTGTACATGTCGCTACGGCCCGACTGAGTGGTATTCCACACCATACGGCCCATCAGGTCATAGACCTCGATGGAGACACTCACTACAGCCTCAGGACGATTATGCCTCACATAGAAAGAGGTCTCAACCGAAGCTGGATTAGATGTGGCATAGACATCGTCGATCTCGGGTGCGAGACCCTTTACGACATTGAAGGTGATCGTCTTCTCGCTCACGTTATTGTACACATCCCACACACGCAGGCGCAACGTGTGCAGCCCTGGTGACAAATCATTCAACTGATAGTTGATGTCGCCCATTGTGCCTTGCTCGACAAACATGGGTGTATAGTAGCTCACCAGGTCAGTATAGCTGTTGGTGCCATCCAGGGTGAGCGTCATGTTGTGGCCGATGCCGGCCGAGGAGAAGTTCACACCGCTTTCGTCGGCAATGGTAGCCAGCAACAGCGGGGATTCGTTAACGTCACTACCGTCAACAAAGGCCGGATCGTTCAAACCCATCACGATAATGTCGGGGCCGATGGTGTCAGCCACCTGTTCGTCCTCGTAGCCAAAGATGCAGAAGTCACTGTTGCCACCCTTGGCCTCGATGCTGTCACGGCTGTCATAGGCATACAGGTTGATCAACGACGGGCTGTAATCATCATACTCGTTATTGACCTCACTGGGGATGATGACCCGGACAGTGAAACGACCGTTTTTCACTGTATCCACATTGATCGCCAGGCGATTTGGCCGGTCAAGATAAGTATATTGCGAGCCCTCTTCACCATAGCCGTGAGTAGTCACTGACTGCTCCGGGCCAAACAAGGTCGATATGATAGTACCATCAAAATCTGTGGCCATTTCGCCCTTCCAATCCACAATTTTACCACTGAACTCTATCTGCTCGCGAGCCTTGAACACGGGCATTTCGCCTTCTCCGACCGGCTTCCCGTTAATGGTCTCAACTTGAGCAGAATATGGAGCATAAGCCAGTCGCATTGCAGGGTCGCCGAGAACAAAGAAACGGCGGTAATTGTCACTGGAGGCCGAGATGCTGTTCTTGGCCAGGCGGAACATGTCGCCGATGCGGCGGGGC
This sequence comes from uncultured Prevotellaceae bacterium, assembly GCA_900317835.1. Classification (GTDB taxonomy): domain Bacteria; phylum Bacteroidota; class Bacteroidia; order Bacteroidales; family Muribaculaceae; genus Sodaliphilus. The sequence goes on along the minus strand of ONIL01000002.1, from coordinate 174,895 downwards.
AACCCCTTCGGGTCCGGCGAGAACACATAGTTTCCCAGCGTGTCACTGAACCAGCCGTTTTCCCTGATGAACGCCAGTCGTGCAGGACACAACACCGCGATGGCGCCTCCGTTGGCATTCAGGAAGATGTGCTCACCACTTGACAGAATGGTATTATCAAACCTGCTGAACTCACACGTTGCGGCATACAACACCGGCAGATGACGGTAATAGAGCTGGGTCTCGACGTCGGAACGCATCATCAAGCCCTCGGCAGTCCAGTTCTGAGTGCTGGCATGACCGATGTAGTTCCACCACAAGGTTCCCTCTTTCAAGCTGGAAAACAGTTTGTTGCGGGCATCCGGATAGTTGCGGGCGCCACCTTGGCTCACCCCATTAAAGGCATCAGTGAAAACACGGTTAAAAATCATATTTTCGCCGCCATTACTGCGGGCAGAGCTGATAAACCAATCAGACTGAATCATGTGATCACCGTCATTCTCATCATCAGCGACCACGAGTACCTGATTTTTCCACGAGCCATAGTCGGGTGTCGTCACATACTTCACCAGCTTGTTGACCACTGTGCGCGCTTCACTCACACTCTTGACGGGGAAACGGCCCACTGCAATACTCAACTTGTCCTTGTGAGCGATGCCACTGTCATCATCAAGGATGGCGAAATAGTCATCGCTGGTAATTGAAGTGTTCTCATGACTGCTACTCTCGCTCTGCCAAGTGAGCAGGCTTGGATAACCCAATGCTGTGGTGGCACTGCTGCTAATGAGCCTATTGTCATAGCTGCCACAGCCAAACAACAAGAGGTACCCCAAACGATGGCCGTCGCTGCTCTCGCCACGATCATAGAACATTTTGCACAAGCGGCGATAGGCCATCGCATCGCGCGTGCCGCTTGAGAACTCGTTAAACACTTTTTCATGATCGAGTACAAGCACCCTGAACCCGTCAACCTGCTCATGCAACTCTGCCACACGGTTAGCCTGCTCCAGATATGCGCTGGGGGCTAGAATAATCATGTCGGGCGTCTCCATGCCATGGATATCTTGATTGGCAACATCACCAACCCATTTGGGACGAGGATAACTAACCGACTCGTCAAAGGCTATGAACTCACGTCGCCCGCCCGAAGAGGGGGTAAAAGTAACGGCACCGTCTGCAACAACGGCATTCATCTGCACAGGGGAAAACGGCAATGTGACATCCCATACCCTTGTGGTACCACTACTCCCGGTGATGCGATAACGACTGTTGACATCAACCTTGCTAAAACCGAAGGCCAGCTTACCGCTTTTCATCGCCAACTGGCGCTCATAGTTGACCGTGATGTGGTTCAACCTTGCCAGCATCACCGTTCCAGGGCACGAATAACCTATAGTATAATTCAGGTCGGTGGTTCCCTCGAGCGGGAACACCTTGATGGAATTGTTGTAGATGTAGTGCTCGTGAGTAGCATCAGCGACTGGTGAAATCACATCGTTATTGGTCGATGATTGCTCTTCGCCATTAACGAAGTGGGTAATGGTGCTGCTAGCCCCCTTGGTTTTGGCAGCAAAAATGGTGTACACATTCACGTTACTGCCCGCCACCTTGCCGTCAAGGTCAAACTTGAAGGTCTGTGTCTTTCCCGACGTGAAACTCTCACCCAGGAAAACGCGGCCAGTCTCACCAGGGTTCACGAGTTCCTCTTCATGATACAGTCGCTCGACGTAAGTAGACACCACATCGCCAACAGGCTCGTTATCGGCCTTTTTGATCTCTATATCACTGAAACGGCTATCATTGGTGACAAAATAGGTGCCTGATTTGGCATAGGGGTGCTGAACCTGCACGTGATTAATGGCATCACTTAAAGAATTCCATGTTAACGGGCCCTGTCCGTAGAACAAGATGCGGTCGCCGGTACGCACGATGGGCATCTGTGGCAGGTCATCGGCATAGTTATTCCCGCCCATCTTCTCGTTCAACGGTGCACCACCGTAACCGAACACATGAATTTGCGTCAAATCGCTTCCCAAGCCCCAACTGCGGATATCATCTGCTGTAATTTCGTAAATGCCGCTCTCGGTAACCGAGATTTTGACCCACTTGCCACTGGCCAGCTTACTGTTTTGAGCATAAAAGTCCGGCTCCAAAGCATTGGCGCTGAAGGTAAAGATTGCCATCAGCGACAAGCATGTAACCAAGCGGGCTAAGTATTTGATTTTTCTTATCATAGCAGTATATGAAGTCAAATGTGCCAACCCATGTTTTCCACAAGTAATGCACATTATTTTGTTTTCAAAAATATAACGTGAAACAGGCCGCAATATTGCCTTGTCGCTGTGATAATGTCACAACGGGACGGCAAGAGTGAGATAATGACCATCTATCAGTCGGCACATCAGGCGGTAAACCACACCTTGACAGCGGGCTGTGAACAGGGTATCATCAGGATTCGGAGTAAAGGAATCGAGCACGATGCCTTCGGTCCAGTCAAGGGCTCTGTTACGTGTCGCCTTGATGATGGCCTCCTTAGCGGTCCAAGCGATGATGTGACTTGCCAGATCATCAACAGCAATAAATTGTTTTTCATTGGCATTCAAGAACTTGTCACGCACTTTAAGAACCTGCTGGCGGTCGCATTGTTCAGCATCGATGCCGACAATAAGGTCCTTGTTCCAAGCCATTACTACCAGCTGTGACGTGTGAGAGAAACTGATGTTCATATCACACCCCTCGATGTAAGGTGCACCCTGCTCAGTGTGCCGCAACGTCACAGGCTGCTCGAATGCGTTGTGCAACAGCAGCCTCTCGGCAGCATTCTCACGCTGGCGCTTGGCTGGCAATCCCTGCAGATCATCAACGGGAATTCCCGCCTCGCGACACAATGCCAGCAATCGCGGCGCTTCTTCAAGGCGCCACGTCATTACCCTTGATTCACCAAGGAAAGACATGGGCTGAATGGATTGGCAAGAAGTCTCCATTAATTATTTGATTTTTGATTCTCAACCGACACCGTTTTTGGCCAAGTCAATGCGAGTGAGGGCATTGGGATTGGCCTCGCTCGCGGCAATCCAGGAGCGGTAACGACGGCGGTTGATGAAGCGTTCGACCAGATAGGCGAGGATGAACATCACAGGCACCTGAAGCCATAGCATCCAGTACTCGTGTGACACCTGATAGAGCAGAGCGCCGTCGGCCTGCATCCTGACGTATCCGTTAGCCATCCAAACGCCAGGCACACAGTCACCCACGACACGCCATAATCGAGACATCAGGTAGCGAGGCCAGGAAGCACCGGTCAAGAAAACGAACACCACAGACGAAAAGACGAACAGCAGGAAAACACTCTCACGCTCGTTAACGAAGGCTTGCAACGTCTGTCCCATCAGCGATACCGCGATGATAAACGGAACGACCAAACAAATGATTTGGAACAGGTCCCCATACTGCGGGAAGCCGAACATCAACGGCACATAATGAAGCACATAGATAACGGGCAGGACATAAACAATCTGGTGGCACATCATCTTGCCGATGATGGTGGCTCCAGGACTGGCCTCGATTGCCAACGGGTCACGACCGCCATTGCGACGACGACGCTCGATGCTGCCGCCATGCAACATGGCGATACCCAGAATCATACTCTGCTGGAGCACCAGTGGCAGGATGAACAGCAGCACGGCACTGGCAATACCCATAGCGGGATTGCCCACAGGAACCTGACGGCTCTCGATGATACTGGAACCCATATTTAACACAGGTTCGACCTTTGCAGCCAGCCGCTCATTACCCATCGCTTGAGTGACGCTGGTCAGGGCTGTGAACATGGCCTTGTAACGCATCATCACGCTCATGTCACAATAGAGCGAAACGTGTCCCTGTTCACCGCGTGTCACACTTTGGCTGAAATCACGGGGCACATGCAGAATGCCATAGCAATCCTTGCTGTGCATGGCTTCCTGGGCCTCCTGCATGTTGGCGGCATAGCCGATAATGGAGACCTCCTGGGTGGCATCCATGCGGCGGATAAAGTCGCGGCTCATTGCTGTGCGGTTGTCGTCAACGACAACGACACGCTCGTCACGCACAACTTCGGGGTTGTAAATGAGGGCATAAAACACAGGATAGACGGCGTTGAGCAACAGGAAAAAGATGACCACACCTTCATCCCGGAAGACAAGCAGCAGCTCGCGCCCACACACCCTTAACACCTGGATGAACCAGAGGAAAAGTCGACTATGTTTTATCTTCTCTGTCATATATCGTCAAGGCACGTACACAGGATTCAAGCACTCTTTCTTCAAATGCCAGGACAACAGCATGGGCAGAATAGTGAAACCAATGAGTGCCGCGTAATAATATCGTGAATAATACAGGTCAATGCCATTCAGGGCCTGATCTACCATAATGAGGAAATAATACTTGATGGGCATGACGTAACCCAAAGACTGGACCCAAGGATACAGAGCCTCAGTAGGCAGAGAAAAACCTGTGAACGAGAACGACACCATTCCCAGCAGTGTGCACAGCATCGTGCCGTAACGGAAGTTTGGGGCAAAGCAATACATCAGCACGGCGAAACTCTGGTTGGCCACCACAAGCAGGAACATGGCGATGAGCATATTCCACGGGTTGCAGTTCAGTGGGAAATCATAGCAACGGTACATCATCCACTGGATGAACCAGCCAACGGCGGTAAAAAGTACCGTCTGGGGTACAAGTTTGCCCACCAGGGCAAGAAACATGCTGTCACCCGACGTCTTGAGCCATTGGCGGCTCAAACCCGACTTCAACTCCAGTCCCAGCGAGAAAGCCGTCACCAGCAGGATAAACAGCGATAAGAAGCAGGGGACGAACGTTGAGTTCAGGTAATAGTTGTAATTGGTGAACGGGTTGTTGAGTCCATGAACATGGGTCTGATAGGGTTGCAGGGATGCCGCAATGACCTCGTTGGGCAGGCCAACGGTACGCAATGCCGTCTGCACGATGGCGCCATTGGCAAGCAGTGACATGGTCTTGAAACCCTTGTACTGCATTGAAGCGGGCGCATAGTAAGCATAATTCACATAGTAGCTCACCACTGGCTGACGGCCACCCAAGGCACGCTCTTCCAAGTCCTCGGGGATGAGGAAAAATCCCAGCACCTCGCCACGTTGCACGGCATCACGAGCCTCGGCAAAATCGCTGTAACGATGACGGATATTTACCTGTTGCAGGCCGTTCAGGGTGCGTGAAACTTGACGCGACATGCTACTGTTGTCCAGGTCAACGATGCCTACAGGCACACGTTCCACCGCGCCGCTCTTAATCAAATCCATGAGGAACCAGCAACAGAGCACCGGCATGATGACTATGAGCAGGAAATACATGGGTCGGCGCACGAGCTGAATGCACCCGCGCTTGAAAGAACGACCTATATATTTCTTTATCATACCCTTTAGACCTTAGAGCCCTATTATTTCTCGAGGATGACAGACATGCCTGGACGCAGGTTGGGCACCTTGCTTACGGGGCGCATCTTGACCTCGAAGGTCTTGCTGTCGTACTGGCCCTGGGCCTTAGCAGCCTGCCAGACGGCATAGCTACCCATGTCGTGGATGTAATAGACCGACATCTTGGTCTGCAGATTGTTCAACGCGGGGATACGGACGTTTACTTCCTTACCCATGGGCAGGTCGTTCAACTTCTCCTCACGCACGCTGAAGCTCACCCACATGTCATCCAGCTTGGCAATCGACATGATAGGGGTTCCCATAGCCACGAGCTCTCCCTCTTGAGGATAAATCTCGCTCACCTCGCCGTCACACGGGGCCAAGAGCACCTGGTCCTCGAGCAGACTCTCGACTTCCTTGACGGTTCCACGAGCCACGTTGGCCATGCTGCGCGCCGCATTCTTGTCTTCCTGCTGTGCACCCCTGACAGCCATGTCATATTGGGCCTTGGCGGCCTTGACCTGAGCGGTTGCTGCATCATACGCGGCCCTGGCCTCGTCACGCTTCTGCTGGGTGGCTACACCCTGCTTGTAGAGGTTTTCGAGACGCTGGTAGGTCTTTTCGGCGATGGTCTGAGCTGCAATAGCCTGTTGCCAGACGTTATAAGCACTCTGCTTGAGCTCCTCGCGGGTGCCGCGCTCAGCCTTTTGGTTTTGGGACACCGCTGCGGCTGCAGCCTGCTGTGCTTGGTAGTATTTGGCGTCAACAGTGCTCGAGTAGATGCTCACCAGCTTGTCTCCCTTGTGCACCGTATCTCCCTCATGCACATAGAATTGCACAATGCGGCCAGGCAGCTTGCCACTGACGCGCACGGCGTCGCAGTCAGCCTGACCTTGGGTCAAGGTGTCGGCAGGATGGATGAGCAGGATGCCCACGATGGCAATTCCCGCCATCACCAGGGCAAAGACGGCCAGCGCTGCCAACAACGCTTTGTCTTTTTTGCGGACCACGGTTCTCTGTTCGTCTTTTTCCATTGTATCTTGGTTTTATTGATTTACTGGACGTTCTTGAATATATGGATTTATCGGAATATCTGGATTAAAAATTGCCCATGACCTTGTTGAGGTATTCATGGCACATCTGCACATCGATTTCGGCATCAATTTTCTCGCTATTGGCCTTTAGCCAAGCGGTCTGGGCGGTGAGGACGTCGTCCAGTGTGCCCATGCCCTCCTTGTAGGCGACATTGGCGATGCGCAAGTTCTCATCGGCCTGGGTCAAATTGGTCTTGGTCGCCTCATAGGTCTTGAATGCTTCCTGATAGCGGAAAGCGGCCTGGTTGACTTGCAGTTCGATTTTCTCTTTAGCGTCATCGAGTTCGAGGCGCTTGACATTAGCATCGACCTGGGCTGCCTTAACCTTATTGCTCAACCCTCCCCAGTGCCACAGCGGCATCCTAAGGGTCGCGCCGATGCTGAAACCGCCGTCGAAACGGTTCTCAAACCCATTATAACTATTGGGATTGGTAACATGCAGAGCAGCAACGGCAGCCAACTTGGGCATCATCTCGCTGCGGGCAACCTTGACCTGCTGATCATAGATTTTAGTAGCCAATTCCAGCGAGCGGACGTCGTGGCGCTTGCCATACACATCATTCATGTTGATGCTGGTAGGAGCAAGCGCGGCGCCCAAATCGTCGCGGCCTTCGTCGACGAGAGTCATCACTGTGTTGATGGGCAATCCGCACAGTTGGGCCAGCAGCATGCGTGAGAGAGCCACACCGTTGTCCACCTTGGTCAAATCGACGTTGGCCTCATTGAGTTTCACATCGACCGCAAGCTGGTTGGCGCGTGTGGCAACACCCTCAGACACCATAGCCTTGACATCATTGTCGAGCGACTGCAGCAGGTTGACGTAGCTGCGCGCAAGCTTTTGCTTTGCACACAACGAGACCACCTGCCAGTAGGCGGCATCAACGTTATAGATGACGTCCTCGACTTTACTCTCACGCATTTCCCGGGCCAGTTGCTGAGCCAGGTCGGTAATCTGGTTCATTGCGGTGATTTTGCCTCCCATATAGATGGGCTGGGTCACCGTCAACGCCCCACCCATCAGGTTGTGCGTGTTGAATGTCAAGCCACTCTTGGGCAGCAGAGCCACCATCGAGGGGACATACTGGCCGTTCACCTGCACAGGATAGCCCGTACTGGGGTCGATGACCAGATTGTAATCGTAAGCGCCCGTCTGAGGATTAAAAGACTTGGTAGGCAACATCTGGTCCTCCTTGATGAGAGACATCTTGCGTGAGTTGTAGATGTAGCCGGCCGTGAGATCAAACTGAGGAAGATAGGCAGCTGCGGCCTCCTTGCGCTGGTAGCCAGCCTTCTCGATGGCGAGAGTCGCCTGTTGTATTTCCTTATTGTTGCGCAATGCCATGTTGCGGCACGAGTCTAAGGTCATCACCTGCGCCGACACCAGCATCGCCACTGTGCAAAAAGCTAAAAACAGGATATTTCGCATAGTATGTTGAACTATTCTCTTCTCTTGATTTGCGATGTATTTTATCGGTGCAAAAGTAATGCAAAATAGCTCAGTTCACAAACAATTCGGCAAAATTATCCACTATTGATGAAATTTGGGACAATTGTCACCATTATGGCAAACAACAGGGCCAAAGTGGGATTATTTTCCAGAATAATAGCACTTTACTTCACCGACAGGCAACTTACCCACAAGCAACAGGGGAATGCGGTCGGACTCGGTAGACATCCATGCAGTGAGGTCGTCACTGGATTTCTTGCCGCCCTGCTGGGTAAAATGGAAAGTGATGCGGTGGGCCTTGCGTGTGCTGCCGTCGCGCATCTTGATCGTCTCCACACCCTTGTAGTTGATGGTTAGATACTCCTTCTCCTTGCCCGAGAAAATGACAGTGGTGTAATTCTTGTTGCGGTTCAACTCGTCATAGTCCAGATTGCGCAACATGTAAAAGACGCTCAGCATGTCATAAGCCTGCGACTTGGCGCTCAGGTCAACCGTTGTAGTACCGCTCTTGCGATAACGCGTACAGTGAGCGGTGGTGTGGCTGAAATTGTAGGAAAACTTCACCACATCGCGGGCATAGTAGTCCTTCTCATGGGTGAGTTTCTCATAGCGCAAGGGCTTGAAATTAGCGTCCATGGTACACTTGAGCGTGTCACGCACGGGATACACCTTATCGGCCCACGAGCGCGTCTTGCCTGTGAGCTGTGCGTTATAGCCACTGCCGGTTTTACGCAGGCTCAATGTCGCATCACCGGCATGTTTCCAAATCACCCCCCAGTGATAAACGATCTCGTAGTTCAGGGTCTCGTTTCCCAGGGATGCCGCATTCAACTGCTGGGGCAGGATTGCCGCCAGCACGAGCAACGCTGTTGCCAATATTCTTTTCATCATTGTCTTCATGCTTTTTATTAATAGTCCCTCTTTAGACTGCGACTCTCCCAGGAGGTTTAATCCAGGGAGAGTCACAAATGCTTTACTAATCAGGGACAGGGGTCTACAACGGACTCACTGTCACAGCGGTTGTATCCCCGTCCATATAGATGGTCTTGTTGTCGATTGTCGAGCCACGGCACTTCCACACAACAATTTCTCCACCCATGAACGTTGGACTAGCCATCATCTGCAGCATGAGTATCGCCTTAGTGTCGGCAGGCAAGCAGATGGATCCCATCGGATACATGCCAATGGTCCATACATCCCCATTCTTCTTGGTGAACAGCGACATGCTGTATTTCTCGCAATAACGGGTAATCTCGCATTCATCCATGGCAAGACCCTCAGGCAGCGTCATGTTGAACTGCAAGCCACGCGTGGGAGTCTCGTTGGCAAGAATCACAGGCACGGCCAGCGTCGAATCAGGGCAGATCTCAAAAGGCTCAACATAGATGCGGTTGCTCTGTGCCACAGCATCCAGCGACACAAACAGCGCAACAATTATCATCCAGCAGTGTTTCATAAATACGTCGTAATTATTTGTTAGACCGCAAAGGTACAATATCTTTCTCGCAACTGCAAGAAGGATGAGACCTATTTCTCATACAGCAATAAATCGATTAGAGCGGTCAAATCATCGACCGACACCATGCCGTCACCATCAACATCGGCATTATCAAGAACATCAGAATCACTCGAATGGCTCAAGAGAAAATCAATGAGCTCGGTGACATCAGATATCGTGACAATTCCATTACCGTCAATGTCACCGGGGAGCACCGAGACACATTCGCTCAAACGATCAGCGATCAATTCGGCGCGGGCCCTGAACCAGTTGGCAGCATTATTGGACTGGGTCAAATAACTCGTATAGTCGGGATAGGCATTCCTGCTATTGATAAGCGACGGCTTGGCATATCTGTAGTACTCCCCACAATACTCACACAACTCATCCAGAGGGTCTCCCATAAACTCCTTCCAGATATCATACATGCGGCGTGTCAACTTCTTGTTCTTGCTCAATTTGTTGAAGAACCAGTACTGATCGCCATTATATACCTGATTAAAGAAGTCATAGGTGGTCAACTTGACAAAATAACTCGAGGGCGTGTTCTGCACGTAACCGCACCCCCAATCCAAATCCCACATGGGTCCGAAAATGAATTTGCATGAATCCTCAAGGATATTCTCATTGTAACAGAAGACACTCTTGGGATGAAAAATCTCCTTGTTGCAAATCAGCTCGTTGGCCAGCAGATAACGGGCAAGCGCATCGATATCCACATAGGGCTCCAAGTCCTGGCCATTCTCTACCGCGTTGACAAAGGCATTGAAGCGGCTGGAAATATCCTCCAAAGTGAGCACAGTGAAATCCTCGCCAAACTCCGGAAACTTGATATTGACAGGAATATTATCGGGGTCAGAACGGAACTTCTGCCCCTCGGGTTCATCATAATATCTGTCCAACTCAAGCAAAGCAGCCGCACCCTCGTCGGGGATGTCCACACTGTTGTTTGAGAAACCGACCTTCTCGGTAAAGTTATAGTTACCCTTATAGGTGCCGTTGATATAAAGCTCGACAGGGATGATGTGATTAGCAGCAACGGTTCCAATGAGACTTGAAGCTTTCATGCCTAAGGCATTGGTCAACATGGAACCCATCAGTTTATTGGCCAGCAGCACCCAGTTTTTACCAGATTTCAGGCCAAGCGGCTTCTTTTTGCTGGCGAATTTGAGCCGGTAAGGATTCTTAGCAGCCGGATTGGAGGACCAGGACGTATTGCCACGGCCCTTTATCTTGACCGAATCGGTCATCGAGGGGAAAACACCGGCCCCATCGATGATAATTTCGGCATCCAGATAATACTCCTTGCTGGTGATGTCCTCGCCACCCACTGTATTGATGTCGATGCGGGGTACCGTCGTACTGTGGTCAGTGAGGTAATCGACTGTCACCGTGTAATCTTTCCCGAAGGGCAGCATGGCATAAGCTCCTGATGCGGTTGGCAACAACGCAAGATCTCCCGGATAACCCACGAAATAGGTCCTGCTTGGATCAAACCGCAAGCGGCTCACCGTGCTCTTCTGGGCAACTCCATCGACATAGGCTACTGCTTTCAAGTCAGAAAGGGTGAACTTTGCTGTCAAGCGTTTCCCGATTCCTGCGACCGTGATATTGATTTTGTGGTCATTGATGGTCCCTTGCACATCACCTATCACCTGATAGTTATACTCATTATTGAACTGATAGGACGTGATGGAAGGCAGCTGCTTAGGCAAAAAGAAATCAATTGACTTGATCGAGGACATCTGATAAGAAAATTCCTGACCATCAAGAGCCTTGAACACAATCACTGAATCATTACGCCTATAGCCGGAAACACACGAGTCGGGGAAAACATAGAGGCGCCCATCATAGAAGGTCAAATAGTGAGTAGCAGCCTCAGATACTAGGGGCGACACAGACAGTATCAGAAGCATGAGTGGCAAAATGCCACGTCTGGTTAATGTGAAATGAGGGGTTAGTTTCCTCTTTAAAAAATCCATAATCATTTGCAATTTCATTGAATTACCAAAAAGCGCTATTCTCGATGTAAGGTGATGAAATTCAACACCTTGCGGCTCGTTTTTGCAAACGCGCCAATTCAAAGACCTACAAAGATACAAAAAAAACTCAAGGATGGGTACAATTCCACAAAGAAATGACCTTTTAGCCCATATCACAACAAATTATCCATCCTATATCAGCAATCCATGAATAAACTACTCTGGAATCGTCTCAAGTGTTAATGGAACGTTAAATATCAATAGATATATTGACATAACACCAATTAAATTGTAATTTTGCAACAAAATATTTTTGTTTTACCATTTTAAAGCACTATTACCATGAACGACATGAAATCACTACAAGAGCAACGCGAGCTTTGCCGGCTGCGGGACAAAGAGTTCCTTGAGCTCTACCGTCCCACCCTTGATGCCCTGATTGAGCGAGGCGTCCCTGTGAGCAAGGCCCGTAGGGCGGCCGCCGAATTCACCATCGCCAACGGCCATCCTCACTACCACGTGAGCCACGAACGGGCATATCGATGCGTCTGTCACCTGTTGAATGCCAACGACAAACGCGGCAACGGAGCGCGCACCTATCGCACAAGCGAGGAAATCGGCCTTGCCAAAAGGCGGTTGCGCCGCCAAATGTGGCAGGAAATCACCCAGCGGGTGAGGGCACTGATGGATAAGGGCCTGAGCGTGGAATGCGCCATTGATCATGTGCTTGAGAACTGCCGCGCATCACGTTTTTTCCTGTCTCCGGCAACAGCCTTGACCAAGATATGCACACAAGTGCGTGTGCGGGCACTGCGCTAACAAAACAATTATCAATAACCAATAAAAGGGAAATACCATGAAAATCAACTTTTACGGCAAAGCAAAATACCGCTTTGAGATCACTATCGACCTAAACGAAATCCAGCAGGCCATCTATACCGAGGGGCAATGGCACCCCGCCGCAAATGCCACGGCTTGGGGCGTGAACAGCAGTAATGAACCCATTATCGACCGTCGCGTGCGTGAGGGACTTGACGACCTCATGGCTCGCATGAGCGGCTACCTTATCGGGCAAAACATCAACTTCAACCTGGAAAGCGGCAACATCGTACTCGCCATCGGACTTGAGAAACGACCGTTGCTTTCGATTGCCGACCACTTGAAATGCGCCATCATCGCCGCGCTCGCCAATTACACGTTGATGTCGTTGTATGGCGACGAAGACAGCATCTACGGCACGGCATGGCGCCTGCATCGGGCCCGTGTGATGTTGCTGCTCGCACGTCAGTAATATTATCTCTGCTCTTTTCCTTCGGCTGATAAAACCAATTAATTCATGGTTCTATCAGCCGTATTTCATGAAAAAATCATACCTTTGCAGATTATCTATACCCTTAAATTAAAAAAACATCATGCATCGATTACAATCATTCTTTTTGCTCCTTTGCCTGGCAGTGGCTAATACCGCAATGGCAGGACCTGTTACCGAGTTTCAAGCCAAGAGTATTGCGACCAAGTTCATGACCAGTCATGGAAAAGCAGCCCCAGGATTAAAGATGGCCCAAAAAGCACCACAGCTGGGCACGACCACTACAGCCGACAAAGTCGCATACTATGTGTTCAACGGTGACCGCAGCAACAGCGGTTTCGTCATCGTTGCCGGCGATGACCGCGCACCCGCTGTTTTGGGTTACAGCGATAATGGCACCTTTGAGGCCGACAACGTGTCCCCTGCCATGCAAGAGATTCTCGACAGTTATGCCGCACAAATCGAGGAGTTAGACAAGGGAGCACAAGTTGCTGCGCCACTAAAATCCAAACAACCCATCAGCCCGCTGGTGAAAGCCGTTTGGTCACAAAACAACCCTTTCAACATCCTGTTACCCTTCATACCCAACGGCAAGCATGCCTATGTGGGTTGTGTTGCCACAGCGATGGCTCAAGTGATGCACTACTGGCAGTGGCCTCTCAACACCACAAGGACCATTCCCGCTTACACCAGTTCATCGCTCGGCTTTAACATGCCCGAGCTGCCCGTGATGAAATTTGAATGGGACATCATGCAGAACACCTACTTGACGACTGACACGACCAGCGCCAGCGCCCAAGCTGCCGCCACGCTGTCACTATATTGTGCTCAAGCGTTGGAAATGGACTTCAAGGAAAGCAGCTCGGGTGCCAACACTACCACCGTATCCCTCAGGGGTGCCACCTACTTTGACTACGATGCCAGCGCCCGCATGGTGAGCCGTGAGAACTACACTTCTCAGGGATGGGCCGACCTCCTCTATGACGAGTTGGCAGCTGGACGCCCTGTCATCTACAGTGGCAGCAAGAAGACCGGTGGACACGCCTTCATTTGCGACGGCTATGACGGTAATGGCATGTACCACATCAACTGGGGCTGGAATGGCCAGAGCAACGGCTACTTCTTGCTCAACGTGCTTAATCCCGACCTGCAAGGCACGGGTAGTGCCACCGGCGTCTATGGCTACATCTACTCTCAGGCAGCTATCGTAGGTTTCCAGCCCAACAAGGGTGGTAGCCACATCTTTGAGCTCACGGCCGAGAATGTCACGCTCAACAGCTTCGTTGGCACACGCAGCTACACGTCCGACCCGTTCGAGGTCTATGTTTCGGGACAGTTCCACAACTATTCTTCCGACACGCTTGACCTGCGCTTCGGATGGGGCCTCTTCCAGGATGGCGAGATGATCGAGAGACTCTACAGCGCCTACAACCACACCCTCAGACCCGGCTATCTCCATACCCACACCAACCGTCACCTGACGTTTGGCGAAGGCAAGACCAGCGGCACCTACCGCATCATGCCCATGTATACCGAGTACAGCCAGAACAATTGGCGTCCCTGTGCCGGTGCCGACCGCAACTACATCGAGGTGACCATCAACGGCAACAACTGCTACTTCGTGGGTCATGGCACTGCCGCTACCATCGACTACACGGTTAACGACATCACCTACAACGGTTTCATGCATCACACCCGCCCGGTCGACATCAATGTGAACATGACCAACAATGGCCTGTCAGACAACTTGCTGCTGTACATGTACGCTGACAACACATTCATTAGCACTGGCTATGTGGGCTTGGAGACCGGTGAGACCGGCAACATCCCCTTCAGATTTTTGCCCAATGCCGCAGGAACCTATACGCTCACGTTCTCGTTCAATGAAGACGGCAGCGCCCCCATCGCAACACGCACAATCACCATCACCCAGATGCCTGCCGCCAGCCTCTCAGGGACAATCGAGGTGCTGAATACTACCAATTATGTCATTAACAGCAACAAATTCAGCGCAGTGCTCACTGTTACCAACAACGGCACGACAACCTATGATGAGGAAATCTCCATCAAACTGTTCAAGAACGTCTATGGTAACTCAGGCACTACAGTACAGGCCATTAACAAGCCCGTGTCATTGGCTCCTGGAGCAACCACCACAATCCAATTTGACTTGGACAACGTGATTGACGGCTGGAAATACTTCGCTAAGACCTATTACTACAGTAGTGGTACACAAAAGGATCTCAAAACAACGAGTACCTATACCATCGTGTTCCCCGAGGTTCCTGAGTTTATCCTGGGTGACGTGAACAGCGACAGCATCGTCAACATCAAGGACGTGACCGATCTCATTGATTACGTGTTGGGAGGCGGCTCAATCAATGAACTAGGTGCCGATGTCAAGACCGACGGTCTTATTAACATCGCCGATATCACCGCACTCATCGATTTGGTCCTTACGGGCGATTGAGATTCCCTCTTCATCCCTTCCACTGAATAATATTGATTATTCACCACCTATAACTATCCTTATGAATAGATTCCGTATTCAATTATTATTGGTTTGCCTGGCGGTCGCTAGCACCGCCAGTGCAAATCCAATAACCGAGAACCAAGCCCGCGAAATCGCCGCCCATTTTATGGCCAAACAGTTCCCCACCCTTGGGGCGATGCCACGCATTTCACTCAAGGCAATGACCCCATCGAGCGGCAATGCGGCTTATTATGTGTTTAACGCCCCCATGGCCAACAAGGGCTATGTGATTATTGCTGGTGACGACCGCGTGCCGGCTGTGCTGGGTTATAGCGACAGTGGCAGCTTTGATGCCGATGATGTGCCGCCCGCACTGCAGGAATGGCTCGACGGCTATGCAGCCCAAGTCGAGGCCATCGCCGCTGGAGCGCCACCCGAAGTTCGCAACTCTTCACGCCCCGCCATCGATCCGATGGTGCCCGTGCGTTGGGGCCAAGGCATGCCCTACAACGTGCTGTTGCCTCATGTCAATGGCAGCGAGAATGCCCATGCCTACGTTGGTTGTGTTGCCGTTGCTATGGCACAGGTCATGGCCTACTGGCAGTATCCCAGCCGTCCCACTCAGACCATCGAAGGCTACATCTCCTATCCCGGCCGCACCTATGAGGTGACGATGCCGACGTTGCAGCCGATAGACTTTGATTGGGACAACATGCACGACACCTATTACACGAACGACAGTACCAGCGTCGCAGCTCACGCTGTGGCTACCCTGATGCAATACAGCACCACGTCGTTGAAATCCAGCTTCGGTCTCACCTCGACCGGCAGTTACACGCGCAACATCCCTGAGAAACTCATGACCTACTTTGGTTATAAGAACTCGGCCCACTACATTTATCGCGAGAACTTCAGTACCGAGGGCTGGGAGGGCGTCATCTATGACGAGCTGGCAGCAGGTCGTCCAGTCGCTTATGGCGGCAATAAGCAGTCGGCAGGACATGCCTTTGTGTGCGATGGCTATGACGGCGAGGGACGTTTCCACATCAATTGGGGTTGGGCCGGAAAGAGCAACGGATATTTCCTTCTCAATCTTCTCAATCCAAGTGCTGAGGGCATCGGCAGCGCCGCCGGGGCCTACGGCTATGTACTGGGACAGGGTGCAGCCATCGGGCTTGAGCCTGATGACGGCAACAGTGGCGAGGCAGCATTCTCGTTCGAGGAACTGACCATCAATAGCAGCAGCACGACACGCAGCTCTGCCAGCTCGCCATTCATGGTTACTGTGTCGGGAAAATTCGTCAACAACACCAATGTTTCCTCGATGTTCCGCCAGGGCTGGGGCTTGTTCAAGGACGGAGAATATATCAAGGAGCTGTTCATGCGTTACACCACCAGCGAGATTGCAGGCGGTGGGGGATCAGTCTCGGTTAACGCAAGGTCACTTTCCTTCGGAGAAAATATCACAAGCGGCACTTACCGCATATTGCCCATTTACTCAGTCTATCCTGGTTATGACTTCCATCCCTGCATCGGCTCGGATGTGAACTACATCGAGGTGACATTCAACGGCACCTACTCCTGCACGATCAAGGGATATGGTACAGCAGGCTCGACGACCAGATATACCGTCAACAGCTGCACTACCGAGGGTACCCTCAACCACGGCAAGCCCGTGACCGTCAACCTGAACCTCACCAATACCGGAACTTCGACCAACGACATGGTTTACATGTTTGTAAACGGTGAGTTCACGGCTATGGGTCTTGCCAACATCAATGCTGGAGAGACTGGTGACATCGTCTACCGCTTCACCCCCACAACCGCAGGTAACAAGACAATCACATTCTCCCTCAACGAGAATGGCAGTTCGCAATTCTACACCAAGACGGTTGCCATTAAAACGATGCCCAGTGCAACGCTCGACGTTTCCTATCGCATACTGGGCATCACCGACGAGGATAACCGCATCATGACCGCCGATTGCTACAGCATCATCGCCGACATCACGAATACGGGCACCACGGCCTATGATGAGGACTTCTCGGT
Source organism: uncultured Prevotellaceae bacterium (assembly GCA_900317835.1). Lineage (GTDB taxonomy): Bacteria > Bacteroidota > Bacteroidia > Bacteroidales > Muribaculaceae > Sodaliphilus. The sequence continues at coordinate 157,629 of ONIL01000002.1, read as the reverse complement.
ACGCCTGTACCGCATCAACAATGATGACACCAACGTGGGCACTGAGTTGCTGAGCCAGACCCAGCCTCTATACCTCCCCGCTGGAGAATCAACGAGCCTGCAATTTGACTTTGACCATGACCTGATTGACGGATGGAAGTACTTCAGTTTCCTGTACTACTACAGTGCAGGCTCGACTGTGGGGCTAGGAACCAAGTGGTACCTCCTCAACCTGACTAACACCGGCAGTGCCTCCTATGCAGTGACTACAAGTGTGGTGCCGGCCCAGAGCGGTAGCATCAGGTTCATCAATGGGGTCATCGGCGGCAAGGCCAAGGCTGGTAACACGGTCACTTTCACCATCCTGCCTAGCACAGGTTTCACTTTAGGTTCAGTGAGCGTTACCACGGCAGGTGGCGAGCCCATCACTTTCACCCTTGATACCGAAGAAGGTGCTTACAGTTTCGTTATGCCTGAGGAGGCTGTGGTCATCAATGCGACGTTTGACGAAATTCCCGTATATGCCATTACGGCTTCGGCTAATTCCGCAGCTGGCGGCAACTTCAGCGTGAATACCACTGCCGCGTCGGCTGGTGAAACCATTTCCGTCACGGCCAGCCCCAACGTGGGATGGCAGTGCAGCAGCATTACCGTGGCTGATTCCAACGGCACACCTGTTCAAGTAACTACCACCGATGACGGTTATTGCTTTGTCATGCCTGGCGGTGACGTGACCATCACGGTCAACTTCACCCGCTCGACAGGAAGTTTGTTTGAACTGGTAGATGCCCGCGCCAATATAACCGAGGGGGCAACCTATGTACTCGTGAGCCGCAATTATGACAAGGTGATGAAGCGTTGGAGCGACGGCGACGAGACTTTCCAGGCCGACAATGTCGTGGCTTGGCTCGATGCCGACCAGGTCATCGCCAGGGTGAGCGACGATGCTTGCTTCTTCACCATGACCAATGTGGTGGACACCACCATCTCGAGCAACACGCGCACCGCAGCCTACCTGAACACCGGCAATGCTTACTTGCGCACCAGTAATTATCATGTGTTGCAGCAGCCTGCCATCGTTGCCGAGAGCCGCGCCTGGATGTACATCGGCAATGCCAGCAACTGCCTGATACGCTTCAAGGACACGACCAGCGGCAGCAACGGCAACTGGATTGTGCGCTATGACAACGGGGAAGACAATTTCAAGGTGATGAACTGGAACACCACTGGTGCCGAGGTGTCTCGCGTATGGCTCTACAAACTCGTCGAGTCCTACTCCATCAGCACTGACTATAACTCCAGCCTAGGCACCATCTCCTTTACTGGGGGCACCATCGGCTCGAACGCCCAGCGCGGCGAGACTGTAACGTTTACCATCATGCCTGCTGAGGATTGCACGATTGGCGACGTGAGCATCACAACCGCTAGTGGAGACGTCATTGTTCCTGTGCTGGACGAGGCAACAGGTGTGTACTCATTCACCATGCCTGCCGATGATGTGACCATCGTGGTTGAGTTGAACGAGCCCGCAACTCCAGAGTTCATCAGGGGGGACGTGAATAATGACCAGAGTGTCAACATCAAGGACTTAACTGACCTCATTGACTATCTGCTGAGCGGGAACATGGATGGCATCAACTTGCAGGCAGCCGACTGCAATGAGGACCACAACGTCAATATCAAGGACGCGACCGACCTCATCGACTATCTGCTGGGCGGTTCCTGGTAAGTTTCAACCGATGACAACTGAAAAGCCGCGCGCTCCATCGTGGAACGTGCGGCTTCTCTCATTCAGTTAAACCCAAACCTACTTCACGATCTTCACGGCAAGGGAGCTGCCATCGGTGTAGCGCACCACCATGACGTTGATTCCCTGGAAGGGAACCGTGCTCTCACAGCCCATGATATTGTAGTAGCGGATGCTGTCCACAACCTTGTCGGCTGCCACGTTCTTGATAGCCGTGGGAGGCGACGGGCTGGGCGGCAAATCAAACGGACGCACCTCATAGTAGCTGGGAGTATTGGCATCTCCATTCGGCTTGGGAGCATTCATCCTTCCGCCGGACTGTCCGTCCACATCGCGGAATACCGCGGCATGGAATGAATACAAGGTGCCAGGATTCAGACCAGCGGGCTTTCCGAAGGGACCTGCCGCATACAGTCTGTTGTAATCCCAGTTTACCTTAAAGATACCATCCAGATCATAACCGTTGACCGTATTGCCCTCACGACTGAAGACGCTGAACATGTCATCCTCAATCCAAACGCCCATGACATGGGTAACCTCCTGAATCTTAGGATTCATGAAGAAGAAACGGATGCTGGTATCAACCGCTGGGCTGATGTCATTTCCAGGAGCGACACCGCCAGGCACAAGGTTGGAGGGCAAGAAGTTGAACGACATGTACTGGTTGTAGTAGTAGATGCTATCGGGATGAGTGCTGGTCTCGTTGTAGTCACCATTATAGCCAGGATAACCGACAACGACGGTTTGTGGCGCGGGAGCTTTGGTCAACTCCATGCGGAAGTTCACATCATCGGCATAAACGCCCCTGACAGACCCTGCGCTAATCGTCTTGTTGACATAGTTCTCAGGCTCGTCATCGATATTCTTGAAATCAAGGATAACCCAGTTGCTCTGGTCCCATTCACGCTTCTGGAGACCAACGTTAACCATGTAGTCAACCTGATCGGTCGGTATATCGACCTTCTCATTGGATCTGTTACCTTGGTCCTTAGCCCACAGGTACTTAACATCTCCATCATCAACAGACCAAGTTCCAATTAACTCATCTGATACGGTGTAGATTCTCTCAGTTGTGCCCGTACTCTCGATTTCAGAGAGCGGTGAAGCAAAGTAGGCTGTAATGGTCACTGCGCCATCGGGCATGGTGAAACTGTAATTACCCTCAACGTCAGGTGTCAAGGTGATAGTCTCATGAGTAACCTCATTGGTCAGGGTCACCTCATTGACTTCATAGCCAGATTCAGGTGTAACTGTGAACGACACGGTCGTGCCAGCTACCGATGCCGAGGGCACACCATCAATCGAGCCACCCTCAGGCGGGTTGCAAACGGTGTGGATGTTATACTGCAAGAGGGAGAAATTGGCGATGATGATCACATCTTGGTCAGGCATAACGAAACTATAGGTTCCATCACCATTATCAGTATAAGAGATGGTTTGGCCATTGGTGTTGCCGGTCACCGTAAGCGAGGTGAGCGTGTAATTATCACTCAGCGCAACAGTGAAAGTCACGTTATCGCCTTCCAGAGCACTGGATGCCACAGTGATATAGCCTCCATTCTGGGGGAACCACATCGCATCAATGTTGTGGCTGGGCGGCAGAGCCCTATAGGCGGCTATTCCTGTAACCTTGATCGAGTCAAGGTAGGCCATACCCTGGACAACAGTCTTGACGGTCTGGGTGATTTCAGTATCATTGTCATGCATACTCCAAGCTGCTTCTCCAGTTTTGATATTGAAATCTTGAGCGGGTTCAGTCAAGCCATAACTCTGAGCAATGGGCCATACTAACGATTGGATATTGCTGCTGAGCACCACAACTTGTCCATAGGGAACAAGTGTACCGTTCTCCAGGTCATCGCCCGGCGGAGTGAAGGTGAGCGTGAGCGGGATCTCGGTAATGCTCATCTGGGTCAATGCCCTGTTAACCGTGATGCGGTAAACGCCAGCTGGAATCTTGAAGGCGTTGTTGGGGCGGTCACCATAGAGCACACTGCTTGTGCCACCCTGTACTAGCGTATTGTTTTCAACAGCGGCAAGGCGGCCTGTGACTTGATTCCAAAGAGTGCCATCTGCCGAAGCCTCCCTGTCGGTCCAATCAAAGCCTGAAATGTGCTGGGCAAGGCTGAAGTAGCCATAGCCCCTGTCACTGGCATTGTCATTGGTGCCTGTAAAGTAAACGTCAATGTAGTATTCCTCAGCGCTTGGGCTATAGGTGAATCTGGGACCTGAAGGAGCCCAGTTGGTGCGACCCATGGCGGTTCCCAACAGATAGAGATCATTTTCACTCTCATAGAACGAAGCCGTGATAGTGACATTGCCATCGGGCATTACAAAGGAGTAATTGTTACCGTCGGCAGCGATAGTCACGGGTGAGAGAGTGGTGGTCTCGCCAGTGGTATTGTTGGTCACAACAACCTCACTGATGCGCCAGCCCCAATTGGTGCCCACCCAGAAGGTCACCGTCTCTCCACCCTGAGCCTTATTGTTCCCGTCGGCACCACCTGTCAGGTCGATGTGGCCGCCTTGAGGCGGACTGCAAACGGTACTGATGGCATAGGAATCGGCGAGTTTGTAGAGCCAAACGCGGGTGTTAACGTCGGAAGTCCAGTTCAATACGCCAAAGTTGCTATTGCCGTTATCATAGCGCACCACAAAGTTAGTGTTCGAACCACTGGTGTTGTCATACAAGAACCTGAGCAGGTAATTGTTGGCATTGCTGCTGACCATCATGGAGCCGCGATTGACTTGGGCCAGGGGTGAACTCAAGAACACGTTGTAGTTTCCTGTGCGCATATAGCCGTTGAGGGTGTTAAAGAATGCGGCTCTGGTCAGATTCAATCCACTGGTGCTGGTCGTGTCGGAGTTCAGGTTGTCCATGCGGAAGAACACTGCATTGTCATCGACGCGCACCTTGCTCTTATTGTCGTTGCCCAGAGGCCAATCGACGATGTCTGCCGATGCAAAGGTCGTCTGACCGGGGGTCCAGTAGCGCATCACCTTGTCATAGGTCTGCGAAACGATAATGTAGGTCTTTCCTTCCTGAATCTGGCTGCTGAGCGTAACCAAGTCGAAAATATCGCCTATTGTACGATTATAGCTGGCATGTACGGTGACATCATTCTCGGGCATCGTGAAACTATAGGAGCCATTGCCATTGTCAGTAATGGTGACATTGCCGCCATTGGCATCGGTCACGGTGACTCCCGTGGATTCCCAACCCCAGTTGGGGCTTGGTGTCACGATCACGTTATTACCGTTGTCAGCGTAGTGGTTGTTGTCAACGGTGGTTACCTGTCCGCCCACGTTGACCACACCGCCACCAGCGGGAGTGTTCTCGGTCAAAATCTGATAGGCACCGGCTATTTCAAAGTGGGCTGTCACGGTCACGTCCTGAGCGGGCATGACGAAGCTGTAAGTACCGTCACCATTGTCAGTTACAGGAACTGTAGTGGTCGTGCCGTCAATCGTCACGTCCACACCCGACAGGCTAAATCCGTCGGCGATGTCAACCGAGAAGTTGACGATCTCGCCACCTTGCGAGGTGTTGTTAACCACACCCGTACCCAACTCGATGGAGCCACCAGCGCTGGGATCACACACCGTCGAGATGTTATAGGCCTCGGCCAATTTGTAGAGGAACACGCGGGTGCTGGCATCGTTATAGGACATGATCTTGAAGCCGTCTGCGCTATTATCATAGCGGATGGGATTTGAACTATTGCTGGAACCACTCCTGAACCAACAGAGCCAGTTGTAAGCAGTTCCCAGATACATCACACTGCTGTTATAAGCGGTCAAGCCTGTTGAGAGCATCAAATTCTTGCCTGAACCACCCATATTCTCACGAATGTAACCATTCAACGTGTTGAGGATAGCCCCCTTGCGGGTACCGCTCAAGGAGTCCCTCACATTGTCCATTTTGAACAACAGGGCGTTTCCATCCACCTTGACTCTAGTTTTTTCCTGGCCTTCGGGGCCCATCCACTCGACAATGTCGGTTGCGGGAATCGTCACATCGTCGGTCTTCTTGACCTTCATGACCTTATTGTACTGCTGACTCACAGCAACATAGGTCTTGCCTTCCTGAATCTGGTTGATATTGGTTACCAGATCGAAGATGTCACCATCGAGCTTGTCATAGACGATTTCCACCGAGCCAAAGCGCACGGGGAACGAGCTTGTGGTGAACTGAATGTGGTTAGTGGTACCTGTCCACACTCCCGTGTAACCATCGCTCAAGACTTGATAGTTGCCCGGATCGCTCTGGTTGTAGAAATTCTGAAAAATCGAAATGGTCGTGGGACCCCAGTAGAAAGATTCTAAATCGCCTTCGAGGGCGTTGTCCACACAATGGAAAACAATTCTTTTAACGAGGTAATTGTAGGAATTTACCTCAAATTTCTGGAGGTGCATTTCCAGCAGAAAGTTAGAATTGTCCAAGCCTCCGGTAAACGTCATCATGATACCGTCTTTAACGCAATAATAGACACCCGAACCATCTTGGTACAGGCCCTCGTTGCGATGGATGGTCACTGTGTGCTCGCTTGCCCATAGCGGGATGGCCATGGCAAGGAGCATGAAAAAGGTTAGTAATTTTCTCATATTTCCCATTTATTGCGGGTTCTATTCACTTGATTGGCGTCACAAGGATGAACCCATTACTCCTTGCATCAGCCATGATTTGCACTTAATAAACACCCTTTAGATTTCTATATCATCTAGAATTATGATTTCAAAGGCGCACTTATTAACTTGCAAAAATAAACAAATATTTGAAAAACCGAAACAAATCTTTCAATTTTAACATTGCAACCCCATTATTATGTCAATCTGGACAAAACGAACAATAATGGATTAAAAGGTTTATCAATTGTTGCCAATTGAGCGAAGATGTTGTAAATTTGTGACTTCAATCATCATAACTATAATCGAAATAACTATGAACAGACGTGAGATGATCAAGATGACAGGGGCTGCGGCCGTGGGAGCGACGGTGCTGGGCATCCCCGTGGGTGCAAGTGCCCAGGAGAACGGTAACGGTAATAGCGCGACAAGCGTCAAGCGTCGCCTCAAGGTGCTGGCCATCGGCGCTCATCCTGACGACCCCGAAACCTGTTGTGGCGGCACGATGTGCCTTTTCACCGAAGCGGGCCACGAGGTGGTGTGTGTCTATCTCACGCGCGGAGAAGCGGGCATCGCCGGCATGGGCCCCAGCGAGGCGGCGGCCATCCGCGTGGTGGAGAGCGAGAATGCCTGCAAGGTGACTGGCGCACGACACATTTTCATGAGCCAGGTGGACGGCAATACCGAGGTGAACCTGGAGCGTTACAAGGAGATGCGTGAACTCATCGACCGCGAGAATCCTGACATCGTGATGACCCACTGGCCACTTGACGGCCACCGCGATCACGCCATCTGCGGTATCCTCGTGATGGATGCCTGGCGTCGGTTGGACCGCCGCTTCAAGTTGTTCTACTTCGAGGCTATGTCGGGCACGCAGAGCCAACTGTTCCACCCCACCCACTGGGTCAACATCGAGAGCGTGCTGGAACGCAAGCATCAGGCTTGCAACTGCCACGTGAGCCAGCACATGGAAGACATCTACGAGTGGCACGGCCCGATGGAGAAGTTCCGCGGCCTCGAGTGTCGCTGCAACGCAGCCGAGGCCTTCGTCCAGCACATCGACGGCCTCCCCGCCCTATTCTGACCTTTCACTTTAGTACCACAAGTACAACATGATTAAAGCGTGACACGGGACTATCCCGTGTCACGCTTGTTAGTTTGCGTTATTGATCCTACAGGATCAGAAGGTAAGGGAAACGCCAGCCATGCAGCCGATGCGCTGCGCACCCTGGCCGAAGAGGATGTCGTAGCGGCGGTTCAACAGATTGTGGGCCTGCAGCCACAGGCTGAGGTTGTTGTTGAGGCGATAGTTGGCTCCTGCATGCAGGTTGATGACGTCATCCATCTTGACGAAGGTGTAAGGTGAGTAAATTAGAGGTGCATATACCTCTGGCTCTTCAAACACATCATAATTGGGCTGGTTTCCAAACAGCGCCATACGGCCACCACGATATTCAAGACCCAGATTGACGGTCAAAGGACGCCATGGCGTGACCTTGATATCGAAGTTACCGACCGTCGAGGCACGGTCCACGCCCAATTTGTAGTTGTTATAGTGCTTGTCGGAAGCAAAGAACTCGTCATCATGGGGAGCGTACTTGATGGCAGCGGTGGCCTCGATGAGCGAGCGGTACTTGTAATTAACCTCAGCATTGAGGTAGTAACCACGACCGTCGATGACGGTGTAGGTGCTCATCATACCAGTCTTCAGAGGCAGATTGAAGACAGTGCCGGGATAATCGGAACGATACCAGATGCCAGGCTGATCCTTGACGATAGCATAGCCGATAGACGCCTTTGCGCTCAGCCCCTGGAAGGGACCCACCTTGAAGCCCAATTCGGCTTCCAGCGGATTGTAGATGCTGCCGTACATCAACAGCGAACTGTCGTAGCGGTGGTTAGCATAGTGGGTAGGCACACGGTAGCCCAGGTACTTGCCGCCCAGCGCATTGGCAAACAGCGAGAAGCCGTCAACCAGCGCCAGGTTGGCCCGCACGTTGGGCGAGAGGCGCAACACCGCCCCGTCGCTGAAGCTGATGTGGGCGTTCACACCCAACTGCAGTTTGAACATGTCGCCACGGATGGTATAGGTGGGCGACAGTGTGATCATGCCTACCTCGTCAAACAAGTCATCGGCAGCGTTTACCCTTGCCTTTGTGCCTCGGCGCAGGTATTCGCCCTTGATACCCAATGCTGCGGCGCTCAACTCGTTGATGTCATAGGAGCCGCCCAGAATGATATTGCCCCAGTTGTCGTGGGCTCCATGCTTGTAAAGCTCATTAAACGACTTATCATAAGCCGCATGTCCATATTCCAAGCCCACATTATACTTTAACGGTTTGTCAAGCAACATCAGTTGACTCTTCCAGCCAGCGTTGATGCGGAAGTCAATGAACGTCTGCTTGTCTTTATCCCAATCATAGAGGGCTTTCCAGGTTTCTGGCTGTTCATTATATAACGGGAGAGTCAAAGATTTCCAACCGCCATAGTAGTTATAGTTGTCGATGTGGGCGGCGGCGCCCAGGGTCAAGATTCCCTTGCCGATGCCGCGGCTATAGTCCACGCCGATGATGTTGTCGTTGAACTTCTGATTAAGGCGGTTCGCGTCATCAGTAATCACCTTGCTGGAATTCTTGCCATTCCACGTGCTGTTGTGGTTGAGCCAGAATTTCAGCTTCTCGTTCTCCTCGTTGATGACACGGTAACCAAAGTCCACACGGAAGTTGGCCTGAGTTCCGGCACCGATGTCAAGGTAACCGCGCTTGTCACTGAAGTTGTGCGCCGTGCGGTAGCCATAGGGCAACAACGTCGGGATTGAGGTGGGAACCTCGATGGGCGTGGTCAGGTCACTGTAGCCCAGCGAGGTCTTGGAGCCCGTGCTGGCGGGTTTCTTGACCTTGGGCAACTCGTTCTTCTTGACCGCCTTTTTCTCAAGGGGAGCGATGTCCTTCTCGAGGGTGATTTCCTTGGTGAGTTGTTGCGGCTTGTCCTGGGCGTTCACGCTGTAAACAGCAAATGCAGCCAGCAACATGGCGATATATATATTCTTTTTCATCTTCATCATGACTATATAATAATATGTGTGACGTGAGGATTAATTCTTGCTCTTGGTACTCTTTTTCTTACCGTTGTCGGTGCTGGAATTGGATGTCGATGACCCATTGCCGCCTTTCCACTTGTTCAGGCGAGTCTCGATTCCGTTAAAGATGTCCTTCTCCTTGCCAGGATAATTGCTCTTCAAGCTCTGGAGATACTCGCGGGCTTGAGTGACATTGCCCTGCTTGTAATAGACGTCGGCCAGTGTCAGGAAACTCTTGGCAAGCCAGTAGGTGTGGGGCGTTCCTGCGTCAATCAGGTTGTTCACTGTCTGCTCGGCAGTCTTGTAATTGCCCATCTCATACTGCATCTGGGCAAGCTCGGCAGCGGCTTGGGCGCCATATTCGCTAGAAGGATCCTTGGCCAATGACTTGAAGGCAGCTTCAGCCTCCTGGGTATTGCCCATTTGGGCAAATGCCAGACCTCGGTCCAGTGTCACTTCTTTCTCCTCGTTGGCTGTCAAACCGCCACGGTCGAGCAATGTTCCTGTTATCAGGCGCACCTCGTTCCAGTTGCCCATCTCCTTGGCAATGCGCATGGCACCCAGTTGAGCAAGCGTGCGGTTGTCATCACTGGTAGCGCGCTCGGCCAGGTCCTTGTAGCTCTGCAAGGCCTCGTCCATCTTGCCCTGACGCGCGAGTATGTCGCTGCGCATCGCGAGGGCATCCTGGGCATAGGAGGCATCGCCACCACCCTGCAGGGCCTTGTCGATAGCCGTCATCGCGTCATCATAATTGCCCTTGCCATAGTGATAGCGGGCAATGTAGTAATGGGCCTTGGGCACATAAGCTCCAGCGGGATAATCCTTGAGGTACTGCTGCATCTTGTCGATGCTGGGACGAGTGTCGATAGCGGCCTTCTCGGCAGCCTCAAATGTGAGTCTCTCGACCTCGTTCACGTCAATCTTGGGTGCATTGGGAACACTGTTAAGGAATTTGCCGAATTCGGCCAACTGACCGCGGTCGGCATAAATGAGCTTCATGTCCTCGGCTGCCGCCTGAGCCTCGTCGCTCGTGGGATACTGCTTGATGACCTTCTTGTAGGCCTCGATGGCGGCATCTTCCTTGTCCATCGACTTGTTGACAAGGGCAGTCTGCAACAAGCCTTTACGGGCCTCGACACTCTTGGGATAGTTCTTCAACAACGTGGCATAAGTATCCAGCGCGTCATTATTCTTGCCCAACAATGCCTGGGCGTTACCTTTCTCGAGCATGGCTTGGGGAGCAAGGTCACTCTTGGGATAGGCCTTGATGAGGGCGTCCATCTGGGCGATTTCATCAGCATACTGATGACTGAGGCCCATCATGATACCCTTCTGATACATGGAATAGTCACCGCTGGTGTTCTTGTCCAAGCGCATGGCCTGGTCGTAGGACGACTGTGCGCCACTGAAGTCGCGGGCATAGTATTGCGCATCACCGATGCGGTTATAGGCATCGGCGGTCAGGTCACTTGACAGCTGCTTGCTGGCGATAGCGTTTTGGAACGCGGTCTTGGCCTCGGCATAGCGCTTCTGGCCGTAGAGACTGTAGCCCAGGTTATATTGTGCCAAGCCGTAGTTATCGTCGGTCTTGCTGATGGCCTTGACATATTCCTGCTGCTGCTTGGCTGCCTCTTGATAGTTGCCCTCGCGGTACTGAGCTTCGGCCAACCACAGGCGGCTCTCGTTAAGGGCGGTCTTGTCATAGTTGCCGACCGCAATGGCCTGCTTGAAATAGCTATCGGCCTCCTTGGTGCGGTTATTGGCCAATGCCTGCACACCCATGTTGTACAGTATGTTCTGTTTGGCCTTGAGCACCTTGGCTCCGGGCTGCTTGATGTGGTTAATGCTGGTCAACGCGCGCTGGTAATCGGTTGTGTTCATGTAGGCATCCACCAGGTAACCCTCCACATTATCTTTATAGCGTGAGTTGGGGTACTCATTCAGGAAGTCCTCAAACAGGTCAACGCTCTTGTCAAACGGTGTGCGGGCTCCCTTGCTCACACCCACTGCATAGTTATAGTAGGCTGTCTCCTTCACGTTCTTGTCGCAGTCCATCATCGCAGCCTGCTGGAAGGCCATGTTAGCGCCGTTCAGGTCATTGAGCTGACGTTTGGCTTGACCCAGGTAGAGGTAAGCGCTCTGGGACAGAGCGTCACTGCCGTCGGTCACATATAACATATTGTCCACCACGGCCTGATAGTTGCCGTCGCGGTAGTCGAGCACACCCATCGTATAGGCCGCAGTGCGGTAAGGATCGCCCTCGGGGTTGTCAAGATAGCGCCTCAGATAAGTGCGGGCCTCCCTGTCGTTGCCCTGATGATAGTAGCTTTCACCGATGAGTCGGTTCAGCTCGGCGTCAAAGTAGTCGTTTTGCTGGGCTTCGAGCAGCTGCTTGCCCTGCTCGATGACCTGACGATAATGCTTCTTGTTGTATTCAATCTGAGTCAGATAGTACTGGGACTGATAGCCAAGCTCACTGCCTTCGGGGATTCGGGAGAATTTTTCCCGGGCAGCGTCATAGTCACCGCGGGCATAGTCCAAATAGGCCTTATAGAAATCGCTGGCACCGCCGTATCGTGGGCTCTTCTCCAGCTCATAGTACTGCCGCTCGGCCTCGTGATAGTTCCCAAGGCGCAGGTTACAGTAAGCGCGACGATACTCCAGGTCCTCATCGCTATTGAGGTCCAGCGCACGGTTGCGCACCATCGAGTAGCTCAACAATGCGCTCTCCCACTGTCCGCGGTAGAAGTAGAAGTTACCCACCCTCATCTGGGCATCCATCGCCAGGGTCGATGCGGGATAATCGTCAATAAAACGCTGCAGCAGTGCCAGGCTCGATTCATCACCCTGTTCAAACCGGCTGAGAGCAATGTAATAATCGGCTTGCTCGCGCATCGATGCGTCGCTGGGCAAGCGTTTCATGTGCTCGAGTTGGTCGATAGCCCCCACGTAGTTGTGGGCCTCATACATCAGCCTGCCACGCTCAAGATAGCCGCAGGCCTCACTGTTCATCACGCCAGGTTGGGCCACGACCATAGCGGGCGCCGCAACCAGCACTGACAATAAGACTTTCTTAAACTTCGCCATATTCTGTAGTTTCTTTGTTATTTCCTTGACTTGAAGCGCTCTCATGTGGAACGCATTTTACCATACACATTAATATTAACTGCAAATTTAACACTAAATTGTCAAACATCGTCAACACATCTTCTAAAATATTGCTAAAATTCACCTACAAATGTTGAACAACCATTACCTTGAAGCCCGATTTCACGTCGGGAGAACCATCATCGAGGTCAATTCCAGCCACAAGCTGTTCCATCGAAAAACTCGGGAGAAAGCAGAAAAATCAAGAAAAAACGATAACTTTTTTGCTATAATACAAAAAATAACTACCTTTGCGTGTTTATTTGGCGAAAAGCCCTAAAATTGACTGAAATAACGTAATAAAAATAATTGTAAATGGCTACATTAGAGAAAATTAGACAACGCAAGAAACTGCTTGCCCTCGTGATTGGTCTCGCATTGCTTTTCTTCATTGTCCAAGTAGGATTTGAAGCTATCGGTAGATCCGGAGCAAGTACAACAGCCGCAAAAGTCGGCAGTGAGAAAATTGACATTCAAACTTTCCAGAAGCGACTGGAGGATGAGATTGCCAAAGATCAGCTGAACAACCAACAACAGCAACAACAAGACGGTGCAACCCGTCAGCAGCAGGTACTCGATGAGATGATCAATGAGGCTCTGTTGAAGATGGAGTATGAGAAACTGGGTATCGACGTCAGCAACGACGAGATCAGCAAGCTCATGATTGGCAAGAACCCCGCTCCCGCTGTGGTACAGTTTGCTCAGCAGGTTGGCGCCAAGTCCCCCGCTGAACTCTATGACTTCATCATGAATCCTGGCAAGCAAGGCATCCAGGAATCACAAGTCGCTGAATTGAGGAAACAGTGGATGGATCTCCAGCAGAGCATTGTTAAACAATATATGTTTGCCAAGCTGCAGAACCTGATGGCAGGTTGCTTGCAGGCCAACGATCTGGATCGTGCCATGATGGAACAGGACGAGGCAATCACCAACGTGGTTACTTTCGCCAAGAAGGATTATGCATCGCTTGCCGATGACAAGTATCCCGTCAGCGACGAGGAGATCAAGGCCGAGTGGCAGAAGCTCAAACCGATCTTCAAGACCCAAGAGGACGTTCGCGCTATCCACTACATCGCTGTGGACATCGCTCCCAGCGCTGAGGATATCGCTGCCGCCAACAAGATTGCCGATGCTGCCTATATCGCCCTCCAGAAGGGACACGGCATTGACTCGGTTCGCCTGTTGGGTACCGTCCAAGTTGATACGGCCAAGAAGGTTCAGAAGCAAATGCCCGCTAGCGTGCGTGACCTCTTTGCCAACGCCCCCGTGGGTACCACCCACCGCGACAGCACTGTCAACAACCACCACGTGATGTACAAGCTGATGAACAAGGAACTCAGCGTTGACTCGGTTCAACTGTCCTACATCGTTGTACAAGGTGATGCCAAGATGCAGCAGAATGTATTGGCTCAAGCCAATGCAGGCAAGACCATCGAGGAACTCAAGAAGAGCTTCGCCGAGAAGGTTGATGGCAAGTTCAACGAGTGGCAAAGCATCGTCAACCTGGCCGACTCGCTCAAGAACAAGATCGTCAACGCCACCAGTGGCGCATACTTCACCTACAACTCAAGCGATCAGGGTGCTGTCTACATGAAGGTGAACGAGAAGAAAGCGCCCAAGATGTTCTACACGGTGGCAACCGTTACCTATGACGCTTATGCCAGCACTAAGACCAGTGAAGACCTGCGCGCCAAGTTCCAGGAGTTCCTCAACAAGAACAAGACCGCTAAGGACTTCGAAGATAATGCAGCAAAGGCTGGTTACAACGCAGCCGAGATGCTCATCACCCCCAGCACAGCCCAATTGGGTAGCGGCTTTGGCGGCGGCATCAAGGACAGCCGCAAGGCCATCAAGTGGGCGTTCGACAGCAAGAAGAATGAGGTTTCGCCCATCTTCAGCGACAACAACAACGTTTTGGTCGCTGTCGCCGTTGACGACATCTATAATGAGGGTTATCTGCCCTACAACTTCAAGCAGGGTAAGGAGATGCTCACCCAGCGCGTGCGCAACAGCAAGAAGGGTGACGACTTGATGAAGCAGTACCAGGGCAAGGCTAAGGACCTCAATGGTTATGCAGCTGCCATGGGCTCATCCATCGACACGGTGAACGTGGTATTTGCCTCGAACGGTGATCCCAAGCTGGGTCAAGAGCCTGGTCTGATCGGTCGCATGGCCGCCGCCAAGCCCGGCACCCTGCAGGGTCCCTGGAAGGGCGAGAACGCTGTGTTTGTTTATCAAGTGGTTAAGCAGGACAAGGCCGAGCGCAAGCCCACCAAGGAAGAGCTCGACGGCCGCTTCGCACAGACCCGCGGCGCACAGGTATTTGCTAGCCCCCACATGATTAACCAGATTCTGAAGCTTTCGACCAAGGTGAAGAAGAACATCATCAAGTTCTTCTGATAAACTTGTGAAGTTGTCCCACTTGTAGGGAACAACGCAACAATATTTCAAGAAGTCCCGCGGCTTAATGCCTGCGGGACTTCTTGCTTTTCAATAGGCAAGCCTTAGAACCACTAACCATGCCACACGGGGTGTGTTTTTAATGAAAACGCACATTTTTAACTGCCATTTTCCCGATATATCAAAAAAATGGACTAAATTTGTAGGTTAAACTAAAAACGTCATTTTTTCAATGTCAACAGTTAACGAACGACAAGACGAAATCATTGAGGAGTTTGAGGGTCTGGACGATTGGATGGACCGTTATCAGGTCATTATCGACATGGGTAACGCCATGCCACCACTCGACGAGCAATACAAGACGGCCGATAACCTGATTGATGGCTGCCAGAGCCGCGTGTGGCTGCAAGCCGATTGCATCGACGGCAAGATGCACTTGCAGGCCGACAGCGACGCCATCATCGTCAAGGGCATCATCTCGATGCTCGTGCGCGTGCTTGACGGCGCCACACCTCAGGAGGTACTCGACGCCGACCTGTACTTTATCGAGCGCATCGGCCTTAGGGAGCACCTCTCCCCCACCCGCAGCAACGGCCTGCTGGCAATGATCAAGCAGATCCGCGCCTATGCCATCGCCTATCAGGCACGTGAGCACTCGGGTTGTTGAAACGACGACAAAAACACATTATTAATATATTAACCAATAAACCAAAACAAAATTATGTTTAAAAACCATCCCAAGGGTCTAATCCCTGCCGCGTTGAGCAACATGGGCGAGCGCTTCGGTTACTACATCATGGCCGCCGTGCTGTCACTATTCCTATGCTCCAAGTTCGGCCTGGCCGATGACAAAGCGGCCTTGATTTACTCAATTTTCCTGGCTGCCATCTACATCCTGAGCCTTGTGGGCGGTATCATTGCCGACCGCACCCAGAACTACAAGGGCACCATCATGACGGGTATCATCATCATGGCACTTGGCTATGCTGCCTTAGCTATCCCCATCACAGCCACTGCAGGAACGATGACCATGCTGCTGGTACTCACCTGTGTGGCACTGGTAATGATTGCCTTCGGTAACGGTCTGTTCAAGGGTAACCTGCAGGCTATCGTGGGACAGATGTATGATGACATGGAGGCAGATGCTGCCGCTGCTGGCAAATCTGAAGAGGAGCTTAAGGCCATGAAGGGCCGCCGCGATGCCGGTTTCCAGATTTTCTACGTGTTCATCAACATCGGTGGTTTGCTGGCTCCGTTTATCGCCCCCTTCCTGCGCAAGTGGTGGCTGGGGCGTCACGGCTTCACCTATGTGGCCGAGTTGCCCGCCCTGTGCCACAAGTACATCGACGGCACCATTCCCGCTGACCAGATGACCAACCTGCAGACCTACCTCACTCAGGCAGGTGTAACGGGTGGTGTCACCACCGAGGCTTGCCAGAGCTACCTCGAAGTTTTCAACCAGGGCGTTCACTTTGCCTTTATCGCATCGGTAATCGCCATGCTAATCTCGTTGAGCATCTTTATCGCTAAGCGCGGCCTCTTCCCCACCCCCGGCAAGAAGACCGCTGCTGCTTCGGTTGAGTTGACTCCCGAGGAGAAGATGTCTATGGCCAAGGAGCTCCGTCAGCGTCTGTATGCCCTGTTTGCAGTGCTTGGTGTTGTGATCTTCTTCTGGTTCTCGTTCCACCAGAATGGTGTGACACTGTCGTTCTTCGCTCGCGACTTCGTCAAGAGTGACCAGTTGCCCGCCGAGTTGTGGCAAGCTGTGAACCCATTCTTCGTAATCTTCCTCACGCCAATCATCATGCTGATCTTCGGTGCCCTGAGCAAGCGTGGCAAAGAAATCTCCACTCCTCGCAAGATCGCTTACGGTATGTTCATCGCTGGTATGGCCTATGCCTTCCTGGCTATCTACTCCTACGTCGCAGGATATCCCTCAGGTGATGAGTTCAAGCTGGTTGATGCATCGACCAAGATGGGTATGAAGGCCGGCTGGTGGGTAATGATTGTTACCTACTTCCTGCTGACCGTTGCCGAGTTGTTCATCTCGCCCCTGGGTCTGTCATTCGTTTCTAA
Source organism: uncultured Prevotellaceae bacterium (assembly GCA_900317835.1). Taxonomy (GTDB): domain Bacteria; phylum Bacteroidota; class Bacteroidia; order Bacteroidales; family Muribaculaceae; genus Sodaliphilus. Next base: position 140,575 of record ONIL01000002.1, on the reverse strand, counting down.
GGTCGCCCCCAAGACCATGCTCGGTCTGTGCCAGGGTCTGTGGCTGGGAACAACGGCTGTCGGTAACATTCTGCTGCCCATTGGCACCATCATGTACAACAAGTTCCCGTTGTGGCAGTGCTGGGGCGTCTTCATCTGCGTCTGCCTGATCTCTATGGGCGTGATGCTCGCCATGGTGAAGTGGCTCGAGCGCGTAACAAGCGACAAGTAATTTTCACTCGATATTAATCTACCAGAGAATCTAGAGGATCTAGAATATCTAGATTTTCTAGATTCTCTAGTTAAAAAAGAGAAATAATATGTTTGAAGGACAACCTAAAGGACTTTTCGCGTTGGCACTAGCCAACACGGGCGAACGCTTCGGCTACTACACGATGATTGCCGTGTTCGCCCTCTTCCTCAGAGCCAATTATGGCCTGTCGCCCGCTGTTGCGGGAACCATCTACAGTTCATTCCTGATGGTGGTGTATTTCCTCCCGTTGATCGGTGGCTGGATGGCCGACAAGTTCGGCTTCGGCAAGATGGTGACCATCGGTATCATCATCATGTTCCTGGGCTACCTGCTGCTGGCCGTTCCTCTGGGCGGCAACACTTTTGCGTTGATTGTGATGATCGGAGCGCTACTGCTAATTGGCTTGGGTACCGGCCTGTTCAAGGGCAACCTGCAGGTGATGGTGGGCAATTTGTATGACGACACCCGCTATGCCGCCATGCGCGACGCTGGTTTCTCTATTTTCTACATGGCCATTAACATTGGTGCCCTGTTCGCACCGACTGCCGCCGTAAAAATCAAGGAATATGCCGAGACCGTTTGGGGCTTCTCTTCCAATGATGCCTATCACTTCTCGTTTGCCGTGGCATGCGTTTCTCTGATTCTGTCGATTGCTATCTATTATGCCTTCCGCAGCACCTTCCGCCACTGTGAGGGCGGCAAGAAAGCCGCTGTCAAGGCCGAGGAGAACACCGTCAAGGAACCCGAGTTGAGCAAGGAGGACACCAAGGCGCGCATCATCGCCCTGTGCCTTGTGTTTGCCGTGGTAGTATTCTTCTGGATGGCATTCCACCAGAACGGTTTATCGCTCACTTTCTTTGCCGACGAGTTTACGGCCAACACGTCTAGCGGCCTGGAGAGCATGGCCTTTGACGTGTGGAACCTTGTGCTGGTGATCTTCATCGTCTATGCCGGTTTCTCGCTGTTCCAAAGCAAGACCACCAAGGCCAAGGGTATCTCGGGTGCCATCATCCTGGCAGCCCTGGGCATCCTGTACTACAAGTACACCCGCACGACCGGCAGCATCGACATCGCCGCACCGATTTTCCAGCAGTTCAACCCGTTCTATGTCGTGGCACTGACGCCCGTCTCGATGGCCATCTTCAGTTATCTGGCCAGCAAAGGCAAGGAGCCTTCGGCGCCGCGCAAGATTGCCTACGGTATGGTAGTCGCCGCGATAGCCTATGCCGTCATGGCCTTTGCCTCGGTGGGACTGCCCATGCCTCAGCAGGCACCCGATGCCAGCGGCAACCTCGTGGGCCAGCATGTGGCCGACGTTACGCCCAACCTGCTCATCAGTGTGTATCTGATTCTCACCTTCGGTGAACTGCTGCTCTCCCCGATGGGCATCTCGTTTGTCAGCAAGGTGGCTCCTCCCAAGTACAAGGGTGCCATGATGGGCGGATGGTTCGTTTCCACCGCCCTGGGCAACCAGTTGGTACTGGTCGGCGGTGCCCTGTGGGGTAAGGTGCCCCTGTGGGTATGCTGGAGCGTCTTCCTGGGCGTCTGCCTCGTGGCAGCGATCTTCATGTTCGCCATGATGAAGCGTCTGGAGAAAGTCGCTAAGTAACCTACCCCAACAGCGAGGCGGAGCCTCGCAATACCTCGACGGCAACGACGCCCCCGTGGCAAGAATGCCCGCAACGGCCAGAGCGGCCAGGACGGGCAACCCGTCGGAGTATTGCGAGCTTCTGGCTCGCTTTTATTTCTGTATGATAAAAAAGTGACAGCGGGAAAGCTGGTACTAAAAAGTTTTTAGTACCTTTGCGTTTTAATTCTGTAAGCAAATGGAAGAAGTAACTTATCAGGGCTTGACGTTTGTGCCTTACATCAGACGTGAAGAGATTGCTAAGCAGGTATATCGCCTTGCTCAGGAAATCAAGCGCGACTATGCCACTGAAAATCCCCTGTTCTTGTGTGTTCTCAACGGATCCTTCATCTTTGCCGCTGACTTGTTCCGCGCATGTAACCTGCATGATGCCGAAATCTCGTTCATCCGCTTCAAGTCTTATGAAGGGATGCAATCGACAGGACATGTCAAGGAAATCATGGGCTTGAACGAGAACATTACTGGTCGCGACGTGCTCATCGTCGAGGACATCATCGACAGCGGCGTCACCGCAGCCCAACTGCGCAAAGAACTTGCTAAAAGAAACCCCAAGTCGGTCAAGATGGTCTCGCTGTTGTTCAAGCCCGAGGCCCTTACCATGGGTAAAGCCCCCGAGTATGTGGGCTTTGAGATTCCCTGCAAGTTCATCCTGGGTTATGGCCTTGATATCGACGAACAGGCACGCAACCTGCCCGACATCTACGTCTTGAAAGAGAATTAATGATACAATACATTATACAATTTTAAAACAGATATTTAAGATTATGTTGAACATTGTCATTTTTGGTGCACCAGGATCGGGTAAGGGCACCCAAAGCGATAAACTCATCGATCACTACAAACTGTTCCACATCTCGACTGGCGACGTGCTGCGCGACAACATCCGCCGTGGCACCGAACTGGGCAAGACTGCCAAGGGATACATCGACCAAGGCCAACTCGTTCCCGACGAGTTGATTATCGACATTCTGGCTCAAGTTCTTGATGAGAATAAGGACAAAGCTACCGAGGGCGTCATCTTTGACGGTTTCCCCCGCACCATTCCTCAAGCCGAGGCGCTCGAGCAGCTGCTCGCCGACCGTGGCACACAGATTGACGCCGTAGTGGGCCTCGAAGTCCCTGAAGACGAACTCATCAAGCGCATCCTGCTGCGCGGACAGATGAGCGGACGCTCAGACGACAACGAGGATACCGCCCGCAAGCGCCTGGAAACATACCACAACCAGACTTCACCCCTTAAGGCCTACTATGAGGAGCAGGGCAAGTACCGCCCCATTAACGGCCTGGGCAGTATCGACGGCATCTTTGACCTGATCAAGGAAGCCCTCGATAACCGATAAGAGTCCCCACGCATCGGGAAGAGAGTCACTTTCGGCGGTTTGAACACAATTTTTCCGACAAAAGGCGCCTATTTCGCCAAATTGTTGTATCTTTGTGCCCGAATCAACCGCATGCCTGAATGGTGGAATCGGTAGACACGAGGGACTTAAAATCCCTTGGCCATTGCGGCCGTGTGGGTTCAAGTCCCACTTCAGGTACTGAATAACGCGCTGGAAATATTGATTTCCAGCGCGTTATTCAGTATTTCCAGAACTTAAATTATTTCATGACTTCCATGATGGCCTTGCCCAAATGCTCTACAATATCACTTGCCACCATGCCATAGGTGCCATGTTCCTGTGCAGCGAGGTCTCCTGCCAGTCCGTGCAAATAAACGCCCAACACAACCGACCAGTCAGCCGCATAATTCTGGGCGATTAACGCCGAAATCACGCCTGTCAAGACATCACCGCTGCCAGGAGTTGCCATGCCGGCATTGCCACTGCTGTTGACATAGACCTTGCTGTCAGGACGCACGGTCATCGTGTAGTGCCCCTTGAGCACGATAGTGATGTTATAAAGCTTTGACACGTCAATGGCTTTCTTGAGTCGCTCCTCGTCGGTGTTGTGCTCACCGAACAAACGGTCAAACTCAATGGCATGAGGTGTGATGATTGAACGGGGAGGAATGCTCTTGAGCAGCATGGGACGGCGTGCTATGCAATTGAGAGCGTCAGCGTCAAGCAGGCAGGGACGCCTGAAGTTCATGATGAAGTGATGAACCGCCTCAAGCGTTTCGTCGTTGAGTCCCATGCCGGGACCGAGGGCCACAACGCTATAGGTGTGACGCAGATCGATTGCCGAGGTCACAATCTCGTTGCGGTCAGGTTCGAACAAGGCCTCAGGGACAGCTGTTTGCAAGACCTGATACCCACAACGAGGAGCGTGCACGGTCACCAATCCGGCTCCAGTGCGCAAAGCGCCACGAGCCGCAAGCACAGCCGCACCCATCATGCCGTAACTGCCCGCAATCAACAACAACGTGCCGTTATCATACTTGTTCATGAACGGGTTGCGGGGACGCATCACCTCATGGACATCGTCCCGTTCAATCAGGTAGAAGTCGGTCGGAGTTCGCGCCATGCTCTCGCGGTCAAGTTCAATATCCAACACCTTGCACTCACCCACACACTCGGCATTCTCGGCAAAGTAGAACGCCAAGCGCTTACTCTGATAAGTCAGCGTGAGGTCGGCACGGATGATGTTGCGGCGGTCATTACCCACATTCCACTCGCCAAACATGCCTGACGGGATATCAATAGAAACCACATAGGCTCCACTCGAGTTGATGTACTGCACCAGTGCGGTATAGCCACCCTTGAGAGGCGTGCGCAAACCGTTGCCAAACAGACCATCAACCACCACGTCGGTCTCGTCGAGCGTGGGCGGATCAAACGTCTGGATGACCTCAATAAAGTTGATGTCATCGCCCACCGTTGCCAGCAGGCGGTCACGATTGGCAAGGCAACATGGCGAAAGCTGAGCCGACTTGATATTGAACAGGTACACATCGGGGCGGTAACCCTGCTCATACATCATGCGGGCCACAGCAAGGGCATCAGCACCATTATCGCCAGGACCGGCAAAAATGACAAAACGCTTTGATGTCCTCCATCGCGAGATCAACTCATAGGACACAGCTGATGCTGCACGCTCAATGAGGTCAAGCATTACGATGTTTTCCTTTTCTATAGTGCGGTCGCCAATCCGGCGCAATCCATCATTTGTGAATATCTTCATTGCTTATCGAGTGTATTCTGAGTGAGTGGTTGATAAGAGAGAGCAAAATTACTTCATTTTTAGCTTATGGAGCACAAAAAATCAAAAAAACTATCGAAATTATTATTAAAAAAAACGGCAACATCATTATTAGGCAAGAACCAACATTTTAGAGCCAGCAAACGACACCTATTCACATCCATCTCACACCCTATTTGGTTGATTTTAACATTATTCTTATCAAAATATCAAGGCCTTTTCAATGCGTTATCAACTTTTTTAGTATCTTTGCGGCCAAATTAACTAACATCAAATTATATTTTATTATTTTTTCAACTCATGGGAAATAAATTACTTTTGGTATTCACACTGATGCTCACAGGTTTATTATCTTGGGGACAGTCATTGAATATCGGTGGACACCGTGCTGTATATGACAGCCGCGACAGCATCTGGCTGTGCAGTGTACCACAAAGTCTCTTCGGCAACAACTTCACTGCTGTCATTACCTATGATAACACCGTGACCGGGTTCACCATCGATGGCACGGCTGTTGCCAGTGGCAGCACATTCACGTTTGTTGGAATCGAAGGCGGCAAGAACTACGCTGTTACTGCCCATGTTGACAACGCCGACATTACGGGCGACATCACCTTCACTTGGTTGCCTGTCGTGGAACTGAATGGAGAGTTTGGCAAAGAGTATCAATATGGCATAGTGACGGTTAACGAACCGGATTCGGCATTCGCTGAGCCACTGACGGCAAGGCTGAAATGGCGTGGCAGCACAACCAACTCCAACTCCAAAAACAAGCGCAATTACCGCATCAAGTTTGTCAATCCCGAAGACAGCACTAAGGAGAATCACCGTTTCTTTGGTCTGCGCAACGACAACTGCTGGATTTTGGATGCAGGGCAGTCAGATTTTCTGCGTATCCGCAACCGCGTGAACACTGACCTCTGGCTCGATATGTCACGTCGTCCTTGGTACACCGACACTCTTCCCAATGCCCATAACGGTTCTCGCGGCCAAGTTGTAGAGGTTATTCTCAACGGTGAGTATGTCGGCATCTACAACATGTGCGAGCCCATTGACCGCAAGCAATTGAAGCTCAAACGCTATGACGAGGAAAACGGCGTGGTCCACGGCGCTCTCTGGAATGCATTCGAGTGGTCAAGGACTGTCACAATGAGCGATCCTTTAGACAGGAAGCCTGGCAAAAGAGAGTGGGACGGATTCGAGGTGAAATATCCTGATCCCGACGAGATCGGTCTTGTGAACTGGGATGCTCTTGACAAAGCTGTAATGTTTGCTAAACGCGTCAGCAAGAGCACTAATAGTCGCCAACTGACTGTTGATAGCCTGGGTTACTACTTTGACGTTCCCGTGATGCAGGATTACTACATCTTCATCGCTACGATTCAGGCACTTGACAACGAGAGTGCCAACATCTACTACTCCACCTATGATACCCAAGGCAACCAGCGCTTGACCATGACACCTTGGGATTTGGACGCTTCCCTTGGACAAAGCTACAGCCCCTATTTAAACGGCCAGCCCAATCTCGCCCCTGAGCGAGACATGAGCTGGGTAAGCAATGTTCCTTTATACAGCATGTGGGATGTCAAGGTTTTGCGTGACCCGACGGTGGATCGTTACTACCAACTGCGTGAGACATTACTGAATACCGACAACCTAGTAAATCGTTACCGCAGCGCTGTCAATGAACTCGAGGACTGCGGTGCAGCTGCACGTGAAGAGCAACGATGGAGCCGTGACTCAGACTTGGCTAACAAAGTTCTTGACTTGAGTACCGAGATGGACAAGGTAGAAAACTGGATCCGTCGCCGCATGAATTATCTTGACGAGTTCGTGTTCATCTACAGGGATGACGATGTTCTGCCCCCTCCACCCCCAGAATACCCGAAGGGTGATGTGAATGGCGACTACGAAGTAAATATCACAGACGTCAATGCCTTGATTGAAATCATCCTGGGTGGTGAAGACCTATCAGAAGGCAGATCAGATGTAAACGAAGATCACGAGGTCAATATCTCGGACATTAATGCCGATATCGACATTATCTTTAACAAGACCTCTAACAAGTAAGGACTTTCTATCTTACATTCATCACGAGAGGCATTTGTGCAATTGCACAAATGCCTCTCGTACTATATATATTTTTTTCAATAGCATCCAGCTGGGGCTTCTCCCCTATTATTCTGGCCGAAATTTGCTCACATTAGATATTATTCTTAACTTTGCTTTTTGAATGTTTAATCCACAGGCGCATTGACTCATGCGTTTGTTTAGTATTCAAGACTTGAACAGGTAAATTGCTGATAATGATCACCGAGACAATGTTCATGGTATTTTCCGCTCTCCACTCCCCACTAGGTCAACTGGAACTAGTGGCCAATGTTTTGTGCTCAAATGTTCTTCTTTACACATAAATAGACCGCCGACTATGATATCCATTATTATTCCCGTTTATAACTCCGAAAAATATCTCTCGACTTGCCTTGACAGTATCTTTAATTCAACTTTTCAAGATTTTGAATTGATACTTGTTGATGATGGATCAACCGACAAATCAAGTATGATTTGTGATGATTATGCCGCAAGGGATGCGAGGTGTAAGGTTATCCACAAGTCAAATGCGGGCGTAGCCGAAGCAAGAAATGATGGGCTGAAAAACGCTAACGGTGAATACATCGCCTTCATGGACAATGATGACGTGATTCACCCGATGATGCTTGAATTATTGCACAAAGCGATCTTGTCTGGAGATTATGACTTCTCGGTGATCCTATATAAAAAAGTCAATAATGATGAATACAAGCAGATGATCACCGAAGACGTCAGCAATACCTTGCCCCATAAAGAAGTGTTCCAAAAAGACATGATGCGGGAAATGTTCTTAGGAAACATGAACTATAATGTCGTGTGGAACAAGCTGTATAAGCGCGACCTGGTATCTGGCATTTATTTCACGAACACCGCATGCGACGACATGGAGTGGAGCTCCCGCATCTATTTAAAAGCCCAAAAAGCTATAATGGTTGAAAAAGTGCTCTACTATTGGATACAGCATGGCACGAATGTTTCCCTCTCAGGGTTCAGCAGCGACTATTATATCGACCGCATGAATTCTTATTATGTCACTTACAATAACATACCCGAATCAGAAAAATCCTATCGAGACTGGTGCCTGGAACGCATGCTAAAAGTCATCTTAATCACGAGATGCAACAATAAGGGCACTGACAGTTATGAGCACACGAACAAGTTGGCCAAGGAAATCATCGGGAAGGTAAAAGATGATTTCAGACATTCAGACATCGACACGCTCCAGAAATGGAGTTTAGGCTTGTTCCTCAAGTGCCCCGGGCTATACAGATTATTTATCAAGGTATGTTCATCATGGATTCCCGGCAATCTGTATAGGAGAATTAAGTCAATCCTGCGAATGAAATCATAATTTGATTACCAACGCATCGATAACGCAAATCAATATTCGACAGCATTTCATTCATCACGAGAGGCACTTGTGCCTCTCGCCTTTTCATGCCACTCCTGAGTGATTCGCGTGGGGCTCGAACCCACGACCCCATCCTTAAAAGGGATGTGCTCTACCTGCTGAGCTAGCGAATCTCCCAAAAAGCGGTGCAAAGGTATATCAAATTTCGCACGTGGCCAAATTATTTACCCCTTTTTTATTCCCGCTCTGTTTTTGCTATCATTCAGCCACGAGTTTACAAATCTCTATGATGGTCATCATCGCCTTCTCCATCGAGGGGATGGGAACGTACTCGTAGCGCCCGTGCATGTTCATGCCGCCGGCAAAGATGTTGGGGCACGGCAGGTTCTTGAACGAGAGTTGGGCACCATCAGTACCGCCGCGGATGGGCTGCACCTTGGGGGTAACGCCGGCATTCTCCATGGCCTGCTTGGCAATGTCAATGATGTTCATCACCGGCTCAATCTTCTCGCGCATGTTGTAGTACTGGTCCTTGATCTCACAGGTGGCGCAGTCGGGGAACTCGGCATTGATCTTGTTGCACAGGTGCTCAATTTCGCGCTTGCGGCTCTCGAAGCGGTCACGGTCGTGGTCACGGATGATATAGCTTAATGTGGTCTTCTCAACGCCACCTTCCATGCTGATGAGGTGGTAGAATCCCTCGTAGCCCTCAGTGTGCTCGGGGGTTTCCCAGCGCGGCAACATCATGGCGAACTGCATGGCGACACGCATCGAGTTGATCATCTTGTGCTTGGCAGCACCAGGATGGACGTTGAGGCCCTTGAAGTGAATCTTGGCACTGGCGGCGTTGAAGTTCTCATACTCGAGCTCTCCAACGGCACCACCGTCCATGGTATAGGCCCAGTCGCAACCGAATTTCTCCACATCAAAGTGATGGGCGCCCAAGCCGATTTCCTCGTCAGGGTTGAAGCCCACGCGGATGTTGCCGTGCTTCACCTCGGGGTGCTCCTGGAGCCACTCGATGGCGCTCAGGATCTCGGCAATACCGGCCTTGTCGTCGGCACCAAGCAGCGTGTCGCCGCTGGTGACGATGAATTCCTGTCCCTTGTAGTCGTTCATCTCGGGAAATTGCACGGAATCGAGCACGATGCGGGGCTCCTCGCTCAGGACGATGGGCTCACCCTCATACTTGACGATGCGGGGCTTCACGTCGTGACCGCTCATGTCGGGAGCGGTGTCCATGTGGGCGATAAAGCCGACGGTAGGCACGGGCTTGTCGGTGTTAGCGGGCAAAGTGGCAAACAGGTAGCCGTTGTCGTCGAGCGAGATGTCGCTCAAGCCCATGGCCTGCAGTTCACGCTCCAGTTCCTTGGCGAACACCATCTGGCCCGGCGTGGAGGGCGTCAAGTTGGTGAGTTCGTCACTCTGGGTGTCGAACTTCACATACTTCAAAAATCTGTCAACTAATTTTGTCATAGTGATATTGTCTTGTTAATGGTTATTATCCAATCGGCAAAGTTACAAAAAAGACTTTACACTTTGGAGTTTAGAGAGGAGTTTTTCTTTATAGGGGAGTCATGGGAAGGGCGCTCTGATGGAGCGAATGTGTTAAAAAGTGTTAAATCCAAGAAAAAATATTGACAAATTTTGGAAACGGACATATCTTTGTGATATCAATTTGATATCAATTTTAAACAAACTAAATATTAACTTTTCAACTTTTACTATTATGGAAACTAAGGAATTTAACTTCAAAGGCGTGACAATGAACGGCTTCCTGATGCTGTTTGTAGTGATTTTGTTACCGATTCTCGCCATTTGGGGCATTTACAGGAGCATTATCCTTTATGACATTCCAAATCACGGCTGGCAGCCCACTGTACTGCTCATCGTGAGCATCTTGCTCATCATCTGCACCTTATTTATATTAGGCGGTTTCCTGATGCTTGAGCCCAACACCGCCAGGGTGACTACCTGGTTCGGCAAATACAGCGGAACGTTCACACGCACTGGCTTCTACTGGATCAACCCCTTCTATGGCACCAAGAAGGTCTCGCTGCGTGCCCGCAACCTGGACGCCGAGCCCATCAAGGTCAACGACAAGGTAGGTAATCCCGTGATGATCGGCCTGGTGCTGGTGTGGAGACTGAAGGACACCTACAAGGCTCTGTTCGAGGTAGACTCGCAGACGATGGCTTCGACCGACGGTTCCTTGGGTGGCAACACCAAAGGCCTGATGAGCGCTCTGGAGAACTTCGTGAGCGTGCAGAGCTATGCTGCCCTGAGGCAAGTAGCCGGACTGTATGCCTACGATGACAATGACGAGGACACCAAGGAACTGACCTTGCGCTCTGGTGGCGAAGAGATTAACGAGCAACTCGAGGAGAGGCTCAACGAGCGCCTGTCGCTCGCCGGCATCGAGGTGGTTGAGGCCCGCATCAATTACCTGGCCTATGCTCCTGAAATCGCTGCCGTGATGCTGCGCCGCCAGCAGGCTAGCGCCATCATTACCGCCCGCGAGAAGATCGTCGAGGGCGCCGTGAGCATGGTGAAGATGGCCCTTGACAAGCTCTCGAGCGAGGAAATTGTTGAACTTGACGACGACAAGAAAGCTTCGATGGTGAGCAACCTGTTGGTTGTCCTTTGCGCCGATGAACAAGCCCAGCCCGTCGTCAACACCGGCACGCTCAATATGTAACCCAGCGGGGCTAATGCGAATTTCGCGAATTGGTCATTATCGATAACAATTCGTGTAATCAGTACAGTTCGCGAAATTCGCATGATGAACCCGCCCAAAGAATTAGCAGACTATGGCAAAGAAAGCCACAAAAAGTTTTATCCTGCGTGTCGACAGCGACACGATGGATGCCATTGAGAAGTGGGCAGCCGACGAGTTCCGATCCACCAACGGCCAGTTGCAGTGGATCATCACCGAGGCGCTGCGCAAGGCCCGCCGTCTGCCCAAAAAGAAGAAAAGTGATACCGATAACCAGGAGGACAATAGCGATGAGACCGATAAGTGAAAAGAAAATGCAGGTATGCCGATGGATCTATGTCATCCTGTTCTGCATACTGCTCGGAGTCCTTATATCTAACGATGTGCTGAGCAGCAAGTGGATGCTGTACGCCATAGGAATTGTGGGAATAGGCCTCATCTACCTGATTGAGTATTTCCTCAAGAAGAAGTTTCCAGAGACATTCCCGCCTTCAGCACGAGAGAAAGAAGTCGAGAAGATGCTCAACGACATCGATGAAGGCAGAATAGACGAACGTGACGAAACGGTCAAATCGCCACGCACTGTCATCGGGACCCTGTGCGACATAGTGGTAGTCGGTATCATCGGTTATGCCCTTTACCGGGCATGGACACTGGACCAGCGCATGTTGGGAGTTGTCCTTTTTTCGGGACTTGCCATCGGCACCCTGATCACATCCTATTACACCGACATTAAGAAGAAATTCTGTGAGCCGAGTGATCGGGGAGGCATTATCGCCGTGAGCAACAATCGTCATGTCAACGCCCTATTTGCAGCGCTGGTAACGCTGATATTGACCTACTTCTATGACCCGGGCACCTATTACAAGTGGAGGGCGCTCTATTTCTCGTGCGGATTGCTTTTTGCACTCATGATACCCATCCAACACGTCATTAACAAGCGAAGTGCCACCCTGATGGCCAAGGTCAACAACTACAATCCCCGAAGCATCATTGTGACACGCACTATTGAGGCCACAGCCTTTGAAACCGCGGCTGTACTCATGCTCATCGGCGGATGGTGTGCAGCGGCCATCAAGCACCAGTTGACGGGCAAGGGAATCCTGGATATTCCTGTCGCCGACCTCATCATGTGCTCGGCATTCTCGATCGGTTTTCTCATCCTTGCCTATTTCCCGACATGGCTGAATAGCGCTACCACCTTCAAGAGCGACAAACAGGTTCTAGGCAGCATCAGACGTTGCCGCATTTCGGCTGTTGTAATTGCACTGTTTGTGCTGATTCTTCCCTTCATCCTCCCCGAACTGGACAAGAAAATGCTGGATTACCTCTACGTCGCAGTGCTCATCGTAATCTCGATTTGCAACTTCTTCATTATATCTGACAAAGAAAACAACTCGACAAACAACGAATAGAATTATGAAACTGAACAGTAATAGTGCATTCAATCTGCTGGGCATCGTATGCATAGTTGTCCTCATCGGGGCTCTCATGCTGGCAGAATGGGCCGGATTGTCGATGACGGGAATCATCGTCACAGGAGTAGTTGTCGCAGTAATCGGCAATTTCGTTGCCATCATTTTGTTGGCCAAGTACAACAGCGAGCGAGAAGAACCCGCCGATGGCTTCCATCTTGATGAGGTGAAAGTGCCCCGCACTGCCTTGAGCACCGGAATTGAGATCATCACCGGTGTCCTCGTGGCCATAGCATGGGCAGTATCTGCTAAAAACGGTATCTTCACCGAGGACGATGGCAGTTTCAACTTCAATATGCTGTTCAGCATGCTCTTTTTCACCTGCACCATCATTTTTATGCTCTGTGATACCTACAGTCCTGATGACATCAATAACGCGGGCATCCTGACCAATCTCAAACAGGTCAAATTGGCTGTGTACATGAATCGCCTGTTTGCCGTTCTGTTTGCGACGGTTATGCTGGTATTCTATTTTCCCGCACTTCGGCAGCAGAACTGGATTATTATCGGGCTGGCTGCGATATTGCTTCTAGCCTATGCCGCTTTCCGCATCCTCATCCGCAAGGCAAGGGAATAAGCCGGTCCAGCGCACCAACGTTAGTCATTATTAATAAAAAACCGAGGAAATCATGGATAAGAAGAAAACATATAAACTGACAGAATTGACCGTCATCGTAGCATTGGTTCTGATTCTGGTGCTCTTTGCAGCCGGCGTGATTAATGACTTTGTCGCATCAATATTTGGAGCCATCATTGGTCTTGCTGCAGTTTTAGTATTCAGCGTCTTCAACTCCACGACCAATGAAGATAGAGAGAAAGAGAAAATGCATCGGGCATTTAAAAGGGAAAAGGTGCAGCGCACCCGTGAGGGGACAATCTTTGAGGCGGCAACAACCCTGATTCTTGTGTGCTCGCTGGTCATCGGGATTGCCAATCACACGTTTGAGCAAGGTGAATCCATCCTGAGAGATTATGCTTTTTGCTTCATCGCAGCCATCGCGTTCCTCATCCTGGCCTATCATCCAGTTTGGGGTTGCAGATTCAGTTACGTCACCAATGCCGAGCAATTCAAACTCTTGATCAGAAAAAACCGAGTGGGCGCGATTGTATCTGCCTTGATGGCGCTAATCCTCAGCATCAGTCCCGTATGGAACCATCTGGTTCTTGCTATCTGGATCGGCCTTCTCATTACTTGGTTGGGCGCTGATTTCCTCTTCTTTTTCTTGTTTAAAAAGAACAAATGAGGCAGACCAACACGCTTGCAATCATCATCCTTGTCATGTTCTTTGTTTTCAGCATTCTCATCAATAAACTTAGGGAAAAGCATAATAATCCCTTCGACAGCAACTAGAATAGTTTTAAAATCTTGCCCATCAACAAATAATTATTTACCTTTGCCATGTCGTGCTGCGACGGATTGTCGCGACACGACATCAGTTAATCAACAGACCCACTTTTTCAGTAAGACCCTATCACATGGAATGGACTATCCGCTCTCTAAAGTCAGTACTGCTCATCGCATTCATCTTGGGCAGCACGTTCATGACCCATGCCTACACCTACGACTTTGCCGTGGGAGGGATTTATTACAGCATTCTTAACAAAAACACGGTTTGTGTGACAACAGGCACGGATAACTATAGCGGTGATATCGTTATTCCCGAGACTGTAAAGTATGGTAACGTAACCTATACCGTTACAGGAATCAATGACTGGTGTTTCTTTGGATGTTCATCGATATATAGTGTGGTCATTCCCAACACCATAACGACAATCGGTGAGTATGCTTTCATGGATTGCCGGCGTTTAGTCACCATCCAATTGTCCAACAGCATCACTTCAATAGGCCGGAGTGCGTTTGTCAACTGCATGGCCATCAAAAACATTACCTTGCCCGAATCGCTGACAAGGATTGAAGATGCGACTTTCTCGAACTGTCTCTCCCTGACTCACATCGACATACCCAATTCCGTCACAACCATTGGAGACTATGCCTTTTCAGCTTGTGATTCATTGGCTTCGGTAACCCTAGGCAACTCTTTGACACACATCGGTGAGGGCGCATTCACCTTATGTTCCAGCATGACAAGCATCAGCTTCCCTCAATCGGTCACCACTATCGATGAGTGGGCTTTTGACCAATGCACACAACTTGAAAGCATCACATTTCCCGACCACATTGACAAGATAGGCATCGGTGCGTTTGACAACACCTTGTGGTATAGCAATCAGCCCAACGGTTTTATTCACATCGGCCCCATCATCTACAAGTACAAGGGTGAAATGCCCAATGGCACACGGCTCACACTTGACAACGGTGTAGAATGCATTGCCGGCGGAGCATTTCAAGGATGCAAAGGCCTGACGGCTATCAGCCTGCCCGAGTCCGTCGTCAGAATCAACTCACGTGCCTTCACCGACTGCGACAGCTTAATGACGGTGACAAGTCTGGCATTTATTCCGCCCATTCTCGACGACAGTCTGTGCTTTGACTCGGTCTGCTATCACCATGCCATCCTGCAGATGCCTCATGTCGTTGTTGAGAATTATCAAAACGACGATTGCTGGAAACTGTTTGACGACATCCAGGGATTTGACTACGCTTTCTCGACGGGTTACTTCAACTATGTGATGACCAGCGCCACAACCGCCTCATTGGTCTATACCGATGACAATTACCACATTTTTCAGGGCGATGTGGTCATCCCCGAGACAGTCAACCTCTACGGCAACGACTTGACGGTAACAGCCATTGGCGACAATGCCCTTGAGGGATGCGAGAACATGACGAGTGTCCATATCCCCGGCACGGTGACCAGCATCGGCCAGCATGCTTTTGACAACTGCTGCTCGCTTACTACCATTGTCATTCCCGAGTCAGTGACCAGCATCGGCAGCGCGGCATTCCAGGGTTGCACAGGACTTAGCGATGTGACTTTAGGTTCGGGGGTCACATTTATTGGTAATAGGGCTTTTTTCTATTGCAACGCCATCGAGAGCATTATCAGCACCTCAAGCATCCCACCAGTCATGGAGAACAGCAACTGCTTCACGTTCACGTGCTACAACCATGCTGAACTAAGGGTGCCTAACGATGCTTTAGAGGCTTATCAATCAACCGACTATTGGCATCTATTCTCAGTCATCCAGGGTTTAACTGAAATCAATGTCGGCGACATGAATGGTGATGGTAACGTGAACATCAAGGACCTGACGATGCTGCTTGACTACCTGCTGGGCGACAATAACAGCATCCTGATCCAGAATTCTGATATCGATGGTAACGGCATCATCAACATCAAGGATGTTTCTTTATTTATTGATTACCTCTTGACCTTTTGATTTCAAGCACAACTGCTGAAGGTTTTATCGGCTGATGGTTACCTCGCCTCGCGACAAATCATAATCCAACGGGAAGACAATTCGCGATGTGGTGCTGTCCATTAATGGGAAAATAAGGAAATTGTGACCCTGATAGGACAAGGGGTAGAATCCCTGAGGAGTGTAATCGGTAATCAGACCATAATTATGGCGTCGTTCTCGTTCGGCAACAGTTAACGCTTTGTCGGAATCGGCCATGTAGTATCGCGCCGTTTGAGGCGTGCACGGCAGAGTATCGAGCCGCAACGTCACGACCATATAATCCTGATTATCAAATGAAAGAATATCACCGACAACATTAGGGCAATCGCTCTTCAAGGGCAATTTTGCTGCCCCTTCCAGCAGTCGCCCCGAATGGAACCGTGCATGGATTGAATCGCTGACAAATTGCACGTTATCCTTGCCGTAGTAACCGCAATAGACAATCTCGTGGCCAAAGAACACGGTGGAATTGTAATTCATTGGCTTCACAAAGCGGCTATAGCCATCAAATTGACGTTCCAGCAACACGGCCTGACGAGGAGCGGCAATAATCTCCTCCACCACTTGGTCATCATAGGTCTTGTAGGCCGACAGCACCGTTATTCCCCGAGCAAATGTAAAACCAGCCAAAGCCAGGCAGGCCACCACAGATGCGACCCTAACCACTGGCCATCTTTCCAGCAGCCAGTTGGCAGCAATCACGACAATGATAAAGGCCACTGTCACCAGCGGAGAATAGGCTCGCTCATGGATAACACCCAGCAAGAACATCACCAGTGAGATAGCCAGGAAAATATAGGTCCAAGGGCTTTGCAGCACCTCTTTTCCCTTGCGGAACAACAAAGCCAATACGCCAACCGCCATTGCAGCCACGGGAAGATAGAACCGGCACAACTTCTCGCTGAAGATAAACCAGCGGCTTGATAACAAATCAGAAAATGCCAGGTTGGTAACTATATCACCCGACGCTCGTTGCCACGCTCCTGGCGACGCGACGATCACCATTATTCCCAGCAAGTAGCCTGCAAGAGCAATGACCACCCTGCGGTTGAGACAGTGACGGTTAACCGCATAATACAAACACCATCCCATAAAGAAGCCAAAAGAAGTTGCTTCGTTAAAGCTACCTGCCACAAATGCCGCCAGGAAGAGCGCGACCGCCCCACCCCAACGCAACGGCATGTCACAGTTACGCATCAAGTGCCATGCCAACAACAAGGACAACGTGATAGCCCACATGTAGTTGCAACTGCCGTCGAGCCACAGCATGGTCTCACCCGGGACAGGGAAACAAGTACCCACCATCACGAGGAACATCGACAGAGCCAGCAATGAACGGCGTCCGACCGTCAGGAGACACAACACATGAGCCAAGAGGCCGAACACCAACGCATTGCAAATATTGAACAACGTCTTCCCCAACAGTCCGCAAAACAGAGACGCTACCAGATTGGCTGTGCGGCCATTGCTATCAACAAAATGGTTAACATGTGATCTTGCGAGGTCCCAAAGGGAGTCAATCGGAGTCCATACACCCTCAATCAGCGAGAAAGCCAAGTCGTCCTCCTTGAAAGTAGTAAGGACATTCATGACAAGGAAAACGGCACAAGACACCGCCAACAAGCACCAGTAGGCAATACCATGCCAGCGCTGTTGTGCTAGAGACCCGCTGTGACTCGCTGCTCCCATCGTCAAATTGAATAATGGCTACTACTTGCGGTTTAAGGTCATTTCCCCTTCAGAGATATCGCCCTCAAACGAGATGACAATGCTGGCAACATCGTCTTCGGGTAGCGGGCAAATGAGCAGGTGCTTGCCCTGATAACGCAAGGGATAATATCCGAGCGGGGTATATTCTGCCGAGATGGCATAATTGCGGCGACGCTCCACCTCCTGAGCATCGAGGTTGCCGTTGGTCTCATAGAAGTAGTAGCGTGCCTGCTGGTAGGTGGGCGGCAGGGAGTCCACTTTGAGGACAATGGCCATATAGTCCTGATCGGGGAAGGACAAGACCGTGTCGGCAATCTCAGGATGGTCACAAACCAGCGGCATCACTGTGGCTCCATCCAGCAAGCGCCCTGAGTGATAGCGGTCATATACCGAATCGGTAACAAACTGCACATTCTCCTTCTCATAGTATCCCCTATACACCAGTTCGCGGTCAAAGAAGTCGAGCGAATTATACTTCATCGGTCGGATGAAACGGCTGTAAATGTCAAACTGGCGCTCTCTCAACACAGCCTGGTTGGGAGCGGCAACGATTTCGCTCGCCGTCTGGTCATCATAGACCTTGTAGGCATGTATGGCTTTCACGGCATAGAAACTGGTGTAAGCAAACAGGGCGATGCCGACAACTGCCACCGCCAACCGGGCCAATGGCCATCGGGCCAGCAACGCGTCAACACCCATCGCTACAATGACAAAGCCAACGGTCGCCAGCGCAGTATAGGGACGTTCCTGAACAATGCCCAGCAAAAACATGACAGCCAATGAGCAGAGCAGAATATAAGTCCATGGGTTCCGCATTATCGGCTTGAATCCTTTCCAGCAAAGGGCAACCACACCCACGATAAGAGCCAGGACGGGTGTATAGAATCGCCATATCTTCTCATGGAAGATGAACCAACGGCTGGACAGCAATTCACGCCAACCCATGTCCACCACGATATATCCGCTTGTAGCCCTGTTCCACGTGGCAGGACACACAGCAATGATGAGAATACCCAGCAAGTAGGCGCCCATCACCAGCAACACCGTGCGGTTCACTTTGTCGCGGTTGAACAGGTAATACAGGAACAAACCGGCGAAGAATCCTAACGAGGTGCCCTCGTTGAAACTGCCCGCAAAGACGGCCAGCAGCATCAGCAACACAGTTTTTCCCCACCCCGTCTTGGCACCGCGGCCCTGATGGCGTTGCAGGCAATAGACCAGCAGCAGCGACAGAGTAACAGCCCACATATAGTTGCAACTGCCCGAGAGCCACAGCATGGTCTCGCCAGGAATCGGGAAACAGCAACCAAAGAATGCCAGGAACATCGCCACGACCATGACCGAACGGCGGCCAGTGCTCAAGAGGCTCAACAAGTGCATCATCAAGCCGAACACAAGCGTGTTTGCGATATTAAACAACGGCTTACCCAACAGGCCACAGAACAGCTCGCCCACGATATCGGATGAGCGGCCATTCACCGTCAGATAATGGCAATAATGAGACCTGAAGTAGTCGGCAAGAGTGCGGACATGGGTCCATTCTCCTTCAATCAGGGAGAAAGCAAGGTCATCTTCCTTGAGAGTGGTGAGTACGTTCATGATATAGAAAACCACACACGCTGCCACGATGAGCAGCCAGTAACCGATATCATGAGTGCGTTTCCAGGAAGGAGAATCTAAAAAATGTGACGATTTCATAATAGGAGACTTCTAGAGTTGCAAAAAAGAGGTTGCGGCAAGACAACACTGCCGCAACCCAATGTTAAACGGCTAGAGCCGTAAAAGTTGTGATGATTCAACGATGGATAGACATTTAAACCGTGAGAATTTCTTTCTCCTTGGCTGCAAAGATCTCGTCAATCTTCTTCATGAACTTGTCATGAATCTTCTGCACCTTTTCCTCACCATCCTTGCTGACATCTTCGCTCATACCTTCCTTGACGGCCTTCTTCAGACCCTCAATGGCCTCGCGGCGGGCGTTGCGGATGCTCACACGGGCTTTCTCGCTCTCAGCCTTGGAATCTTTAACGAGCAACTTGCGGCGTTCCTCGGTCAAGGGCGGGATGTTCAGACGGATGACCTCACCGTTATTCACAGGCATGATACCCACGTTGCTGTCGATGATGGCCTTCTCGATAGTACCGATCATGTTGCGTTCCCAGGGCATAATAGCGATGGTGCGCTGATCGGGGGTGCTGATGTTGGCCACGTTGCCGATGGGCACGGGGCTGCCATAGTAGTTCACACGGATGCCGTCCAGAATTTTCACATTGGCTTTACCTGCACGGATGTGCGCCAAAGTGTCATCGAGGAAATCAACGGCTTCCTGCATTTTTTTCTCGGCTGCGTCGAGATAGAATTTCACGTCGTTCATAGTGTCGTTTGTTATTATGTTTTAGTATTTGTTGTTTTACTGGTCACGAAAGTAGTATTTTCGACTAAATCCTGCAAATATTTTGCCAAAAAATGAAAAAACCACTCTTTAAAGGACGCGTTCATCATTAAACTTGCTCACGATGTAGCCGGGGCGGTTCTTGGTCTCGTTGTAGATGCGACCGATGTACTCACCGATAACACCCAGCGACAGCAGCTGAATGCCTCCCAGGAACAAGATCAGCATCACCAGTGACGGGTAACCACGCACAGGGTCGCCCCACACCAATGCCTTGACAAACACCACCATCATGTAGATGAACGCCATGAGCGATATTATAAAGCCAATAACGGTGGATATGCGCAGCGGCAGATTGGTGAACGAGGTGATGCCATCCACCGCCAGCGAGAACAGCTGCTTGTAGTTCCATCCCGACTTGCCGGCGACACGATCGCCACGGTCAAACAGAATCTCTTTCTTCTTGAAGCCGATCCAGCTGTACATGCCCTTGGTGTATCGCTCACTCTCGCGCATCTTCTTCAGCGCGTTGATGCAGCAGCGGTCGAGCAGACGGAAATCGCCCACATTCTGCAACACATCGAATCGTGACGAGCTCTGAAGCAACTTGTAGAAGCGCAAGGACAAGAACTTGCGCAGCCAGCTCTCCTTGCCGCGCGACTTGCGACGCGCATACACGTCCTCATAACCTTCTTCCCACCACTTGATCATCTCGGGAATGAGCGCGGGAGGATCCTGCAGGTCGGCATCAATGATTATCATGCACTCACCTGATACATAGTCAAATCCAGCGAGCATCGCCATCTCCTTGCCGAAGTTGCGTGACAGGTCAACATAGTTCACCCGCGGGTCCTGCTGACGCAGTTGTCGCAATGTGTCTATCGTGCCATCGGTACTGCCATCGTTGACAAACATGAGTTCCCATTCATACTGCTTATTGGCATCCATCAACTTGAGCAGTTCAGGGTAAAGCAACGGCAATGAATTCTTCTCATTGTAGCACGGGATGAGCAGTGATATCTTTTTCATAATTCTGAAGATAATAGCCATTCATTAAACGCCCCTATAAAACCTCAAGAGGCAACACTTGAAAAGTCGATTACGAAATTACTCATTCTCCATCAATCCCACAATATTTTTGAAAAAAAAATACAAATATACAAATAATGCCCACCCGTCAAGGTGAGCATTTGTTTAATGATCATCTAGCCCGATTGCAGGGTTACACGCGATGGTCGTTGAACTCGCGGACGATGTAGTCGGGGCGGTTCTTGGTCTCGCTGTAGATGCGGCCGATGTATTCGCCGATAATACCCAGCGACAGCAACTGGATACCGCCCAGGAACAGAATCAGTATCACAAGCGTGGGGTAACCCTGCACCGGCTCCCCGATGATCACTGCCTTGAAGAAGACATATATCATATACAGGAACGCACACAGCGACACAACAAAGCCCACAATTGTCGAGATGCGCAACGGTGTCGTCGTGAACGACGTGATGCCATCGATGGCAAACGAGAACAACTGGCGGTAGCTCCACGACGACTCACCTGCGACACGGTCGCCCTGCTCAAATTCCAGCTCCTTCTTCCTGAAGCCGATCCAGCTGTACATACCCTTGGTGTAACGCTCGCTCTCGCGCAAGCTCTTCAATGCGTTGATGCAGCAGCGGTCAAGCAGGCGGAAGTCACCAACGTTCGGCAGCACGTCAAAGCGCGACGAGCGTTGCAGGATCTTGTAGAATTGTAACGACAGTTTCTTGCGCAGCCAGCTCTCCTTGCCACGGGTCTTGCGTTTGGCATACACATCGTCATAGCCCTGCTCCCACCACTTGATCATCTCGGGAATCAGCGTTGGCGGATGCTGCAGGTCGGCATCGATGATCACCATGCAGTCGCCCGTGACATGATCAAAGCCCGCCAGCATGGCGTTCTCTTTACCGAAGTTTCGTGACAAATCCACATAATTCACCCTGCTGTCACGCTGACGCAGTTCACGCAGCACCTGCAACGTGCCATCGGCACTGCCGTCATTGACAAACATCAGTTCCCACTCATAGGCAGGCATACTCTCCATGAGCTTCAATAACTCAGGATAGAGCAGTGGCAGGGACTGCTCCTCGTTATAACACGGAATAAGAATTGAAATCTTTTTCATCTTTGTATATCGTTTTTGTTGATTGCTTTACTTAAAGGTGAGTGAAGACAGGCGTTCGGCCTTGAGGTAAGTCGCCGCCTGGGCGACATCGGCGGGTGTAACGGCCTGGATGCTGGCGATGGTCTCATCAATGGTCGCCACCTTGCCGTGATACAGCAATCCGCGGCCAGCACGCATGGCCATGAATTCAGTATTGTCGGCTGCCACCACCAGTTGACCGCAATACTGCTTCTTGTAGGCATCAAGTCGCCGTTGGGTCAACGGCATCTCGCTCAAGCGGCTGGTGATGCGTTCAATCACACGCAGGCTCGACCTCACGTCATCGGGGTCGCAGCCCAGATAGATTTCCATCCATCCACAGTCGCTCAGGAGCGTCAACGTGGATTCGACGGTATAGACATAGCCGCGGCGCTCCCGCAACTCGACATTGAGCAGCGAGTTCATGCCCGGACCGCCCAGAATGTTGTTGAGCAGCATCAAGGCGTGGCGCAACGGGTGGCTCATATCGGGCACACGGGCACCGACCACTGTGTGGGCCTGATGGGTGCCGATGGTGATAACTTTCTTGAACTGTTCAACGGCTGCCGGGACACTGCGGTGACGGGGTGCCATCGCATGGCCCATGCCGCCAAAGGCTTTTTCGGCCAAGCGGAAGACGCGATCGGGCCGCTCAGGACCCACCGAGAAGAACGCCATGTTGGCAGGCACATACAACGACTTGAGGTAATGCATGCAATCCTCACGCGTGAGCCGTTCCAAGTCCTCTTTCCGACCCAGGATGTTGTGTCCCAGTTCACTGCCGGCGAACAGCAGATCCTCGAAGTCATCATACACGGCATCGGCAGGCGTGTCACGGTAGCTGGCGGCCTCCTCAAGAACGACATCGCGCTCACGGTCCAGTTCTTCCTGAGGGAACACCGACCACTGCACCAGGTCGGCCAGCAAGTCAACGGCGCGCGGCAAGTGCTGCTGCGGGAACACCGAATAGAGCATCGTCCCCTCCTTGGTCGTATAGGCATTCAACTCACCGCCCACACGCTCCATGCGGTTCAGGATGTGCCAGGCGCGGCGATGCTGCGTGCCCTTGAAGATGGTGTGCTCCACGAAGTGGGCCAGCCCATAATGGCCGTCCTTCTCGTCACGGCTGCCTGCATTGACGGCAAGCCCGCACCATGCCACATGAGAGGTTGTCAGCACATGCACCACCCGCATTCCATTTGATAGAGTATGGTAGAATATGTTCATCGCTGCTGACATTAAAGCCTGGAGTTGATGTGGAGCACGTGCTGCACGAGCAGCATCTCGTGGATGTCGCTGCGGTACACGTCCATGTCATCATAATTGGGGTTCTCGCTACGCAGCACCACCATGTTGGGGTCGGTGTGGCGGCGCATGTATTTCACCACCCTGAAGTCGTCGAGCTGCACGACATAAATCTGCCCCCAATAAATCTGGTTGGGATTGCTCACCTCACGCACGGCCACAAAGTCACCGTCCATGATCACCGGTGCCATCGAGTCCCCGCTCACGCGCACGATACGGCAGTTGGGGCTCATGTTAGGCAGATTTACCCATCCGACGATGTTCTCGTTTGCAAACAGCTCGGTGCGACCCGACTGGGCTCTGGCAGTGGCGTCCACGTCATAGACCGGGGTGCCGCCTGCTGGTTGCGCCCCCGATGCATCGAGCAGAGCAGGTGTCTTGCCAAAGGGAAGGTCTGTGCCATCCAACAGCCACTCCTTAGACACGCCCAGGTTGACCACCAAGCGGTTCAGGAACGAGTCGCTCAACGGCATGTGTGCGTTCAGGTACTTCGACAGGTTAGAGGTATCAACCCCCACTCGCTCGGCAAACTGCACCTGTCGCACGCCCATTTCCTTCATCAGGTACTTGATTCTCCCGATGATTTCAGCGTTTTTCTTTTGATCCATTGTTGCTTATTTTCAATTTTGTTGATAATCATGTGTCTTTAACGCGGCAAAATTACCACAAAAGTTTGCAAAACACAAATTTTCACCAACAATTCTTGGGTTTATCAAACAAACAACTGAATTTCCTGAAATGGATTCAGAAAACCCAGTAGTTCATCATTTAGTAAAAATGTTCTGTCCCGTGAGCCAGCACGGTTCTTTATTTCAGGCAGCAGCCTCGTTCACATCCAGCAATCGGCCTTGTCATTGGGCCAACTGTCCTCCATCGTGGAACGCGGTGCCGACCGTCGTGCCCAGTTGCACATACTTATAGCGCGTGGGGTCATAGGTGATGATGTGCATCTTCTCGATGTCGGGGTTGCCATTCTCGTCAAGATAGCGCTCGTCACACATGACATTAACCACCTCGGCCACAAGATAGTAGCCCGTGTTCTTGTCCTCGTCGATTTTCTCCTTCACGCGGCACTCCATCGTCATGGGAAACTCGCGGAACAGCGGGGCATTCACGTTTGGAGCCTTCTCAATGGTCCAACCGGTCTTGGACATCTTGTCGGGGTCCTTCCTGGCGCTGACAATACCCACATAGTCGGATGCCACCATCGTCTCGACCGTGGCAAAGGCGACCGTGAATTCGTCGTTAGCGGCAAGGTTGTCGGTCGTGGCATGTGACGAGAGTGAGATGAAAATCTCCTTCATGTCCCACGTGCCGCCCCATGCGGCGTTCATGGCGTTGGCACGCCCTTCACTGTCAAATGTGCCGATGATGAGCACAGGCTGTGGAAGTATCCACGGTTTTGATCCAAAACTTTTCATGTCTTTCATTATATTTGATGTTAAAAACAATTGATTGACAAAGGTAGCTCTATTTTTTCGATTTAGTACCGGTTTCGGCGCCCTGTTTTGACTGCTCTCTTGACATCGTCAGGAAAAATGCTTACATTTGCAAGCAAAAACGATATGATGATAGACCAGATTATTGAATTCAACAAGGAGTTTGTGGCCAGCAAGGGCTATGAGCAGTATGTGACCGACAATTATCCCGACAAGCGCCTGGCGGTGCTCAGTTGCATGGACACCCGGCTGACCGAGTTGCTCCCGGCGGCGCTCGGCCTTAAAAACGGAGATGCCAAAGTCATCAAGAACGCTGGGGGACTGGTGATCTCACCGTTTGATTCGGCCATGCGCAGCCTCATTGTCGCCATCTATGAGCTAGGCGTGGAGGAAATCATGGTGGTGGCACACAGCAACTGCGGCGCCTGCCACATGAGCTATGACCATTTCCACCACGAGATGATCGCCCGCGGCGTGACCGACGAGACGCTCGACACCATCCGCCGTTGCGGCATCGACCTTAACCATTGGCTGGAGGGCTTCAAGGACACTACCCAGTCGGTGAGACGCACCGTCGAGACCATCGCCACCCATCCGCTCATGCCCCGTGACATCGTTGTGCGCGGCTTCATCATCGACTCCACAACCGGAGCCCTCGAGGAAATCAAATGACAACACAGCAAATCATCAACCATACTACTATGAAAGTTTTACTGATAAACGGCAGTGCCAAGCCCAACGGCTGCACGGCACGGGCCTTGAAGGAAGTGGAAAAGACCTTGCACGAGCAGGGCATCGAGACCGATTGGGTCAATGTGGGTAACAAGGTCGTGCGCGGCTGCATCGGCTGCAACAAATGTGCCGAGCTGGGCAAGTGCGTGTTTGACGACGCGGTCAACGAGGCGGCTCCCCTGTTTGAACAGGCCGATGGCGTCGTGGTGGGCACTCCCGTCTATTACGCTCACGCCAATGGCGGCCTGCTGGCATTCCTGGACAGGCTGTTCTACAGCACCCCCTTCGACAAGCGGATGAAGGTGGGTGCAGCCGTCGTCTCGTCGCGCCGTGCGGGCAGCACATCGGCTTTTGACGACATCAATAAGCACTTCACGATCTCGTGCATGCCTGTTGTACCCAGCACCTACTGGAACGAGGTGCACGGTTTCACGCCCGAGGATGTCGAGAAAGACCTCGAGGGCCTTCAGACGATGCGCAACCTGGGACGCAACATGGCCTTCCTCATCAAGAGCATTGCCTTGGGACGTGACCAGATGGGGCTGCCCGACGTCGAGAACAGCACCTTCACCAGCTTCATGGACGGGCTGTAACCCCCGTCTCCCTTCCTGATCAAGAAGGGAGTATTGCTATTGCACTGGATAACCGAAAACTCAGGTTCAACTCACGTGGCGGTTGAACGCTAAATGTGTGGCTGATGGGTTAGAAAAGCTGCACACCTTGGGCAACGATGTGTTACTTCGCTCCCTTGTGGCGGTTGCAGTCGCGGCACAGCATCTGGCAGTTCTCAATCACTGTGCGGCCACCCTCGCGCCACATCATCTAATAACAACAATATCAAGCGCATAGCACTTTTTTAAGTGTTTTTTGGGTCAAAAGAAAAAACGTCACTTGTTTTTTTCATAATTTTGTGCCGACGAATGTAACGTGCCATTGAGTCCTTACCATTCGCTTAATTCGTGTAATTTGCATTAAACAAGATATCCATGACGAGTAAGAAGAAATTATTGTACCTGGTTGGAGCGGTCATCCTAATACTGTTAGGATACAAGGGGCTCGACATGAAGAACTCCTTCTACAAGAGTGCCTATAACGACGAGCTGCCCATTGAGCAGACCAAAAGTAACGAGGGCAAGGAGTACCAATCCACGGGCGACCAGTCACTGCTCGACGTGAAGCTGCCCGAGCGGCTCGACAACCAAACGGTGCGCTACAAGACGATCGTGGTCTATTTCAACAAGTACTACCGCGTGCCTAACTGCGTGGCCTATGAGCTGACCAACACCATGACGTCGATGGCCGACTCACGTGACGCCGAGAACCGCAACGACTACCAGTTTGAGCGCGACCACAACGTGAAGGGCTGCCCCGACTGGTGGGAATACAAGGAGAGCGGCTACACCCGAGGCCACATGGCCCCAGCGATGGACATGCGTTGGGACAAGACAGCCATGGAGCAATGCTTCCTGATGACCAACATCTGCCCTCAGCTAGCCGAGATGAACGATGGCGAGTGGCGCCACGTCGAGGAGGCAGTGCACAGGTGGTCACGCACGGCAGGACGCCTCATCGTGTTCACGGGCCCTATCTTCTCGGACAACATGAAGCGCATCGGCAGGCACGATGACATCGCCGTGCCCGAGCGCTTCTTCAAGGTCATCTACTCACCCAAGCAGAACCGCGCCATCGCCTTCGTCATGGAGAACAAGGAACTGCCCAACAGCTGGACCAACTATGCCACCACCATCGACAAGGTTGAGGCCTTAACGGGATATAACTTCCTGGCCTCGCTCGAGGATGGAGTGGAGAACGTCATTGAGAGCAAAGAGAACATTAAAGATTGGCCTAAATACTATCCCAGCCGATGAATACACATGAATTGACAGGAAATAATGACACCATCTGCGCCATCTCGACCCCGCAGGGCCGAGGCGGCATTGCAGTGGTGAGACTGAGCGGCACGCAGTCGCTGGACATCGTACAACGCCGCTGGCAAGGCAAACCGCTGGCCGACATGGCATCGCACACCGTCCATGTGGGACACATCATCGACTCGACGGGCGACGTGCTCGACCAGGCAGTGCTGACGGTATTTCGCGCACCCAACTCATTCACGGGCGAGGACGTGGTGGAACTGGCTTGCCACGGCTCGACGTGGATACAACAACAGGTGGTGCAGACGCTCATCGATGCGGGCTGCCGTCACGCCACGGCAGGCGAATTCACACGCCGCGCCTTTGCCAACGGACGCATGGACCTGTCGCAGGCCGAGGCTGTCGCCGACGTCATTGAAGCACAGTCTCGCGCGGCACACCGTGTGGCGATAAGCCAAATGCGGGGCCGCTATGGCGAGGAATTGAGGAGCCTGAGGGACAAACTGCTGCACTTTGTTGCGCTGATTGAGTTGGAACTGGACTTCAGCGAGGAGGACGTGACCTTTGCCGACCGCGTCGAGGTGACCACACTGGCACGCGACATCCACGCACTCATCAGCCGTCTGGCTGACAGTTACCGTGACGGCAACGCCATACGCAACGGCATCCCGGTCGCCATCGTGGGCCAGACCAACGCGGGCAAATCAACCCTGTTGAATGCCCTGCTGCGGGATGACCGTGCCCTGGTAAGCGACATCCACGGCACCACGCGCGACACCATCGAGGACACCATTGTGATGGGCGGCACGCTGTTCCGCTTCATCGATACGGCGGGCATCCGGCAGTCAAGCGACGCCGTCGAGCGGATGGGCATCGAGCGCGCCTGGCAGGCCATCGACAAAGCCAATGTCGTGCTCTGGATCGTTGATGTCACCAGCGCCGACACCAGCATGGCTCACGACATCCTGAAACGCTGCACCGGCAAGGCTCTCATTGCCGTGCTCAACAAGACCGACCTTGATGACGATATTGCCGCAAGGAGTGAGCTAAACGACCTCCTGCCCGAGGGCACACCGGTCATGGCCATCAGTGCCAAGAGCGACAGCGACGTCGAGGCCCTGCGCGAACTCATCGTCACCACGGCGTCCTTGCCCAAGGTGGGCTCCGACGCTGTCATCGTCACTAACGCCCGCCACTACCAGGCGCTGACACGCGCCCGCGATGCTATCGCCCGCGCTATCGGCGGCCTTGACAGCGGCCTCAGCGGCGACCTTCTCGACCAGGACATCCGCGAGTGCCTCCACTGGCTAGGAGAAATCACCGGAGAAATCACCACCGACGCTATCCTCGGTGAAATCTTCTCCCACTTCTGCATTGGAAAGTAATTCTCTATAATACGCGGAAGAACAGATGGTTACAAGTTTTGCAAAAGGGAATAAGCAATTTTTGATAAATATTGACATTCAATAAGTTACACTTAGTTTTGCAAATAATCACACGATAAAATCGTCATTTTTTCCACCCCATTCTTACTCATTTTCAGGGGTGTTGACAACACAACCAATTTTATTATTATATACCAAGCCACTCTAATGTGGCCGTATATAATATGTTCTTAAAAAACTACAAGTATTTTCATGATCCATTCGAAAGACTGGACCAAAAATGGCAGTATGCAATTGCCAAAGGTTACCTGACAGTAACCGAGACAGCTGAACTATCAGGGTTCAGCCGCCAGTATGTCAACAGCCAGATTTTATCGGGCAAGATCAAAAGCGTAAAAGGCCGTAACGGAACCATCGGAATTCGTGCCAGGGAATTCACGAAGTGGTATTCTTCCATAGACGTCCTTCCCTCATCTCCCATCGGGAAAAGCTCCTTTTCTCTGAAGGGGCTCATGAAGCAAATCAGAATGGGAAGGGCTTGGGTACTGAAGTTTGCCGACAGGAATAATATCTCTTGCTATTATCTTGGTAAGTTCAGAAGATTTGACAAAGAGGAAGCTATTGTAGCCTGGGACAGAGAACGCTTTCTGTATCAAAAATGGATCACTGTGGAAGAAGCAACGCTCAACATGGAGATCACACAGCACGAGCTGTACATGCTCGTCGCCACTCACCTGGTAAGGACAAGGAAGATGGAATGCGTCCTCCACTATCTCAAGAGTGACATCGCAAAAAATATAGAAAGGAGGCAACACCATGTATAGAGTTGCATTGAGATACAAATCAAAGAGAGGTGACACCATGAAGTCTGTCTACCTTGAGTTCAGACCTTCCATTACTGATATTCGGGGTCATGTCATCAGATATGAGTTCCTGAACCTTGAGCTCTATACGAAGCCGAAAAACGCTATTCAAAAACAGCATAACAAGGTGATTGAGGAAGTTGCGGAGGAAATCCGATGCAAGAGGTATCTACAGTTGGTGAGAAGGGACTTCTCTTTTATCTCGAAAGACAATCTGGATGGTGACTTTTTGGAGTATTTCAGAAAGAATGGTGACTATCATGGTCCCAAGTACGAATGCGCGAGGCTCCACTTCGAGAAATTCTGTAACCACAAATGCGCATTCAAGGATATTAACGGTGCTTTGTGTAATAAATACAGAGCATATCTTTTGAGGGACACAAAGCTGCACGACGGAGCAAAGGAACTGTCACATAATACAGCAAGTGCCTACTTCAATGTGTTCTTGAGCTTGGTCAAGCTTGCGTTCGTGGATCATGTCCTTGGCGAGGATTACACAAAACATGTGAGACCAATCAGATGGAACCATGACACCCAGAAGGAGTACTTAAGCATCAACGAGGTACATCTGCTAGAGCAAACTCCATACGAGAAGTGCCCAGAACTGAGGAGAGCATGCCTACTTTCCATCTACACAGGTCTAAGAAGGAGCGATGTACTGAAATTACATTGGGAGCAAATTGTAGACAGATCGACTCAGAACACCTATATTGAGATCAAGATGTCGAAGACAGACCGCTTCGTCCAGCTTCCTCTCTCAAGGGCCGCCATAAATATCTTGGGAGAAAGGCAGAATGAAGGATTGGTGTTTACGAAACTGACAGAAAGCATTCTGAATACACATCTTTCGAGGTGGCTCAAAACAGCGGGTATCAACAAACATATCACGTTTCATTGCTTTAGGCACACTTTTGCCATGATGCTTCAGGAACTGGGCACAGGAATATACGTCATCTCCAACCTGCTCGGTCACAAAAATGTATCAAGCACTCAGCTTTATGCCAAGATGAAAAGCAGTGATGCGCAAGAGGCAATTGACAGGATGGATAAAGCCTATGAAATGAAATAAGTTATAATTGATTAAAAAATAAGAGTAAGGGCTTCTAATCTTTTGCCATACAGAATATAATCATTAACTTTGCAAATAATCACAGACACAAAAAAGTATGGAAGATAAAGCCCTTATAGAACAAACCCAGTCGTATATCTATTCTTTGATCGACCAGACAATTAAAATATGGGTAGTTGACGACGAGCTTCGAAAGAGAATGCCGGCAGTGCTGATTGAGCAGTACAAGTGCTACATATCATCACTGTTCGGCATTCCCGTGATGCTGTGTTACCCGAAGGAAGTGAAAACACTAACCCCGGCACAGATACAGCGACATATGCAGATCATGTCAGATAAGTGTGGAATCATCAGCATCATTGTTATCAGAAACATCCCATCATACAACATCCAGCGTCTCATCCACCAGCGCGTGAACTTCATCATTGTCGGGAAACAAATGTTCGTCCCCTCCCTGCTGATGGATCTCAGAAGACTTCCTCAGACAGGCAAAGATATAAAAGAAGAAATTCCGGCGTTAGCACAGTGCCTGATACTGCACAGCATCCTCTTCGGACCGTTATGGATGAGTGTCCATGAAATCATGGAAGCGTTTGACGTTTCCTATTCGACAGCTAACAGGGCTGTAAGATGGCTCAAATCGAAAGAACTGGTCATAGTGTCAAGAGGTAAGGAAAAGAAAGTGCAGATGATGAAATCAGGAAGAAGCCTGTGGGAGTCCTGCATTGCATATCTAAGTTCTCCGATAGAGAAAGTAGTATATTCTGATGAAAGGCCAGATGGTGCATTACTGGCTGGAATGGATGCTGTACGCCATTATACCAATTCGGCTAATACAAATGAAGGAACACGCTACGCGATCAGCAAAAGCCAATTATCTGAGATCACGGTTTTCGATGAAAAAGGGAACCATCCATATTCATTAGAGGTATGGAAATACAATCCAAAGTCGCTAAGCCAATCCATTGTTGTTGACATCCTTTCTTTATACATTTGCCAGACGTCAAACAGCGATGAAAAATTAACGAATGTACTGGAAAACTTCATAGATAGATATTTTCGTCTCTGACAGATATGCTTTATTTTTATTCGAATAATATAATTATAATGGCATTTAAAAAACTGGATTTTTGAAAGTTGGAGAAGTGACTCAATCAAGAAAAAATCGAGTTTTAGGTTTAAATTTAACATGTATTATACATGTCGTTAATTAAAAACTAAACTCTGAGACATTCATGCAAGTTTAAGTTTACCCTTATATGTAATATTAGACTCTTTAAAAAACTTAAACCCAAACCTTTTATCAACTGTTTTTTCTGGCTGAACACTAAATTAAATAGTTGAGTAACCTCCTCAATCTAATTACATATATGCATCAGTAAGTTATGAACACTTGGTACAGATATGAATTACTACTAAAGCCTGCCAATAGCAGCTATTTTATAGGCTAGCTCCTTTTCTTATACTATCTAAAACAGCCTATGGAGGATAATAGGTTGCATTGTTGGGAACAATTGATTTAGTGATGAATATGAAGAATCAATGCCGTCATTCACTCGTTTATATATTTCCCCTCCTTACTCTATTCGTTACAACCTTTAAATTCATCTTCAAAGTAAGGGATGGCCCCATACTTCCCTTCTAGATAATTCTTCTCATAGTTGCTGTCTGTTCTGGGTTTTGCCCCATTGTCTAATGTGATATTCATCATCGGTGTCAGTTTCGTAGAATAATGCGTTTTTGCTGTTTTCTCTACAAATATCACCTGATCTCGTCTCAGCAATTTCTTCGATAACATATTAGTATCGTGCGTTGTGAATATCAGCTGCGCACCGTGAGGATTCGTCTCAGCACAGTTGAAAAGCTGCAAGATGCGACGCGACAGCAGTGGATGAAGTTGTGCATCTAACTCGTCTACGAACAGCGATTTCCCCTGCCGAAGAGTGTCAACAATTGGACCAGCTAGATTAAACAGTTTCCTGGTTCCGTCCGATTCTCTTTCATCGATATCAAAATCCACCATCCCTACAACATCACCCTCTTCATTTATCTTACTATGTTTGGCATATGCAACAATAGGGGGATGTTCCTTCAGCGATGCCACAATCTCGGAGGGCAGTCCCTTGGGTAGCATTTTCTCATCAATATACTCTTGCTCAGTTGTCACTTCACGGAATCCCACATCCATGCCCCCGATAAAGTCCAATATATCGTCTTTATAGTCCGCTCTAGTATGTAGCATTTCCTTCGTGTAGAGGGAAAAGTCATTATCTCGCAGGCCGGAAATTACATTTGGCTTTGTTCTGAACCATTCAATCACTCTTTTTGATATTTCACCGCCCAACTGTGCTGCCAGAGAAATGAACAGCCTATTATTATTCAGTGGGATAGTGCCTTCTTTAATAGCTAACCCCTCCTGATAATTTTGTATATCAATCTCTGTCTTGTCGGGGGTTCGCCTTAACAGTGTCTTCAGCGAACGCTTGGGGAATTTCGCTATCAGCCACTCCTCTTCTATCCGACGTGAAGTATAGCTGAATCCGTATGTATACTTGTCCGTACCGTCTACAAACGACATTTCAAACCGCGTTGGTCTTACTTCTTTATCCGAAAGGAGAAAGGGATCATATGGGAGTGACTCATTGTCGTTTAGCCTCACCGAATGGATAATCATGCTCCGCATCATGCCAACGGCCTTGAAGACGTTCGATTTGCCACTTGAATTAGCTCCATAAAAGGCCTTTGCGTTCAACACGCTACTATTCGCTACAGTGGTATAACCCCTGTTGTCCATGTCCTTGATGCCTGTATCAGCTTCAAACGACAATCTGATCTCCCCGTCTATCGAACGGAAATTCTCTGCTGTAAAGCTCGTTATCATAACTCAAATTTGTGACATTTGCTCAATTTTTGCCACAAATATACGCACTTTTTTATAACAATTGTATATTTTGAGAAGAATTTTCATTTTGCGACATTTTGTCAGAGGTCAAAATGTCAGTCGACAGTGACAATTCCAACAAAAAAAATATTTAAAAATTTCGAATTAAGCGAAATCGTAACTAATTATTTAGCTGATATATTAAAAATACTTGCTATTTTTTGAGGTTTTTGCTCAAAAAATATATTTGGCACTCTTTTTGCTCATCATAAAGATGGTGGCCCACGTTCCTGAGCATCGAAACCACCCGTTGGAGTAAAGCTCTGCTGTACTGTTCAGACAACAGGAACTAAAAATTTGCCATATGACCTACGTCAAAAATGCAAGTGGTACTTCCAGATGGTCAAAGCCCTCGACGGGTGAGTCCTCGTGGCTGGAGTATTGGGAAAAACAAACGGGTAAAAAGGCTACCCGTTGCGGTGCTACCGATTGCCATTCCACAGGCCCGCTCGTTGGTGGTCATGTCCAGAAAGTTTTTGGTGGCAATGAGATATACATCACCCCTCTGTGCAAAGACTGTAATAATTGCACAGATAACTTCTGGGTTGACACTGAACTGGTTAGAGTGCCTAGCGGACAGTAAGCCACACTATGGTATGCAACGCCTCATGTGCTCCGTAGCGGAATCGGAATATCACCGCATTGTTTTCCACAATCTAAACCCAACTGTTATGAAAAAAGAAATTCACATTGTTTCTAATCCAAACAGAGGAGGTTGGGATGCGAAAAGACCAAACGCAGACAGGGCTTCAAAGCACTTTCATACAAAGAAGGAAGCAATGGAGTGGAGTCGCGATCTGGCCAAGAGGGAAGGGCTTGAACTTATTCCTCACGGCACAGATGGTAAGATTCAAAA
Organism: uncultured Prevotellaceae bacterium; assembly: GCA_900317835.1. GTDB lineage: Bacteria > Bacteroidota > Bacteroidia > Bacteroidales > Muribaculaceae > Sodaliphilus. The sequence continues at coordinate 105,819 of ONIL01000002.1, read as the reverse complement.
TCCCAACAGCTATGGAAATGACCCATGTCCACCCAAGGACACCAGGCATTAACCACTTCTCTTTATGGAGATGAGGGTGTGCTAAATCTTGACACACCCTCTTTTCTTGGTACGAAAGGCATGTCATACATCTGTGGTGAAAGTCCATACGGGGCGTAGTCACCTACAAACCCAATAGCGACTTACAGGTTTCAAGTGGCGAGGCTTGAGAGAAAGGAAGCAATAGCGAAATCGTGGCTTGACGAACAAAAATCAGATATTAAAGCGTACCAAGCGGTAAAGTTGGCAAGTGGTAACGATGCACTCAAAAGTGAGCCGTAATCTTGATGTATAAATCTGGCGAGTAAACGATGAGAGATGTATGTCTTATCCCGTAAGATATAGATGACTCAAAAGGGATAGTAAAAAAGAATGCCGAAAAATCAGGAGTAGTCGAATTTATGGACTGTGAGTCAATCAAAAACGAAGGACTTAATGGTTTGCAACATCAACTGAGAATGTCTATTCCGCTATGAATTACTGACGAGGCGCAATAGCTGAAACGCACATGATGTTTCTTCCGCATAGATAGGTACAATCAGTCCTCAGCATAAGTTAAGGAAGGTGGAGACCGTTACATCGGCTAAGCGTTACTCCTATAATAGTGGTTATCAAACGCGGCCCAGTTCCCACCGATCCCTAACTTGAATTTGTAACATAAATCGCGGTCGTACTTGTCGACCAGGCCTGCAGGCGATGGCTTTGCGTCGCCCAGATAGGCAAGATAGACGGGTACCCAGTCATCGGTCGAGCCGACTAGGATTTTACCGCCATGTCCCAGTTTCCAGGCGACGGTATTGTTGCCATTATAGTAGTAGATAAAGCTGTCGGACTTGAACTCCATCATCTTTTTACCGCTTGCGTAATAGATGCAATAGGAACCGTACTGATCCTCGTTAATGCTGGCCGTTAGAATTCTTTTGTCCCTCATGCGGATGGTATTGCCAGACAGCAAGTCTATCACCGCGCTCTCGCTTAACAGCAGACCGGGCAACGAGGATGTGCGGTTTAGGTTGAATGTGTGAGAACGATTTTATAATTGAAAATTTGTTGATTAAAAGTTAATCATTAATTTTGCAAACCTAAAATTTTGGAGGATGGAAACAGAACGACAGCAATACTGCAGGGTAAAAGTATTCAATATTGTCTTATATCCCGAAACGGATCAGATAAGAGACAACTATATTGAATTGTTTCGTCACATATTTGATGATGGTGTTTTAGTTTCGACATTCGGAGACCGTGCTACTCATATCCGTAGACTATATGGTCCCGATGAAAACGGGGTTTTTTATGGCGACTTTTCCAATGCGATATACATCAAACCAGATTCGGATGCGATTGATAGAAATACGAATGAGATAGTGCCATCCGCAACAGACCCGAATAAAGGACTTAGTGTTAAGATTTGGCCTTATATATTTGTGCCTGAGTTTCATCGTATAGCCATTATTGAACCGTTCCCCGAGAAACAGGTTCTGAAGTTCTTGAAGAAGGCAATTGAGCAATATCGAGATGGAGACTCCTATGAAGTCACATTAGAGAAAGACCGAGGTGTGTTGGAACGCATTCTTAACGCACCTGCTATGTCAAGGTTAGAGGTCAATATCTCATATACGAACAATGACAATCATGATGATTGGGCCGAGGCTATTGATAACCAAATGCGCCAAAGTAATGCAAGGTCCTCTAAAACAGTTGTAACTGGAACGAAGCGAAATCCCATTGACATACGTCAGAGTGAAATGCTCCAAGCTTATGTTAGGTTGAGTGGTTCCAATGGTCATACCATAGCCACAATCTACGATGATGATGTGCCTGAAAGGATTGATACCTCCGAGCATCCAATGGTCAAAACCATCCCATACTACGGCAATTCGCCAACCTATGCTGTTTTTGATTTTATCAGACGTTTAGCAAGAGGTGAAAATGGGTAAGAGAATTACAAGTCCTGGTTGGGGCGCAGTGTTTAAATGCTATACTATACAGAACTTGCGCCGCTCAGTTGCATGGCCACTAATTGTCGCACTAATAGTGGTTGTATGCTCAATGTCATCAACTGTGTCCCCGACTGTGCTTATCGATACTGTGACAACAATATCCTTATCCATAGCACCCACAGTTCTTGGTTTTACTCTTGCTGGTTATGCTTTGATGATGGGGATGTCAGGTTCTAAGGTCATGCAGCCCATTATGGATGGAGAAAAGCCGTCTTTATTTCAAAAATTGAACTCGACATTTGCCATCGTACTTGGAGCATCTTTTATCACTACGCTATTTTGTGTATTTGTCCAGGTTGGCATGAATTTCGTTAGCCACCTTAGTACACTTAACTATAACTTGAAAATTTGTATTAAGGCTTTTACTTTGTTTTGGCTGGTCTTTCTATTGATTTACACGATTTTCTCAATCAAGGATATAACAATCAATATCTTCAATTTTGGTCAATTCGCTCAAACATACCATGATGTCCATCCAGACGACGAACGTGCTGCAGGAGACATTATTGTCATTAAAGAGAATCTTCTGATGCGCTTCCTTGATCGATTTAGAAAGAAATCGTAAAAGATCAATACTTCTGTGCAATACCGAACATGCTGCCAACTATAAGTGCGAGAATGTAAATGGCGGCTATAAGTGTGTGACTGAGAGGAAAAGTATTGTCCCAGTCTTTATCCTATATTTCGGCGTAGCTGCCAGTTGAGTTTCTCTCCAAACGGAGTGGTGTATAACCAAAATATTCGTAATCAATTTTACCCAGAAGCCATTGTCGATTCGATGAAAGAGTCTATCTTTGCAGCCGATTTTATATAAATAACCTAATAACAGCAGCAATGCAGAGACAAAAATTCGACATATTAGCAGGATTGAACATTCTTGGCACTTGGGGCCTTGAACGGGATAACGATATGCTTCTGTCAAGCATTGCGCTCACAAGTTGTCCGCGCACAGAAAGACTTCCCATGTCAGCACGAGGATGGAACGACCAGTTCCGTCTAAGCAATTGAAGCTGATAACACACGCAAGTCATTATGGTGGTTGGGAAGTCTGCAAAACTTTCCAACCACTTCTTTTTGTGCCGATCACAAACGATGAAAAATGCTGACTTACCACCAGCCCAACTTCTCCTCACCGCTCGGCCTAAGGCACAACTTACAGAGAAGGGCTCAATCGACTGAACCCAAATCACAATCAATCATTAACCGCGCAGCGATGCGCACAAAACAAGAGGAAGATAAAACAATGAATAAAATCTATTTCACGGCCGACCTACATTTCGGCCATTCAAATATACTGAAACATTCGCCAAAACGACCATTTTCAGAGACAGTGGATATTGTGGCACATGATGAGTGGTTACTGGATCTCTGGAAGAGTACGGTAGACAAGCGGGATACTGTGTATATTCTAGGCGATTTGACATTCTTGAAAAGCGAGAAGGCCCGCCGGTTGTTAGAGATGCTACCTGGGCAGAAGTTCCTGATTGAGGGGAATCATGATGGTTCAATCCGGGCTTACAAAAACTATTTTAAGGAAGTCTATCAGATTAAGGAGATGTGTTTCAAACCAACGGTTGCACCTTTTCTAACAGAGGACTTCCGCGTGGTTATGTGCCACTATCCGATGGTAACATGGAATAAGAAACCACGAGGATCTGTGATGCTACACGGACACAGTCACGGAGAATTGGACGAGTATAATTCCTTGTCAACGGATTTGCGTTTCGACGTCGGAATAGATGGCTCGCTTGCTAATCTGCATTTCTTGTCGCTAGAGGACATCTACAACGCCGCAAAACAGAAGATAATACAATACAATTGCGACACTTTTGTGGAGTACGCACAGAACAATTATCGTGGCGAGGTAAGGTAATAAGTTGAACTACAAATTGAAAACCAGAAAATGAAGAAAATACAAATATTGAGGTACAACGATCTCAGAGATCTGATGTACTTAACCCATGAACACCATTTGAACGGTGTTGTTGTCGATGATGCAGCACTCGAAGTGATGCTTCGAATAGAGTATACCATGCAGCGACTGGAGGTGATGAGCGATGACGAGCAACGTTGGCTCTGGATAGAACTCGAGTCGCCAGGTAAGCGTAATCGCATGGAAAGTGCAGATGCAAACGTGAACTATTGGTATCAGGTGATTACTGCCAGCTATCAGGATTTCCACTGCATGATCATCAGGAACCGCGAGGGGATGTATCACGATCTTAGGAGTACCAGATATATTGGAGGTGAGCGAAAGCCAGATGTATGGCATGGGAATGTGTCAAAGCCACTGAAAAAACTGGAAAAGTACATCACTGCACTGGTAGATAGCATCTGCGAGAATCCCGATGCCTACAACACCCATATCGATAAGAACCTCCCATATTCAAAGCGAGACGGTATCATCAAGCGTGAAGACCTAAACCGCATCTGCCCAATTTATCGGACGTTTGATAATCCAAAGCGAGTGGTGGATATCGTAACAAAGATGAACATGCTGCCTTTATGGTCAGTAGATAAGATGACGCTCAGAACCTACATGCATATATGGCGTATACTTTATGAGGCATACAGAACAAAGAACAGGTATGAGCCAATTTCCAAGTCGGCATTTGCCAATAAGACAGACATAGATGTCTTTGTGCGCTACATTAGCAAGGGAAGTGAGATAGAAGGTCTGGATCTCGACAACGAACAGGACTACCAGAAATGGCATGATGAGAACAGTTCTTATCACTGCATGAATGTCAACTATGCCAGAATCCATCTCTATCCCCGAAAGAAAGAAAACCGATGGGCTAACGAGGATGTGCCAGTAGCTGATGGCCAATGGTATTTTACATTATCATATAGTGTCTATGGCTATTCCAATGATGTGGTTAATATGTTGGAGGCATTGTGCGACGCTGGAATTGGGGTGGTATGCCATGAGTCAGCCCGATTGCTTCGTATTACTCAAGAGACCGACTATGTTGGCATTACTCCTGGAGCTAACAAATACGTTCATGACGAGAAGATCGGAAATGAAATCAGGCTTCCTTATGTGCAAGATGGCATCACAGCTCAACAAGTTGCAGATGTAATTGCTGCCACTGAATGGGAGCCACTGAGAAAAGTTAAACCAATTAGAGAAAAACCGCGATGAGAATACAATACATGAGTAACCTGCAAATGGAGTTTGCAGAAAACAGCAGATACATAAAGCATTGCGGATTTCTCGTCACAGGCAATGTACTTGTGATAGCTGGGAACAAGTTCTATCTAAACAACGACGAAGTCAGAAAACAGTAGTCAAGCAGAATCGTTAAATATCAAAATTCCGAAAGATAACTGCCGATTTTGCAAAAATTATGCATTTTGGCGAGTTGCCTTTCGGATTTTGGCAAATAACTCAAACATGGCTTTTAGATATTATTTTCAGGTATGCGCATTCATTGCTGTCCACTTAAACTTTCAAACAATGGTGATACATGAAATAGTTTTTATTAAAGGCCTAAAAATCAATATGTTTTTTTCTTAATCATTTGATTCTTAATGACTTCTCTATTTCAAATCGTCGTCTCTTAAAATCATCTATAAGGCAATGAATATCAGATACTTATAAAATAATATGCGATTCTTTAGTGGACACTATTGATGCGCATTATACAGTCAACACGAATGTCGTCAAGTATTGTAAACGTCTCTGATTATTTACGAACATTCATTCTCTTCCCCACTTGCTCTGTTTTCTGGTAAAGCATCTTCCATGAGACGATCGATGAATGCTTTGTTTCTTAATGAAGCACGCTCTCGTAGCACAGAAAATTTAAGAACCTCCATATACAAAGTACCATCAACGCCTGCTCCACTATCATCCGGTATCGTTTTCTTTGGCCTAAAAAGATAATCAAGATTAGGTGCAGTTTGAAAATCACCATCAACTGCTCGCACATCTCGTTTTTCCACGCTTTCACCTATAAGGTAACCATAGAAAGTAATAAACTTGAATTGAGGCTTTGTGAAGTTCCTGAGGAAATAGGCATACTTTGTTATCTGGTTAATGCAGTCAGCGACATTTACCTTTGGATTTTTAAACTCTATAATTACACATTTACCCTCAGCAGGAAATAGTAATACATCAGTTCGCATATCTGCTCTCTTCTCTCCTAACGAATTTAGATAGCGCTTTTCCTCCTCGTCAATGATATCTTTGAAGATACGTTCACCATCCAATTTCAATTGCGATAGTTTGCTTTCTGAAGAACCCGTAAAATACATATATTCTTCATTTATAAGCCACATGTCGCTTGAAAGAGGATTATCACTATGCTGCTTAAATATGAGATTGTGAAGCAATTTTTCGTCCTGATTTCTTTTATCATCATCTTGACAATCTGCAAGACGATCCAGTATTTTACCCATTAGTTCGATTACCATCTTGCGTCGCGCAACATATTTAGACAATGTTGCGCGATTCTGAACGGGCAATGATTCGACTAAACTATCAACAATACTAGAGAGTTGATCTTGATAATCATCAGTTGTCGGATTCAACTCATTCAACTTCTGTACGCTCTTCTCGTATGCAGCACTTTGTTTCGCCATTACCTTTGCATCATAGGTATATGCTTTTTTGAACACATCATCAATGGAATCACTCAATGATACCTCTAATAATGCATCTTCGGAAAGCAGATAATCTTTCTTCAACTGCTCAAGCCTTTCCTGAAACTCTTCATTCTGAGTTAATATTTCAGAATAGATCTCGCTTGCTTTTGCATTCACTCCATCTTGGATATCATTAAGCACAATCTGATGCTCAATATATCCTTGAGCTTTAGCTACTTTTTTGAATTCTGTCTTATCTAATATCTCAATATTGCCACGCTCATCACCTTCTAAATCATCAAAATAATCACTTGAAAGCAGGAATAAATATCTGCAATTATCTAATTCTGCATCTGGATCAATACATGTTAATTTTATCTTGGTGTTATCGCAAATCTCTCCTTTACTAGTAATCTTTATCTCACTAGTTTGGAGCATATCTGCATTAATCTTATAGGGAAGTATCTTGATTGGTATATGCGTATCCTCTACCTCTTGGATTCTTTTCATGTCATCAGATATCTTACAAAGAGGCACTGAAATCAAAACATCAGTGCAAGTTGGATCAGGAATGTCATCAACTAGAATTGTATCACGATCTTTTACTTCCCCACCAATCTTATAAATAATGCTTATCAAAGGTAATGAATCCTTTCCATTACAAAAAGTAAGTAAATAGTGATTTATGAGTTTTTTCTTTATGTCGTCTGCGCCTAATTCGGCGTACTCTTTAGCATCATGTTCATTAGTGGGTAAATACATCTTGAGGGTAGTCTTAATCTCCTCGTCACCTTCTAGCGCAGTTGGCTCTTCTGTTTTATAGATAATCGTATTCTTATCAATGAATGGCCTTGTTCCGGATATAACGAATCCTCGCTTCATCAATATGTCTCCTTCCTTATAGATACTATCATATTGGGATAACTGAAAAGCATGAATCATTTGAATTCGGCCAGAGCCTCTATTATTATAACCTTTGGTATCATCTTTAAAGACAACAAGTCGCTTGTAGTTATCTTCATCAAATCCTATACCATTGTCTTCGATGGTTAAGCTCGACAAATCTAAACTATCACCATCAGTCGATGAATTATAACTAAGTATAATATTGATATAAGGAGAAAAATCATCCCCTCTTTTTATCCGCATCTTGATCGACTCTAGACTATTTGTGAAACCCTCAAAGAGTGGTTGCAGAATATTAGCAGATTTTTTAATGCTCTTCAAGATGCCCGACCATTTCAAGTCATTGTACTTTTCGAACTTTGTTACATCATCAAATTTTATCATCGATTTCCTCTTTTAAAGTTTCACAACAATTATACCTATAAAAAAAGCTATTGCCAACGATACCAAAGAACCAGCCAACACATACTCAGACTTCTCACTCTCTGAGTGTGCTTGGCTAAATCGCAAAATAGACTTTGCTGTGAGCAAGAAACCTATTGCTTCGTATTGAGACAGAATAACAAACAAGAGAATTAATACACGCTCTATATTTCCTATCAGCGCGCCTGAATGAAAGTTTCCGTGATCTTCTTCAGCGACCTTTACCTTACAAGCTTTAAGAACTAATAATACCAGAACATTGGCAGGTTTCAAAACCAAAGCCATCGCTAATATCGTCTTTATCCATAATGGATGCTGCAAGTATAAAGATGCCACCCAGTTAAACTGACTCCAATCATTACCAACCAGGAACCAAAGGTTCACAATGCTAACTATAATACCTATATGAAGCAACTGGTCAACTACAAATAACGGTAAATCATATTTAGCATTTTTCCCATCAGTTACATTAAGTTCAGCAATATTTACAATATTGTATTTAACCTGAAAATAAGATTTCAGGCTGTCGATTGCAAAATGAGATATTATCAGCAAAAGAATTATCCACCAAGCAGCACAATCCATAACAGCAAAACAGGAAAGAATTCCAATAATTATAGCATGGGTAATCATTCCCCAGCCACTCCAATTATTCTCCACTTTGCTCCTACACATGCAGCCATTTTGCAAATAAAAGTCACCTACAAAATGAGCCACCAATAAGTTTATTATCATATCTATCATAATTCTCTCACGATTTCTTTATAATACTCTATTACCTGTTCAATAGAACTCCAACAGAGCGCATTAAGATTCTGATTAACCCCCGACGGGGTAATACCCATGTTCTTTGCAATCATATTCGCATCCTTATAGAGGATTTTCTCATAAAGTGTGCGACATCTACGAGCTGTAGTTTTATTAACCAAGTCATTGATTAGCGAAAACATGATTCTCAAAATTTGTTCTTGCTTTCCATCAGCCATGGAGATAGTAAACGAATACTTCGATCTACCCACAAGGCTATCTAGAGCTCTTCCAGATCGATAGATGGCATCACCATCCATCATATCGCGATCTCGACTTACGGTCTTCATATCACCTAAGCCAATTGCAATCCTAAGACCATATTTGCTAAAACTATATTTAGCATCGCTCTTTGGTACAAATGATTTTACCCATGTTTTCAGTACAAGTGCAGCCTCAAGGGCATCCTCTGGCGATTTCAGAATGCATTCTATTGTGTCACCTCTTACAATACGTCCCCAGAAGCCCATATATCTATCTTCAAGAAGAGCTAGGCACTTCTTGATATGCTCGTTAAGCCCTATCATGGACTCTATTGATAATGAAGTAGAAGAAACTACATCTGCTGATATTGTTGCGTACATATTCTTATAAGTATTATTTCAAATGTTAAAACAAGTTCTAGCACTTGTTTTCTGACAATACAAGTTCCAGAGCTTGTAATTAGGCTTTGAGCCAATGTTGCTAACAGGGCTATTCATCGCCTTATTGCAGTGGATTAACTTGATATTTTGATTTGCAAATATACTGAATACGTCCGACAAACAAGAAGAAATTGAGAAAAACTATTGATTTGAGGCTATGTTTTTGATTACCGCCATAATTTTATTGAATAAATAATTGAAGGCAAGATTGAGAAAACAAAGATGAAAAAACCATCTTTCAAGATGGTTTTGACGGCAGTTGGACAATATGCTTATATGCGAGCCGATGGTGTAATGGTTATTCCGATAGCTTGCCTGAAAGATTAATATTAGAATGATTATGACTCAACCGCTTTTTCTATTATATTATGCTATTTGTGAACTACAACTGATTCACCCAATGTCGATTCAGTTGAATCTACCAGGCGTTAAACTATGTCAAAAGTATTAAATGTGAAGGCTTTGAAAGTTGTACTTCAAAACTCTACCATAGTTGTACCGTTTAATATATAAATATCTGATAATCAATTAACTGTAACTTCTGCGTGTTGCACCTCAAAAAGTAGACACTGGAAGGCAGGAAAATGACTTAATGTTGTACCTTTGTGTCGCGGATAGTTTATTGTCCTCCGTATTGAGGGCGTAGCCCGAAAGGAGGGGGACAATAAACGTGGCATCTCAACATCAGTCATCCACTGCCAGAAAGGAGTTTACATTATGGCAAAACATCTGAATCCATTGGAAAAGGAACTCTTGATACGCAAGTTCAAGAGCCATCCATCAATCAAGTTGAGTGACTTCTGTTACGCCAACAGCGTGTCCGAGTCGGCATTCAAGAAATGGCTGAAGCAGTACGAGGAAGGCGGTCTGGAAGCGCTAGCCCGTGCCGACGCCTCGGTCGGGGAGGTTCTCCCCGAGGGCGTGGACCGCACCGAGGAGGCCTACAAGCGTGAGATCCTGAGGCTTCGCATCGAGAACGAGCGTCTAAAAGAAAATTATGCGGTGAGGACGAGCGAGTCTGGAGAAACGGTATATGTTCGTTTAAAAACGAAGAGTTCAAAATCGTGAACATGCTTTCCAAGGACTACGCAGTAACCGACATCTGCGCGATGATGGGCGTGAGCCGTTCGGGCTATTACAAATGGCTTCGCCGCGACCCGTCCTCACGGGACATCACCCGTGACGCCATGCTCGATGTGGTGGAACAGGTGCATAGCGAGCATCCCTCCCACGGCTACCGATGGGTGGCCGCATATATCCGCAACGACCTGAATGTGAGCATCAGTGACAACTACATCTATAAATGCTTCCGTTACCTGGGCTTGCAGGCCCAGACCAAGCACAAGCCCCATCCACGTCCGAGGAAGGTACGCGACAGGTACCCCAACCTGATTTTCTCGACATGGGAGACGGTGGACCGCCCAAGGCAGGTGGTGGTATCGGACATGACCGCCTTGAAGTGGAAGTGGCTGCTCTTTGAGGTGACGTTCTACTTTGACGTGTTCACCAAGGAGATCCTGGCATGGCGGCTTGCCGACAGGAGAGGATGCCGAGAACAATACGTCGGCGGTCTGCAGGACGTCATCAGCCTGCTCAGGGGACACTCTGAGCCCACGGTGCTGCACACCGACCAAGGCAGTGTCTATGCCTCCATGGCATACAACGAGCTGATCAGGGACACTCTCATCGTGCGCTCCATGTCCAGAGCCGGCAAGCCTACCGACAACCCTGTCAACGAGGCGCTCAACGGCTGGATCAAGGAGGAGCTGTTCGTGGACTTCCATATTGACAAATGCACGGACAAGAAACAGGTCGAACAGACACTTGACAGGTATGTGCGTTATTACAACGACATGAGGCCATGCTTCGCCATCGGGTACGATACTCCCGCTAATTACCGCAAGCGCTATTACAAGGGAGAGCTGCCCAAAAGAGACACTTTCTCGACCCGAGAACTGTCCGAACTGCCCAAGTTCGTCAAGAAGCGCAAGGAAACCGCTGCTAAACAGAGCCTTCAAGGCCTGTGTCCACTTTCATAAACGGAATCTTTGCAAATCTGGCGAAAATGACTACTTTTGTAAAACCAAAAGAGATAAAAATCACTGAAATGTCTACTTTTATAAATTTATTCATCTAAAAAACATTTTCAGTGTCTACTTTCAAGGTCTGGTGCAAATAAAGTATTCAATCTTTGAGAATTTCGGCATTTTTCAGTATTCAATCTTTGAGAATTTCGGCATTTTTCAGTATTCAACCTTTGAGAATTTCGGCATTTTCTGCACTTTTCCTTTGATATTTGGGATTTTATGATTACATTTGCACCCGGTAATACAAAGATGAAAATGGCAGAAAGAATTTTCAGACGCAAAATATATGGGCAAATGCTGAGTTGGAAGAAAAATCAGCACGGAACGACAGCACTTCTTATCAGGGGTGCAAGGCGTGTCGGCAAGTCCACTGTTGCCGAGCAATTTGCCCGTAATGAATACGAGAGCTACATATTAGTTGACTTCTCAACAGCAACGCAAACAATACACCGTTTGTTTGAAGATGTCTCCAATCTGGACTACATCTTCACGCAACTGCAACTTAACTATCGGACGAGTCTGAAGCCACGCAAGTCAGTCATCATCTTTGATGAAATACAGAAGCAGCCATTAGCCCGGCAAGCCATTAAAACACTTGTGGCCGATGGACGCTACGATTACATCGAAACCGGCTCTCTGTTGAGCATCAAGCGTAAAAGGAAGTCAGCTGGCAACTCCGAGCAACAGAAAAACATTCTCATTCCCAGTGAGGAAACGCGCCTTGATATGTACCCCATGGACTATGAAGAGTTTCGTTGGGCATTGGGAGACGACCAAACTATTCCCCTTTTGCCATCAGGTCAAACCTCCGACCTGTTTCACGCCATTCCTGCTCAACTAAGCAGTAACGCATCTCGCTATCAGGTGAGTAGCGTGATTGAGGGAGGAAAAGTGGATCGTTTAAGAGGTCTGATAAATATCCTCAAAGATTCCATGACCGTCAATATAGCTTATCACGCTAACGACCCAAGTGCAGGATTGGCATCACACATCAACCGCGACCAGTTTAAATTGTTTTGCGGAGATACAGGACTATTTGTCACTCTCGCTTTCTGGGACGATAAATTTACAGAGAATGTCATTTACCAAAAATTGTTGAGCGATAAACTGAAGGCTGATGTGGGCTACGTATATGAGAACGTGGTGTCACAGATTCTGACAGCCACTGGGAATAAGTTGTATTACCATACGTGGCCGACACCATCGGGCAAACATAACTACGAGATAGACTTCCTGTTGTCCCGTAAAGCTAAAATCTGCCCGATAGAAGTCAAGTCATCGACATCCAATCTTCATGTTTCCATTGATGAATTCCAGAAGAAGTTCTCGGCCCGCATCCTTCAACGGTACCTCCTTCATTCAAAGGACATTCGGAAAGAACGGGATTTGATAATGCTGCCAATGTATATGGCAATTTTTCTTTAGTGCAATCCGGTTATAGATTTGAAACTATTCCGATATGATTAAGATGATGGTCAAAATCCCCGTTTTTGGCTCATTTCGAGCGTTAAACTTAGTCAATAGTGTTAAAAATGAAGGGGACGAAAACGGTACTTTAAAACTCTACCATATTTGTACCGTTTAATTGACAACCAACTGACAATCAATAAGTTGCATTTTCTGCATCGGCAAGTAAGACCTTTCCATATTCATTTTCGGGCGAAATGTATCGGATTATTGATAGATTTCGCCCGAAATTTGAATATTTCGAGCGAAATCCAATCAAGAATCAGTTTCAAATGTGATTGACAGATTGTCAATTACTCAACACTGAGTCAATGAGGCTTGTGACATCCGAGATGTTCACATAGCCATCCTCGTTCACATCAGCACAAATGTCGCAGACATTCGATGCGCTGCCTAGCACACGGTCAATCAGGGCAGTCACGTCGGCAATGTTCACGTAGCCATCGTGGTTCACGTCACCCGCATCAAAGCCGTGACCGTTCTCGAACAGTGTCACTTCTTCAACGTTGCTCCAAGGGCTCTCGGTGCCGTCGGCAAAGACGGTTTTCACCTTATAGAGATAGGTACCCTCGGCAGGCAAGTCCCGGACGGTATAGAACATGTCGGTAATGCCTGTGATGAGTCGATAGACATTATCGGGGTCCTCATTGGCCTTGTTGTCGACGCTGGTGAGGTCACCGGCATAGATTTCCACATGATAGATGCTGGAGTAGTTGGTCAAGGACTTCAAGGTAACAGCATCCATGTTGGCACAGTCGAGAACGACAAGGTAGTTGATAGTGTTGCTGTTGAGCGAGACCTCCTGCACTCCCCTGCTGGTCGAAACGCTGATGGTGGAGTTGTCATAGTAGTAGGAAGCTGCCCTGACAACAGCAGTCACCTTATTGCCATAGCCCGACAAGTCATAGGTAGGCGTCTTGAGGGTTCCATCATAGGCGAGGATCACAGCGCCGCCATAGGCGCCCATATAAGACGTGCCAGACCAACCCTGGGGCAGATAGTCGCTGTAGTTGCCCGAAATGTCGTCAAGGCCCTGCCCATCGGAGGTCAGCACATCGGGAAGATCGCTGAAGTCGGCGGTTTCAAGCAATTGAACTTTGGGCTTGCTGCTCACCTCCAAGGTGTAGCTGGTCACGTTTTGGGTCGGCGTCTGGTCGGTCCACTCGGCACGGAACTGCGTGAGGTTGATATACTGTTCGGCGGCGGGCAGCATTACGGGAGCATAGCCCACAATCAGTCCGTGGCCCGTGAGGGTGACAACCACATCCTGGGCGCCGGGACTGCTCAGGGTCAACGTGGCGGTGTAGTCCTGGTTGGATGTCGGGGTGAAAGTTACCGTCACGTCACAGCCAACGGAGGCATTGGCACTGCTGATGGTTGTGGGAGAAACCGAGAACACCCCGTTGGGGTCGTTGAGCGTGAGGGTCACATTACCCGTCAATGCTTGACCGAACACCTTAAAGGTCTTATCGGCACTGATTGTCATCATGACATCGCCACAGTCAATGGCATCGGCCGTAACCGAGATGACAGGACTGGTGACAGAGCCTTTCATGTACCAGAAACTTGCCGTTCTATCGGCATTAATGACCATCTCGGTCACGGGTTGGCCCAAATAACCCGCATGGCCATTGATGGTGCCACGAGCATTCATGTAGAGCTGGGCGGCAGGCGTGGAACTGTCGGTAAAAGCTCTTTTGTTGCCCTGAGGCCACGTGTCAGTATTCTCGTCATAATAGGACAGGCTGTTGTCGGCAGGCACAAAAGTCATCAGCTGGATATCCTCGTTATTGGGCGAGTCGCTCCACCAGCGGTCGGCATCATAGGTGACGTGCGTGATAAACAGGCCTTCTCCTGGCAAATAACGGTCCCAGCCCTGTTTCCTGCGGTTCTCGATCACGAAGTATTCATTCTCATTCAGGTCACTCGTCATACAAATGGCCTTGTCGGTCGCAGCGCTCTTCATGTTAAACACGGGCAGGGTGTAATAGGTGCCTGGCAGCGGGTTGATATACTCTATCCAACCCATGAAAACTTTCTCATAGGCAGTATAGCCCGGGGGCGTGTAACCATCGTTGTTGTAGCATCCCATGCACATGATGTCCCAGTCGCCCATGCCGTAGTGGTCACCATCACCTGTGTCATAGAAATCGGGCAGACCAAGGCAGTGACCGAACTCATGGGCAAAGGTGCCGATGCCGTCGATAGTGGTACTATTGTCGTTACTGCCATGCAACTCGTTGAAAACGGCGAAATTGTCCACCAAGGGGTCCCCGTTGTTGGGACGGAAGGCACCCGTGCCGCCCATATTATAGTAAGCGGCTGATGAGAGGTTCCAGTTGCAGGGCCAAACTGCCTCAGGATGATTCCACGAGGCCTGAGCCTCGCCCACACCGGCATAGATAACGATCACCACGTCACAGTAGTCATCACTGTTAGTGTCATAGGGCTTGAACGACACACCGTTGGCAGCGGCCAGTTGGCAAGCCTCGGTCACCAAGTAACCCAGTCCCTTGTCATTGTCACTACCGCTGTGGCCACCGTAAAACTCACGGTTATGAGACAGGCCATAGATTCCGAACACCTCAAAATCAGGCTGATACAGGCCATTTGATTGGTCACGGAAGTACTGGCCCACGCTCTCGCTGCCCGTCAGCATGGCATTGATAATCTGCTCACGGGTATTATTGAATTTTTTGTCGGTAAACTCCACCAGGATGATGGGGATGCGGCGTGTGCCCATGGCGGGCACTCCCGACTCGTCATTGCTACCGCCCACGCGAAACTTGTCTTTGGGTTTCTCCAGTTTGTAGGGCTTGATCACCATCTTCAAGCTGGCACGCTGGGCATTGACAAATGCCGTCTCGATACCGCTACGCTCTTCGGGTTCGTGTGCACGCACCGTGGTCAGTCCCGTCACCGACGAGATGTAGTACATGTCGCCATCGATGCCGCGGGCTACCGTCAGCCCATCGCTCGTGAGCAGAGCGCTGTTGAAAGCGTTACCAACGGCCTGAACTTTCAAGGTGGAACCGTCACTCTGGGCAACCACATGCCAGCCTGGCTTGGCGGGCATAGCCTGCGCAATCATTCCTACACACAGGCAAAACAACAAGATAAATAGATTCTTCTTCATAATTTTTAACTAATAACGTAAAAGTATACCCATAAATCATCTATAAGGTATACCAGTTTAACACACCCTGCAAAGATACTAAAAGTTTGTTGTTCTTTTAAAATTGTTACCCTATTTATAATAGGCAAGGGGCAAACACGCGTCGCTTTTCTACATCGTTAACCATGAGCAACACAACGCTCTGGGGCCATGAAATCACATTCGCTCTCATGTCATTACATGAAAATATTGAGATATTTCCACTCGAGATGATATGGAATCTAAATATTTAATTAATTTTGTATGAGTTATCATAACAATCATCTGAGAATATGAATGAAGCCAAATCAAAGCATAACCTTATGGAATTCAAGGATAAAGTGGTGGTAGTGACTGGCGGCGCACGAGGCATCGGGCAGTGCATTGCTACTGAGTTTAGTGAAGCAGGCGCTCATGTTTGCGTGATAGACAAGCAGCAGGGACCGCACTTTGTGGGCGATATCGCCTCCAAGCAGGTTCTGGAGCAGTTTGCCCACGAGGTCATCGACAAGCATGGTCATGTGGATTACTTGATTAACAATGCCTTACCACTGATGAAGGGCATTGACGAGTGTACCTACGAAGAATTCCAGTATGCCCTGAGTGTGGGTATCACCGCCCCGTTCTATTTGGTCAAGCTGTTCGCTCAGCATTTCGCACCTGGAGCTGCCATCGTCAACATCTCGTCGTCACGGGACCGCATGAGCCAGCCACAGACCGAGAGTTACACCGCTGCCAAGGGTGGTATCGCAGCACTCACCCACGCGCTAGCCGTCAGCCTTGCCGGTCGTGTCCGTGTCAACTCCATCTCTCCAGGTTGGATCGACACGCACGGCACGGTCTTTAGTGGCCCCGATGCCATCCAGCAACCCGCTGGACGCGTCGGCACTCCTCAGGATATCGCCAGCATGGTGCTGTTCCTTTGCTCAGACAAGGCAGGCTTCATCACAGGCGAAAACATATGCATCGACGGCGGCATGACCCGCCAAATGGTCTACCACGGCGACCATGGCTGGAAATTGGAAGAATAACACCATCAATCAAGCAAAATGACAGCAAAAGAAATCATCAAACACATGGAATCGCTGCAGGACGAGCAGCAGCGTCAGGAGTTGATGCGGTTTTTCAAAACCGGACCTGGTCAATATGGCGAGGGCGATGAATTCCTGGGATTGAAAGTGCCGCAGACACGCCTAGTGGCTAAGAATGTGGCACGGGACCTGCCCATCAAGGAAGTACCTGAACTGCTGATGTCACATTGGCACGAGGTGAGGTTGTGCGGGCTGCTGGTGCTGGTAGAGCGCTTCGGCAAACAGGCGACAAAGCGGCTGGAAAATGACGATTGCGCCATCGGAGAGCGCGACGAGATCGTGAAGATGTATTTGCAATATGCCGAACAAGCCAACAACTGGGACCTGGTTGACTTGTCAGCGCCCAAGATACTTGGCCATTGGCTATTATTGCCCACGCGGCTTGGAGATAAACTGACTGTTCTTGATGCCTTAGCCGCCAGCCCATGCCTGTGGCGTCAGCGCATGAGCATCGTGTGTACCTTGAGAACCACCCAAGCGGGCGATCCGTCGTGGAGCCTGCGCTATGCCTTGATTCACCTGCACCACCCGCACGACCTGATGCACAAGGCTGTCGGCTGGATGCTGCGCGAGGTGGGCAAGCGCGACGGCATGGACCTGCTGAGGCAATTCCTCACTAAACATGCCCACGAGATGCCCCGAACCGCCCTGCGTTACGCCATCGAAAAAATGTCGCCTGAAGAACGACACTATTGGATGACCCTCCCCTCCAAAACCTAATTAACGGGATTCTTTCAATCTACTCAGCG
This sequence comes from uncultured Prevotellaceae bacterium, assembly GCA_900317835.1. GTDB lineage: Bacteria > Bacteroidota > Bacteroidia > Bacteroidales > Muribaculaceae > Sodaliphilus. Next base: position 87,862 of record ONIL01000002.1, on the reverse strand, counting down.
CGGCACGGCCGGCAGCGGTCATCAACCCCCGTTGTTCCAGGTCCTGGCATCGTTGCTTGTTCAGTTCGGTCCAGTGGCTGGCTTTGCGTCGTGGCGAGAGCCGTTGGACAAGACGCCCGTCCGGCAACTTCTTGTTGGTAGAGTCAATCCATCCGAAGCACAAGGCCTCCTCGACAATATCTATGTAGGCCAAAGCATCCCATTGGGGTTTCACCTTGCGATAGGCCACCACCCAACATTGGCGTTCAGTTTCATGGTTCTCCTCGAGCCATTGTCGCAACTGGCTGCGATGGCTGAAGGCGAGTAAATTCACAACGTCCATAACAAATCAATATCATTTCGTCATTCCCAGTCAGCTATACGGCATTGTTGCTTGGGAATGGCACTCGAGAAGGTGAGACCGGTGCGACGCTCTACCTCGGCAACCGTGACAGCATACTTGCTGATTCCGCCAGGGCACGGAGTATTAGGATAAATAAAGGCTATCGCCCGTTTTTGTTCGGGGGCGTATATGACCTTAAAGAAGGCATCAGGAACAGCAATATTCGCTTTATCCTTGCCAATCATCTTGGGATTCCTGCCCATGATGGGGCCTGTATAGACCATCAAGCGCTTGTCACGCTTTGCCCAACGGTGCACCTTTTCCTCAAGAGAACGCCAGTGATCGTTGTTGAGTTTGGTATCCTGGGGGCACATATTGGTCATGTAGAAACATTGCGTCATGGGAGTTTTGTCCCAACGCATATCCATTGCCGGAGCCATGTGACCACGGCTGTATCCACTGCCACGGTATTCCCAATTCTCGGGGCAAGACTTGACAGCAGGGTCCTTGGCATAGTTATAGGACTTGCGGCTCTCATGCCCGGGAGCATCGGCCATATCGACCATTGTTGCCGTCAACTCATAGGCCACACAGTTGGGGATCCTCAATGAGGGGTTGAAGTTCACCCTGATTGCCTCGTAGTTGATGACCTGGTTTGAGACGCCCTTGGGAACGCCGACGGCCATCAAGGAGCTGGACTTGCTGGGGATAGTGGACTTGCTAATGAAAGTGGATTTCTTGGGAAGAGTGGACTTCTTGGATTTTTTCTTTTTCTTGGTTTTTGATTTGGCTTGGGCACTCCATTGTGTAACAAACCCACTATCGCCAATCATCTGGGGAGGCAAGGCCCCACCCATCACCATAGCAGTTACAAGAATCCAGATTTTCAGGAAATGCTTCATTTTCGCAATTGGTTAATGCTAACTATTGAATTAATTGATCCATATTTCGAGTTTCACGTCACTTTCCAGACGCCGCTGCTCATCAGAGGACAAAAGGGGGAAGAAATCCAATCCCGTCTTCTCTTCTACCTCATCAACACTCACGGCATACTGCCGCAACCGCCCACCACTGCTACCATTGGGATAGATGAATGCAACGGCCCTGGTTGGCCTCACGCAAGGCGCCATAATCACCTTGTAAAAGGCGCCCGGCACCTTCACCTTGCCACTCATGAGAGTTGTGTCATCTGGATTGACAACAGGGCCAGTAAACACGAGCAAAGCACTGTCACGCACGGCCCACTCACGCACTTTCTCTTCCAACTTGGCCCATCCACCGCCGTTCAAAGCCTTGTGCATGGGGGCAACATTGGTCAGCAGGAAAGATTGCCGCATCGCCTTCTCGCTCCACTTGAGATCGGCGGCCGGCACTAGATGGCCACGATCCATCCCGCTACCGACGTATTCAGCGGGTTCAGGACAACCTGCGATGGAGGCATCCTGCATGAAGTCCCCTCCACGCTCGGCAGTGCCGTCCAATTCGGTGGACGTGAGCTCGTAAACAGCACAATCAGCAATGCCCCAACTGCTGTTAAAGTACACGTCAAAGGCATCATACCTCACCAACGTGTCGTTCAATGCATTAGGCACTCCGACGGTCATCAGGCTGTCACGACCACCGTCGCTCAACGGCACCAGATATGGCTTTGTCTTGTTCACTGCAACCCTATACAGCAAAAAGCATACCAAAGCCACAGTCAGAGCCCAAGCACCAAATTTACACACTTCCTTTATTGTCGTCATATTCTTATCCGCAAAATTACAAAATCACGATCAATGTATCAACTTCCCTGCAACGATAATGACGAAAAAAATGAAGAGGAAAGAGTGTGTCATCATTCAAAGGAAGATGGTTGCGGCGCACGTGTGCCAGTTTTTGGCAAAATTGTCTTGAATATTGCTTGTGATTGAAATGAAATAGTTATATTTGCACGGAATAATCACAATCAAAGGAACAAATGAAAAAAATGAGCAAGAATTATCTAATGATGATTGTCCTGTGGCTGTCGCTCACATCGATGACCACCTTGAATGCTTGCGGAACCCGCATGAACGGCACTGCCGCCAGTTCCACCAACACCAATGCGCAACAAGCGGTCCAGCCGAACACGAGCACGGCTGCCGGTGAGGTCGTGGTGGGTGCCGCCCGAACGAGCCAGTATGTCCCGATGCTCAAGGGCAAACGCGTGGCACTGCTCAGCAACCAAACGGGCATGGTGGGCGACAAGCACACCCTTGACCTGATGCTGGAGCAAGGCGTGAACGTGGTAACCATCTTCTCGCCCGAGCACGGTTTCCGCGGTAATGCCGACGCCGGAGAGCACGTTTCGAGCAGCGTTGACGAGAAAACAGGAATTCCAATCGCATCACTCTACGACGGCAAGTCACCGATGCCCAGCCCCGAGGTGATGAGCGGTATCGACATCATTGTCACCGATATACAGGATGTGGGACTGCGGTTCTACACCTACTATGTTACAATGATCAACCTGATGGACGCCGCAGTCACCTACAACAAGCAATTCATGGTGCTCGACCGCCCCAACCCCAACGGCATGTATGTTGACGGCCCCATCCTGGACATGACGCTCAAGTCGGGTGTGGGACGTCTGCCTATTCCCACCGTGCACGGCTTAACCCTTGGCGAGATGGCGCAGATGGCCAACGGCGAAGGGTGGCTCAAGAAAGGCCTGAAGTGTGACCTGACCGTCATCCCGTGCGAGAACTACACTCACCAAACACGCTACTCGTTGCCCATCGCTCCCAGTCCCAACCTGCCCAATATGCTGGCCATCTACCTGTACCCGTCGATGTGTTACTTCGAGGGTACGACAGTAAGCCTGGGACGCGGCACCGATTGGCCCTTCCAGGTCTATGGGCACCCCGAAATGACAGGCTATGACTTCGAGTTCACGCCCACCAGCCGCCCTGGCGCCAAGACGCCACCGCAGATGGACAAACTGTGTCATGGCGTGGACCTGCACAATCTTGATCCCGAGGAAGTCATTGCCAAGGGTATCAACCTGGAGTATCTCATCGACGCTTACCGCAACCTTACTAAGGGTGGACACCAGTTCTACTTGAAGAGCAACTTCTTTGACCTGCTGATGGGCACCACACGCGTGCGCGAACTGATTGCCCAAGGCAAGAGCGCCGATGAAATCAAAGCCACCTGGCAAGCCGATGTTGAACTCTTCAAGGTGCAACGCCGCCCCTATCTCCTCTATGAGGAATAGGTTAAAAGAGCCTTAATAACGCACCCTATCTAGACGACTATTCACTATTCTCATTAAACTGTTAACTATTAACTACACAATATGACTCCCTGGATTGTACTTGCCACCATTGTTGGCTACTTCATTCTCCTGTTTATCATCTCGTGGGCCGCATCACGCAAGAGTGACACCGCTACCGCCTTGAGCGGCGGCCGTCAAGCCCCGTGGTTTATCGTTGCTATTGCCATGCTGGGTGCGCCCATCTCGGGTGTAACTTTCATCTCGGTACCGGGCATGGTAGTCACCAAGGGCTTCAGCTACATGCAGATGGCGCTGGGCTTCATCGTGGGCTACTTTGTCATCGCCTATGTGCTCATCCCGTTGTTTTACAAGCGCAACCTGGTGTCCATCTACGGCTATCTGGAGCAACGTTTCGGCGGCAGCACCCACAAGAGCGGCGCATGGTTCTTCTTTATCAGCAAGATGCTGGGAGCGGCAGTGCGCTTCTATGTCGTGTGCGTCACCTTGCAGTTGCTGGTGTTCTCGCCGTTGCACATCCCCTTTGTCATCAACGTCATCGTCACCATTGCACTGATTTTCCTTTACACGTTGCAGGGTGGTGTGAAGACCGTCATCTGGACCGACACATTGAAGAGCTTCTGCCTCATCCTGTCGGTTGTGCTGAGTATCTACTTCGTTGCCAAGTGCCTGGGTTATGATCTCGCAGGCTTGTGCAAGGCCGTGGCTGGCGACGACACGTCCCGCATGTTCTTCTTTGACAATCCCAAGGAGGGCACCTACTTCTGGAAACAGTTCATTGCGGGCATCTTCATGGTTATCGCCACGACGGGCCTTGACCAAGACCTGATGCAACGCAGCCTTGCTTGCAAGAACGCCAGCGAGTCGGCCAAAAACCTCATTGTCAGCGTATTCCTGCAGGTGATTGTCATTGCGCTGTTCCTCGTGCTGGGCACTCTGCTCACCATGCACGTCAAGGCTCACGGCATCGCCATGCCCGAGAAGACCGACGAGTTGTTCGGCACAGTGGCCTTCAGCGAGGGCATGCCCGTGCTGCTGGGCGTGGTGTTCATTATCGGCCTGATTGCAGCAGCCTACTCGGCTGCAGGTTCGGCTCTGACTTCGCTCACAACCTCGTTCACCGTTGATATCCTTGGAGCAGACAAGAAACAGGACGACAAAGCGTTGGGACGCACCCGCCGCATGGTTCACATTGCCATGGCTGCCGGCATGGGTCTGGTAATCCTCATTTTCTATGCCATCAGCAACAGTGACGCCATCAGTGCGGTCTATACCCTTGCCAGTTACACCTATGGTCCCATCCTGGGCTTGTTTGCCTTCGGCATGATATGCAAGAGCCCCGTTCGCGACCGCCTGGTTCCTGTGGTGTGCATCGCTGCTCCCGTCATTAGCTTCTTCATCCAGATGTGGCTCAAGAACCAGTATGACTACACGCTGGGGTTCGAATTGCTGCTGCTGAATGCGGCACTTACCATGATAGGCTTGGCATTACTGATCAAGCGCGACAGGGTTTCAAGTTGACCATTCCAGACTTCAAACCATGGCACGCAACCTCGTGACTAAATACGTGTGGCTGGTAGATACCATCAGCCGCTATGGGCGCATCACGCTCAAGGATCTGAATGATGTCTGGCTGAGCAGTGACATCAGTGAGGGGAAACCGCTGGCCCGACGCACATTCTTCCATTACCGCGATGGCATTGAGGAAATGTTCGACGTCGATATACGCTGTGACAAATCGACCTTTGAATACTACATCGATGACACTGGCGGAGAAAACAATGCGCGCTTGAGGTCATGGTTGATGGACTCGGTGTCGATGAGTGGTGTGCTGAGCAGTGCCCATGACATCATCGAACGCATCATGCTTGAGAATGTGCCCTCGGCACGCGAGCACTTGCCCGTCATCATCGAGGCATTGAAGCAGAACAGGCGCATCCGCTTTTCCTACAAGAGCTATACCCGTTCACTGCCTACAGATGACATTGTGCTGGAGCCCTATTTTGTCAAGATTTTCAAGCAACTGTGGTATGTCATTGGCCTAAACGTCAAGGACGGCCTCGTCAAGACCTATTCGCTTGACCGCATGAACAACCTGAACCTGCTCAAGGACACGTTTGCCATGCCTGTCAACATCAATCCGTCGGAATTCTTCAAGGACTGCTTCGGCATCATCACTAATCAAAATAGCCCCAAGCGCATCGTCCTGAGGATAGAACCCACACAGGCCAAGTACTTCCGCGCCTTGCCGTTGCACAGTTCCCAGCAGGAAGAGGTTCATGACAACTACTCCGTTTTTTCCTACAAGATGCGCATCACCTATGACCTCAAGGAGGAAATCATGTCACACGGGGCCAGCATCGAGGTGGTGGAGCCCAAGGAGCTGAAAATGCTCATCGTCAACGAACTGCAACAAGCCCTAAAACAATATCAAAACTAACTGCTATGAGACGACAATTTGCAATATTACTTGCGTTGTTGCCGCTACTGCTGGCGGCACAGGTGGGGGATTTGCCCCGCAGCACCCCTGCCGCCGAGGGTACCAGCACCCAAGCGGTCATCAACATGATGGACTCGCTGATGAGGCTGCCCGAGTGCGATATCCACCATGTGATGGTCGTGCGCCACGGCAAGGTGATCGCTGAGATGCATCCTACTCCCTTCCGCGCCGAGGATAGCCATACACTCTACTCGGCAAGCAAGACCTTCACCTCGCTGGCGGTGGGTTGCGCTATCGACGAAAACCTGCTGCGACTGGACGACCGCGTGATGACCTTCTTCCCCGACAAGCGCACCAATCGCGTCAGCGACAACATGGCGGCTATGACCGTGCGCGACCTGTTGATGATGGCCTCGGGCATAAAACCCGACGGGACCATGCGCAACAACAGCACCGATTGGGTTAAGGATTTTCTCGCTAAACCCGTTGATGACGTGCCCGGCAGTCGTTTCCAGTATGACTCGATGTGCACGTTCATGCTCAGCGCCATTGTGCAGCGTGTGACTGGCCAGACCATGCTGGAGTACTTACAGAAGAAATTGTTCAACCCCATGCACATTACCGTGGCCGACTGGGAGATGAGTCCCGACGGCATCTGCACTGGTGGCTGGGGCCTGCGCGTCCAAGCCGAGACGATGGCCAAGTTAGGTCTGTTGTTGCTTAACAAGGGCAACTGGAACGGTGAGCAACTAGTCAGTGCCGACTATATGACGGCAGCCTGCTCACGCCTCATCGATGGCGGTGCCAAGGAAACCGTGCCGCCCACCGACGGCAATCAGGGCTACGGCTACCAAGTGTGGCAGAGCAAATGGCCAGGCTCCTACCGTGCCGACGGTGCCATGGGGCAATATTCCGTCGTTGTACCCGAGGCCGACCTCGTGGTGGTCATCTTGGGTATGAAACTCTATGGTCACGAGGAACTTGCATGCATCTGGAACCATCTGATGCCAGGCATCAAGGCCGAGCCGCTCAAACCCGAGAAGAAATTGCAGGCCAAGTTGGAAAAGTTGTGCTCTGGTGCCATGTTGTCTTTGCCGAAGGGCAAGAAAACGAGCAAGAAACAGATGATTTGGGGCAAGATGATGTCACTGGATCCCAATAAGCATAATTTGAAGGATTTGGTCATTGCTGATGATGGACAGTTCAGGATGTTTTTCAATGATGGCACCGAGGAGCGCATCGATATGGGCTATGGCCAGTGGAGTTACAGTCAACTGAACGGTTATCCCGTTTATTCAATCAATGCCATCAATCGAATGCAGGGCTTCGCTCATGACTTTACGGCTGCAGCAACCTACGCATGGACCTCACCCACAACGCTCGAGGTGCGTATCCACTATGTTGACTGGATCAGTGGCACCACGTTCACTTTTGACTTTGACAAGCATGAGGTGACCATGCGCGACACCTATCCCAACTCAAAACCCGAAACCGTCCCGTTCACTATCCAGTGACACGTACATGAGAGACATCATCGACATAACTGACGTTAAGGGACGCTTTGTGGGGTACTTGACACTGGAGAAAGGCATGAGTGCCAACACTGCCGAGGCCTATAGTGACGATGTGGACAAACTCACGCGTTTCCTGGCTGATGCAGGCGTGGGCATCGAGCGGGCTACGACCGATGACCTGGAACGCTTTGTGTGCACATTGCAGGATGTGGGCATTCAACCACGTTCTCAAGCGCGCATCATCAGCGGGGTGAAAAACTTCTACAAGTTCCTGCGCATGGAGGGTTTTCTGGAGACCGACCCTACCGAGCTGTTGCTCACGCCCAAGATAGGACGCCACCTGCCCGAAGTGCTCACTATTGCCGAAATAGACCGCATGATAGATGCCATCGACATGTCTAAGGCCGAGGGCCAGCGCAACCGTGCGATTATCGAAACACTGTACGGTTGCGGCCTGCGCGTGAGCGAGCTGGTGACGCTTAAACTGTCACAACTCTTCTTGGAGGATCATTACGTCATCATCCAAGGCAAGGGCAACAAACAACGGCTGGTGCCCATCTCACCTGTTGCCATCGAACAGATCAACCTGTATCTGGAACAGACACGCTCCCATCAAGTTGCCAAGCGCGGCAGCGACGATATCCTGTTCCTGAACCGCCGCGGAGCAATGCTCACGCGCCAAATGATATTCCACATCGTCAAGCAGTTGTGCGAACTGGCTGGAATCCGCAAGGTTATTAGCCCACACACGTTGCGGCACAGTTTTGCTACCCATCTGCTGGAGGGTGGCGCCAACTTGCGTGCCATCCAGCAGATGCTGGGTCACGAGAGCATCACGACCACCGAAATCTACGTCCACATCGACCGCACCCGATTGCGTGACGAGATTCTAAAGTTCCATCCCCGCAATGCCCCTGCATAAAACACCGTTTCCCACAAGCAAGCATTCATTCTTTCACACCTCACCCAAGCAGTATCATCCCTCAACTGGTGGATGTTAATAAAATCATTAAGCCCACATCGTTGTTTTGTTATTTATTTTATTGTAACTTTGCAGTTACTATATAACCCAAAACAAGAGAAGAGATGAAAAGAGCAATAATACTGGCTGTCGCATTACTGACGATGACAGGAGTGGCCCACGCTGGATGGTGGTGGGACAACTACGCTCCTGACAATGTGGACGTGAAGTTGACCTCAACCAATCTGCCCATCGTGTGGATTGAAGTTGACGGCAACTATATCGACACAGAGGAACGCATCACCGCCCGCATGAAGATCATCCATAACGGCAATGGCAGGCTCAACTATGCCGACACGATTGCCCATCCAGGGCAGACCGTGGATTACAAGGGCTATGTGGCACTGCGTTATCGTGGCAACTCTTCATTCTCAATGAGCGCCAAGAAACCATACTCATTCAGGCCACTGGACAAGCCACTCGAGGATGGAGGAAGCAAACAGAAGGTGAATATCCTGGGCATGGGCAAAGACAACAACTGGGCTTTGCTGGCACCCTATGCCGACAAGAGCATGATACGCGACCTGCTCGCATTTGAGGTGTCGCGCCCCTGGATGGAATACACCCCAGAGGGGAGATTTTGCGAACTTTTCCTTGACGGCATCTATTATGGTGTTTATATCATGTGCGAGGTCGTTTCTGATGGCAAGAACAGGCTGAACCTTCCCGACCCCGGCATCGAGGGAGAAGAAATGTCTGGAGGCTATATAATGGAGGTGGACCGTGATGACGAGATCACCTACACATCCAAGTATCATCCCGTGAGCAGTTCCGGTTACGTTTACCAAAATCGATATATTCACTTCCAGTACAAGTTTCCCGACTATGAGGACCTGACCCCAGATCAGATAAGATACATTACCATTCAAATCGATAAGATGGAAAAGCTGCTGTGGAACTACAATGTCGGGCAGCCCAGAAACTTTCTGAATTATCTGGACGAGACCAATTTCATCGACTACCAGATAGCGATGGAGTTGGGTCACAATGTGGACGGATACCGGTTGAGCGGTAAATTTTTCAAGCGACGCGACAGTGAAGATCCCCGCTTCAAAATGGTGGTGTGGGACATGAACATCGCCTACGGCAACGCGGCCTATTATCAAGGATCCCGAACCGACAACTGGATCTATGCCACCAACAGTATCCTCAATAGCGAAGGCGATCCCCAGTTAGTCCCTTTCTGGTGGTACAAACTGAATAACGATCCCACATATGTCGACGGGTTCAAGAAAAGATGGGCTCTGTATCGCCGCACCAACCTGCGCGAAGACCGCATCATGGCCACTATCGACTCACTGGCCAACGTGTTGACCGTCAAGGGAGCTGAGGAACGCAACAGTCAGGCATGGCCCAGATGGGGAGAGTACGTGTGGCCAAATTACTATATCGCCACCAGCTTCGACGATGAGATCAATTATCTGAAAAGGTGGCTTACTGATCGCATCACATGGATAGACAGCCAGTTGGAGTTTGACCCCACGGCAATCGAGCGTGGCGACGTGGACATCGACGGCATCGTGAATATCAACGACGTGACAGCCCTTATCGACTACCTGTTATACGGTCCATCCTCAAGCATCATTGACACCGAAGCCGCCGACTGTGACGACAGTGGAAGACCCGACATCGGTGACGTGACCATACTCATCGATTATCTGCTATCTGGCCACTGGTAGAATCGGTTTACCGAGGAATTGATGCATCCAAGGTGATGAGATAATATGTTGGCCCACAAACATTATTGCAAATGAAGCAGTTCTTGAAAGATATCAGGGCTTTATTGCCTGATGAAAGGATATATACCGACGAGTTGCGCACACTGGCATGGGGAACCGATGCCAGTTTCTACCGCTTGACGCCCAAGGTTGTGTTGCGTGCCAAAGATGAGCGGGAAGTGTCACAAATCGTGGCCATCGCCAACCGTTACGGCCTGCCGTTCACCTTTCGTGCCGCCGGCACGTCTTTGTCGGGGCAAAGTGTCAGTGACAGCATTCTCATTGTGGCGGGTAAAAACTGGGAGGACTACTCGATTGCTCCTGATGCCGAGAGTATCACTTTGCAACCCGGCATCGTTGGGGCCAGGGTTAACCAAATCCTGAAACCGCTGGGGCGCGTCTTCCCGCCTGACCCTGCCAGCATTGGTTCGGCTATGGTGGGAGGCATCGTGGCCAACAACGCCTCAGGAATGAACTGCGGCACCCATGCCAACAGTGACCGCATGCTGTTGTCGGCACGACTGGTACTGGCCGATGGCACTGTGCTCGATACAGGCGACAAGGTGAGCCGAGAAGCATTCCGTCAGTCTCACCCCGATTTCATTGCTAAGATTGAGTCTTTGCGAGACCACATCCGCTCTAACCAGCCCTTGGCCGACCGCATTCGCAAGAAATACAGTATCAAGAACGTGACTGGCCTGAACCTGCGGCCGTTCATCGCCTATGACGACCCGTTTGACATCATTGCCCATTGCGTGGTGGGCAGCGAGGGCACGCTGGCCTTCATCAGCCAGGTGACCATGCGCACGCTGCACGACTACCCATGCAAAGCCAGTGCGATGCTCTACTTCTTCACCATGCGTGAAAGTTGCGAGGCTGTTGTAGCCCTCAAACGGCTGCAGTCCAATGATGACGATATCGTCATGAGCGGAGAGAACCTGATGGTCAAGAGTGCCGAAATGCTTGACTACCTGTCGTTGGCATCGGTCGATGACCCTGTCTATCTTCAATACAAGCAGGATGTGGATGCCGGAAGGATTGAAGGCGTGGAGCCTGGTGATTACCACAACCTCACTGCTATCCTTACTGAGACCAAAGCGATTAATCCCGAGGACCTGCAACAGCGCATTGAAGCCATTACCCAGTGCCTGTCACAGTTCAAAACCTATATCCCTGTCGAATTCACCACCGACCCTTCCGTGTATGGGAAGTATTGGGCCATCCGTTCGGGTATTTTCCCCAGTGTGGGTGGTGCGCGTCCTGTAGGCACTTCATGCCTCATCGAGGACGTCGCCTTTGCTGTTGAGGACCTGCCCGAGGCCACCGTGAAACTGCAAAAACTGATTGCCGACCACGGCTATCGGGATGCCTGCATCTACGGACACGCTTTTGAGGGCAATTATCACTTCATCATCAACCAACTCTTCAGTGACGAGAGCGAGGTGCAACGCTATGCCGCAATGATGCGTGATGTAGCCCGTCTGGTGGTAGAGGAATATGACGGCTCTCTTAAAGCCGAGCACGGCACTGGCCGCAACATGGCTCCATTCGTCAAGTATGAGTGGGGAGAGGAGGCTTTTGCCGCCATGCTCGAGTTGAAGGAGATCTTCGACCCACATTACCTGCTCAACCCAGGTGTCATTTTCAATGGCGACCCTGAGTGCTTCATCAAGCACCTGAAGCCCCTACCTGAATTGAAGATGCGTAGCCTTGACATGCGGCTTGCTGCACCCGACGGCCATCACGACAGCATGCGTGAAGCTATTGAGAGTGTTCTCAAAGCCAACAAGTGCATCGAGTGCGGCTTCTGTGAGGTGAACTGTCTCACATGCGGCCTAACGCTCTCGTCACGCCAGCGCATCGCCGTCCAACGCGAAATTTCCCACCTGCGTGAGACGGGTAGCGACCCCGAACGCTTGGCGACCCTTGTCAAGCAGTACCGTTATCAGGGCGACCAGACGTGTGCAGGCGATGGTCTGTGCGCCACATCCTGCCCAATGAAAATCAACGTGGCCGACTTGACCCACCTCGTGCGCCACGAAGCCTTGCAACAGGGCAGTATGGGTTACAGGGCGGGTGACTTCGCCGCACGACACATGGCGGGTATCAAGAGTGGATTGCGCCTCGTGCTTGACACGGCGCGCTTGGGACACAATATCTTGGGCACTTCGGCAATGAAGGGTGCCACTGAAGCCTTACACAAGGCTGGACTGCCCTTGTGGACACCAGCCATGCCAAGCAAGGCGCGTCAACCCCGTGCTGGCCATGTTGGCAACAGTGAACTCAAGGTGGTCTATTTCCCCTCGTGCATCAACCAGACGATGGGGCTGTCCAAAGGCTCACCCGCCAAAAACACCCTCGTCGATGAGATGGTTAAACTGTGCCGCAAGGCGGGCTACGAAGTCATCTTCCCCGAAGGGCTGGAAAAGATGTGCTGCGGCACCATCTGGGAGTCCAAAGGCATGCTCGACATCGCTGACCGCAAGACCGCCGAACTCGACGAGGCCCTGTGGCGTGCCAGCGAGCAGGGCAAGTATCCCGTGATGTGTGACCAGAGTCCATGCCTGCATCGCATGCGCAAGTGCATCACGCGTATGAAACTGTATGAACCCGTGGAATTCATTTGGGAGTACCTTCGCGACCGACTCGAGTTCACTCCCATCGACCGCCACATCGCCCTGCACTTCACCTGCTCGACGCGCGAGATGGGACTGGTTGACAAGATGACCAACTTGGCCAGGTTGTGCAGCAACAACGTCTTCCTGCCCGAGGGCGTGGGCTGTTGCGGCTTTGCGGGAGACCGAGGCTGGACCCATCCTGAGGTCAACCGCTGGGCACTCAGGAAACTGCGCCGTCAACTCGAGGAAAACCACATCGAGGTGGGCTACAGCAATAGCCGCACTTGCGAAGTGGGCCTGGAAACCAACGGCGGCATCCCCTACCAGAGCATGGTCTATCTCGTCAACGAGGTAACACAACCGAAAAACAATCAATAATTTACCGATTATGATTCAAGAAGGATTAACACATACCAGCCAATTAACAGTTAGCGAGGCTGTCACGGCAATTGAGATGGGCTCGGGCGACCTGCCCGTCCTGGCCACACCCGCGATGATGGCGCTTATGGAGAACGCCGCCATGCTCGCCGTAGCACCGCATCTGCCTGAGGGCTGCACCACCGTGGGCGGTCATATTTCCGCGTCACACATCAAACCCACTCCCATTGGCGAGACCGTTACCGCCACAGCCACAGTTACCAAGGTTGATGGCAAGAAAATTGAGTTTGAGGTCAAGGCGCAATGGGGCGACATCCTGTTGGGCGAAGGCTCCCACTTGCGTTTTATTGTGGACCGTGAGAAGTTCATGTCCCGACTTTAGCATTTGAATGATTATGGCCAAGAAAAAGATATATTTTGCCGGATCAATCCGCGGCGGTCGAGTAGATGCTGACCTGTACCGCCGCATCATCGACTATATCCAGCGAACCGATGTAGTGTTGACCGAGCATGTCGGTAGCAGCAACCTAAGCCTGACGGAACAGGGCCGTGAACGCGACGCCCGCATCTATAACCAAGACACGGCATGGCTGCGCGAGAGCGACCTGCTCATCGGAGAGTGTACATGCCCGTCGTTGGGAGTCGGCTATGAACTAGCCTATGCCGAAAGCCGCGGCATCCCCTGTCATATCTTCTACGACAAAACCAAGACGCAACTGTCTGCCATGCTCACTGGCAACCCCTACTTCAATATCCACCCATACACTGCCGAGGGCGAAATCTACCCCGTACTAGACCAAATCCTGGGGCAAAAAGAGTGATGTGGGGGCGACTGAGCATGGAACTCTGTGAAACCAAATCAATGTTCCACTTTTTTATCAGCACCTAATATCTGACCAATAACAAAGAACGATATGTTTTATTTGATTATAACACTGGCGATGGGTCTGCTGGTTCCTTTTCAGACCGCAGCCAATTCCAGATTGCGCGGAGTCGTGGGACCGGCCTATGTCTCGACGCTTGTTTCCTTCTCAGTATCAACTCTGGCCCTACTGCTCGTCTCGTTGCTGACGGGTAATCCACTCATTCCCACAAGCCAGATGCTGGCTGAGGCGCCCTGGTGGAGCTGGTTTGCTGGGTTGGTCGCTGTAGTGACCATTACCATCGCTATCCATCTGTTCAAGGAAATCGGGCCGTTGCAGGCAGTCATCATCCCGATGTTCAGCCAGTTGATTTTCAGCCTGATGATTGACCACTTCGGTTGGTTCGGTGCCAAGGTGATACCACTTGACGCAAAACGAATCATCGGTTCACTACTGCTCGTCGCGGGTGTTACGCTTGTCGTTATCCTGCCTAAGCTCAAAGCACAGCAACAAGCGACCCGCGACAAGGGTTCGCGGCAATTGTTCTGGCAGCTATGTGCCGTGGTGTCGGGCTGCTTGTCGGCAAGTATCACGGGTGTTTATGCCCAATTGTCCAGCATCGTCGGCAATCCCATTCAGGCAACGACAGTCGCCTTCTTTGTAGCTACAATGGTGCTGTTGCTCTTCTGCACCCTTAATGGAAGTGTACGTTTAATTGGCAAGGCTTTCAGTCGTGAGTATCCATGGTGGATGTGGCTGGGCGGCCTGTGTGGAGCGACTATCGTGTTTGGCAATGCTTGGCTTGTCGCCCATGTTGGCGTTGGTGTGTTCGTCATGGCCCTGCTCGTCGGCCAGTTGGCCCTCAGCCAGCTGATGGAACACAACGGCTGGCTCGGTTCCCCACGCAAGCCCATCACCTGGGCACAAATCCTTGGCATCCTGCTCATGCTTGCTGGTGTCGCCCTCATCCGCCTGTGATAACGTTCAAACTTTTAATTGCATGCATTCATGAAACGAGGAATGATACATAGTGCAACTGAACTGATGGGACTCATTCAGGATGTGGGGTTCCTGCCGTTGCTGTACAGTGGCATCAGTGGTTTTTCGGCCGAGGAAGTGGTGGACGACGATTGCCGCTATGTGGTCTATGATGACGGTGGCTGGGATTGGCCCATGTGGAAGTGGAAAGGTCCCATCGTCACCGAGGGCAGCTGTGTGTACGGCAAGTTCTTTAACAAGAAGGCGGGCTACATCAGTATTGACTGGTGGCCAGACTTCATGAACTACCGTCACCATGCCTACCCCACCCCATCCGAAGGCTCCATTGAGGAGGCAATTGTGATGACCCTGCGTGAGCACGGAAGCTTGATCACACGGGAGTTACGCGCCGCTTGCGGCTTCACGGGCACGAAGATGCGCAACCGCTTTGACGGCTATGTTACCCGCCTGCAGATGGCTTGCCGTATCGTCACCCAAGACTTCGTCTATCCCCGCGACAAGCATGGCCACGAATATGGTTGGGGTTGGGCTTTACTCACCACCCCCGAGCAATTACTGGGAAAGGAGGCATGCCAATGTGACCGCACACCACAGCAATCTCTTGAGCGCATCATGGAGCAATTCCACCAAATCCTGCCTCATGCCAGCGATCAACAAATCATGAAATTAATCAAATAACCATTGGATAGATATGAAAAGAATCTTTATCATCTTGGCCATGATGATGGCTGTTTGCAGCATCAATGCCCAGAAAATCAGCCACATCGAGACCACAAAGCCATGGCACTACGTGTATGATGAAAATGGGAAAAAGGTACATACCTTCAGCACAACCCAAGGCGAGGTAGTGGCCTACAGCGACTCTTTCTATATCATCAAGCACGGCTCGTGGTACTACACCTGTGATGCCAAGGGCAAGA
Organism: uncultured Prevotellaceae bacterium; assembly: GCA_900317835.1. Lineage (GTDB taxonomy): Bacteria > Bacteroidota > Bacteroidia > Bacteroidales > Muribaculaceae > Sodaliphilus. The sequence goes on along the minus strand of ONIL01000002.1, from coordinate 71,813 downwards.
AACTGCACACGTTCTCGGTGAGCAATGTGGGGGAAATCCTGAATGCGGCCGGTGACACATTTACCAGCCGCAAGGGTAGCTGGATATATACCTGGGACAAGAAAGGCAAGAAATTGGCGACACGCTCGGCAAAATAGAAAAACATTCATTACAACTCTTAACAGGGAAAACTTGCATTATTCAAGTTTTCTGACTATATTTGTCCTTAGAAATCCCACTATTGGGGAAAATGAGTATGAGTTTTTACCTTCCAGCAAGTAATCATCTATGTTCAAATTCATTCACACCAGCGATTGGCACTTAGGCCAGAATTTCTACGGCTATGACCGCGGAGAGGAGCAACGTGACTTCCTTGAACAATTGGCCGATATTGTCCGCAAGCACACACCCGATGCCATGCTCGTCAGCGGCGACATTTTCCACACAGCAGCACCGTCCAACGCTGCCGTCAACCTATATGTCAATGCCTTGCTCAACATCCATGACGCTTGCCCCATGATGAAGATTATCGTCATCGCGGGCAACCACGACAGCGCATCGCGCCTTGATAGCGACAGACGTCTGTGGCAACTGGCTGGCGTCACCGTGTTGGGCAGCATCGCCCGCGACAAGGAAGGCCATGCCGACCTGCAACGGCACATCATCCCTGTGGGCAACAAGGGTATCGTTGTCGCCGTACCGTTTGCCTATCCCGCAAGTTTCCCGCAGGTCGCTGGCAATAACGTTGACCGAGACCTGCGCCAACAGACCTATTTCCAAGCCCTTCTTGACCGGACGACAAGTCAAAACACCAACCATCTGCCCGTAGTGTTGATGGCTCACCTCGCCGTGAACAACAGTGATTTCACGGGTCATGACCGCGACATGAAAATGGAGTGCGTTGATATCGCGGCGTTGGGTTCGGGATATGACTATGCTGCACTGGGGCACATCCACCGTCCGCAGCAGGTGAGCGAACGCGCCTACTACTGCGGCACGCCATTGCCCGTGAGTTTTGACGAGCAATGCGAGCACTCGGTGAGCATTGTCGAGATTGATGCCCATGATGCATTTCCCCGCATCGAGACCAAGCGCATCAATAACATCAAACCCTTGCACACCATCCCGCCCACCGAGCCAACCGGTTTTGATAAAGCATTAGAGATGCTGCAGCAACTCAACCCCAATGACCGAAGCTACATCCGCCTCAACGTCCAGGTAGAGCGGTTCCTGCCCACAGGAGCACAGGAGCGCGCTGCACAGGCAGTAAAGGAGAAGAAATGCCGCTTCTGCGAAATCAAGAAGACCGCAACAGCGATTGAGCGCCATCACACTACCCACATGACAGTGGAACAATTCAACAAGATGCAGCCCATCGACATTGCCAACCAGTACTTTATAGACCGGACCGGCAACCCCATGACTGCCCGGCAGCAGGAGATGTTCAACCACGCTTTCCAAGAAGTTGAAAAAGACAACAGACAATGAAACTCAAGAAACTCACCATCGACAATATTGCCTCAATCGAACACGCGGTAATTGACTTTGACGCAGCCCCACTGGCCAACGAACACCTATTCCTCATTACAGGCGAGACCGGAGCCGGAAAATCAACCATCATCGACAGCCTGTGCCTCGCGCTATATGGAGACACGCCCAGGCTCAAGGATGCCAAAAGTGCCGAATACCCAACCGGACGCTCGGACACAACCAGCGAGGACAAACTCAAGACCAACGACGTGAGACAATTGCTGCGCCGTGGCGCTGTGAGCGCCGACGTGACCTTGACCTTTGACGACAATGACGGCACACCTTACATCGCCACATGGCACGTGCATCGTGCCCGCAACAAATCCGATGGCGCTATCCAAAAGGTGGCTAGGACTATCATGACCGATGACGGTGCCCCACAGCATCATCATTACACTAAAATTGCCGACATCGACAAGTTCGTCCATCAGGTCATTGGGCTGGACGTCGATCAGTTCTTCCGCACTGTGGTGCTGGCCCAGGGCAAATTTGCCGAGTTCCTGGAAAGCGATGACAACGACAAGTCGACTCTGCTCGAGAAAATGACCGGTACCGAGGTATATGCCCAAGTGGGGAAAAAGATTTATGACATCTGCAAGGAGAAAGAATACAACCGCAACCTGCTGCGCGACCAGTTGCGCGACATCAACTTGCTCACTGACGAAGAAAAAGCCGAAATCAACGGTGAAATCGAGGGTTTCAAGCAGCAACAGGTCACCGAGCAGAAAAAGCATGACAAAGCGAAGAAAATGATGGATTGGCTCGATGAAATCGCCAAAATCACCAAAGAACTCGCCGACAAGCAGCGCCATCTCGTCGAAAAGCAGGAACAAGTCCAGCAGCAGAGCCACAAAGAGCGACAGGCGCTAGTGAATGATTGGGACGCCACAACCGATGCCCGTCGCGACCTCAAGGAAATGAACGCTGCATTGGCTCAAGTTGAAGCACTGGAGCAGGAAAAGCCCTCGATGCAACGCGAGTTTGACCTGTTGAGTGCGGCCTTGCGAGCAACAACTGCTGATATCTCAAGCAAGCAAGCCACATTAAAAGAGATACAGGGCTATATTGAGCAAGAAGAGCCCCGCAGCGCCATGTTGGAAGCCATTAAGACCATCAAAACGCTCGTCAACAAGCGCCACACGGCAGCGGACAACGTCGCAGCCTACACCAAGGCCCTGGAACAGGAAACAGTCCGATTGCCCATAGCCGAGGAAACGCTGAAGCAGGCTCAAGAAACCCTTGATGCCATCGGCAAGTCACTCCAGCAGACCCAAGAGCAATACGATGCCCTGCACATCGACCAGGTGAATAACCGCAAGGACGACCTCAATGCAGCCAAACAGGCTTTGATTAACCTCAAGAACCTGCTCTCCACGGTAGATCAACAAACTGCAACCTTGAACAATCTGAATGAAGACCTCATGGGGCAACAGGAACTGCTTGCCGGCGAGAGCAATGTCATCACTAGCCAGCGGGCACTCATGGAGCAGGCTCGACTAGCCGTTGAGCGCCAAAAGGACTGGAACATCCTCATCGAGCAAGCCCACAAGACCCTGCACGAGGGAGACGAGTGCCCCGTGTGCGGCAATGTCATCACACAGTTGCTAGCCCCAAAGGGCAAGAGTGTGCTGGAGGAATTGCAGCAACAGTTCAACGATGCCGAGGAACAGGTGAGAAAGACGACAACCAGCATCAACACCGCAAAAGCCCTCATCCTGAGACTAGACAAGCAAATCAAGAGCAACAAGAAAGACCACGATTCCACCATCGTTCAAATCGACAAGCAATGGAAACAAACCCACAGCCTGCTGATCAAGTGCGGCATTGACGCCGAAGACATGATGAAGGATAAGGCACGAGCTGATTTACTCATCGACAACATCGACGATGAAACAGGACGGCTCAATGAAGTACTCAAGCAGGCCCAATTGCTCAACAAGCTCATCGTGCAGGAACGCGAGAAACATTCACAAGCATCGGATAAGCACAAACAGGCCATCATCGACCTGAATCAAGTGAAATCAAGTATCGAGAAGCAACGTGAGGCCATCAAGGCAAGCAAGGACCAATTCGAGGAACTGACCCAAGAATTGAGCGAACTATTCATCGATGATAACTGGAAGGAGCGCATCCTGGTCCCTGAATTTATCGACCAGCTGGAGCAAGAGGCCTCCACCTATAAGAGTAAAAAGCAAGAGGCCCAGCAACTGGAACACATCATCCAGCTCCATCAATCGCTAGTCCCCACCATGCAGGCTATCAAGAACAGTATCAAGGGGCTAAAAGACAATGGGATAACTACAACCGATATTCCTGATGACCTAAGCCAGCGATGGAACGACCTCGAGAACAGGTATCTGGAATGGAATACCCGCATCACTGCCGAGCACCACAAAGCTTCACAAGCTCAGCAAGCTATCGAGCATTTCCTACAAAGCCATTCGACCATCAACATGCAACGTCTTGTCCTGCTCAATCGTCAACAGCAAGATGACATCAATGCCATCAAGCAGTCCATCAAGGAATTGGCCGACAGCATCACGCTCATGCAAGGAGAGATTCAGGCCTTGACAAAACGACAGCAGGATATCACAGCAGCAAAACCCGAGGGTGACGAGCAAGATCCTGGACAACTCACCGCCATGATTGAAGCGACTGAAAAGCGGATTGGAGAAATTACGGAGGAAATTTCCTCACGCACCGTGCGTCTCAAGGGCGACGAGGAAAGCCTGCGCCTCATGGGCGAGAAGAAAACACAACTCGATGAGGCCGAGGCTATTTACAACCAATGGGCCGAATTAAACGCCATGCTGGGCAGTGCCGACGGTAAGACCCTGCGCAAAATCGCGCAGAGCTATATCCTGGGAGAACTGCTGGGAACCGCCAACGGCTATCTGCGTCAGTTCAACAACCGCTATGAACTGGAACCCAACCCTGGTTCACTCACCATTCTTGTACGGGACCTGCAACAGGGCGACAAGGCTGCCGTGACAACCCTCTCGGGCGGCGAAAGCTTCATGGTGTCACTGGCCCTGGCATTAGCACTGTCCAGTATGTCGGGTAAGGTATTTACAGTCGATACTATCTTCATCGACGAGGGTTTTGGATCGCTCAGCCCAAGCTACCTCGACAACGTGATGGACACGCTCAACCGCCTGTATGACCTGGGCGGCAGGCGAGTGGGCATCATCAGTCATGTCGAGATGCTCAAGGAACGCATCACCACCCAGATTCAAGTCGAACGAGACCCCGAAAACAACACCGTTAGCCGTGTCAGGGTGTCAGCTGCCTGCTAGTTAAGGATATCCAGGCCGTGAATCATGCCGCTATAGGAAACGGCGTCACGGCTACGTGGTTCAACGTCGATAGTGGTCTTGCCATTCATGAACACCTCGACATGGAACAAGTAGTGATCATCGCCATTGTCTACCTTAAACGTCACCCGGGCGCGATCGGCCTTGGGATACTCAACCTTGTAGTCGAGAATCGGGGCCGAGAAGTTGAGCGCCTTATAGCCACTAGCGCCGTAGCCCACATTCTGGCCTGACCCGACGTAAGGCAGGAAACATGACACCGCGCCGTCCCGGACAATCATCTTCTGCCCTTGGCTCACGCTGATCGTGGGGGCTGACATGGGTCGCATTGAACCCACCATCACCACATATTGCTGCGACTCGAGCAAGGAGTGAATAACCAGGGCACGCCCAGGATCAATTGCACTTTTGCTGGAGCTGCATGACACCAGTAAGACCGACAAGAGCAGAATTGAAATCACTAAACACTTTTTCAAAATACTACACATTTAGAGTTGATATCTTTAGGGATTTGATCACACTTTTCACTGGAAAATCATCTCTCCGTCAAATGAGATGGCATCACGCTCCTGGGCGATAATATCGATAACAGCCTTGCCGTTATTGAACACATCGATACGGAAATAGTAGGTGTCCTCCTCATTGGTCACGTTGAACTCGATGTGTGACCGGTTGCTCGTGGGATAGTTTATCGTGTAATCCTTGATTTTGCCCTTGAAGTTCAAGCCTTTGCCTCCGCCGTAAGGCAAGCGGTAAGCCTCGCCGATATAGGGCAGATAACTATCAACTTCATCACCATTCACCTTGAGCTCATAGGTTGAACTCACATGGCGAGCCATGCCACCCAACGGCCTCATCCAGTCAACGGCAATTGTGTAATGACGTGTGTCAAGCCCCTCTTGAACCTGTCGGGTCACTAGAGCATCACGCTCGACCTTGGTTAAACCGTTATTAGTGCCGCATGCTGTTAACAGCACCAATGAAATCATTAAAAAAACGACCTTTTTCATATTCATCATGACGAATAAAATAATTAGGGTTGAACTTTATAATTATTAGACTATTCCAACACCGATAAGTTTAATTCACCTTCACCCGTTGTCTCTTCCCTTGCAGGAGATATTAAAAGGCTTCATATAGATGCTGTTGCATTGAAAAAATGCTAAAAAGACGGGGTTTTTCGTTTTATTTTCATAACTTTGGCATCTAATTCAGTGAGATATGCCCTCCCTAAGAGTAAATCTAATTGGTTATGAGCATATTACAATATTCAAAACTTAAATAAACTTACTTGACATGCTAAAAAAACATCTGATTCTCTTGACACTGATGGTGATGGCCGTTGCCACCGCCAGTGCCGGCACATGGAAAATTCATAACTACTATGTGACATCCAAGATACAGAATGCATATGACACCGGCAGCAAAGTTTATTACTTGAACAGCAACGCGCTGTTTCAGTTTGACAAATCGTCTCATGTAACAACTGCCTTGAACAGCCAGAACGTGCTCTCGGACAATAATATCAGTCAGATCTATTATGACGAGCAGAATCAGTTGCTGTTTGTCGCCTATGTCAATGCCAACATCGACATCATTAACGCCAACGGCCAGGTGAAGAACATCAGCAATGTCAAGGATGCCATCGTGAGAGTTTACAACTACACACTGAGCAACAACGAGTTAGCGGATCATATCCTGAAGACCATCAATGACATCACCTTTGTCAACGGCTTTGCCTATGTTTCAACAGGCTACGGCTATATCACCATTGACGAATCCACACTCGAGGTGGTCAACGATGTGCTGTTTAGTCAGAGTGAAAACATCAATGCGGTCATGCAGCTCAACGATAACCTGATGCTTATCCTGACCAATACCTACTGCTACTACGGTCCTGTCGGTGCAGTTAATCCGCTGTCCACCTATAGCAAGGTGAGCGGTTCTTTCACTGGCGGCAAGTTATTCCCTGTGAACAATAATGCGACATTCGTGCTGGGTGCAACGGCCCTGTACCTGTATGAGTTCTCAGGCAGCACTCCCACTGTGACAACGCTGGTGTCGGCCAAACCGACGATGGTTCAGAAAACCCCGTCGGGATTCATCGCCAACTTTGCCGGCCAAAGCTACTATTACACCATCGACCCTACCGGCAAGACGGCAACCCAGGTATTCTCAACTGTGGGCTTTGCCACTAGCGACCCGTCAGGTGACGGCACAGTTTGGATTAACGATGCCAATGGTCTGCACATCAAAAACAGCACAGCCTATTACAAGATGCCGGCCATGACTACAGACCAGCCCTATTGGCTCAAGTATAACTCGGCCATGGATCTGCTGTATATCGGCGTGACCGCCCGCAATGGCGGCACAGTCACGGGCACAATGTCGCCCAATGCCATCAACACCTACAATGGCACCATCTGGGCAGATGCGACAAGTTACTCAACGTCACCCGGCTATGAGTTTGTGTTCAATCCCTTGGATTCAACGACTTACGTGCGCGCAAGTTGGGATCAGGGCATCCACAAAGTCACCAACAACGTGATGACGCTCAACTACAACAGGAACAACTCCCTGGTTGGCATCTACAAGGCCCACCCTGCATTTGACAAGTACGGCAATATGTGGGTGGTCAGCTCCTACGGAAATGCCAGTTGTCCTGCTGCTGTCCTGCCCAAAAACAAAGTGGCCAACAACTCGGTATCCAAGGCTGACTGGTTCCAACCTAGCGGCTTGCTTGACTTGAACACTGGGAACATGCAGCGTTCGCGATTTGTTATTTCCAAACTCAACAATGTCAAGATCTACAGCGATTGCGACTACCTGAGCACTTCACTGCCTGGCCGCATCATGTGCTGGGACAATAACAATGTTGACCCCACAGTGAACAACTACCGCTTCACGACAATCGCACACTATACCGATCAGGATAACAGGATGGTGGACTGGACCTACTTGACCCACATGGAGGAAGATGCTGACGGCTTGATCTGGGTAGGCCACACGGGGGGAGTCTTTGCGTTCTACCCCGATGTTGTGTTCGACAACAACCCCAGGGCCATTCGTCCCCACGTGACACACTGTGCCATGGAGGAGGACAAGGGAACCTTGTGCGAGGGCTTCACAGTATATGACATTGGCATCGACCGTAATAATAACAAGTGGCTCGCTACCAACAATGGCCTCTACTTTGTCTCACCCGACGGCACGACCATCTATGAGCATTTCATGATCCAAAACAGTGACATCCCTTCAAACACCATCTATAGCGTGGAGTGTGACACTAAGCATGACCGCGTGTACATCTACACCGACAATGGTTTTGCCGAGTACATCGCTACTGGCGATGCTGCAGCCATCGACTACAGTAACGTGACTGTCTATCCCAATCCCATCGAACCGGACTTCACGGGCATGATCAAGATCACCAAGCTCATGGAGAATTCCTACTTGAAGATCGTCAACAGATCAGGTACCGTTGTCACCCAAATGGGTCCCGTGACTGGCAGCGCACTGTGGGATGGATGCGGCAGCAACGGCGAGAGGGTGCCCACTGGCATCTACCGCATTTATATTGCCCAGGGCAGCCAACCCGCGACAACGGGCGAGCCCATCACCTCAGTAATGGTCATCAAGTAAGCCGAAACAGATTTTCGGCCTCAACTCTATCAAACAGCAGGAAGGCATGCACATGGCATGCCTTCCTGCTGTTTGATCATTTGGTAGCGAGCCTTACCTAATGACGGCAATCTTGGTCACCACTGCCTCGCCACTACCATTAGCCCTGGAACAAAGAACCATATAAACACCGGTCTTGACAAGCTCGCCGCGTTGGTCGCAGCCATCCCAAGTTGCCATACCACCCGTGGACTTGAGCTGTCTGATGACATTGCCACTTGCATCGGCAATCTTGACCAGTGTATTGTCCATCATTCCCACAATAGTCACTTCGCCGATGTAGTCAGGTCGCACAGGGTTGGGATAGGCGTAGATGTTGTCATAGGTATTCTCGGCAGGACTGCTGTCACTAAAGTACTCATACAATCCGGCAGGAGTAGTAACATAAACAGAATTACTGTTAGGGTTGCAGCATACCCGATATATGGTATTGCTGGCCAAGGGGCTGTTGGCAGTATTGAATTTCTTGATAATCTCGGTGCCGTCGCTGTTCACCAGGAAGAGGCCTGATGAATTTGTAGCAATCCATTTGCGGTTGGCGCCGTCAACAGCGACATCATTGACCTGGATACCATCCATCAGGCGGTCGGCCATTCCAGTGCCGTCGTTACGGGGCACCTTGGGCCTCACTACACTGAAGCTACTTGAGAATGCCTGAGCCGGATTCATGGCACAAATGCCCTCGGTGGTACCCATCCACACGTTGCCCGAGAGATCCTCGGTCAAGCACATGATATAAGTCCATGAGACAGCCTCCCCGTCCTGATCGGTCAAGCGTGAATAAAACGTCTGTTGGGGATAGGAGGAAATCTCGCCCGCACTGTTCCAGAAGAATACGGGTCGCTGGTAGTCACCATCAGTAAACACCTTGATGTCCAGGTTGCTATTATGTGTGCTGATAAAACTGGATCGCTTGGTGTACTCACCTGAGTAGATACCGTCGATGGTGGGAGTTTCCCAGTCGTTGACAGTTACTTCACTCTGCTTGGACTTGGCGGCAGGAAGAACCATGACAGGGGTTTCACTGTTCTCATAGGTCTGAACACACCAGATGTTGCCATTGCGGTCAATGCTCGTAATGGGATGAATGGCAGATCTCTTTTTCATCGGGCTGTTTTCGACATCATAGGTGTAAACGATCTCGTCATTCGTTACTTTAAGGAGACCATTTCTCCAGGTGCTCATGAAATAAGTGTCAGGGTCGCTTGGCATAAATTCCAACCAGTAAGATCCGTTCTTGGGAGCATCCGCGGGGGTCACATCGGTCCATTGGATGCCGTCATAAGTATTGACCTGGGTAGGATAGTACCATGGTTGTCCTTTCAGCTCTTTGAAAAACGCATTAGTGGCCGTTGAGGAAACATACAGTAAATCCTTATCCTTATTATAACTCATCCAGAATGGCTGCGGCATAGTCAAAGCATTAGGCATGTAATAACTATCACTGCCCACTTGATGTAATCCTTGATTGCCACAGGCCCAAATGGTGTTGCCATCACTGTCAGGGTGAGAACTGTACACCTCACCATCAGTATTCATGGCGACAAGACCCTCGCCATTCTCATCACTCTTATAGCACTTCTTCTTAATAGGAACATTCAGCAGAAATCCGCCATGGGTCTTTTGCAATACTGTGGTTGCGGTATCGATAATTTCCCGGGTATTGAAGCTCACGCGTCCATTATCCTGCTTGGTTAAGGCCGAACGGTATGTCTTGCTTGAGAGAACAAAGAATCGGTCATCATTGATGGGCCTAATGCGGCAATCAGCCTCATGGTCAGACTCGGTAAATGTTGACAATTGATCATGGTACTCACTGGCAGAGCCATAGTAGAATTTATCGGCTGTTGACAAAAGCAACAAATCCCCGACCTGAGCAACCGAGGTCAAGGCCTGATTGTAGATATGGGACTCCTTGACAACAAATTTTTTGTCATCAATCACCACATATCCAAAATCGGTGGCAAGGTACATCATGCCAGGAGCAAAAGTCACATCGTTGATGTTCTTGCTCGACGTCATGACAGCACTTTGTATCTCAGGCATATTAACCACCGAACCATCCTCCAATATCACATCGACATTGGCATCATTGTAAACGACAACCAGGTAGTCCTTGTCACTGTTATAGAACACTTGGGAAATGGTCATATCACTCAAGAGATTGACCTTGTTCAATGCCTCATTCTCCTGGGTCTGCTTGTCAAGGCGGAAAAGATGAGTTCCAGCAAGATAGTAAACCCAGTTGGATGTTTCGGCCACCGTAGCGGCAGAATCAGCATAGACAAACGAGGTGTGAATGCGCCAATCGCCCACAGTGTTTTGAGCTGCAGCGCATAATGACAAGGCCATAGCCAACAGTAACAGGATATTCTTCTTTTTCATCACAAGTTGTTTTAATCGTTTAATAGTAATTACATCCAATGAAAGAATCGTTCTTTATCGGATAATCACGACTGTTGAGAGCGGTTTGCCAGTGATAACGGGCTGGCTGCCCTGGGCTGCATAGACGCTATAGATACCGGTGGGCACCCTCTCGCCATTGCTGCCACTACCGTCCCATAATGCGCTGCCAGTCACAGGACCCATCTGCGCGACAATGGCACCCTCCTTATTGGTGACCGTCACATAGGAATTCTCCATAAGCCCGGCAATCTTGATCATTCCGGTGAAGTCTGGCTCCACGGGATTAGGATAGATATTCACGTTGTTATAATCAAGTGATGGCGCATCTTCAGTGCCTATATACTCGGCAAAGCCTCTACTAGTAAAGATATAGACCCTATCATGCTCGGGGTCACACTCCACACTATACACCTCATTCGACGGGATATCACTGTTCTGAGTCATGAAATGCTCATAGATGGTTGTGCCGTCGGGCGAGACAAAATAAACGCCGTTGTTGGTAGCAATCCATTTGTTGTTATAACGGTCAATGCCGATATCATAAACCGTATAACCCTCACACAAGAATCCGCGATCTTCTTCCAGTTCGCAATTGTTTACACAGGGACGGTAGGCCCTGGGATTCTCATCGAAGAGCACATTGGGATCAAATGCGAACAGGCCCGTCAGGTGCCCCACCCAAATCATGCCGTCGGCATCCTCCTCCATGTGTGACAGGTTGGTCCACCTCAACGTTCGATTGTCTTGGTCTATAAATTGAAAAGTGCTGGCGAAGCGATAGTTGTCCACGGTGGGATCCTCATTCCCGTTATCCCAACACAAGATGCGGCCCTGCATGGATGTCACCTGCGAAAAATCACCGTCAGTATATATCTTGTAATTATTGAGTTTGGAGATGATGAACCTTGAACGCTGCATTTTTTCAGTATTCAGTTTGAGCAGGCCAGTGGGTTGGAACCAGTCACTCATCTTAACAGTGTTCTTGGCCACTTTGTCCTTAGGCAAAACGGCTACTGGGCAAGCTTTGCTGCCATAGGAACTGACAATCCACATGTTGCCGTACTTGTCAAATGCAGGATGGGCCTTATAGGTGCCCATGGGGGAATTAGCCTTGTTGTAGATGAGTTTGAACACATTATTGGTCACTTTATAGAGGCCTGTATTCCAGCTTGCACGGACATAAGTTGTTGAGTCCAGCGGATTAAAGACAAATTCATAGCCTCCACCATTGGCATTGAAGGCCGTTGCATCAGCCCACTCAGTGCCGTCATAGGTGTTCATCACGTTGGCAGGCAAGTCATTAATGTTGGTGACCATGTTCTTTGCCGAAACGCCCACATAGAGCAGGTCCATTGCCGTGTTGTACTTGAGCCAATAGGGCTGATCAGTGGTCATGGCCGGCAGTTTATAATAGACGGTGCTGTTCTTGATGTGCAAACCATTGGCATCGCTGATCCAAACGGTGCCGTCACCTGCGGGGTTGGACGATGCGAAGCCCCGCTCTGAGGAAGCCTGTGTCGCCATCTTGCCGCTGGCGTCAATCTTGTAATAGAACTTCTGACCCTCAAAGTTGGCGATATATCCCGACGGGGTTTTCTGGACAATCGTTGGCTTTGCTGACACCAGTGTTGTCACGGTAGGGGTGGTGCTCGAAAAATCCACATGATAGAGTACTGTAGCTGCAAGTATAAACGCCGAATGGTCATCTATCGGGAAAAGATGACCGCCCTCAAAAGTGGTCTTTTGAATCTTCTTATAATTGGCAATTGGATCCTCGGTCCCCACTGGACCATAGTAACAAAAAGTATTGGACAGAATCAGCATCAATTCGTCAGAGAGCACTGCGACAGAGTTGACGTTAATGTTGGTGTCGATAAACTTATCCTCAACCACTTTAAATGTCGACTCATCTATCGCAATATAACCGAATCCTGCAGCCACATAAGCGATACCACGCGAGAAAGTGATGTCGATGATGCCTTTACCGGTATAACTGCTCAGATTGTTCTTATCATCAAGGATATAGTGATGCAGACGGATTGACGCATCCCTGAGGTTGGTGATATTGGTCTTCTTGTTGTTGGCGTCAATAATATCAATATTACAATTACTATATGCAATAAAGAGAAGCTTGTTGGCATAATCGTAGTATACCTGACTGATATTCTCATCTGACAGCAGGTTCTGGCTGCTCAAAGCGGTTGTCACACAAGTTGCCTTGTCAAACTGGTAGAGGTGACCGCTATTCAGATAATACACCCTGTTGTCGGTATCATAAATATTCCGAACGTTGGCTCCAGCATAATAATTATGCATTCTCCACGTGCCAGCAGTAGCAGCAACAGCAGCCAACACCGTCATCGCCATGAAGATAAAATATCTTTTCATCATATTATGCAAACTGTTAATTATTCCACTATGATGTATTTAAAATCAATAATCCATTGATGTGCAAGTTAATCCACACACTTATAAAACGTAAAATGAGGCTGGAAATTGTAGAACGCCATCAGAAACCTGCCATCAATAATTAAAGCCTAGTAAGCCAGGGTAATCAACTTGTCTTCAGGGTCGGTAGTATCCAGTGAGAAGGATGCCCAAGTGCTTGTCAACTGGCTCTCATAGCGTATCCTGTACTTGCGCCCATACCGCAGACATTTCACCGTCACACACCCTGCAACAGGTTCCTCTTCAACACCACGACAACGCTTACCTTTCTTTTCAACAATTGTGCATTCTTCACCACGCAGGGTAAAGACGAGGTTTACAGTCTCTCCCGGCGCAAGAGACAAGCCCTCCCTCTTGAAAAGGAAAACGCCTTCCTCTAAACATTCAATAAACAGGGTATTTCCAGCGTCAGAGGTCTCCTGAGACGGTGATGTCAAGAGCTGCAGGATATAGGTACTGGGGGGATCCTTCTGGGACGAGCCGATCAGCAAACCCACCAACGCCATTGCGACAACAAAGGCGAGCGTATAGAACTCTATAGAAGTCACATCCAACATTTAACGTCTGACTATAATCACTGCTCACTGTGGTTTCAAAATACGGGAGTGTATGCCTTTGAATGCACACGCTCCCGCATAGGATCAGTTGATATCGATATAAAATTGTTTTACTTGATAATCATCACTGTTGTATGGGGCTTGCCGGTAGTAACCGGTTGTCCACCCTGTGCGGCATAGACATTATAGGTGCCAGTGGGCAGTCTCTCACCATTCTCTCCACTGCCATCCCACAGAGCGCTTCCCATGACGGGACCCATCTGAGCGACCACAACACCATCCTTATCGGTAATCGTCACGTAGCTGTTCTCCATGAGGTTGGCAATCTTGACCATACCCGTGAAATCAGGCTCAACGGGGTTGGGGAATGCATAAACGTTATCAAAGTTGAGAGTAGCGGCATCACCATTGATAACATACTCGGCAAAACCGTTGTCGGTATAGATATAAACACGGTCATGCTTGGTGTCGCACTCCACACTGTAAATGGTGTTGGAGGGGATATCGCTATTGAAAGTCATGAAATGCTCATAAACTGTCGAAGCATCGGGAGACACATAGTAAAGACCGTTGTTGGTACCTATCCACTTGTTGTTATAGCGGTCAACACCGATGTCATAAACGTAATAGCCCTCACAAAGGTAGCCCTTACCCTCACTGAAGTTAGTGACATAGGGACGGGTAGCCCTGGGGTTATCATCAAAGAGGACATTGGGGTCAAACACAAACAATCCTGCGGTATAGCCTACCCAGATCAAGCCATCGGCATCTTCTTCCAGGTGAGCAAGATATTCCCAGTCAATCAGTTTGCCATTCTGATCGATGAAGTGGGAGATGTTGCTGAAACGATAATTATCGACGGTGGGATCTTCATTGCCATTGTCCCAGCACAGGATGTGGCCAAAGGTCGTGTTTCCATTATAGTCACCATCGGTATAAATCTTGTAATTGTTGAGCTTGGACACCAAAAAGCGTGAGCGCTTCATATAGCCAGTAGCCAATCCCAGCAGGCCGCTGGGCTGGTACCAGTCAGCTTGCGTAACAGTGTTCTTTGCCACCTTGTCTTTGGTCAAAACGGCAGTCGGGCAGGATGCGTTACCGTAAGAGCACACAATCCACAAGTTACCGTATTTGTCAAATGCAGGATGAGGCTTATAGGTACCCATCAATGAATTATTCTTATTGTAGGTGACTTTCCTGACATTATCCGTTACCTTATAGAGACCTGTATTCCAACTTGAACGGAAATAAGTGAGAGAATCCAATGGATTGAACACGAACTCATAGCCTTCACTACCGGTAATAGTACTATAGGGCGCCACATCTATCCATGATGTGCCATCAAACATATTGATCACATTTGTAGGATGGTCATTGGAATTAGTAACTCCATTGGGGGCCGAATTGCCCACATACAGCACGTCCATTGCTGTATTGTACTTGAGCCAGAAAGGCACGTCGGTTGATATTGCATTCACCTTGTGGTAATCAGTGCTATTGGCGACATGAAGGCCATTAGCGTCAACAATCCACACCGTGCCATCACCCGCAGGGTCACTGCTGGCAAATCCGGCAACCGTCGAGGCCTGTGTTGCGACCTTTCCCGTTGCATCGATTGTATAGTAATATTTCTCACCCTGGAAATTAGCGATAAATCCCGTTGGAGTCTTCTGAATAATCGTGGGCTTCTTCGACACAAGGGTGGTAGGAACCACCTGAGTTCCAGAAAAATCAAAATGATACAAAGCAGCCAAACCTGCTACAAGAGCGGTGTGGTCGTCAATGGGGAACAATCGGCCATTGGTGTAGGCCTGATATTGAAACTTCTTGAAGGTCTTGATAGGATCCTCAGCACTCAAGGGACCATAGTAGCAATAAGTGTTGGAGAGGATAAGCAACAAGTCAGAGCCAAGAACGGTAACTGAATTGACATGAATTGTTTGGCTCAATACCCTATTACTGGTCACGTGCAAGGTTGCCTCATCAATAGTGATATAACCATAACCCGTTGCAGCATATGCCACACCATTGGCAAAGGTGATATCATAGATACCTTTCGGATTATAATCGGTTAATTCTCCGCCATTGTTCAGCGTGTAGTTATACACACGCATGATAGCGTCCTTGACACTGCTGATGTTGGTTACCTTGCCCTCGTTATCAATAACATCAATGTTACAATCAGTATACACGACAAAAATCAGTTTGTTCTGATAATCATAATACATCTGATTGATGTCATCGTCCGATAGCAGATTATTTCTGTTCAATGCTGTTGTTTGTTGAGTCGCTTTATCATACTGGTACAACGCATTGCTGTTCAGGTAATAAACCTTGTCTCCGGTGTCATAGATATTCTGAATCTTGGAGGTGACATAGTAATTATGCAATTTCCATGTACCTGCATTTGCGGTGGCCATCGCCATCACAATCAACACCAAGAGAATGAGATGTTTCTTTAACATATTATGAAGTTTTTAGATAATAATCGAATTCTCACAACACTCTATCATTCAGCGAAATAAGCACAAAATTGAACAAAGCCCACTGAATCAAATGCCAAAGGTATAAAATAATATTGACAACATGACCTTTTTTCCAAAAATTAAGACACATAAACTTTCTTAAAAATTACTAATTCGCAAAAACCAAGAGGCACGAGACCGCGAGTCCACGGTTCATGCCCCTTGATTCATGCTATTTGTTTGGGTACTTGGCGATTACTGCTGGGCAGCAGCAGCCTCAACCCACTTCTTGACTTCGTCAACAACAGGCACTTTATAGCCCAACTTGTACTTCTTGTTGATGTCGAGTAGATCCTGGAAAAGTTTGCCAGGTTTCTCAAGTGCACCAAGAGCTGCAACAGTGAGCACACCAGCCTTCTGAATGGGTGCCACCCACTCCTCGGGGATGCCCAGCGCAGTGAACGCCTCAACCTTGTCGCGGGCGGGCACCTTCTCGGGACGCATTTGCGGGAAGAGCAACACATCCTGGATGTAACTATTGCCTGTCATGAGCATCACCAGGCGGTCAATACCGATTCCGATACCGCTTGTGGGGGGCATTCCGTACTGCAAGGCGCGCAGGAAGTCCTGATCGATGATCATGGCCTCGTCGTCACCCTTGTCAGCAAGGCGCATCTGCTCCTTGAAACGCTCTTCCTGGTCGATGGGATCGTTCAACTCACTATAGGCATTAGCCAGCTCCTTACCGTTGACCATCAACTCAAAGCGCTCGGTCAAGCCAGCCTTGCTGCGGTGCATCTTGGTCAGCGGCGACATCTCGACGGGATAGTCAATGATGAATGTGGGTTGGATAAAAGTACCCTCACAGAACTCACCGAAGATCTCGTCAATCAGCTTGCCCTTGCCCATCGTGTCGTCAATCTCCAGCTTGAGCGCCTTACACACTTCACGTATCTCGCTCTCACTCTTGCCCTCCAAGTCATAGCCTGTCTTCTCCTTGATAGCCTCCAGGATGGGCAAGCGACGATATGGCGCCTTGAAACTGATGACCTGGCCATCAATCTCGGTCTCGGGTTTGCCATTGACTGCGATACAGATGGTCTCAAGCAACTGCTCGGTGAACGACATCATCCAGTTATAATCCTTGTACTGAACGTACAACTCCATGCAGGTGAACTCGGGATTGTGGTTGCGGTCCATACCCTCGTTGCGGAAGTTCTTGCCAATCTCATACACGCCCTCAAATCCGCCCACAATCAGGCGCTTGAGGTATAACTCAGTGGCAATGCGCATGTACATTTCGATGTTCAATGCATTGAAATGGGTAATGAACGGACGTGCCGTTGCGCCACCGGCGATAGCCTGCAGCGTGGGTGTCTCGACCTCAGTATAACCTGCATCATCCAGCACCTGGCGCATGGTCTTGACCACCAGCGCACGCTTCAGGAAGGTATCCTTCACTCCGCTGTTGACAATGAGGTCAACATAGCGTTGGCGATAACGCAATTCGGGATCCTCGAAGGCGTCATAGGTCACACCGTCCTTCTGCTTTACCACGGGAAGCGGCTTCAGCGACTTGCTGAGCAGCTTCAGCGACTGGCAGTGAACACTGATTTCGCCCGTCTGGGTGCGGAAGACGTAGCCTTGAACACCGACAAAATCACCCATGTCAAGCAATTTCTTGAATACCACATTATATATATCCTTGTTCTCGTCAGGACACAGGTCGTCACGACTGACGTACACCTGGACACGGCCCTTTGAGTCCTGCAACTCAAAGAAGGAAGCCTTGCCCATGATGCGGCGGTTCATCATTCGTCCAGCAATACTCACTTGGCGAGGCTCGGCATTGTCGTCAAAGTTGGCCACAATGTCGTCACTGTAGGCATTCACCACATATTCATCAGCGGGATAAGGGTTGATACCCATCGCCTTGAGTTGTTCAAGACTGTTGCGGCGGATAATCTCTTGTTCACTTAATTCCAGTACGTTCATGTTATCTCAGATTTGATATATTCTCAATTTCAAACTGCAAAGATAGTAAAAATAGTTTAACTATTTCGCTTTTGGGAATGAAGCATTAGAATAATGATAAAATATCGCCCTCGTAGACTAGGGTGGCGGGGCCGGTGAGATAGACATGGCCGTCGGCCTCGCGCCAGTCGATGTCGAGGGTGCCGCCATCCATGATAACGCGGGTGCGGCGACCGCTGCGCCCTGTTACCGCCGCCGCCACTGCCGTGGCACAGGCACCCGTGCCACACGCCATGGTGATGCCGCTGCCACGCTCCCAGACTCGCATACGCAGTCCACCATCCGTCACCTCAACGAACTCGATGTTGCAACGTTCAGGGAAACGCTGATGTCGTTCCAGAATGGCACCACGGGTGGCGATGTCCACTGCGTCGATATCATCCACAAAGATGACATAATGCGGATTGCCCATCGAGACAAACACGCCATCGGGCAACGCCTGGCCTTGGGGCTGGAACAATGCCTTATCTTCAAGAACGGGAGCCAGCATATCAACGGTGACCGATTGCACTATACCATCGGGCGTGACATGGAGTTCCAGCGTCTTAACACCCGATGCTGTCAACAAGCGGATGGTGGTCTTGTCGGTCAAACCATGCTCGTAGACATACTTGCCGATGCAACGGCTGGCATTGCCGCACATCAGGCCCTCACTGCCGTCGGCATTGAAGATGCGCATTGTGAAATCGGCCTCGGGCACTGTGGAGCGCCCTATCAGCACCAGTCCATCGCTGCCAATGCCCATGTGGGGTTTGCTCCAGGCAATGGCTGCCGACTGCGGGTCATCAATCGGGTAGAGCGACGTGTCCACAAAGATGTAGTCGTTGCCCACCCCGTGCATTTTCATGAAATGGATTTTGCGGTTCATGTTCATAGCGTTTATTGTGTGATTACATCGGCAAAGGTAGGGAAAAGTTTTAGTCCTCGGTAATTATTTTAATGCTAATTACGCCAATTTAACTAATTGGGGCCGCTGAATTTGGCATTTCGCTCAACTTGCACCATGTTAAGGGCTCATGCCTTTGAAATTAGGCGGCGTCTCGGAAATGCTCAAATAAATTTGGCATTTCGCTCAACTTGCACCATGTTAAAGGCTCATGCCTTTGAAATTAGGCGGCGTCTCGGAAATGCTCAAATAAATTTGGCATTTCGCTCAACTTGCACTAATTTTGCCGCAGAAAATATTAACGTGGTAATTCACCTTAAATCTGAAACAAAATGGCAAAATATAACTTTGACCAATGCATTGACCGCCATGGCACGCAATGCAAGAAAATAGAAGTACTCAAGCAAGATTTCAACCGCGACGACCTGCTGCCGTTGTGGATAGCCGATATGGACTTCGCCGTGTGTCCCGAGATTACAGAGGCGCTGGTTCACCGCTTTGCCGACCATCCGATCTACGGCTACACCTGCTTGTATGACGAGTACTGGCAGTCCATCATCGACTGGCAACGTGAGCGCAACGGTTTCGAGTTCACCCGCGAGGAGGTGACCTTTGTGGCAGGCATCGTCACCGGATTCGGCCTAGCGGTGAATTTCTTCACCAAGCCGGGCGACAAAATCGTCATCCAACAGCCCGTGTACTACCCCTTCAAGGACGTGATCGAGGGCAACGGCCGCATCTCCATCAACAACGAGTTGATTCCCACCCCAGACAACTATGCCCGCATGAACCTAGAGGAACTGGAGAGTATCTTCGAGAAGGAGAAGCCGCGCATGATGGTCGTGTGCAACCCCCACAACCCCATCGGCATCGCATGGGAGCCTGAAGTGCTGCGCCAAGTGGCCCATCTTGCCTACAAGCACAATGTGCTCATCTTCTCGGACGAGATTTTCGGCGACCTGATGCTCTACGGCCACAAGCACACCCCGATGGCTACGGTCAGCGACGAGGCAGCGGCCATGACCGTCACCTGCGGCGCCCCCAGCAAGACTTTCAACATTGCCGGCCTCAAGAGTTCGTGGTGCGTCGTGAAGAATCCCAAGCTGCGCGAGCCGTTCTTCAAGTGGATTGAACTCAACGAGTTTTGTAACGCCAACTTCACGTCAATCATCGCCGCTGAAACTGCATACCGCAACGGCAAGCAGTGGCTTGACGAGTGCCTGCATTACATCGAGGGCAATGTGGACTATGTGGAACAATACTGCCGTGAGCACATACCTGGCGTTGTTGCTATCAAGCCACAAGCAGGTTTCCTCGTTTGGCTCGATTGCCGTGGCCTGGGAATCACGCACGAGGAGGTCGTGGACCTGTTCCGCAACCGGGCAGGCTTGGCGATGAACGAGGGCACGATGTTCGGAACTGCCGGCGATTGCCACATGCGTTTCAACATGGGCAGTCCGCGCAGCGTCATCGAGCAGGCCATGCGCCAACTCGAAGCCGCTGTCAAGTCTTCTTGTAGCTCTTGCCCAAAATAAAGGGGAAATAACGCTCGATAAGCAACGCGAGCGGATATAGCAGCACCATCACTATAACGGCGATAGCCACCTTAATCAGGATACTCTCGTCGAGGATGGCCGGGCTCAGCAGCTTGGCCACCACAATTTTAATGACTCCAATCAGGTAGTTTTGAAGCGCCAGGTAGGTAATGCTGGTAATGGCCACGGTCTGGGCAAATTTGCTCGTGCCAAACCGAGATTCCAGCCATTTGCAGATGGCCGTGTACAGCGGCAGCACAAGGATAACGGCCTCGGGTGCGAGAATATAAGCGATCTCACGGTCAATAGTCAGTGGCGCAATGATCAGGAAGCCAAGGCCCAATGCGGCCAAAAGCAGCCACAGTGCGGTGCGGGCAGCAGTGTTAAACGAGAATTTCTCCACCAAGTCATGACAACAATTACCGACAGCCAGAATGGGCATATACAATAATGCCTTGTCCAGATTCCAACTGAGGAACCACGTCGAACTGGGAATGACAAAAAGCGACAAACTCAGCAACAACGACACCACTAGGGGCCAATAGCCTGTCAAAAAGCGCTTGATGGGATAATAGATGACCTGCATGGTAAACAGGGCTGCAAGGAACCAGAAGGGTCCTAAAACGACGTCGGGCGTCCCTTGAAAGAACTGCCACAGCGGCGTGAGCGTGTCGATAGCCTGCTCGTCGGCGCCAGCCATGCGACGTCCCACGACTAGCCACATGGCATAGAATATTATAAAGAATGTGGTGTAAGGAACCAGAATCTGGCGGGCCCGGTGACGCAGAAATGCAAAAAAACTGCGATACTTGCCAATATTGAACAAGAAACCGGCCGCAAAGAAAAAAACAGGCGCACCCATATTGAACAACGCCACCTCATGGGCGGAGTCAAAGCGTGGCGGCGTGTGATATACCACCACCATGAACATTGCAATGAACTTGATATAGTCGAGCCAGGCCTGTCGTTTCATTACTCCATTTTCATAAAACACGAATTACACGAATTAAACTAATTTTCAGCATTCAAATCATTAGAATAATTCGTGTAATTCGCAGTCAAAGTTCGTTAGTCGATGATATCAAAGCCCGTGTAACGTTGCAAAGCGGCGGGAATGCGGATACCCTCGGGGGTCTGATTATTCTCGAGCAATGCAGCAACGATGCGCGGCAATGCCAGCGCCGAGCCGTTGAGCGTGTGACACAGGTGCGTCTTCTTGTCGTCGCCACGGTAGCGGCACTTGAGGCGATTGGCCTGGTAAGTCTCAAAATTGGAGACGCTGCTCACCTCGAGCCAGCGTTCCTGGGCTGCCGACCACACCTCAAAGTCAAAGGTGATGGCGCTGGTGAAGCTCATGTCACCTCCGCACAGGCGCAGGATGTGCCACGGCAATTCCAATTTCTCGAGCAGACCTTGCACATGATCCTTCATCTCCTCAAGGGCAGCGTAGGAATCCTCAGGCTTCTCAATGCGCACGATTTCCACCTTGTCGAACTGATGCAGGCGGTTCAAACCACGCACGTCCTTGCCGTAGGAGCCCGCCTCGCGGCGGAAGCATGCCGAATAAGCACAATTCTTCTTGGGCAGTTCTTCCTGGGGAATTATGACGTCACGATACATGTTGGTAACGGGCACCTCGGCTGTGGGGATGAGGTAGAAATTATCCACCTGGCAGTGGTACATCTGTCCCTCCTTGTCGGGCAGCTGTCCTGTTCCCAAACCCGAAGCCTCGTTGACTACCAGCGGGGGCTCAATCTCGAGATAACCGGCCTTGCCAGCCTCATCCAGGAAGAACTGGATCAACGCGCGCTGCAAGCGGGCACCCTTGCCCACATACACCGGAAATCCAGCGCCAGTAATCTTCACACCCAGGTCAAAGTCAATCAGGTTGTACTTCTTGGCGAGGTCCCAGTGAGGCAAGGCATCTTCACCCAGCTCGGGCATCTTGCCACCTGTCTTCTCCACAATGTTATCCTCGGCGGTCTTGCCCTCGGGTACACCGCTGTAGGGCACATTGGGGACGTTCAGCAGGATTTCGGTAATCTCGTCCTGTGCAGCGGTCAGTTTGTCATCTATCTCTTTGTTAGCCGCCTTGAGATTGGCCACTTGGGCCTTGACCTGCTCGGCTTCTTCACGGTTGCCTTGCTTCATGAGGGCACCGATCTGAGCGGCCATTTTATTAAGTACTGCGGCGTTATCGTCGCGTTGCTTCTGCAGTGCACGGCGCTGCTTGTCCAGATCCACAATGCGCATGATGGGCTCGCGTCCGTCGAAGTGCTTGACGGCAAGGCGGCGAATCACCTCCTCGGGATCTTGGTTGATCAGTTGTAATGTCAGCATTATTTAATGTTTCTAATCTTTCGTTTCTGAAGGTATGGTATTTATCGTTATTCGCCGAAGTCGATTGTCTGTGAATCGCTACTGGGACGCTTGGGAGCCTTGGGCACCTCGACGGGCTTCTCCTGGCTCGCTGCCTGTTGAGCAGCCTGTATCTGGTTGCGGAAGTCGGGCTTGCGCTTGTAGGTGGGCGTCTTCTCGATCATGTCGATCACGTCATCATCGTCCATCTGCTCAGGAGTGAGCACGATATAGCGGGCACGGTTCTGAGCTAGGGCCTGCTCGGTAATGGCTTTCTCTCCATATTCCTTCTTGAGACGATCGGCATCAGACAAATTGCTATGGGTGGTGACGGGTTCACGACGAGTAGTTATCGGATTCACAGGAGCCTCCTTGTCAAGTGACACGTTGAAGCCTGCGGCAAGAACGGTAATCTTGATCTGTCCTTCCTCGAGCGTGCGGTCGTGGGCTGTACCCCAAATCACATCCACCTCCTGGTCAAAGTTGGCCATGAATTCTTGGATTTCAGTAGTCTCACCCATACGCAACGGGGTGCTGCTGTCAGGGTTGAAATAAACGTTCATCAAAATCTTGCGCGAGCCGTACACATCACGGTTCTTGAGCAGCGGTGACTCGAGGGCATCCTCGATAGCCTTAGACACACGGTGCTCACCCGAGCCAAAACCCGAACTGATGATGGCGGCGCCACCATTGCGCAAGGTCGTGTTCACATCATTGAAGTCGAGGTTGATAACACCCTTGACAGTGATGAGGTCACTAATGCTGCGTGCAGCCGTCGTCAGCGTATCATCGGCCTTACCGAACGCGTTGGTAAAGTCGAGGTCACTGTAGATTTCGGTCAGGCGTTGGTTGTTGATGATGAGCAGGGCATCAACATACTTGCCCATCTCGTCGGCACCAGCAAGAGCCTTGAGAATCTTCTTGGGACCCTCAAACAGGAAGGGGATGGTCACGATACCAATCGTGAGAACACCTTTCTCGTGAGCGATACGTGCCACAACGGGAGCTGCACCCGTACCGGTGCCACCACCCATACCAGCCGTAATGAATACCATCTTGGTGTCATCATCAAACAGCTGTGCGATTTCATTCTCACTCTCTTCGGCGGCGCGCTTAGCCGTCTCAGGAATATTGCCCGCTCCCAGGCCGTGGGTCGTGTTGGGACCCAGCAGCACACGGTTGGGCACTGGCGATTCGTTGAGCTGCTGGCGGTCGGTATTGAGCACCACAAACGAGACGCCCTCGATGTTCTGCATGTACATGTGGTTAATGGCGTTGTTGCCACCTCCACCCACGCCCATCACCTTGATGATGGTGCGCATCTTCTCCTTGTCCTGGAAACCCGAATTCTGGTCCAGCGTGGACATGATATTGTTGTCTTCCATATTGTGTTGTATTTATTTTAAAATTAGGGTGGATAGTCTTTTACTGCTCATCGTCAGCGGCATCGTCTTCGGACATCAGGCTAGAAAGCTTGTCGGTCCATTTTTTCCAACGGTTCTTTTTGGGCTTTTCAGACTTGGGATTGCGTTCAACAGGACGCTCGGCCTCAACAGACTTATGGGGCGCAGTGGGCACCTCAAAAGTGGGATCCACATACTTGTTAAGCTCGACACAGGTCTCGCCCTCGGGGATGAGCTCGGCAGCCTTGGCCAGCAGCGAGAACACCTCGATATACTCCATGCGATTGATTTCGGGATTCAAGATATTGAGGATGGGAGGATTCTGTCCCAGGCGCACCTTGATCTTGATGGTCTCTTCAAGTTTGAGTTGCAAACCACCCAGGTGGGCGCTGCCACCGATGAGGACAATGCTCTGTATTCCATCCGAAGACACCCCGGCATCAGCCAACTGCTGGTTGATATTGGCAATAATCTCACCCGTTCGTGCACTGATATAGTTAGCTGCATCGCGAGCTTTGACACCCTCGATAACGACGTTGTTCACGTTGCTGGGGTCAAGCGGGTTGTTGATGTTCTTCTTGACGTTCTCGGCAGTCTCCTCAAGGACGCTCAAGCCGTTCATCACGTCACGGGTCAGGTTGCGTCCTCCCAGCGGCAGTGTGGTCAAGTAGATGAGCGCCTTGTTCTTATAGATGGTCACCGTTGTGGTCTCGGCACCTATATCCACGAGCATACAGCCCAGTTCACGGTCGCTGTCGCTCAAGATTTGCTCGCCCACTGCCAGTGGCGTCACGATATAGTCCTTGGCGGGGATGCCGAAGGTCATCAACCTGTTCAGGTTCAGTTTGAGGGCAGGCTTTGCCACAATGAGGTTGACCTTGATCTTTATAGAAGAACCAAATTGGCCGACGGGGTTGGGAGTTTCAACCTTGTCAACATAGAAAGCACGCGGAACAATGTCCACGGTGTCATGATTCTTAATGGGGGTGCTGGTGGCGTCGTGGATGATGCGGTCTATCAGATCCTGAGTAATCGGCTCGGAGGAACCCACGCTGCGGTTCACCTCACTCACGATGCTGTGCAATGAGCGGCCGCTCACACCCATGTAAACCTGTGTGATGCGTCCGTCAATCATACCCTCCAAGTTCTTGAGGATGCGGTTGATGCTACTCTTGATATTCTCCACATTCTGTACGATTCCATATCTCACGCTGTTGAGGTGCTTTTCCTCCTGCAGGTGCCGCACGCTCAAGTATCCAGCCGAAGTTTTCTCGGCGATGGCTCCAACGATTTTGGAACTACCGATTTCAAGTGCTACAATGTATTGGTTCTTCTTTTCCATAAAATTATTTATGAATTATAATATTATTGTTTTTAGTTATTTTTCTTCTTGTTGTCTTGAGGCTCAGTGGCGTCTTGAGTCTCGGTTTTTTGCTGTTCAGCCTTTTTGGCCTCGGCGGCGGTGCCAGTAGTCATCGTCTCGATGTCGGGAGCCTGCTCATCGTCATCGGGGTCATACTCGATGACCTGCTGGACGGCCTTGACACGTCGTGTGGCAACCACCTGGTGGTTCCATTTCACCGAGATGGTGTCGTAGGTGTTCCACCCTTTCTTGGGCATGACTTCCTTGTAGAACAGTTTGAGCTTCGCAAACTTGTTTTCAAAGCCATCCGCATTGCCAATGTTGACTACATGGCCGCTGATGTTAGGCACGAGGATGATATTGTTAGTGTCACGCACGCAATACATCGTGACCAGCGAGTGCAACAACGAATCACTTTCCACATAGTCGATGAGCGGCAACAGGCGCAATGGAGAGTACTTGCGGGTAAAGTGGCCTTGAACCACTGGCACATCACAATGATAAAACGACGAAGCGTTCATTTTCTTGCCCGAGCGGTTCATATAATAGGACTGCTCACCGTCAAAGACCCTGAGTACAGGCACCAACTGACTGACGCGTATAAGAATCCTGCCGTCCAGGCACTTCACAATATCAGCATTCTCCAAGTAGGGCGAAAGCCTGAGCGCCTCCTCGATATCCGAGGCGTTGATATCGCCCATGTGCTTGCCCACAAGCGATATGCCCTGACCCTTGAGGTCGCTGAGCACACCCTGGGGTGTAACAAACGAGGTACTGTCGGCATTCACGACCTCAACATCCACCGAGGTGCACAGCTCGCCACGCGATTTCTCGCGAGCCCAGATGATGCCCACGGTGAGCGCCACCGCCAGAATCACCAGAATGCTATATTGTATCAGTCGCTTCAACGCTTTTGCTTCTTGAATTCATCGCATATTTCAGGCAGCAGATTAGCGATATCGCCGGCACCTGCTGTCAATAAGACGTCAAAATTACTCAAATGTATTGACTTAATCAAATTTTCTTTCGAGTAAATGCATTTTTTTGTACTCGTGACCTGTTGGAGTATCATCTCGCTAGTCACGCCAGGAATGGGTTCCTCGCGTGCAGGATAGATAGGCAGCAGGATCACCTCATCGGCCAAAGAGAGCGCCGAAGCAAATTCAGGTGCGAAGTCACGGGTGCGCGTGTAGAGGTGGGGCTGGAAGATCACCGTCAGACGGCGGCCGGGATACAAATCCCGAACCGACGAGATGCTTGCACGCAACTCACCGGGATGATGGGCATAGTCGTCAATCATCACCCTACCCTTCACGCCAGGCTCCTTGAGCCAGAACTCAAAGCGGCGTTTGGGTCCCATGAAGGTGGAAATGGCGTCGCGCATGGCGCCAAGGGGCACGTCAACAAGGCGGCATGCAGCCATGGCTGCGATGGCGTTCTCGATGTTGATGTCAACGGGCACTCCCAGGCTGATGTCGCTCAGCGTTTCCCAAGGCGTGACTAGATCAAACGTAATCTCGCCGTCTCCCTTGCGGATATTGGTGGCATGGAAGTCGCCCTCGTCACGGCAATAAGTATAGATTATCACGTCCTTACCCACGCGCGGTTTCAAGGCTAGCCCTGTGTGGACGATGAGCGCACCACCCGGCTGGATCAGCTCAGTGAAATGGGCAAAACTCTCGAGATAAGCCTCGGCGGTGCCATAGATATCCAGATGGTCAGGGTCGGTCGATGTCACCACTGCAATGTGAGGGCGCAGGTGGTGGAACGAGCGGTCAAATTCGTCGGCCTCGATGACCGAGAATGGGCTTGTGGGCGACAACAAGAAATTGCTGTCGTAGTTGCGCAACACACCGCCCAAGAAGGCATTACACCCCAAACCTGAGCTGTGAAGGATGTGGGCGGCCATGCTTGATGTCGTCGTCTTGCCATGGGTACCGGCAAAGCACAAGCCACGGCTGTGGGACGTCACAACTCCAAGCAGTGCAGCGCGCTTCAGCACCTCAAAACCATTATTCCTGAAAAAGGTCAGCCCTTGATGAGAGTCGGGTACGGCGGGGGTATAAACCACCAGCGTGCGCTCGGGGTCACGGCAATAGTCGGGAATCAAATCAGGTGACTCGTCAAAGTCGATGTGCACACCCTCTTGTTCCAGGGCACGGGTCAGGTCGCTGGGAGTGCGGTCATAACCCGCAACACGTTTCCCTTTGGCGAGGAAATAGCGCTCCAGTGCGGCCATTCCGATGCCGCCAGCCCCGACGAAATATAACGATTCAAAGTCTTTCATCTCATTAGCAATTGATTAACAGCGAGTTCTGTCTTGTTCTTCCCGATAATTCTCTCTACCTCGTCAACGATGTGCTCGGCAGCATTGCGCAATGCCATTTTCTCGACATTCACGCCCAACTTGTTCACCAGGGCCTTATCGGTCACGGTCTCAAGCATGGTGTTTACCAGCATGCCGGCGGCATCGGCGTCGGTGACCATAATGGCTGCGTCACGGGTCGAGAGAGCCATGGCATTCTTGGTCTGATGGTCCTCGGCGACGTTGGGCGAGGGCACCAGTATGGCTGCCTTACCCAACAACTGCAATTCCGAAATGGAACTTGCGCCTGCACGCGACACTACCAGATCGGCTGCACGATAGGCCATGTCCATGTTGCTGATAAACGGCATTTGCACCACATTTTTCACTCCCGAAGCCTCGAGAGCCTCACGGCACTGTTGGTCATAGATTTTACCTGTTTGCCAGATGACCTGAACCCCGAAGGTTTCACCGATTTTGGGCAGGCCCTCAATAATGGCATTATTGATCGTGCGAGCGCCCAGGCTGCCACCAATGATGAGGATGGTACTCTTGTTAGGATCGACGCCCATGGCCTGGCGAGCCTGCTCGGGAGTCGCGCCACAATCCAGCAGGTTGCGCCTGACGGGATTGCCGGTCAAGACTATCTTTTCCTGCGGGAAGAAACGCTCCATGCCCTCATAGGCGACACAGATGCTGTCGGCCTTGGCTGCCAGCAATTTATTGGTCACACCAGCATAGGAATTCTGCTCTTGCAGCAAGGTGGGAATACCCTGCTTTTGAGCCTCCTTGAGCATGGGGCCACTGGCATACCCGCCCACACCGATGGCGATGTCGGGCTTAAAGTCCTTAAGGATATTGCGTGCCATGCTCATGCTCTTGAACAAACGAGCCAGCACCTTGACGTTGCGCAACAGATGCTTGCGGTCAAAGCCACTCACAGGCAAGCCGATGATATTGTAGCCCGCAGCAGGGACTTTCTCCATTTCCATGCGACCCTCGGCACCGACAAACAGGATTCTGGCGTCGGGATAGCGTTTGCGCACCTCGTTGGCGATGGACAAGGCGGGGAAAATGTGCCCACCGGTACCGCCACCGCTCACCAGCACGTTGAGTTGTTGATTGTTGTTATTTCCAGACATTTTTAGGTGGTATTTCAGTTGGGTTCTCGGCATCGAGGCCCTCAATGATCGGGGTCTCATCAACCTTGTTTTTCTTATTTCCGTAATTGGCGATGGTGCGGCTCACGCTCAACATCACGCCAAAGGCGACACTAATCACGAATATTGACGTTCCGCCCTTAGAAATCAACGGCAACGGCTGTCCCGACACGGGGAAAACGCCCACGTTAATGGCCATGTGGAACAAGGCCTGGAACGTGATGAACGACGCCATACCGATGACAAGCAACGATGGTAACACACGCTTGCTGCGACGCACAATCATCGCGGCACGTCCCAGCAGCGACAAGTAGAGCAACAGCACAAAGATGCCGCCAACGAGGCCAGTCTCCTCGACTATAATCGAGTAGATGTAGTCGCTGAACGCAAGGGGTAGACGGCTGCACTCACGGGACTTGCCGACGCCTACGCCAAGCAATCCACCATGGGCTTGGGCCATGCGCGAGAACATCTCCTGCTGGTTCTTGGCTGTGATAGGCCTATAGACCAGCGAGTCGCTGTGCCACCACTCACGCACGCGGTTCTTCCAAGTACCTGAGCGGCCAACTTCCTTGCTCGCGCCCTTGTCGGCTTCATTCTCGACGATGACACTACCAGCCTCCGCTTCAAACTGCATTTCGCGCTGAGTCTCCTTGAAGGTTTCTTCCTTCTTGTCGTTGTTGTGCTTGATGATAAAGAAGAAACCAAACATGATACCGAAGAAAACCATCAGGATGCCGATCTTCTTGAGCCGTGCGCCACCAATCAGCAGCATCGAGCCACTGATTGCAATCAGCAGCAACGTGTTGGTCAAGCCGCTCCTAATCATGAGACCGCCATAGACAGCCACAGCAAACGCAGCCGCCACAAGACCCTTGTTGCTGATGTCCTGGTTCTTTTGGGACTTGGCGAAGATGTAGGACAAAATAGTGACAATCGACAATTTGGCCAATTCGGCGGGTTGCAGGGTGATAAGACCAGGCACCAGAGTCATGGCACGGCGAGCGCCGTTGATGACCTCACCGAAGAACATCACATACAACAGGCTCATGACAGTAATGATCGCTAAACCGGGTATCATGATATACAGGAAACGGGGCTTGTTATAGTCAACACGCTGCAACAGCACCACAAACACGGCACCTATACCCAAGAACAAGCATTGCTTGATGATGGGCATGTAGATACCCTGGGAAGCAATTTCGCGGCTCGAGGCACTATAGCTCTCAACCACCGAGATGATGAGCAGCATGATATAGATGCCCCAAATCCACGGATCGCCGTGCTTTTGGGATATTTCGGTATATCTGTTTGTCTTTTCGCTAGGAGACATAGACAAGAAGTAGTATTGATAAACTGTTGGGGGTTACTAATTAGTTGGATTTCATTTTCTTGACACATTCCTTGAACTGGTTGCCGCGGTCGGCCATGCCGTTGAACAGGTCAAAACTGGCGCAGCACGGCGAGAGGAGCACCGTGTGACCCTCATGGGCCAGTTCGCGGCACTTGGCCATACACTCGGGCATGCTTGTGGCGTCGGTCACAACTGGCACCTTGCCGTCAAAGAAGTCATGCAGCTTGGCGTTGTCCTTGCCCAGGCAGACGATAGCCGTCACCTTCTGCTTGACCAGCGGCTCAATCTGGCTGTAGTCGTTGCCCTTGTCAATGCCGCCCAAAATGAGCACACACGGTTCGTTGACGCTCTCGAGCGCGTACCAGCAGGCATCGACATTGGTTGCCTTGCTGTCGTTGATGTAGCGCACGCCATCGACGGTATCGACATACTCCAGGCGATGTGGAACAGCCTCAAAGTCGGCCAGCGCCTCACGAATCACATCTTTGCGGATGTCAAACACCTGTGCAGACAAGCCAGCAGCCATCGTGTTATAGACGTTGTGCAGGCCCTTCAGGGACAGATCGTCACGGGGAATATCCCATCGGTCGCCGTCCACATTGAAGTTGAGCACACCCTCATGCACCCATGCGGCATTGCGGTCGTCATCGTCGCCAGTGAAACTCAGCAGGCGGGACTCCAAGTGATGTTGATGCAGTTGCGAGGCAATGATGGGGTCGTTCTGCCAATAGATGAACGAGTCCTCGCCCGTCTGGTTACGGGTGATGCGGAACTTGGCAGAGGCATAGTTCTCCATCTTGTAGTCATAGCGGTCAAGATGGTCGGGCGTGATGTTGAGCAACACGGCCACATTGGCCTTGAACTCATACATGTTGTCGAGCTGGAAACTACTCAACTCAATGACATATACATCGTGGTGCTCGGTAGCAACCTGCAGGGCGAGGCTCTTGCCCACATTGCCTGCAAGGCCGACGTTCAAACCCGCCTTCTTGAAAATATGGTAAGTGAGCTTGGTGGTCGTGGTCTTGCCGTTGCTGCCAGTGATGCACACCATCTTGGCATCGGTATAGCGGCCCGCAAACTCAATCTCACTCAGGATAGGAATGCCCTTCTCAATAGCCTGAGCCACCATGGGTGCCGTGTCGGGGATACCAGGGCTCTTGACAATCTCGTCGGCATTAAGGATTTTTTCGGGTGTATGCCCGCCTTCTTCCCACTCAACATGATATTGTTCGAGCAGGTCCTTGTGAACCTGACCGATGCTGCCTGCATCGCTCAGCCACACGTCCATGCCTTTTACCTTGGCAAGCACCGCAGCTCCCGCGCCGCTCTCGCCACCGCCCAATACTACTAATCTCTTGGCCATAATATCTTGTTTTAACGGATTTTAAGGGAAACAAAGGTCAAAGCAGCCAGCAGGATGCTCACCAGGAAGAAGCGCATCACAATCTTGGCCTCGGGGATGCGATGATCCGGCAGATTAATCTTGTAATCCCATGTGATTTTAGAGGGGTCTATCGTGAAATGGTGGTGCAATGGCGTCATCTTGAACAAGCGATGGTTGCTGCCGTGACGCTTCACATACCACACCTGCAAAATGACCGACAACTCCTCGATGAGGAAGATACCACACAACACCGGGATAAGCCACTCCTTGCGGATGAGCACGGCAAACACAGCGATGATGCCACCCAGGCACAAGCTGCCGGTGTCGCCCATGAACACCTGGGCCGGATAGGAGTTATACCACAAGAAGCCTATTGTCGCGCCGATGAACGCTGCGGCATATACTACCAACTCACTGCTATCTGGGATGTACATGATATTCAGGTAGGATGAATAGATGACATTGCCACCCAGATAGCACATGATGGCCAGGGCAACACCAATGATTGCCGATGTGCCTGTTGCCAGTCCGTCCACGCCATCAGTCAGGTTAGCGCCGTTGCTCACCGCCGTAATCACGAAGATGGTCATCAAAATGAACAGTATCCATCCGCCCACCTGTTTGTACTTGCCCATCCAACCTGTGAAATAGGCATAGTCAAAGTTGTGGTTCTTGACAAAGGGCAAGGTGGTTTTGGTCGCCTTCACAGCCTGAGACTTGTGGATCTCAACCAGTTCGGGAGTCTCGTTGCGGTTGGTCACATGCACGTTCTCGTTCATCACGATTGCGGGGCTCAGGTACATGGTCAGACCCACGATGATGCCCAGACCCACCTGTCCCACAATCTTGAACTTGCCCTTGAGGCCTTCCTTGTTGTGGTGGAACACCTTGATGTAGTCATCGGCAAAGCCCAGAGCGCCGCACCACAATGTTGACACAATCATGAGCAGCATGTAGACGTTGTTGAGCTTACCGAGCAACAGACAAGGTATCAAAATCGAAATGATGATGATGATACCACCCATCGTGGGCGTTCCTTGCTTGGCGGCGTTACCGCCCAACTTGGCATCACGCTCCTTATCACACATCTGGTGGCCCTTGAGCTTGAAGATGATGCGGCGGCCTATCACGATGCCGATGAACAGCGACAGGATGAAAGCGAAGCCTGACCTGAAAGTGATGTACTCAAACAGGCGGGCACCACTCACGTGATGGTACTGCTCCAGGTAATGGAAAAAATGATATAACATATCTAGCTATTGTAGTGGTTAATAATCAATTATTTCTCGGCAGCGAACACCTCAAGCACCTGCTCGCGGTCATCAAAATGGTGTTTCACTCCCTTAATTTCCTGATAATCCTCATGACCCTTGCCGGCAATGAGCACCACATCGCCCGCCTGTGCGAGTTGGCAGGCCGTGCGTATAGCTTGGCGGCGGTCGGTGATGGACAAGGTGGTGGAACGCGACTCGTCGGGAAGGCCCACTTCCATTTGTCGCAGGATTTCGTCGGGATCCTCGCTGCGTGGATTGTCACTGGTGAGGATGACACGGTCGCTGCGCACAGCTGCTTCGCGTGTCATAATGGGGCGCTTGCCGGCATCACGGTCGCCACCGCAACCACACACGGTGATGATTTGGCCGCTCTTGCCCACCACATCACGAATGGTGTCAAGGACGTTCACCAGTGCATCAGGGGTGTGGGCATAATCCACGATGGCAGTGTAGCCACGGGGTGAGCGCAGCGTCTGGAAACGGCCTGCAACGGGTTCAAGCAGACTCATCTTGACCAGTACCTCTTGAGGATCAAAGCCCAGCAACAGAGCAGCGCCATAGACGGAAAGGAGGTTATAAGCATTGAAACGCCCCGTGAAACCGACTTCCAATTGGTTACCGTTGAGTTCGAGCGTAGTGCCGTCCAAGCGGGACTCCACGATACGTCCCTTGAAGTCGGCCAGGCTGCGCAATGAGTAGCGGTACTTGTCGGCGCGGGTATTCTGCAGCATCACCTCGCCCACCTTGTCGTCGGCATTGACAAGCGCGAAAGCGCCAGCCGGCAACTGGTCAAAGAACATCTTCTTGGCGGCGATGTAATTATCCACCGTTTTGTGGAAGTCCATGTGGTCACGGGTGAGGTTGGTGAAGATGCCACCCGCAAAGGTAATACCTTCGATGCGGCGCTGAACACACGCATGCGAGCTCACTTCCATAAACGCATACTCGCAACCGGCTTCTACCATCTCATGAAGGAGCCTGTTGAGGGTGAGGTGGTCGGGGGTAGTCTGCTTAGCAGGTTGCTCAACAGTGTCGATGATGTTCTTGACCGTTGAGAGCAAGCCTGCCTTGTGTCCCATCAGACGTGCCATCTCATACAGCAGCGTGGCGGTTGTTGTTTTGCCGTTAGTGCCGGTCACGCCCACCAGGCGCAAGTGGCGCGAGGGATGGTCAAACCACTCGTCGGCGATGTGGGCAAGTGCGATGACGCTGTTCTCGACTTGTATGTAGACGATGTCCTGGTTCATGACTTCAGGCAGTTGCTCACAGACGATGGCAACTGCGCCATTGGCCACGACATCGGCGATAAAGCGGTGTGAATCCACGGCGACGCCCTTGATGGCGACAAACAAAGCGCCCTGACGGGCCTGACGTGAGTCATTGATCACGTCGGTAATGTCAACGTCGGTATTGCCCACAATCTTAATGGGCTTGATTGACGAGAGCAGTTGTGATAATTTCTTCATGATGATATTGTGATTTTAGGAGTTTCTTAATCTCAAGTTAATACGTTGGCCGCGGGCATAGTGCGACCCGGCGGCAAGACTTTGGGACGTCACCATGCCTGAACCGGTGAAGTTCACGATGAGTCCTGCATCCTCAAGCACCTTAATGGCTTCACGGACGTTCAGGCCGATCACATTGGGCACTCCGTTCTTCACTGCCTGCGGGCGTGCATAGCGGTGTGAATCCTTCACATTGAGGCTGCGCTTGATATTGTTGACCGCGTTATCGTTCATTGATGCGAACAAGGTGGGATAATTCTTGGCATCCTTCTTGTCAACATCGGCGTCATAGCTTGGAGTATTTCCAAGCATGCCACGGGCATACATTTTGCGGGCGATGTTTTTCAGGACCATGCCACTACAAGCGCCAGCGCCACGGTCGGCGCCCAGCATGAGCACGATGCAGGAATATTTGGGCTTGTCGTAGGGGAAGAAGCCGCAAAATGCCAGTCGCTTTTTGGCGCCATACTGTCCTGCTGCGTTGATAAAGGCGGTACCTGTCTTGCCGGCGATCTCCACCTTGTCATCCTGCACCCAGTGGCGTGCGGTGCCATGGCTGCCCCACACCACATCACGCAGCATGATGCGCAGTTTTTGTGCATTTTCGGGCGAGCAAACCTGTTTGCGCACATATGTCACCGGGATGATAGAGTCAGGCTCTCCTTCGCGTGAGAGTTTCTTGAACAAATGGGGGCGCACAAACTTGCCATCGTTGGCAATGGCGTTGTAGATGGCTAGCGTGTACAAGGGCGGAATGGTTGTGGCATAGCCGTAGGCCTGTCGTGTGAGCGACAACTTGTCCCAATTCTTGTTACCCAAGACGGGGTAGTTGGGCACCATCTCGCCGCCAATACCCGAGTTGAAAGGCTCAAAGAAACCCATCCCCTCAAGACGCTTGCGGAAACCGCCTGGATTCTGGCCATAGTCCTTGACAATGAGTTTGGCCATGCCAATGTTGGACGAAGTCTCGATAATCTCACGCGGGGTGCGTGTGGCAGCTCCGTGGGGGCGGTCACTGATGTTGCGTCCGGCATACATCCAGTCCGAACCTGTCGCTATCGGCGCATTGATGTCGGTGACGATGCCGTCCTCGAGGGCTACCATCATCGAGATGGTTTTCACCACTGAACCTGGCTCGTAGCCCAGCACGGCATGGTTCACACCCTCGACATACTCGCCCGTGGCCTTGTTGAGCTCCAGGTTGCTGATGGCCTTGATTTCGCCCGTGGCAACCTCCATGAGCACACAGGTTCCCCAATCGGCGCCGCTCTCAACACACATGTCGTTGAGCTCATTCTCCACGATATCCTGCAACTGCACGTTGATGGTAGTGGTGATATCATAGCCCCTAACAGCAGGCACACTCTCGGCACGCACAATGCCATTGGTGAGCTGGATGTTCTTGGCCACTCCCGGCTTGCCGTAGAGCAGCGAGTCCAACGCCATCTCCAAGCCCGAATGGCCGTGGATGCTCGAACTCTCTTCATTCTGGCCCAC
This sequence comes from uncultured Prevotellaceae bacterium, assembly GCA_900317835.1. Lineage (GTDB taxonomy): Bacteria > Bacteroidota > Bacteroidia > Bacteroidales > Muribaculaceae > Sodaliphilus. Next base: position 35,372 of record ONIL01000002.1, on the reverse strand, counting down.
GTTGCCGATACTGCGGGCCGCCATGTCGCCGTAGGGCTTGATGCGGCGGTTATGCTTCTCGGTGTAGAAGCCGTTCTTGTTTTTAGCCCGGCGCAGGAACGGGAACTGGCGCACCCGCTCATACTCATTATGGGTGAGCATGTAGGGGAAGAGCTTATAGGCACGGTTCTTACGCCCCTTTTTGCCACCGGGATAGACTTTCTTGGCCTCATCAAGGATTTCCTTGCGGTCACCCAGTATCTTCTGCTTCCATTGGGCAGCAGTCATCGAGTCGTCAAAGCGGGCCAAGCTGTCACACAACGGGCCGATGTCCTTCATCAAGGTGTCATTCTTGATGCCGTCGGTGAACCAGTCGATGCGCAGCACATAGTACTGCAGGTTGGCCGAGAGAACTGTACCGTTGTCGGCCAGCAGCTTGCCGCGCTCGGGTTCAATGGGCGTGGTGCTGGTGAGCACCGAGTTGGCTTTCTCATTCCATTCGGCGGCGTGCACGGCTGTCGTCTTGAACAAGTTCCACACAATCGCTGCTGAGAATGCCAGCATGATTCCCACCACAATCGCATAGCGAGCGAGGATATGTCGTTTATTGTTTTGCTTCATTGCTTTACTGTGTAAATCATCCGTCAGGAATGGGGTTTTACTTGGACTTGAGCTCATAGGGCGGATCAAGCGGGGCCGTCAGGCCGATGCGCTTTTCCCACATGAGTTTGGTCATCTCGCTCTCGCGGATCATCGAATTGTACTTGGCACTCGCATTGACAAGATCGGTGCGCGCGTTGGCCAGTTCAGTCTTGAGCTTCATCACTTCCTCCATGCTGCTCTGGCAGACGAACTTGTTGGCGATATACATGAGCGCCATGATGACCAGCGCGATGATATACACCGCGTTGCGCTTGAAAAAGTCAAGCGAGAAGAATCGGCCCTGAATGATGTCCTTACCGGCCTTTTTGCCGGTAGCCGATGCCGTATAACTCCGTTTTTCGCTCATCGTTGTTTTATAGATGCTTTTAGGTTGTTGATTTTACTGTTTGTTGTTTGAAATGAGTTCTGCCACCCGAAGCTTAGCACTGCGAGAACGGGGGTTGCGTGCCACCTCCTCGTCATCGGGAACGATGACCTTGGTGTTCACCACCCGCCACGGCGTGTTCACCCTGCCATAGAAGTCTTTCTCCTGGCGCCCCTCGACATTGCCCGTGCGCATGAAATTCTTCACCAGCCTGTCCTCGAGGGAATGATAGGTGATGATGGCCAGGCGGCCACCAGGGTTGAGCACCTCGACCGACTGGCTTAACAGCTTGCGCAAAGCATCCAGCTCACCATTGACCTCGATGCGCAACGCTTGGAACAACATCGACAGTTCCTTCTTTTCCTGAGACGACTTGAGGAAGGGACGCACGACGTTGACCAAATCGCCCGTGCTGTTGAGGGGGCGGGCCTTGACAATCACAGCAGCCAATCGGCGCGACTGCCTCAACTCACCATATAGGTAGAGCACTTCGGCAATCCGCTCCTCGGGATAGTTGTTGAGCAACTCCTGGGCGGTGAACGAGGCCGCACGGTTCATGCGCATGTCCAACGGAGCGTCGGCGCGGAAGGTAAAGCCTCGCTCCACGTCATCAAAGTGATGAAATGACACGCCCAAATCGGCCAGGATGCCGTCAACAGCGCCAATTCCATAGTAACGCAGGAAATTCTTCAGATAGGCAAAATTGCCGTGTGCAAATGTAAACCTGTCATCATCCAGGCGGTTAGCACAAGCATCCATATCTTGATCCATCCCCACCAGGCGCCCTTTGGGCCCCAAGTGTTCCATAATGGCACGACTGTGGCCACCACCACCAAAGGTGACGTCAACGTAGATGCCTTCGGGCTTGATGGCAAGCCCCTGAATGCTCTCATCGAGCAACGCAGGTATGTGATACACAGTCTGTTCCATTAATTTTTACATTGCTATCGGGTGTGTCTTCTATCCCTTCTTTTTAGGGACTTCAAAGGTACTGCTTTTTTTTCAATAATTTGCAATCTCAAATAACAAATTTACATTTTTGAAAATAAAAATTGTTAACAACCCCTGTTAATAACTTTATTTTATCTGAAAATCAGCTTCTTATATTTAAAATTTACAAGTGCAAAATATGGATGGCGCGGCCCTCGAAAATTGCATTTTTTCGACAAAAATAGCGAAGGGGCGGAGGCCATTCACAAATTGCCTGAAAAATGAATTTTTCATGATTACTGAGACATGACACGAGAATGCAAAAATTTTAGCAGATTTTATGAATTATAAATATTTTTTCAAGATATTTTTTAATACTTTTGTCTCTTGAAAATCAACATTCAACTAGACCAAAGATGGACAAGGAATTGGATAGATATGGGTTCGAGATGGACTTAGTTAGAAAAGGCAACACTCCGTTTTACTACTATAACCTGGACGTGCTTCATGCCACCCTCAACGAAATCAACCGCCAAATCGAGGGATGGCCTTTCACGGTTCACTACGCGCTCAAAGCCAACGGCAATCCGCGCATTATCAGCGAGATAGCAAATTACGGGCTCGGGGCCGACCTGGTGAGTGGCGGGGAGGTGAAAGCAGCCCTTGAGGCTGGCTTCAAAGCCCAGGAAATGACCTTCTCGGGCGTGGGCAAGACCGACTGGGAAATCAGGCTCGCGCTTGCACATGAGATTGGCTGTTTCAACGTGGAATCGATTCCCGAACTGGAGGTCATCGATCAACTGGCCGGAGAGATGGACACCACCGCCAACATCGCCATCAGGGTCAATCCTGACATTGATGCGCACACCCACAAATACATCACGACAGGGACCTCTGAGAACAAATTCGGCATCGGCATCGAAGCCCTGGATCAGGTGGTGAAACACGCCATTGACCTGCCCGATATCGACCTTCGTGGCCTTCATTTCCACATTGGGTCGCAAATCACCCAAATGCAACCCTACATCATGTTGTGTGAAACGATCAACAGGCTGCAGGACCACTATGAGAACCAAGGCATCCGATTCAAGATGATCAATGTGGGTGGTGGCCTCGGCATAGATTATCAGCATCCTGACGATCATCCTCTACCCGACCTTGAGCAGTACTTCAACACCTTCAAGCAACACCTCAACATTCGCCCTAACCAGCGCATTCACTTCGAGTTAGGGCGCGCGATTGTGGGACAATGCGGCTCACTCATCACCCGCGTAGTGTATGTCAAAGAGAACCGCGACAAGAAGTTCATCATCGTTGACGCAGGCATGACCGACCTGATCAGGCCAGCGCTGTATGAAGCGTATCATGAAATACAGAATTTGACTTCCAGGCAGATGGACCACATGGAAACCTATGACGTGGTCGGCCCCGTGTGTGAGTCCAGCGATGCGTTCGCTCATGACCGCATGCTGCCAACGTCCCGGCGTGGCGACCTGCTGGCGATCCGCTCTGCTGGAGCCTACGGCGAATCCATGGCCTCGACCTATAACATGCGCAGTCTTCCCTCCGTCGTGTTCTTTCCCAGCGACAAGCATTGACACTATTTTACAGTTCTACACCCCTGCAGGGTTTGCTTTCCACATTAGCCATCTTTAATAAAGTGGCACCTTATCTCGTATAAATAAACGACATTGGTTGCTCTAACTCCAGATATTCTAATTTTTGCCAGTATTTATTCAAGAGAAATGACTAATTTTGTGCACCAGCCTTTTAAGAACCCGAACCAGATTGTTATTAACCACATTATATAAAATAGTATAAACGATTATGAAGAAATTATTGTTATTCATGACGGCGGTCGTTTTGCTGCCAATGGTTTTGGGCGCACAAGAACTTGCTCCCAACCAGAAACTCTTGGGTCACTACACCACCGACCAACTTGCCACTACAGGTTGGGGCAAGAGTTTCCTCAAGGGTGTGAATCCTGTCGCTACCGACATCACACCTGATGAACTCGCCCTCTTCCAGGGCAGCAAGATTGTGGCCTTCAGGATTGGATTGGCCGAACAAGCTCCTGTGACTAGGGTGTTCGTCATGCCGGTTGACCCCAACGGCAACTTGGGAGAGGTCACCGAGTGGAACTGCAACGTGTCCAGTCAAGGCTGGAACGTCGTTGAACTTGAGACACCCTACATGATTAACCTGCCCGACGACTACAGTTTGAGAATTGGCTTCGACTACGAGCAGGCGACAAACTCAAGCAAGCCCATCTCGGCGGTAAATGTAGGCACGATCTACCCCTCCTTCATTTATAGAAACGGTAACTGGTTCAACTACGGCATCGATGTAACGGGCAACCTGAGCCTGCAGTGTATTGCCGAGAATGACAACTTTCCCTCCTATATCATCAGGCTCATGGAACTCACAGCACCCAAATATATCAAGGTGGGCGACGAGTTCCCCATCTCGTTCATGATATGCAATCTGGGCGTTGGCACTGTGGCTGCCGGATCATGCGTAATGAATGTGGCCATCGATGGGAACCCTGTGGGCACAATTACCAATTCCAAAGCACTGACCGGCACCTATACGCTCATGCAGGCTAGTGTAGCTAGTGACGGATTAACCACTGGCGAGCACACGTTGACACTTACCGCAATCTCCGCCAACGGCGAAGCGGTAGCCCCATCCTGTGCGTCATGCACGTTCCTAGCCTTTGAAAATGGTTTCAATCGCCAGATGCGATTGGTCGAGCAGTTCACTTCCACTGGCTGCACCCATTGTCCAAAAGGAACAGCCAACATTCAGGCATTGACCCAGATGCGCAACGATATCGCATGGGTCGCCATCCATGAAAACATGAACGGGGATGACCCCTTCCGCACCGAGCAAACCGATTCCATCAAAACCCTTGAAGGCATCGACGCTTACCCTGAGGGCTCATTTGACCGCTCCACCGGCATCGAGTACAGCGACTTGGTTTCCTGTGTCCTCTCAGTGACACCCGCTTCAACAATGAATGACTTCTTGGACTACATCGAAACTTTCGCATGGGCACAAGTCAACATCAACAGCACATTTGACAATGCCAGCCGCAAGGCCGTCATCACCGTCTCAGGAGATATGACACCCGACTTCGAATCTCGAATGGGTGGAGACAGCAGGCTCACCGTCTATATCACCGAGGACAGCCTGGTGGCTCCACAGCTGAACGCTGGTGTCATGATCGACGATTATGTCCACAACGGTGTCTTGCGCAAGGCTTTGGGTTCAGTCAAGGGCGTCGCCATCAAGCGTACAGGCGACAGCTACAAGAATGAGTTTACCATAACTATCCCCAACGACTGGAATGCCAACAACCTGAACATCGTGGCCTTCATCAGCCGTCCGCTGGGCAACACACTTGACGACATCTATGTCAACAATGCCAACACACGCAAACTAGGCGAGAGTGACGAACCGGAATATGTGCGTGGCGATGTGGATGGCAGCGGCAAGGTAACCATCGACGATGCGACCATGCTCATTGATGGCTTGCTTACCAGCAGCGAACTGAACACCACAACCGCCGACTGTGACATGAACGGAAAAATCACAATCGACGATGTGACATTACTGATTGACTACCTGCTTTCAGGCATCTGGGCAGAATAATCAGTCACATTAATTGATAGCATAGGAGCGGGCCGAGATTAGTTTTCGGCCCGCTCCTATGATCTATAAAAAAGAAAAACGCAACAATGCAAGCTTCGGGCTTGATTATCAGCGTTTTTACTTTCCTTGTCGGGGTACCTGGATTCGAACCAGGGACCTCCTGCTCCCAAAGCAGGCGCGCTAACCGGACTGCGCTACACCCCGAACATTTCGTTTTGAGCGGTGCAAAGGTACATTATTTTCATGAAATAACAAGCCAAATAGGGTGAAAATCATTTTTTTTGCCCCATAGGGCTCAATTTATGGCAAGAATGTAGTAACTTTGTATGTTTAAAACGATTTTTAAGATCAATCAACCCTATCAATACAACATTTACAATGTACAGAACCAAGACAAACGGCGAACTTCGCCTTGCCAATGTGGGCGAAGTCGTGACTCTCGCAGGATGGGTACAGCGCACACGCAAGATGGGCGGCATGACCTTTGTGGACCTGCGTGACCGCTATGGCATCACTCAAATCGTGTTTAACAACGAGGTGGACGCTGACCTGTGTGAGCGTGCCAACCACCTGGGGCGTGAATTCGTTATCCAGGTTGTGGGCACTGTGGCCGAGCGCTCAAGCAAGAACACCAACATCCCCACCGGCGAGATCGAGATCATCGCCAGCGAGTTGAATATCCTGAGCGAGAGTATCACCCCGCCGTTCACCATCGAGGACAATACCGACGGTGGCGACGACCTGAGGATGAAATATCGTTACCTGGACCTGCGCCGCAATGCTGTGCGCCGCAACCTGGAATTGCGCCACGACATGGCCATTCTCATCCGCAACTACCTTGATGACCAAGGTTTCCTCGAGGTGGAGACCCCCATCCTGATAGGTTCCACGCCCGAGGGTGCCCGCGACTTCATCGTGCCCTCGCGCATGAACCCCGGACAGTTCTACGCGCTGCCTCAGAGCCCTCAGACGCTCAAGCAACTGCTGATGGTTGCAGGCTTTGACCGCTACTTCCAGATTGCCAAGTGCTTCCGCGACGAGGACCTGCGTGCCGACCGCCAGCCCGAGTTCACACAGATCGACTGCGAGATGAGCTTTGTCGATCAAGAGGACGTACTCAACGTGTTCGAAGGCCTGGCTCGCCACCTGTTCAAGCAGGTTCGCGGTGTGGAGCTGCCCGCAAAACTGGAGCAGATGACCTGGCACGACGCGATGCGCCTCTATGGTAGCGACAAGCCCGACCGCCGCTTCGGCATGACCTTTGTCGAGGTGGAGGATGTGCTTAAAGGTACCGGTACTTTCCCCGTGTTTAATGAGGCCGCATATATCGGCGCCATTTGCGCTCCCGGCTGCGCCGACTATACCCGCAAACAGCTCGATGGCCTGGTAGAGTTCGTGAAACGCCCGCAAGTGGGTGCCAAGGGACTGGTATATGTCAAGTTCAACACCGACGGCACTGTCAAGAGCAGCATCGACAAGTTCTACGAGCCCGCCATATGGCAGCAACTCAAGGAGAAGATGGGTGCCAAGGATGGCGACCTCGTGCTCATCATGAGCGGTGATAACGCCAACAAGACGCGCGTGCAGTTGTGCACCCTGCGTCTGGAGATGGGTGAACGCTTGGGCTTGAGGGATAAGAACAAGTTCGAGTGCCTGTGGATTGTCGATTTCCCGCTGTTTGAGTGGAGTGACGAGGAGCAGCGCCTGATGGCGACGCACCACCCGTTCACCATGCCCAACCCTGACGACATCCCCCTGCTGGACGAGCATCCCGAGCAGGTTCGCGCCATGGCCTATGACTTCGTGTGCAACGGCATCGAGGTGGGCGGCGGCAGCTTGCGTATCCATGACGGCAAACTGCAAGCCAAGATGTTTGACATCCTGGGCTTCACTCCTGAGCGTGCCATGGCACAGTTCGGCTTCCTGATCAACGCCTTCAAGTACGGTGCACCTCCCCACGCCGGCCTGGCATTCGGCTTCGACCGTTTCGTCTCGATCATGGCTGGTCTGGACAGCATCCGTGACTGCATCGCCTTCCCCAAGAACAACAGCGGACGCGACGTCATGCTCGACGCACCCAGCCCTGTAGACCAGAGTCAGCTCGACGAGTTGTATATCGACATTGACCGCGACCGTCTCAAGGCCGAGAACAAAATCTAAGTTGAACAGGCGTTAGGCTTTAGGCATCAGAATTCAAGACCTAAAACCTAACGCCTAAATCCAAAATAATGAAAATAAGAGAAATCACCGACGCTATCGAGCAGTATGCCCCCTTGCGCCTTCAGGAGGAATGGGACAATGCGGGAATACAAGTAGGTGACCCCGAGGCCGATATCACGGGCGTGCTGCTATGCACCGATGCCACCGAGGCGGTAGTCGCCGAAGCCATCTCCCGCGGCTTTAACCTCGTCATCTCACACCACCCGCTCATATTCCGCGGCCTGAAGAAAATCATGGGCCGCACGCCTGTTGAGCGCGCAGTGGCAATGGCCATCAAGCACGACATCACCATCTACAGTGCTCACACCAACATGGACAGCGCATGGCAGGGTGTATCCTTCCGCATGGCACAAAAAATAGGCATGACCGATGTCAAGTTCCTGGACGACAACGAGGTAATGCCCTATGGAGACATCGGATGCATCACAGCTGGATGTGGTGTCATCGGCGACATTAAACCCATGACGGCCCGCGAGGTGCTTGAGAGGGTGAAGGCGGCCTTCGAGGTCGGTGCCGTGCGCTACAGTGGCGATAGCGACCGCCTGGTCACTCGCGTGGCCCTGTGTGGCGGTGCCGGCGGTTTCCTGCTCGACAAGGCCGTGGCGGCAGGGGCTCAACTCTATGTCACCGCCGACATGCGCTACCACGATTTCCTGGACAACAGCCAGCGCATCGTGGTTGCCGACATCGGCCACTATGAAAGCGAACATTTCACAAAAGAGATTTTTTTAGAGATTATTCAGAAAAAAAATCCTACCTTTGCAGTCGCTTTTGCAAAAAACGAAGTTAATCAAGTAAATTATTTATAAACCAAAAGGTTATGGCAACACAGAAGAAAGAACTCACCGTTGAAGAAAAACTCAAGGCCCTGTATGATTTGCAGCAGAAACTTTCAGAGATTGACGCAATCAAGACACTGAGAGGCGAACTCCCCCAGGAAGTGCAAGACCTCGAGGACGAAATTGCCGGCCTGCACACGCGCATGAACAAGTTTGAGGACGAGGTAGCCATCCAGCAGGATGAGCTGGCTCGCAACCGCGAGATCAAGGCCAAGTCCGAAGAACTCATCGACAAGTACACCGCCGACCAGGACAACGTTCGCAACAACCGTGAGTATGACTACCTGACCAAGGAGATTGAATACCAGACCTTGAACATCGAGCTGGCCGAGAAGAAGATGAATGAGGCCAGCCGCCGCACCGAGGCTCTCCATGCCGAAATCGAAAAGGCCAAGGAATTGTGCACCGACCGCGAGCACGCCCTCGAAGAGAAGAAGAGCGAGCTGAACGAAATCGTCTCGGAGAACAAGCAGAAGGAAGAGACCCTGCGCGAGAAGGCGAAAAAGCAGGAGAACAAGATTGAGGAACGCCTGTTGACCGCGTTCAAGCGCATCCGCAAGAACACCCGCAACGGCCTGGGCATCGTCGTGGTTCAGCGCAATGCCTGCGGTGGCTGCTTCAACCGCATTCCCGCTCAGCGCCAGATGGAGATCAAGATGCACAAGAAGGTCATCGTCTGTGAGTACTGCGGACGCATCCTCATCGACCCCGAACTGGTAGGCATAGCTCCTGAGGAGGCCAAGAACAAATAACTCTAGTGTCGCCCTAGAGCACTAGCGGACCGGACTCAGAGGCCACATCACGCCTTAGACATCGAGAACCACCCGCTACAAGACACCGCAATGGCAGCGAGCCCCATGTGGCAAGTTGCCATTGCGTTTTTATTAACACGTTGTGGAATCCCGCAACGTGTTAATAACTTTTTTTGAGAAAAACGTGTGGCGGTGTGACGGGAAAAGAGTAACTTTGTTGTCGGTCTAGTCGCCAACGGCGAACAAAAGACAAAAACCTGAAAAAGAACGCCTTATGAACGGAATAGGAAAATTATACTTCAGATATGGCACAATGGGGTCGGCCAAGACCGCCATGTTGCTCACCCAGGCCTACAACTTTGAGGAGCGCGGCATGCAATACTTGTGCATGAAGCCCATCATCGACGACCGCGAGAATGACAATGTGATTCGCTCACGCATCGGCATCGAGCGCAAGTGCTCATGGATATACCCCGAGAGCGACCTCTACACGATGCTCAAGGAGATGTTCGACAAGACTCTTGTCGTCAAGGACTGGATCCTAATCGACGAGGCTCAGTTCCTGAGCGCCCAACAGATTGACCAGCTGGCGCGCATTGTCGATGACTACGGCGTGAATGTGGTGTGCTATGGTCTGAGGACCGACTTCCAGTCCCACATGTTTGAGGGCTCACGGCGCCTGTTTGAGCTTGCCGATACCATCGATGAGATCAAGTCCACCTGCTCGTGCGGTCGCAAGACCATCATCAATGCCCGCATCGACGGGCAGGGCAACATCGTCACCGACGGCAATCAGGTCGAAATTGGCGGTGACGACAAGTACGTCTCGCTGTGCCGCCGCTGCTGGCGCAACCGCCGCATCGAGAGCACCAACCGCAACGCCATCAAGTTTGAGGGAGAGTGATCTGTAACAGACTTACTTCTTCGGGAAAAACAGATGCAGCATCCAGCTAACCAGCGTCAACACGATGCTGAAAGCCACTGCCCACCAGAAATTCTGCACCTCGAAGTGGGGCCTGACAACCCACGAGCACAATTCGACCATCAACGCATTGATGACAAAGGTGAACAGCCCTAGGGTCATGATATTAATAGGTAGCGCAAACAACTTGACCAGCGGGCGAATGCAGGCATTGATAAACCCCAGCACAATAGCGATAATCACAGCCCACCACCAAGGATCGACGCTTACACCATCGAGCGTGTAGGCGGTGATCAGTACCGCCAAAGCCGAAACAATTAATCTTGTAATCATAGTGTCTATATAATATAATGTGTAATCACGCACCACAGCCGACGTGAACCTATCGGCACGCTAAAGGTACAATTTTTTTCTTAGCTACATCTCAATAATCAGTTTTTTTAAAACCTAATCCTAAATTTTTCAGTAATTTTGCAGTTCAAAACAGGAACGCTTTATGACAGAATCCACAAGAAAATACATTAATCTGGCTCAAGACTACGTGATGATCACGCTGGGCCTGTTCACCTACGCTTTCGGTTTCACCGCCTTTATCCTGCCCGAGAAGATTGTGATTGGCAGCGTGACAGGTCTGTCGTCACTCATCCACTTCTGGCTAGGCTGGAACGTGGCATTGACCTACTATGCCATCAACATCATCTTGCTGTGCATCGCCTTCCGCAGCGTGGGTAAGCAGTTTGTGCTACGCACCATCATCGGCGCGTCAATTGCCACACTGTTCATCGGCGTGCTAGAGCCCATGTTCCCTACCCCCATCGTTCAGCAGCAGACGTTCATGAACGTCATCCTGGGTGCCGTGCTATGCGGCTTGGGCTTGGGTGTGGTATTCACTCATGGCGGCAGCACTGGCGGCACCGATATCATCGCAGCGATGGTGGCCAAGCACAGCACCATCTCATTTGGCCGCACGATGATGTACTGTGACGTGTTGATTATCTGTTCCTCCTATCTGTTGTTCCACTCGATCGACAAGATCGTGTACGGTCTCATCTACATGGTTATCTACTCGGTAGCTGCCGACCGTGTCATCAACAACACGCGCCAGAGTGTGCAGTTCCTCATCATCAGCAAGAAATGGGAACAAATCGCCGACACCATCATCAGTGTTGCCCATCGTGGCTGCACCATCCTTGAAGGCACTGGCTGGTACACCAAGGATGCCGTCAAGATTGTCATGGTCATGTGCCGCAAGCACGAGAGCGTCAACATCTTCCGCATCATCAAGGAGATCGACCGCGAGGCCATTATTACCCAGAGCAACGTGAACGGTGTTTACGGATTTGGATTTGATGAATTGAAAGTGCGCATCCACAACAAGAAAGAAAGCACCGCCAACGAGCAATCCAACTGAAAACGGCTACCAGGAAACATAGATACTGGCACTTCCTCGTTTTTTCAGCACAATTTGTTAACAAAACACGAATTTCTTAGGCTTGGAGCAAAAATTTCAAGCCAAATCTTGCATATTTTCTAAAAAAATCATATTTTTGCATACTTTTTGACACCACACTACCGTCAAGAAGGCTTTTTTAATTAACCAACGATACTACTATCAACACTATTAACACTAAATTTTTACAGATGAGAAAAATCACCTTCATTATGTCTGTACTGCTCGCCGCGGTGGCGATTGCAGCACCAGTGACACCCGAAAAGGCCCTGCAAACGGCTACTCAATTCATGCAGCAGCATCGCATTGGCACTACCCTGAACGGCACTCCCGCCAACCGAACACCCAAAATGCTGGCCAATGGACAGGCTGCCGCCTCACAGCCTGAATTCTACATCTTTAATACCTCTAACAATCAGGGCTATGTCATTGTCTCGGGTGACGACCGCACGACCCAGATCTTGGGTTACACCGATAGCGGCACCTTCGATCCCAACAATGTTCCCGCCAACATGAAGTCATGGCTTGACAACTATGCCCAACAGATTGCCTCCCTGGATGCACTGGGCATTACCAACGGGAATTTTAATGCTCCACGGCCCACCCGCAACAGCATCTCGCCCATGATCACCAGCCACTGGGATCAGGGTGCCCCCTATTGGGAACAGTGCCCTGAGTTCATGGATATTGACGAGAACGGCGACACCGTGGGCGAACTCGCCTACACGGGCTGTGTTGCGGTATCTATGGCTCAGATTTTGAACTATTACAAGTCCCCGTTGCGCTGCACTCAGATCATTCCTTCTTATTTAGTAACCTATTACTGGCATGAGGAATATGGCGCATTTGACACCGACCCACTTGATCCCATCTTCTTTGACTGGGACAACATGCGCGACAACTACACCGGTGCCGAGACTCAGGCCGAGAAAGACGCTGTTGCCTGGCTCATGCTCTATGCCGGTTGTGCCGCACAGATGCAGTATGGCTTGAATGCCTCGAGTACCAGCGACCCATATATTCCCACAGCGCTCAACGAGTACTTCAACTATGACGCTAAGCTCGTTTACCGCAGCGATTATGAGCAGGCCGATTGGGAAGACATGATCTACAACGAGCTGGTTGAGGGTCGTCCCCTGATCTACAACGGCCGTGCAGGCTCTGGCGGTGGCCACTCGTTTGTGTGCGACGGCTATGCTTACGGCGACCTGTTCCACATCAACTGGGGCTGGGGTGGACTCGGTGACGGTTACTTCGTGTTGTCGGTGCTCAACCCCTATGCCGGCGGCATTGGTTCCACCACCAGTCTCGAGGGCTATAATATCGACCAAACCGCTGTTATCGGCATCCTGCCCGGTTACAGCGGCACACCCACCGAGGTGGATCATCGCCTCACTGTATTCAATATGTATTATACAGGAACGAGCTCATTTGAACGCAGCGATGACGGCTACTTCAAGCTCAATAAGCGCCGTTACATCAAGGTCACCGGTGAGGACCATATCGACGATGGCACCAAGTACCTGCGCGGTATCGCCCTCTATGACAGCAACGACAACTTCATCGAGATCATTGCCCAGACCTATTACGCATCTGGTTATCTGTCCATCACCGACAGTTGGCCCGATACCCAGAGTTCCACGACCTACCCCTTCGGCAAAGATCTGCCTAACGGCTCCTACAAGATCAAGCCCGTGTGCAGCCTCCCCGGCACTAACGAATGGCAACCCATGATTGAGAGTGACCGCTTCTATGTCGAGGCTGCAATCAATGGCGATTGGGTCACCATGACCAACCATCCCATTGTTGACCTCCAATCCATGAATTTTGAGTTCACCGGCGGAGAGAAGGTGGGCTTGGCCGAGCAATGCCATGTGACCGTCAAGAACAACAGCGCCGACCGCTTCAGCGGCAAGCTCTACCTGTATGTGGACAATGAGCAGTTTGACGAGTACAGCGAGTTCACTACCGTCGTTGAGGCCGAGATTCCTGCCGGCGGCACCAAGGTGATTACCTTTAACTTCACCCCCAAGAATGCAGGCACCAAGAGCGCCAAGCTGTCCATCTATGACACCTCGTCATGGAATTCTGCCATTCCTGGCACAGGCTCGGTAAACATCGCCGGCAGTGTGACCTATCCCATGAACCTGAGTGTAGACATCAATGCCCTCAACGCCGACGAGGACATGAACATCTATGACAGCCACATCAAGTTCAAGGTCGATGTGACCAACAACAACACCGAGGGCGAGTACAACCGCTACATCCTGGCGCCTCTGTTCATCGTTGACGAGGACTATCACGGCACCATGGTGACCTACCTGAGCCGCAATGTGGTCATTCCCGCTGGCGAGACCCAGACGTTCTACTTCGAGTTTGACAACCTGGCCTTCGGTTCAGTCTATGCGCTCAACATCTTCGGTCGCAATGAGAATGAAGAGACCACCAACCTCGTGCCTCCCGGCGGCTCCAAGTTCTATACCATCAACCGAGGTATAGTCGTGTGGGACGGCAACGGCAACCGCGTGGGCTACAAGCCCTATGATGGCATCCGTGTTCCCGACAATGCCGCAGCCGTCAGCCTCGAGGGCCTCGACCTCACCTCGATTATTCCCAACGAGAATCCCAACACGCTGTTCTATATTGGCAACGGTGAGAAGGATATCCCCGCAGGCCTTGAGACCAAGAACGTCATCCAGAACAATGTGGCTCAACGCGATATTGTGCTCAAGCACGGCTACGACTTCTATGCTCCTTATCGCTTCACAGCAGCCAACATCAGCTATGAGCGCACTTTCACCACGGGTCGCCACGCTGGCCAGCAAGGTGGCTGGAGCACCATGGTGTTGCCCTTTGCAGCAACCGCAGTAACTGCCGATGGCACCTCCATTGACTGGATGCACAGCAAGGATGACGCTAAAGGACTGTGGATCTGCAACTTCAACCAAGAGGAGGACACCAGCGACGATGCCAACTTGCTCGCTGAGTATGTGGGCAACACGATAGAAGCCAACGTGCCCTACTTCGTGGCTCCCTATGATGGCGCCAACGGCACCGACATGAGTGACAAGACATTCGTCTTCACGGGCAATGACGTGACTATCAAGCCCAGTCCCAGTGCCATTACCAGCGGCACCTACCACATGATTGTCGGCACTTATGCCCAGCAGGCCATTGAGAGCGCCTTCTTCCTGAACGAAGCAGGCAGCCACTTCGTCAAGGCTGCTAACGGCAACGTCAATGCGTTTGAGGTTTATGCTGACAACGTGATTGCCAGCGATGCGACACGCCTGCAAATCGTTCTCGATGAGAATGCTGAGGAAGGATCCAGCAGCCTGCGTGGCGATGTCAACATGGATGGTATGGTCAATATCGCCGATGTCACCATGCTCATCGATTACCTGCTCAGTGGCGACGCTACTGGCGTTGACCTGGATGCTGCAAACTGTGACAACCTTAACTCAGTCAACATTGCAGATGCCACTAAACTCATCGACTATGTGCTGAGCGGCACCTGGTAATCAGCCCACAAACTATCTTACACAAAGGCGCATCCTAAAGTTTGATGCGCCTTTGTTGCATATCATCGGTGCGACAATGTGCCACCTGTGGTTGCTTAGGCACAGTTCTTGCTTGGTTAATGGCTGATGTTTATCTACACCTATACCGACGTTGAAGGGACCGAGTCACAACGAGTGGCCGGCGAGATTGACCATGTGCTGAAGCCAGCCTTTGGTGACAGGCCTGGTGCCAATGGGCATCAAGCGACTGGGCCACGCCTCAGCGCAAGGATGTTGCAAGAATTTGAGGCCGCCAGGCAAGAACTCGTCAATGGCATTGTCACCGACGAGATGGTGCAGCTGGTGGATATGGGTAATTATGGCGTGGGACTAAACGTGAAGGCGCCCTGCGGACTGACATTATGTCATGCTGTCCAAGGCAACAATGTCCACTCCCGCATCGATTATGAGGAGATGCACTATCACCAGCAATGGAGCGGCGCTCCCATGGAGGTCATCGACCGCGGCCGCCTGGTGGAATCCTCACAGATATTCCTCGACCATGCCGCCGATTGGAAAGACCAGATCGCTGCCGCTTACAAGGCCGACAGCAAGGGCGTGAAAATGCGCAACATGGCCATGAACAACATGGACGCCTACCTGGAGCGTTTCTTCGACGGCACGGGCATCACCTACTACTTTGACAAACGTCATGCCGACGGGCACAAGGCCCGTCTGCTGGTAAGGATGAACGCCTACAAAACGCTCGACATGCCCATCCCCCACGACAATTTCATCAATCATCTTGACCTGATCAAACCCTACATGGTAGAGTTTGCCTACATGGCTCGCGACGGCCGTTTCACCGTGCGCGGCGAGGCACGCGACGACTGGCAGCAGGCTCCTCAACCCCAGAATGACTCTAACGAGGATTTGCCCCAGCCCAAAGGCTTCAAGAGTTGGCTGAAACGCATCTTTGACAGCGGTGAAGACAACAAGTCCACCGAGGCGCCAAAAACCGCCCTCCAACAACTTGTGGACAATTATTTCAAGGGCAAGAAACATCAATATCACCTCATTGAGGACGAGGAAGAAGGGCGGCGCGAATTGCATATCCGCCTCAATAAGGGGCGATCCATGATCATCGACTTGAATCAAGGCGGAGACATCCAAGCACGACTAGACCACGACCTGGCCTACATCCCTCGACTGACAGAGCTGGCCAAGCTGTTCCCTTACCGCTTGACAGGCCCCCGGAAGAAAGTCGAATGGATAACCGCCCCGAAAAAGGAAACCAAACGCTAATCATTAAATTCAAAACAAGATATGGCCATCACCATCAACACTGGCGACCTCAAGACCATTCTCGAGACCACGCCATCGACACAGAACATCCTGCTCGTGGGAAAACACGGCATCGGCAAGAGCGAAATCATTACCCGCCACTTTGAGGACCAGGGCATTCCCGTCATCGCCCTGTTCCTGGGACAGATGAGCGATCCGGGCGACCTCATCGGCCTCCCCAACAAGGACGAGGCAACCGGCAGAACCGAATTCATGCCACCCTATTGGTTCCCCATGGACGACAAGCCCGTGGTGCTCTTCCTTGACGAGATGAACCGTGCCAGGCCCGAAATCCTGCAGTCGGTCATGGACCTGTCGCTCAACCGCAAACTGGCAGGCCGCTCGCTGCCCCCTGGCAGCCGCGTGATCGCTGCGGTCAACGACGGCGAGGAGTACCAGCTGACAGATCTCGATCCAGCCCTTGTATCACGTTTCAATGTCTACTTCTTCTCACCCACTGTGGGCGAGTGGCTCTTTTGGGCTAAGCAGCACGACATTGACCCGCGTGTCATCACCTTTATTGAGGAACATCCTGACGAGCTGGAAAAGAACGTGGACATCAACAAGGGCACGTTCGACAAGACACCCGACCGCCGTGCGTGGGTACGCGTATCGGGGCTGCTCAAGGCAACCGGCCACATCACCGACATGAACCGCCTGGCCAAGATGATAACGGGCGTTATCGGCGCCCGCTCGGCATCGATGTTCATTCAGTCGCTCAACCAGTCGCGTATGCTCACGGCACGCGAGGTGCTTCAGGACTTCACTTCCTGCCAGCAGGACCTCGCCACCTACACCATGCCCCAGATCGCCATCATCAACGAGGGTATCTACCAGGTGCTGGAATTGGGCGTGAGCAAGGACGAAAGCGAGAGAATAAACAACAACCTCATCCGCTACATCCACTGGATGTTGAGCAACGGCCGTCAAGAGGCCATCGCCCACTTTGCCTCATTCTTTGAGAACGCGACCTATCCCAATGCCAATGCCTACATCATGATGGACTGCCGCGATGCTCTCACATTAATCAACCAGATGATAGCCAACCTATGACCGTCGGCGAACGCATAAAAGCCCTCACTCAGGACTGGTTCCTCACTGAACCGCTCTTGTTCGCCGTGTTCTGCACACACGCTCTTAAGCGTAATGACAACATGGGGTGCGACATGAGGTGCGGCAAGGGCATGATCGAGTATAATCCCGAGCGGCTCGAGCACTTCGACGACAACCAGTTGGCCCTCAGAATCAAGGCTGAGGTGGTTCGTATCATCCTCAAGCATCCCTACCAGCGCCAGCCCTACAACCCACGGCGTGACGTGATGCGACTGTCCAGTGACTTGACGCTGTGCGACAACCTGGAGGGAATGGACAGCATCGGCCTTGAACCACCGCGCATTTTCGACATTCCGCGAAATCAGGCATTTGAGCAGTATTATTCCCTCATGGCGGGACAAGTGCTGCAGTTTGAGCAAAACGCTGACGGCGAGGGCATTCCCATCGACATGAACATGCCGGGCAGCGGCGAGGGCAAGGGTGATAGCGACTTGACGGACAGCCTTCTTGATGCTGATGCCGGCGCATCATTGTGGGAAGAGGACGAACTCATGAGCGAGAAAGTCAACCACGAGATCGAGACGGCGCAACGTTGCAACCAGTGGGGATCGATTGGAGGAGAACTGCGTTCTCTCATCGAGAGCACACTGGTGAGCCAGCAGAATTTCCGTGCCATCTTGAGCCAATTCCGCGCCAGCATCTTGAGTGTCAAGCGCCACTTGACACGCATGCGTCCCAACCGCCGTTATGGTTTTGACGCAATGGGCAGCCAGTATGCTTACAGCACGCGCCTGCTTGTCGCCGTTGACGTGAGCGGCAGCGTGCCTGACGAGGACATTCGCAAATTCCTTGCTGTCATCAACCGATTCTTCAAGCAAGGCATCGAGCGCATCGAGGTTATCGAGTTTGACAGCAAAATAACTACCGACAAGCCCATTTTGCTCAAGCAAGCCAGCAACACGATAAGAGTCACAGGACGCGGTGGCACCAACTTCCAGCCCGCCATCGATTTTTACTATGAGCACGAGGAATATGACGGCCTCGTTTTCCTCACCGACGGCTATGCACCCATCCCCAAGGTGCCCGATGACAAGCGCCACAAGCCCCTGGCATGGATTCTCACCACCCATGGCGGCAACGAGGACAACCTCAAGCCACTAGGTCCTGTAGTGCGCATCACTGGCCTGTAATTTTATTGGAATAACCGGATATAGCTGATGATTTGATAGAGGGAGACGCAAAATTTTGCGTCTCCGCATTTTTTTAGTATCTTTGCAGGTTAAATCACCTTTTTAAGATATGAAGAAAGACGACGACGAACTGGAAGGCAAGGAGCAGCAAGAACCCATCGATACCGACCCCACACCCGCCGAGGGTGGTGACAATGGTGAGCCACAAGCCCATTCTTCCTACCAGGTGCCTAAAGATAAGAAACTGCAACTGAGCGGCATGTATGAGAACTGGTTTCTCGACTATGCCTCCTATGTGATACTCGAGCGCGCCGTGCCCCACATCGAGGACGGCTTCAAACCCGTGCAGCGCCGCATCATGCATGCCATGAAAGAGGCCGACGACGGCCATTTCAACAAAGTGGCCAATATTGTGGGCCTGACGATGCAATACCATCCCCACGGTGACGCCTCTATTTACAGTGCGCTCGTGCAACTGGGCCAGAAGGAATTGCTCATTGACACCCAGGGAAACTGGGGTAATATCCTCACTGGTGACGGCGCCGCTGCAGGACGTTACATCGAGGCACGCTTGAGCGAATTCGCACTCGATGCGGTCTATAACGCCAAAGTGACCGATTGGGGCCTCTCCTATGACGGCCGCAAGCGTGAGCCCCTCACATTACCCGCCAAGTTCCCCTTGCTGTTGACCCAGGGTGCCGAGGGCATCGCCGTCGGCTTGTCGTGTAAAATCCTGCCTCACAATTTCAACGAGGTCATTGACGCAGCGGTGCATTACCTGCGTGACGAGGAGTTCCACCTCTACCCCGACTTCCAAACTGGCGGTTACATCGATGTGAGCCACTATAACGACGGCGAGCGCGGAGGTTATGTGCGTGTGCGCGCCAAAATCGAGAAACTGGACAACAAGACGTTGCTGGTCAAGGATGTGCCCTACGGCAAAACCACAGGCACCGTCATCGAGAGCATCCTCAAGGCTGGCGAGAAAGGCAAGATCAAGATCCGCAAGGTCGAGGACAATACAAGCGCCACTGCCGAGATCATCGTCTCGCTGCAGGCCGGAACGAGCAGCGACATTGCCATCGATGCGCTCTACGCCTTTACCGACTGTGAAATCTCCATTTGGCCCAACTGCTGCGTCATCAAGGACCAGAAGCCCCAGTTCCTCACCGTGAGTGACGTGCTGCGCTACAGCGTGGACCGCACGCGCGACATCCTGCGCCAGGAACTCGAAATACAACGCGGCGAGACCATGGAGACGTTGCATAACGTGTCGCTGGAGAAAATCTTCATCGAGGAACGCATCTACAAGGACAAGGAGTTTGAGAACGCCAAGGACCAGGCTAAAGCCTTGAAACACATCGACAAACGACTGACGCCCTACAAACCGCAGTTCTATCGCGAGATCACCGAGGACGACCTGTTGCGACTGCTCGAAATCCCGATGAAACGCATCATCAAGTACAACAGCGACAAGGCCGACGAGAATATCGCACGCTTGAAAGAGCGCATCGAGGATATCGATGACAAACTCGCCCACTTGACAAACTACACCATCGAGTGGTTTGAGGGTCTGAAAACCAAGTATGGTTCCAAGTACCCGCGCCGCACGGTCATCCGCGAGTTTGACACCATCGTTGCCAGCAAGGTCGCTGAAGCCAACCAGAAGCTTTACATCAACCGCGCCGACGGCTTCATCGGCACTAGCCTGAAGAAGGACGAGTTCGTCTGCAACTGTTCGGACATCGACGACATCATCATCTTCTACAAGGACGGCAAGTTCAAGGTCATCAAGGTTGCCGACAAGAGTTATGTGGGCAAGAACATCCTGTACCTGAACGTGTTCAAGAAGGGTGATGACCGCACAATCTACAACGTATTGTATCAGGATGGGCGTGGTGGTACGACCTACATGAAGCGATTTGCCGTGACGGGCATCACACGCGACAAGGAGTATGATATCACCCAGGGCAAACCCGGCAGCAAGATCACCTGGTTCACAGCCAATCCCAACGGTGAGGCCGAGGTGTTGCGCATCACCCTCAAACCCAAATTCAGACTAAAGGTATTGCAGTTTGACGTGAACCTAGCCGACCTGGCCATCAAAGGCAAACAGGCGCGCGGCAACATCGTCACCAAGAACGAAGTGCACCGCATCACGCTCAAGGAAGCAGGCCAGTCCACGCTGGGCGACCGCGAGGTGTGGTTTGACCCGGACATCCTGCGCATCAACTACGAGGGACATGGACGTTCACTGGGCCTGTTCGGTGGCGATGACCGCATCCTGGTCATCATGAAGACCGGCGAGTTCTACACTACCAGCGCCGAGGCAACCAACCACTACGACGAGGGCATCCTGCGCATCGAGAAGTTCGTCAAGGACAAGGTATGGACTGCCGTCCTCGATGATGCTGACCAGGGGCACCCCTACGTGAAGCGTTTCACCCTCGAGGACAATACCAAAAAGCAGAGCATGATAGGCACTAATCCCGAATCCCGCCTGCTGATCTTGAGCGATGAGCCCTGTCCGCGCTTCGAGGTCAAGATGGGTGGAGGAGATGCCTTCCGCGAGCCTTTCATTATTGATGCCGAGGAATTTATCGGCGTCAAGACCTTTAAAGCCAAAGGGCGCCGCGTGACCAACTGGGAGGTGGCTACTATCACCGAGGTAGAGCCTCGCGAACCGGAGCCTGTCGAGGAAGCCACGCCCACGATCGTCGACACCAGCGACGATGAGTCACCCGTCCCCGACGGCATCAGCCAGGATGAAGTACTCGACCAGTTTACCGGCCAGCAACGCATCCCCTTCGATGACATCAACTAAACATTAACGATAAAAACGCTGATTAAGATGAAAAAGATCATGATGATTGCCCTCCTGACGATTTGCGCAGCGGTGGGCGCCCGTGCCGAATCGGGACACATTTCGGCAGCAGGACAATTTGCTTATGCCTCCAAGAACTCGATGGCGGGCTTGGGAGTCCAAGTACAGTACGAGCCTATCGTCAATTGGCGCATCGCTCCCGAATTCATGTACTATTTCAAGAATGACGGCTTGAGTGCCTATAACTTGAACCTTAACGTGCATTATGTCATCCCCACCAGTGCTTCAATCGCGATTTATCCGTTAGTAGGATTCTCCTATGGCCATTATAAGGCCGAGGCATTCGGTGTCAGTGACAGCGAGGGCCATTGCGGTGCCAACGTTGGCATGGGCGCACAATACTTCATCAAGGAACACCTCCACTTCTTCATCGAGGAGCGTTTCCAGATCATGAAGGATTTTAACCAGTCGGTCTCAGTCCTGGGCCTGAAGTACACCTTCTGACGGCGCTGCAACGCCCCTTGCCTCAACGATGATGAAACACCCGCCAACAAAACTATCGTCCCACAGGTTGCTGCTGGCCATCATCCTGCTCTTCACAGCCCAGTGGATTGTGGCCGATGACGAGCAACCCGCCTATCCCTCCCAGTCGATGTTCATGTTCGATGTGGGTTATGCCTCAATCCATGACAGCTACTTGACGCCCATCACCTATGACGGCGTGGACCTGACCTTGGGTTATGAGACGGTGCGCGCCACGCATTTCAGTCCCGACAAGTGGTTGTGGCAATTTCAGGCCAGCGTAGACTATAATTACGTCGAGAACAATGCCAAGAACAATGACCTGAACAAGTTACTGGGCGACATCTCTTTTGACATGCAGCGTCGTTGGCGGGGAGTGCTGACCCCTCACCTGGACCTGTCTGCCGGACCGATGACCCAATTGCGGGCCGGAATCATCCACAATGCTGCCAACAGCAATAACCCCGTGTCGGTGCGCGCCCATTGGAACGTCGGCATTGCTGGCATGGCGGCGTGGAACACCCACCTGGGCCGCAAACCCGTGACGTTGCTCTATCAAGCGCAGTTGCCCGTTTTGGGCGTATTCTTCGCGCCTGAGTATGACGAGAGTTACTACGAGATCTACCTGGGCAATCACCGCAATCTGGCCCACTTGGGCTGGTGGGGTAACCGCTTCGACATGACCAACTACCTGGGTGCCGACTTCAACATGGGCAAGACCGTCTTGCGCATCGGCTACCGCAACCGCTTGGAGCACTGGACCGTCAACAACCTCAAGGTCCACGACTTCTCCCACAGCCTCGTCCTCGGCGTCAGCCTCTAAAGAACTTTCATCGCCCTTACAGGCGGGAAATTATTCAAATCTTAAAAATAAAGATCATCTCATAACTGATTGAAGCAAGAATAGCGACAACCTCAAACACCAATCAAAGCACGTGAAAGCAAATGTTTTATATATGATTTGGAGAATTTCCCGTGCGTCAGCACGGTCAATGTTGATGGCCCTTGTAGTGTTGTTGGCGGGGTGTGCGCAGCAGGATGAGTGGGACAGCGACCAGGTGGGTAACTTCGAGGCGCTGTGGACCATCATGGATGAGCATTACAGCTTCTTTGACTACAAGCAGGTGGACTGGAACGAGGTGCACAGCCGTTACCGTGCACTCGTGTCAAACGACATGACCGACCGCGAACTGTTCGACGTCTGTGGCGAGATGTTGAAGGAGTTGCGCGATGGGCACACCAACCTAATCGCCAGTCACGACGTTTCACGCTACTGGATATGGGAAAAGAACCCTGTCAACTACGACGAACGCATCATCGACCAGCACTATCTCAACTTTGACTACAAGATGGCATCGGGCATCAAGTACCAGATCCTTCCTGACAACTTCGGCTACATGTACTACGGGTCCTTCTCATCGAGCATCGGTGAAGGCAACCTCGACCTCATCCTCAGCTATTTATCCACCGCCGACGGTCTCATCATCGATGTGCGCAACAACGGCGGCGGGCTGCTCACCAACGTCGAGAAACTCGTCTCGCGCTTCATCGACAACAAGATGCTCGCGGGCTACATCTGCCACAAGACCGGCAAGGGGCACAACGACCTGAGTGATCCTTACGCCTACTACTTTGAGCCGACCCCCAACCACATCCACTACCTCAAGCCCGTTGTTGTGTTGGCCAACCGTGGATCCTTCAGCGCAACAAACAACTTCGTGTCGATCATGAAGGCGCTCGACCAGGTCACCGTCGTGGGCGACACCACGGGTGGCGGCTGCGGATTACCCTTCACCAGCGAGATGCCTAACGGCTGGCGCGTGCGTTTTTCGTCATGCCCCATCCTTGACCCGCAGGGGCGGCTCACCGAGTTCGGCGTGGCCCCTGACGTGCGCGTCGACATGAACGAGCACAACCGGTCTCATGATGCCATCCTCGACACGGCCATCGACATCCTCACCGCTTCCACTCGTCCCTGACGTCTCTTTCAACGATTTATCTTGCTGACTCTCAGCACCTAGTCATCAGAACGATAACACATTGACACTTTTTTGAAAAAATTAGGGTCATTTTCTTGGCTATCTCAATAAATAGCGTTAATTTTGCACGGATATATTACTAATATTGGTTTATCTTTTTAAAAGTATCTATGATGTTGTTGTGTGGAAATCTAAACCTAATCCATTGGACAACTATTCTAACTGGAAAGACAAATCAACTAAGTAGCCAACAAGTGATTATATCAATATTATTTATTAACTTTTTAATTAATGTGCTTTATGATGTTAAAAAACAAATTTAGGTTTCTCGCAGCTGGCATGATGCTGCTTGGAACGGTTTGTGCTAATGCACAGATTCTGGACGAGGGAACCTTCATCCCGAAGGATCCGCGGTTTACAGCCCCGATGAGGGCTTCTACGACGACCGACGTCACTCATGAGTATGCATGGTATGAAGCCAAGACCTACACTTGGACTGATGCCAATAACCAAACTCATACTGCGAAACTCACTGATGAGGTAACCAATCCTTACCAGATGTATGACATGTTGCGTTGGGTTTACTGCAACCCCGAAATCCCCGGCAGCTTGTATAGTGAATATACCCGCGACGACACTTACTATGGCAGACAAAGGCAGCAATATAACAGTGAGACCGGTTGGTTTATCAATGACAATGACGTGACTGCTCCTACCGAGGCTGGTCACACCCTGTTCCTGGTTAAGCTGAAAAACTACTCAGGCACTCCCTCGATGCGTACCACCACCAAGCAGCAACTGATCAACTACTTCTCAACCTATGTTGAGTCAATCCATTTGATCACCGATGGTTTGCGCGCTGGCGAAGGCAACAATGTGGGCACGATGTTCAACATCTCGGGTGAGTTCAACCGCTTCTTCATCATTGGTAAAGGTAAGTCCTATTACTGCGAGCCCGCCTATAGTGGTCCTCCCTATGCTCCTTTCTACAACATGTTTGAGGAGTACAGCCCCACGACCAACGATGAGGGTGCAACGATCACCGACTTCTACGAGAAGATGACCCAAGGTGAGTCTTATCCCGTTATCCATGACTGTACTTCAGTTATCTACTTCAAGCACTACTTCTCAATGTCAGGAAATGCAGGTACCGAGGAGAAATCTCTTACCGGTATGGTAATCTTCATTCCCGACAACCGTAACGTCTATGACGCACGTAACTACAGCACCACATATCAACCCACTGTGGGCATGTACGTTATTCAGCTTGATGCCAATGCAGCTCCTGCAGCCGAGCCCGCTACCTATAACGTAACGCTCGACTGGACTTCATCGCTCGATGAGATCACCGGTGCCGATGTTCCCCAGACTTACACTGTTTACATCGTTACAACCGACGAGTTTGGCAACCAGAGCTATGAGTTGCTGACCACCACCACCGAGACCACCTACACCTATCAGGTGCCTCAGGAGGAACACAGCTACACTATCAGCTACATTGTTTACGGTCAGACAAGCGAGAGCAATGCATTCTCAACCTGGAGCAACATTGATGACGTGGTTATCCCCGGCACCAACGACTTCCTCCGTCTGGTACTCAACCACTTCGAGAGTGACTACAGCGCTGCTGTAGAGTTGAACTACTACCGCAACTTCCTGAATGTCGAGAACGAGGACGCTCTGAATGCTTTGACTCCTGCCCGCATCCTGGCTGGTGAGGACTCATTCATGCTCTATCGCTTCGACATGAGCAATCCTGACGTGATGATTCCTGCTGCTGAACTCAAGTTCAATGTCAACAACGGCAATGTGACCTACACCATCACCTACGACAACCAGGAGATGCGTCCCGGTTACAACATCAATGTCACCACCAGTGGTTCTCTGGGTAGCTACAGCAGCAACCAGCCCATCAACTTGACCAACATCTTGTTCGTTGACCAGTTTGCTGCCAGCACTGCCGACAACACCCATCCCAACCGCTACGGCTACAAGCTCATTGAGTTGGTTAGTGAGAATGCTAAGAGCACCAACACTGTAGAGGTACCCGTACAGAAGACCGCTTCGACCATCGACGGCTTCTACACTCTTGACGAGGTAATGAGCGACGTTGACCGTCACCTGACCCTCAACATCAAGAATGCTGATGTGGAGATGAACCTGATCAACAATCCCAACATCTACTACTACACTCTCGAGCGTGGTGACAACGTGAATCCCAACCAGCCCATTTCCAAGCTGCAGCGTCGTCAAGACGGTACCTTCATGGAGATGGACAACACTCTGGGTCTGGCAGGTAACGTTTATGAGGAGGGTGCTTACAACCTGTTCGACAACGCTATCCTGACCGGTAACTATGGTGACTTCGTTACCTACGTTCCCGTAATCTGGACCTTCGGTACCGATCGCGTTAAGCAGGACGGTGAGAACAGCTATGGTAGCCCCATCTGGAAGACTGGTGTTGCTCAGATCGCCAATGCCGTTGCAACTGCATCCTACACCATGGGTGACTTTGTAACCTGGAAGGATGAGAACAACAAGCTCTGCTGCTACTTCAACCCGATCATCAATGTATCCAGCCAGCTGCCCGACTACGCTAGCATTGACTATGACGTCTTCATGTATCGCGTATGGCGTCTGTGCGATGGCGTCCGCAACTCGACCTACGATCCCATCACTGGCTTCCGCGTTAACGACGTGAACGCTGAGCGTGATCCTGACAAGCTCATCGTCGAGGAGATGACCGATGCTGTCAACATCCAGTTCGGTGACGAGATCTATGACAATCCTATGAACAACCATGAGTTTGGCGGTCTCGCCTATGGTGCTCTGAAGGATTCTCAGACCAAGTTCATCGTTCGCATGTACTACATGAAGAAGGATGCTGGTCGTGACGATGCTCCCATGTACTATGTTGTTGAGAAGGTTATTGGTGACTGGAGTGAGATCCACGTAGGTGTTAACGAGTTCACCGTTAACAACGAGGTATCCAAGACCTACTACAACACCCTCGGTGTTGCTAGCGACAAGCCCTACAATGGCGTGAACATCGTTGTAACCCGCTACAGCGACGGCTCAACCAAGACCACCAAGGTGGTGAAGTAAGCCAAGCTATTTAGCGAATCAACCTATCATCAGGGGAGGCTCCCGTTAAGGGCAGCCTCCCTTGCTGTTTATTATCTCTACATGATGCGCTTCCCGACTTTCCAAGCCCCATCTCGACTATAGTCCAGAGCTGCAAAATGAAAACAATAAATTCCCTCTAAAGTGTTGCACATCTCACCAAATGTCACTACCTTTGCGACGAGAAATGAACCTCGCTTGACTAAAGCACTAAAAATGAACATTTTTGTTTATTAACATATTTCATTAACTCATTTTAATTTCAATCATTTATGAAGAAATTGTTTTCTCTCCTCACGCTTGCCCTGCTGACCATGTCAGCTTGGGCTGCTAGCTCTGTAACTATTGACTTCAGTACTCAGGGCTACACCAACGCACAGGATTTTGATGGTCAGACCATCACAATCAATGGTGTATCGATGACCTTCAACGCTAATGGCGGCACTACCCCCAAGTACTACGCCAGTGGTACAAGTATGCGTCTGTACGCCAACAACACAATGACTGTTGCTGCCGCGAACAACATCACCTCGATTGAGTTCACCTTCTCACAGGGTGGCTGGGTTAGTAACAGTGCTAATAGCGGCACCTATGCATCAGGTGTTTGGACTGGCGAAGCCAACAACATCATCTTCACTAACAATACCGGCGCTCAGGTGCGCATCCAGAAGATGGTTGTTACCTTCGATGGTGAGACCCCTGGTCCTGGTCCTGATCCCGAGAGCAACGTATTTGCTCCTGTAACTAACGTGAATGACCTTGCCGCTGGCGACAAGATTATCCTCGTGGGCTTCAAGGATGACGCTGTTTTCGCTATGGGCGACAGCCGTGGCAACAACTTTGGCGGTGTTGATGTAAACATTACCGATGGCAAGATTATCACCGATCTCGCTAACGTCATCACCCTTGAGGCTGCTGGCCAGAACTGGAACCTCAAGACTGCTCAAGGCTACCTCTATGCAGCCAGCAGCACTAGCAACCAGATGAAGCTCGAGACCCCCGTTGACACCCTTGGCAACGCTGACGCTGCTATCACCATCGATGGCGACAGCGCTATCATCGTCTTCCAAGGCACTAACGAGCGCAACGTCGTTCGTTTCAACAGCACAAACAACCCCGTGCTCTTCTCTTGCTATGGTGCTACCAACAACCAGAAGCCTGTTTATATCTACAAGGCTACCGGTGAGATTATTGATATCACCGAGGTTGCTAAGCCCGTATTCGATCCTAGTGGCAGACCATTCGTTGGCAGCCAGGAAGTTACCATCACCTGCGCTACCGAGGGTGCTACCATCTACTACGCACTCAACGATGGCGAGTATGTGCCCTACGAAGGAACTCCTCTGACCCTGACTGAGACAACTACCGTTAAGGCTTATGCTGAACTCAACGGCGTTCAGAGCGAAGAGGCTACCGCTACCTACACCAAGCGCGTTGAGGTAGCTACCCTGGCCGATGCTAACGACCTGGAGAACAAAACCGACTTTGTATTCTACGGCAACGTAGTTGTTGTTTACCAGAATGGTAACAACCTGTGGGTTAAGGATGCTAGTGGCTACGGCCTGATTTACGGCAGCCAGATTCCTGAGTTCGCTGAAGGTACCGTTCTCAATGAGGAATGGGAAGCACAGCACTATCTGTTCCGTGGCATGATCCACGAGTATCAGAATCCCTACAACGTGACTGCAAGTGAAGAGCCCCTGCAGACTATCGAGGCTAACGAGTACACCGAGGCTCAGCTGACCACTGACAAAATCAACGAGCGCGTGATCTTGAAGGGTCTGACCCTGACCGCTGGTGAGGATCCCAAGTACCTCTACACCGCCGACGGTATGGCTATCTACAACCAGTTCAACATCACCTATCCCACCATTGAGGAGGGCAAGACCTACGATGTTGAGGGTATGGTAAGCTACTACAACAATGCCGTACAGGTTATGCCTATCGCTGTTACCGAGAGCCAGATCGCCGAGGGCATGCGTGGTGACGTGAACGATGATGGCGTTGTTAACATCAACGACGTTACTGCTCTGATCGACGCTGTTTTGGGCAACAATTGGGATGGTCTGAACTACTCTAACGCTGACTGCAACCTCGATGAGGGTGTAAACATCAATGACGTAACCACTCTGATCGACTACGTTCTTGGTGGTGTTTGGGGCAACTAATTGAAACCCTATCCAACAACCCTAAAAAAGAGGGTCATGCACATGTTGCATGGCCTTCTTTTTTTGGATCTAGACAGGAAAAGCGTTGACGATTGATGGATGAATAGGAAAAAATGCTTATCTTTATCGCCTGGAACTAAACAACTGACTGATTTTATGGAATCGACCAAAAAACTGCTGCTACTGGATGCCTACGCACTCATTTTCAGGGCTTTTTATGCCATGATACGCAGCCCGCGCATTACCTCGACCGGTATCGACACGTCGGCCGTGTTCGGCTTTGTCAACACCCTGCAGGACCTGCTTAAACGCGAGCATCCGTCACACATCGCCGTGTGTTTTGACCCGCCTGGGGGCAGCACCTTCAGGCATGAGAGCTATGAGCAGTACAAGGCCAACCGCGAGAAGACGCCTGAGGGCATTCTCATCGCTGTTCCCTACATCAAGCGCATCCTTCAAGCCTACCGCATTCCCATCTTTGAGGTTGAGGGTTATGAGGCCGATGACGTCATCGGCACCCTCTCCCACCAAGCCGAAGGGCAAGGTTTCTTCACCTATATGGTCACGGGCGACAAAGACTTCGGGCAGTTGGTGACCCCCGATATCAAGGTCTTCAACCCAGGCAAGAATGAGATACTTGGGGTCGAGGAAGTCAAGGCCAAGTACGGCATCGAGTCTCCCTCCCAACTCATCGACATCCTGGGCCTCATGGGAGACACGGCCGACAACATACCTGGTTGCCCTGGAGTAGGTCCCAAAACCGCCGAAAAGCTTATTCAGCAATACGGCTCCATTGAGAAACTGCTGGAGCACACCAGCGAACTCAAGGGTGTCTTGAAGCAACGCATCGAGGAAAACAGCGAACTCATACGCATGTCCAAGTGGCTGGCCACCATCATCACCGACGTGCCCATCACGCTCGACGAACAAAGCCTGCGGCGCAAAGCCGTTGACATGGAGGCCCTGCGAGAGGTATTCACTGAACTGGAATTCCGCACCCTCACCCACCGCCTCATCGACGGCGGCGAGGCCAACGTCGGCGTCAACTCCGACGAGCAGCCAGTTCCACCTATCCAGCCCGGCAAGCCCAGCCCGTCGGTCAAGCAGCTGTCCCTTTTCGATCTCGATGCTCCCGAGCAAGCTGCCGCTCCTGTCACCCCCAGCTACCGCACCCTCAACGACATTCCCCACAGCTACCGCTTCATCGCCACCCCCCTTGAGGCCGCCACACTTGTGAGCGAACTGATGGATAAGTCGCATGTTGCCATTGCCCTGCTGGGCTCAGGGGAGAACGCTATGCAGATGAAAATCTACGGCATCGCCCTGTGTGCCAAGGCACATGATGCCACGTTGGTGCTGTGTAACGACAAGAAGGACATGCTCAACGCACTGGCTCCGCTGTTCAGCGGCACTGCGTGCATCGTCAGCAGCGATGTCAAGCGAACCATCGTCGCCCTTGACCAGCACGGCATCAAGTTCACGGCCCCCTACTATGACACAGCCGTCGCCCACTACCTGCTGCAACCCGAACGGGGCCACAGCACGTCGGAAATGGCCTACGAACTCCTCCATTACACCGCCATCAATCCTGAGGGCGTGATAGGTTCAAAAGGCCGGAATGCGCCCAAAATACAATTCGACTACACCGAAGAGTTCACCCAGCTGCTATGTGAAGCCGCTGACCTTACCTTCCAGCTCCCCAATGTGCTCGACAAGGCACTCAAGGAGCAAGGACTAGACAAACTGCTGCATGAGATCGAGTTACCGCTCATCACAGTGCTCGCCAGCATGGAACTTGCCGGTGCCCGCATCGACGTCAAGGCGCTGAAAGACTACTCCGTCACCCTCACCGAGCAGATGAACCGCCTGGACGCCGAGTGCCATCAACTGGCAGGCATGACATTCAACACGGCGTCGCCAGCACAGGTGGGAGAGGTCCTGTTTGACCGACTCAAGATTGACCCTAAGGCCAAGAAAACCAAGACCGGCCAGTATAGCACCACTGAGGATATCCTGCTCAAGCTGCGCGACCGCCATCCACTCGTGGACAAGATTTTGGAGCTAAGGGGAATCCGGAAGTTGCTCTCCACCTACGTCAATGCCCTACCCGCCCTCATCAATCCAGCCACTGGGCGAATCCATACGACCTATAACCAGACGGTCACCGCCACGGGACGCCTTTCATCGACCAATCCCAACCTGCAGAACATCCCTGTGCGCAGCGACGACGGCAAGGAAATTCGCCGCGCCTTCATCCCGGCCGAGGGCAACATCTTCTTCAGTGCCGACTATTCACAAATCGAATTGCGCCTAGTGGCCGATTTGAGCCATGACAAGACGATGCTCGATGCCTTTGCCAACGGGCACGACATCCACGCCATCACTGCCGCACGCATCTATCATAAGCCACTGGAACTGGTCACCGGCGACGAGCGGCGCAAAGCCAAAACGGCCAATTTCGGCATCCTGTACGGCATCAGCGCCTTTGGTCTGGCCCAACGCCTCAACATTTCACGCGATGAGGCCAAGATGCTCATTGACGGTTACTACACGACCTTCCCACAAGTGCGCGACTACATCGACCACAACATCGCGTTAGCCCGCGAGAAGGGCTATGTGACCACTGTTTACGGCCGTCGCCGCATGCTGCCCGACATCAACTCGCGCAATGCGGTGGTGAGGGGCTTCAGCGAGCGCAATGCCATCAACGCGCCCATCCAGGGCACGGCCGCCGACATCATCAAGCTCGCCATGGTGCGCATCTATCGGCGCTTCCAGGATGAGGGCATCCAGTCCAAGATGATTCTACAGGTACACGACGAACTCAACTTTGATGTCCTCCCCGACGAACTCGAGACGGTTCAACGCATCGTCATCGAGGAGATGGAAGGCGTTTACAAGGGCGACGTGCGCCTCACTGCCAGCCATGGTGCTGCCACCAACTGGCTTGATGCACATTAAATTAAGAATATTTTAGACGAAATTTTGCTCAGATTGAAAAAATAGCAGTATCTTTGCACCGCTAAAAGAGTCTCGGGGTGTAGCACAGTTGGTTAGCGCGCCACGTTCGGGACGTGGAGGTCGGAAGTTCGAGTCCTCTCACCCCGACTCAAGCAAGGGCAACAAGTTGTGCATCAACGAGTTGCCCTACTTTTTAATCAAATAGTCTCTATGATACAAAGCAGCATTCCTCAACTAGACTTGAACGATGTGCCACAGGTTTACCATAACCTCAAGTACAATGACGGCGAAATCCTATTTGCCGATGACATCACGTCTATCCCAGGACTGATGAAGCAGTTCCAGGTCAATTTCATTGCCTATGTCATGGTACTGGATGGTTCCCTCTCGGTGGAACTGAATACTGTACCCTACACTCTTGAGAAAAACAATTCGCTGTTTGTTGACCGCAAGATCATTATCGACAATGTGCATCATAGCGAGGACTTCCGTTGCCTGATATGCGCCATGAGCGCAGATGTCGGTTTCGGATTTTTCAATAAAAGCCTGCTGCAGTCAGTCATGCACATCATGACCAACCCCGTCATCAAGCTGGAGCAGAATGATGTGGACCTGATGATCAAGTATTATGAACTGCTGACATTCAAGATGGAGCATCCTGAGATGAACTTCGGACGCGAAACCATGCGCGACATCATCCGCTGTTTTGCCTATGACCTGCTCTCTAACATCAACAAGCACCTCAATCAGGGCAATGATGATGAGATGTTGCGTCAGAGCGACCGCATCTTCCGCCGCTTCTTGCTCATGCTGGCCGAGAGCACCAACATCAACCGCAGTGTCCAATCCTATGCCGGAGAGTTATGTGTATCACCCAAGTATCTGACGAGTGTATGTCGCCGTCACAGTGAATACACCCCCAGCGAACTCATCGCCACATCGGTCATTAGCCGGATCAAGCAGCTGTTACTCTACAGCGACTTGAGTATCAAGGAGGTGGCTGGAGAGATGGGGTTTGACAACCTCTCATTCTTTGGGAAATATGTGAAAAAGCACTTAGGCCTGTCACCCAACTACTACCGCAAGGCTAACGGCTACGGCAAATGATTTCATGAGAGGGCAATACCCTCTCATGCCTTTTCCCGATCTCGTCAAGCAATATCCACCCAAAAAACGATGTGTCATCATTGCGACTCAGCAATGATGACACATCGTCTAGAAAGAGCAAGTCACTGTTTGATCCTGTGAGGTTTCTCAAGGACAGGCTCCTCACCACAGTTGATGCTGTTCATGGGAACTGGTGCATACTGGCTGGCCGACAAGCTCTTCATTTTGCTTGACGAACCGCCGAGCACCAAGTCGATCAGTTCAGTCACATCGGCAATGTTCACTTGGGAGTCACCGTTCACATCGGCATTAACCACATTGATGCTACCGGAGTCACCACCCAACACATAATCAATCAGTTCGGTCACATCGCTGATATTCACCTGACCGTCATCGTTCACATCGCCAGGCTGGCCCGCGCTGCCGGCATAGGGTCCCCAACCTGTGCCGTCCCAAGCCCAATGATAGACATCCCAGTACTTGGCGTTGGCTTGGCTGACCTGGGCTGCAGTGATGACATTCCCCTCAACGGTATCGTCTTCGGGATTATCATCGACAATGGCATAAAGCTCTCCGGGATCATCGGCGCTGCGTGTGGGCAACGCGTTGACGATCTGACCCATCTGGCTGGCATTGAGTTTATTATAGAATAGGGCTAATTGATTCAAATCAGGGCTATTACCCAACTGCAGGCTGGTCAACTGATTGTTCTGAGTACGGAAAATTTGCAAAGCACTACAGCCACGGGCATCAATACTCGTTAGCTGATTAAAATCTAACAAAAGGTAAATGAGATCATCATGGTTACCAAGTACCACTTGAGAAATCTGATTGTTGGTGCACATTAAATGGAGTAACGAGGCAAACCTCGAGACATCGATAGTGCCTGAAACCTGGTTGCCACGGATGTCAAGAGAAAGGAAATTGTCAGGACAAGTGCTCAGGTCCACACTTGTCAACAGGTTGTAGCGGCACCAGAGGTAGAGGAGTTTGGAATTGCGGCTGATGTCCAGTTCGGTCAGTTGATTGTCTTCACACAGTAGATACATGAGCTCTGGGCAAGTGGTGACGTCCAGTTCAGTCAATTGGTTGTACATGCAATCGATATAATTCAGTACAGGACAATTATAAACTTCCAAACGGGTCAGGGCGCAAGAGTAGCATTCTAATTGTTCAAGTGATAGATTATCGTTGGCAACCAGTGCCGTCAACTGGGGTTTATTAATTACCAAGAGTGTGGTGAACAGATTGCCACTGCACCACAGTTCCCCCAGGTCGTTCATATTATCCACATTCAGGCTGGGGAGGCCGCAGTTAGAGCAGTTAAGATAAGTCACGGCCGAGCAGTCACTCAAGCCGGTAATGCTGCCAAGGTCAGGGTTGTTCATGCAGTTCAAGTTCACAAGGGAAGTCAGACCCGTCACGTTGAGCGAGGTCAACTGGTTATTATAGCAATAAAAACTTTTGAGGCCAGGACAGAACGTCACGTCAAGTGAAGTGAATGCGCAATAATCGCAGCCAAACCAAGCCAACGCTGTGCAGTCCGTCAGTCCATCGATGGTGGAAAGATTGCTGTTTACTTCACAATGTAATAAGTTCAGACCAGTGCAGCCTGTCACATCAAGCGATGTCAAGGCGCAGTAGGCGCATCTGAGCTCTAACAGCCCCGTGTTACCTCTAACCCTGAGATATTTCAGTTGAGGTTTGTTGCTCACTTCAAGGGTGCCCGTCAACTGGTTGTTACGGGCCCACAGCGTTTGCAGGTTGTTCATGTTGTTCACGCCGGGCAGTTCGGTGATGGCACAGTCCTCACAGTCCAGATAGGTCA
>ONIL01000021.1 GCA_900317835.1 uncultured Prevotellaceae bacterium | reverse complement strand
GTATCGGGCTTGCCGAAATAATCTTCAAGGGACGAACCACTGCCATTATCGTTGCCATAGCCTTCAGGCATCTCATACCAGAAGCGATAGTATTTGATCGGCAGCATATCTTTGATGGTTCCATTGGGATATAAGGAGCAGCGGATCAGCTTGACATAGCAGATGAGAAAGCCTTTACTCGTGGGATTCTTATCGGCATAGTTCCGATACAGGCTGTCGCAAGTCGTTATCATCGCCGCCTCCCTAGTGCGGTTATCACCGTTCATGGAGTTATTCTGCCGTACTGCCTGTTGCATGAACATGACGGTTTTCGACAGCAGGTCATAATCTTTATCAGACATCGTGCCTTGACTCTCATCCGCCTCCTTTAAGTTAAGACGAACTTCAGACTGGATGTCCAGATAGTAATAATAGTCACTGCTGTCAGCAACGTCCTCCTTGTCCCCGCACGAGGTGACCATCACGACAGTCACTATCAATAATAAGAACATCTCGAATTTTGTCATTAGATTTCTCATAATTAGGTACATTTAGGTTATTACTTTCGGTAAAGCGTTCTGTCTCATGACAATAATCATTATGACATCCTATAATATTAGACTGCAAAATGCCCTTTCAGTTTAATGCCTTTTCAGTAATTACTTGTCGTGAACGGGACGGATGGACATGTGGAAAGCTCGCAGATGATCGTGGAATACATGATATATAGTCATGTCACTTTGATCGTAAGTACACAGAAATGCCCATGATGTCACAACACCAGGGTTCACCAGGTAACCACGTGTGTTTTGGTTCTGTTTCCAACTAACAGATGAAGTCCAGTAGAAACCACAAACATTTGTGTGAAATGGGCCTGACAGAAAGCGAGCATGATTCTTTTCAGGATCATCACCATACATTCCAGCTATGGGCATGGCTATGCTATGGCCATTAGGCCCGATCACCTCAAACCATTTTTTATCGCCTTGTTCTAATAGTGTCCATTGGCACTTCTCAATCAATTCATTCATTTCGGCATAAGTAGGAACACGCCATCCGTCACCCCAATGAGTGGTGACTACATCCAATGCAGTACCACTAATATTGTTAATTGGAGTGTTGCCGCCATAGTTGTCGGTGTTCCAGGTATAGCCTTTTTCGTTATACCCAATACCTTCGCTTGACCAGAGCGTCCCTGTGGGATCGCCCCATGCGAAATAGCCGCCATAGTCAGTAGGCGAACTGGCGCCCATGTTGCAATTAGCCCACAAGACCGACAAACCCAAGTCTACGGCTTCAACGGCGCTCGACTTTTGAAGATTAAACACTGGGGGATTGATTTTGACATCGGGGTCATCTTCTTTGCCACAGCCTGTCGCCATCAGTAGGATGGCAAGTAATCCAAATAAGTAATTGTAAATTTTCATTGTCTTTTATTATTTAGTTAGGTTGAATATCTCCTGGTTTAGAATATACCGGGCGGATTGGCATATGAAAAGCTCGCAAGTGGTCATTAAACCAACTCACTCCTTGCCACTCCTCATAGTCAGAGCCAAAGATAAATGCCCAAGCTGTAGCCACCCCTTGATGGACGGCATAACTCCTTGTTGCGGATGTGCCAGGTGTGTCACAAATGGTTGATGTCCAATAAAACCCTATAGAATTGGTGTGTAATGGACCCTCCATTAGAAGCGAACTGCCCTTGCCAGGTTTAATGCCGTATATTCCCGCCAACGGTATGATGATGCTGTTGCCGTTAGGACCGATGACCTCATACCAGTTGCGGCCATCCTGTGAGTGCCGTTTCCACTCGCATTGAAGTCTCAATTCCCTTGCTTCATTAGCACTGGGTGTATGCCAGCCTGAGCCCCAATGTGTGGTAACAACATCAAGCATTGTGCCGCCAATCTCGGTCGGAGGATTCACCCCACCATAGTTATTGGTTTCCCAAACGAAAGCTCCGGCTTGTCTGTAAATGCCGTTCCCGTCCCACAGTTCACCCGTCGGGTCACCCCATCCAAAGTAGCCGCCATATTCCTCTGGCGCTCTGGCTCCCAAATTACAGTTGGCCCACAACACTGAGAGACCTAAATCGACAGCCTCCAGGGCATCGGGCTTGTTCAATGAGAACTCAGGTGGTGTGGGGTCATCTCCTCCGTTAGGATTGACTTCTTTCAAGGCGCGGAAGTAGTAGGTTTTGAGCGTGGTGCCCTCCTGGGATTTTCCGTCTACCAGTTTGCGGCGGTTAATCTGTACAAAACAAAGGGTTTGTCCCGAATACTGGACATAGGCCGAAGCATATTCACGGTAAATGCTGTCACATGCCGTGAGCAGGGCAGCCTCGATATCCGTCGAGTTTTGGTCAGAGTCATACTGTGCCATGACGTTCCTCATTCGTGAGACCGTTCTGGATATCACACTCACTTGCCCGCCGACCAGCGTGCCATCCTCCTCGGCATTGTCCGACAATTCCAGTCCCACCTGAGACTGGATGAGCATGTAATAATTGTAAACTGCTCCAGGCTCATCGTTCTTGTCCCCACATGAGGGGAGCATAATCATTACAACAGTGATAAGCCATAACATTCGTTTACTAGTCTTCTTCATCATATCATCTGTATAAAGGTTAATAAAAGTGGATTTTTCACTGTGGCAAAGATGAAGCAAACCGAACACAGAACAAACAGAATTCATTCCATTTTGTTGGTTGAAGTGCCGCCTTCTTTGCTGCATACAAAGTTAGGTAGAAAAAGCCAAAAATCAGTGAAATTCAGAATAATTCAGAGTTAATTCAAATACATTTAAAATACTGATACAAAACCGTTTACAAAAATAAAAGTTAACATAGGATTAACATGAAAAAATGTGTGGATTTTTTAGTTAATTTTGCATCTGAAATCCACTTGAAATTATATGCGCAAACCAAATGACTAAAACCATTTTTCGCAACAAAAAGGTGACTGCACTTGCCCTGGTCGGAATAATCACGGTGATGTCATTCTTGTGCTCTCATCCCAGCCACACCGAGTTGCTATCTCATGTTGATTCCTTGTTGGTGAAAAAAGAATTCCAACAGGCGTTAGATAGCCTGACTGACATGGACAGAAGTGAATTCAACAAGAGAGACCAGGCTTATTATAACCTGTTGTTAACCCAGGCAAAATACGATAACCACATCCAGGCCACCAGCGATTCGAGCATCAATGAGGCTGTTTCTTATTACAGCAAATCAGAAGATGCAGAGAAACATACTAGGTCGCTCATCTGCCAAGGTCTTGTAAACGAGGAATTGAGTAACTATGACAGGGCTGTCCTCTGCTATCACAAGGCCGAATGTGCAGCTCAAAAAACCGACTTATCCAATCAGGCATTTGCCAAATTAAGACTGGGCTACCTATACCAGTCTCAATTCATTGGTGCTAAAAACATCGCATCCATCAAATTTCAAGAGGCACTAAAACTCTATAGGCAGTTGGGAAATCAGCATTATGTCATCCTGTGCTTGAAAGAGATAGGAGAACTCTACAGTGACCAAAAAGGGAAGGCCAACAGTGCTATACACTATATCAATGAGGCTTTGGATTTAGCTACGGCTCTACCAACGGAGCAATATTCACTTTTTTCAACCCACACCTGTCGATCCCAATACTATGCCTCGGTTGAAAACGATTATGTCAAGGCTAAGGACGATGCCATCAAGGCCATCTCATCAATAGACAGTAGCCAAATTGACCATCCTAGGGCACATTTCATTGCGGCCTTGGCCTACATCAATCTTCAACAGCCCGACTCATGCGTTCACTACCTTAAAACTGCGCCAGAAATGACCTGTTGCGCCGATAGTATCCTCTACTTTAAAGTCTTGTCAACTATCAACTATCACAAGAAGGATTATCCCCAGGCTTTCTCTTATTATAAGAAGGCCATAAACCTTGAAGATTCAGCTCTTGCCAACAGTTTAACCCATAGATTGTTGACGATAGAAAAGAGATATGACCTCAAGGACGAGGAATTGCAGAATGAGAAACTGCGTTCTAGTCTCAAGAATACCTGGTTGGCGCTTGCTGTGCTCGCCGCCATTGGCCTGGGACTATTGTCCATTGCCTACGGTTACCGCTCCAGGCTACGTAACAAGGAACACGAATTTGAACTGCTCAGGGCTGATTTGGACAGTTCTACTAACAGTCTAGAACAGGTTCAGGCAACACTCAGCGGCTATGAGGAGGACATGAACCATGCAACATCCACCATCAAAAGGTTGAATCAGGAAATTGATGCCGCCCATCAGCGACTGCATGACATGGAAACGGAGCGTGCCCATTATCAAAAAAATGTTGAATCGTCGCGCCAAAGCATTACCCAACTGAATGACCAAATCTCTGAAGTTAAGAATGAACTAAACCGCAAGGAGCGCGAAAAGGCCGAGTTAAACGACCGACTGGCTGAAATGGAACACAAAAAAGAACAGTCAGATGAAATTATTTTGATTCTTGACGGCCAAATCAAGGTAATTCACCAACTGATGCAGTGGGCTTACGAGCTAGACGGCAACGCCTTTACCAAAAAATTCAACTCATTGATGACAATACAGGAAAAGAAAGAATCATCCAGCTACTGGAGTAACCTGCAATCACTGGTCAATGATCTGTATAACAATATTCTTATCAAGGCGCAGCAAATGGCAGGCGACACTCTGCGTGAAGATGAGCTGAACTTCATCGCCCTGTACTGCTGCGGTTTCTCACGTACAGCCATCATGGTGTGTATGAATTATAAGCATATTGTCACCATCTCTAACAAAAAAGTGCAAATTGCCAAGAAACTGAGGGTCAATAACCTTGACGAGTTTGTCGCACCTTTTCAGGAAAAAAACCAAACGGGTAGCCTTTTATCAGCAAAACGTAGTAATTTTGCGGGCTGAAAATGGCTACCGAAAATACTAATCGTAGGAATTATAGGGCGCATGGCGCGATGCTGCTGGCTATGGTGCTGTTCGGGCTGATGGCGACGTTCTCCAAGGACGTGCTCACCAACGGCGGCATCACTGGGCCTCAATTGGTGGCGTTCAGAGTCATCGGGGCCGCAGCGCTGTTTTGGCTCGGGTCGATTATCGTTCCGCAACAGCACGTAGAGCGCCGTGATTTTCTCAAGATTGCGGGTGCGGGCTTTTTCGGTTTCGCTCTAGCCCAGGGTGGCTACATCGTGGGTCTGAGCTTCACCTCGCCCATCAATGCCACCATTGAGCTGACGACGATGCCCATCTTCACGCTGATTCTTTCTTCAATCTTGCTGCACGAGCGCATCACGCCACGGCGGGCGCTGGGCATTATCATGGGTTTCACAGGAGCTTTCCTGATGATTACCCGCACCACAGTGGGCGACGGCCGTCCCACTGACCTGCGTGGCGACATCCTTATCCTCATCTCACAGGTGGGCTATGCTTTCTACTTGACACACTACTCACGGGTCATCCGCAAGTATGACGCGTTCACGTTCAACAAGTGGACGTTTACCTTTGCCAGCCTGTTTATCCTGCCGTTCACCCTACCCCACATCACGCAAATCGACTGGCCCGGAATGAGTGCCAAAACAGCTGCCGAAATCATCTATATCGTGGCCGGGGCGACCTTCTTCACCTTTCTGCTGGTGGTATTTGCCCAGCGACGACTCATGCCTACGACTGTCAGCGTCTATAACTATGTGCAGCCCTTTGTCGCCGTCGTCGCGAGCATGGCTATGGGGCTGGCTGCCCCGCAATGGACACACGCCGTCGCAGCCGCACTCATCTTCACGGGAGTGTGGCTCGTCGTCAACAACAGAGCATCAAAAGAATCTACTTCAAGAAAGGATACAGATAGTTGAAGCCTGAGCCTTCCTGGATCTGCTGCAGCAGCTCGGGATTGGACAGAAGCAAATAGGCACTGTACAGCGATGCTACTAGACCAAGTC
The DNA here is from genome assembly GCA_900317835.1 of uncultured Prevotellaceae bacterium. Taxonomy (GTDB): domain Bacteria; phylum Bacteroidota; class Bacteroidia; order Bacteroidales; family Muribaculaceae; genus Sodaliphilus. Next base: position 36,819 of record ONIL01000021.1, on the reverse strand, counting down.
CCACTGTGATAAGCATCCACATCTTGGCCGAGGCCGACTTCTTGTTGGCGCCGGCATAGTCGCCCATGTTAAATTTGGTCTTGACACCATTAGCCTGGAAGATGGCATACACACCTGCGAGCAGTGTAATCACTTTGATTAAAAGTGACGCACCACAGCATAGGCTGCACACCACCGTAGCGATAATCGACTCGGTGAGCCACGTCTTGGGCATCATGTTTTGGGGCTGGTTAGTGCTGGGACCATATTGTGGCGGCGCATAAGGTTGATTAGGCGTGCCATAGGTAGTGGGTTGAGTGGGCTGCTGCGAATTGAACGGTGGCGTCTGCGGCAACTGGGTCTGGCCACCCATGGGAGGCATCTGCGGCAACTGGGTATCGATATTGCCCGGATTAACGATGTGTCCACTCAACAGCGCCATCAACTCGGGCACCTGGCTCGCCGACGTCCAGTTGGCCATTCCCTCGCACCACACGAGCGAATTGACGGTCAAGCCGTGAGCAAGCAATTCACTGGGTTCAAACGGGCCAGACTGCTGGCCATTTTCTGCAATGTAATATTTCATATTCTACAACAACGGTTAAATGTTTGCAATTTCTATCCTTAAATCAATACTGTCGCAAATATAGCAACTATCTGCCATAAAACCACACTTGAGCCGCCACTTTTTTCATCACTGCGCTATTATTTACTTCAATACCAATCATTTAAACTGCGCATGTGGCAATCACATCAAGCTTTCACCTAAGGCTGTTCGATGGCGGGAGAGATGTCCACGACAGGCTCCTTCACGAGCAACTGACGGTAAAGGTCGGTCATCTTCTTGTAGAAGTTAGGATAATCGAGTTGCGTCTCAAAGTCATGCTTCGCTTTAGTGCCCATGCGGGACCTGGCTGCACTGTCATTCATCAGGAAGTTGATGGCCGTCGCCAGAGCATCGACATCGCCGGGAGGCACAAGCAGGCCGTTCTCGCCATTGACAACATACTCGGGCTGAGCGCCATTGTCGCTGCAGATGTGGGCCTTACCAGCCATCATGTACTCAAGATTAGTGATGCCCAATGCCTCAGGCGCGACCGACGGCAACACACCGAAGTCGGCCTGCCGCAGGTACTCGAGGATGTTGTCCCTGAAACCCAGCAACGACACGTTGTTGACAAGGCCGTTAGATACAATAAATCCCTTAATTTTGGCCTTGTATTTGGCTTGTCCGTCGCCAATGATGACAAGATGATACATGGACTTGTCCACCCTTGTCAGCGCACTCAGGAGCACGTCAAGACCCTTCTCGGCAACCAGCTTGCCATGATACATGATGAGGGCCTGATGAGAATCCATGCCCAATTCACGCCGCAAGTCGGGCACGTGGGTACCAATCTGGCTGTCACAGACGCTGTCGCGAAGGACCACCGTTCGGTCGGCATACTGCTTCTTGGCCTTTCCGACGAAGGCGTCACGCGCCATCTGAGACGAGAAAATGAAGCAGTCGATTGACTTGTAGAGCTTTGTGTACATGTAGTTGCTCTTGGGTTTGTACACGCCGTGAACGCTGACCACAACACGCGTGTCGCGGTTCTCGCTGATGCGACGTGCCATGACCGCCATAAAGGCATCCCTGAAGCTGTGGACGTGGATGATATTGCTGCCACGGCGCAACAGGCGTGCAAAACGCACGGGCGAATCGATGTCGGTCACACCCTTAAGGGGGAGAATGGAAACAGGTATCTCGAGGCGACGGTATTGCTTGAGCACGTTAGGATGCTTGCGGCACACGACTTCCACATAAAAGTCAGGATCGTTGCGCAACAGTGCCACCAAGTCATAGGTGTACTGCTCGGCACCCGTCCAGTGCTTGTTGGACACAATATGGAAAACATTAATCATCTGTCAATCAGTTAAGCCTCACTGGAGATAATCGCCAGCGACGGCACGAAGATACAACCTTTTTGGAATAAAAACCACAACCAGGCACAAAAAAATTCAGCCCACCTTCACAGGCCAGCTGAACATCCTTGCTTAAATCAATACTGATAAGCGATATCCAATCGCTCAGTAAGTCAAATAACACTTTTCTAATTAGGATACTACTTTCATTTGTTTTTTGTCCTCGTATTATTAATGCACATTTCTTTACATACAAATTATTCATAAAATCTAAAGTCATACACTTCATTTCACGAATAAAGCTAAAATTGCACATTTTCAGCACTGCAAAATTACTAATTAGTCTTAACATGTCAACCTGTTTACAAACAACAACAGATTTTAATTGTTGTATACCAAATAATTTTACGATTTTGCACCTAAAAAGTACCAAAATTTCCCGATGAAATCGCGAAATTAAGAATCTAGCAAAAATCAAAGGATTATTGGCTATTTCGCCATCGATTCGGGGTGATTCCGACCACTTTTTTAAATGTACTCGAGAATGTAGGGTAAGAAGAGAAGCCCACTTGGGCCGCAATTTGCTCCATGGTCATTGAACTGTTGGCCATGAGGGTTTGGGCCTCCTCGATGCGCATTTTTGCCACCCATTCATAGAATGTCATGTGCCTCTCCTGGTTCAGGTAGCGGGACAGGTAGTTGCGGTTGGTGCCCATGTCGCGAGCCGCTTGCTCGATGGTGAGCCCTGGCTCGCGGTATCGGCCCTGTTCCTGCCAGTGTTTTTCCTTTTCCTGCAACACCTCGCACAGCGACTCGCTCAAACTGGGAGCGGCATGTTCCGTCGTGTTGTCTTCGTTAGCATCATCGTCGCAGATATCATCCTCAATGCTGAAAGCGGCAGCCACCCTATCATATCTGAAGTAGAAGTTGATAATGCACAAGAAAATGTAAACCATCAGGATGATACCCATTGCCAACTGGTAAATGCCCACTTCTCTGGGAGCTAAACAGGTGATAGGGGCAGCCAGGAACAACAGCATGACACCAATGCCAACGCCGGGCATCCAGTTGATGAGGTTGTCAAGAACGTCGGAGTAATAGGTGCGCAGGTCATTGATGACTTTGCGGTAGATCATGATGCAATTGTAAATCATCGTGCAATTGATGATGAATAGAACCACGCATGCTGCGATGATGCCCTTCACCTGCAACGGTCTTGCAGGCAAGAGGTTCAGGACCAACAAAATGAGGGAATAAACCGCTAGAATCCCAATGCAAATGTTGTATTGCCGTTTATTCAACAGACTGGGAGCCAACAGCGTACAGAATCCTATAGCAATCAAAATGACGGCGGCACAGTAGGTGAACAGGTACACCGAAACCGACAGCACCAGGTTGTGCAGCTCGACATAAAAACGGATGAGCCACTGGAAAAAGAGTTCAAGACCGAAAAGCAGATAGACAATGCCTGTGATATTTTTGCCTCTATTGTAATAAGCCTGTCGAGCATGAAGCGGTGTCTTGAAGGCAAGGCAGATCGTACCGAACAATAGTCCGATAACCCATCCGGCAAGCACCAGGCTGTATTCCATGTTCAAGTAATTCACAACAAATTGCTATAAAAGGACGACAAATTTACTACTATTTTGCTGTATGTTTTGATAATTTGCTACCAGTTTCTCGGCTTTTTTATTGTAATTAGTCATTTTTTGCTATAATTTTGTCCATTGATTCATGCAGGATTTAGCATTCAGAATGATTACATTATATGGTTTCTCCCAGTTGTGCCTGATGGTCGGAGTCACGATCATGGGGATTGCGTTGCTGTTCATCGGCAATGACAAGGTGCGCTCCACCTTCTGGCTGCGCCGTGCCAAGCTGGCCGTTGCACTGGTGTCGCTACTGGTGGGATTATCAATAGTGATTCAGCATGTGTTGTGGTTGAGAAATCTTCCTCTGGAAATATGTAATGCGCTGAATATCAGTATACTATATATCGCAACTCTGGTTATTAGCACCTCTTTTATTGCTCTGGCGGCTGCCACCAATCTCTCGAAGGAACGTTTATTTGCGACATGCGTCATTTTTTGTGGTTGTCTGGTGCTGTTGTGGATTGCCATTCCTTTTAATCAACTGTGGACCAATGTCTTAACCGCAGCATCACTCATCATCTACTTTGTTGAGTTGGTGAGGTTGACAATTGTCTTTCTATATAACTACCGGCTGTTGAGAAAACTTGATCGGGAACCTGGCAGTGAGGATAGCGCGCGCTTTGCATGCTTGAGCATGGTGATGCGCTGCGTCATTGCGTTGTCGTCGCTTGCTGTGCTCTATGTTTTATTGGCATTGCTGTCGGTGAGCGACACGACCGTATTTAATTTTGCCTTGATTGCCATTTGGGTTTACATGTTTATCAGTTTTGTTAACCTCGTCATCGACTATAATCCTTTGGCCGAAGCAAATTATCATCTCAGGATAAGACGCCGTGCTGCACACGATGTGCAGGAGCGGCACATGACCCTATTACCCAAGATAGAGAGTTGGGTAGACCATGGAGGTTACAAAACACTGGGCGTTACCATGTTACAAGTAGCAGAACAACTGGGGACCAACCGCACTTATCTTTCAGAATACATCAACGTGAATTATGGCTGCAGCTTCAACACATGGCTTGGACGCCTGCGTGTGGCCGAGGCAAAGCGACTGATGCTCTCCTCCCCCACCCTCTCGCTGGACCGCGTGGCCTTGAATGTGGGTTTCTCGTCCAAGTCTCATTTCATGAGTACATTCAAGTCAATCGAGGGAGAAACCCCAGGTCGATGGCGCGAAAGGAACCTCCTTGCTCGTTGAATCACCACGACAGTATTATCATCAAAACAGGAGTTACTGAAGCATGCTTCAGTAACTCCTTGTATATGGTTATTTGCGCTAGTCAGCTCTCCCCTACTCTTTCTTGTCGGCACCAAACAGTTCCTTGATGCCACCAATGGAGCCTAACAGGTTCGTAGCCTCATAGGGCAGGTAAACAGTCTTGGTCTTGTCTCCACTTGCCACAGTATCAAGCATTTGGATATACTTCTGAGCCAGCAGGTAATTAGCGGGATTTGTGCTTTGTCCCACAGCCTGAGTGATCTTGTCAATGGCGATAGCCTCGGCTTCGGCCTTGCGGATGCGAGCCTGTGCCTCACCTTCGGCACGAAGGATTTCGGTCTGCTTGTCGGCCTCGGCCTGATTGATACGGGCCGTCTTCTGACCTTCGGATTGGAGGATAGCTGCCTGCTTCTGGCCTTCACTGGTAAGGATAGTGGCGCGCTTGTTACGCTCGGCCTGCATCTGCTTCTCCATCGCCTGAAGCACTGTTTGTGGCGGCTGAATATCCTGTAACTCAACTCGGTTCACCTTGATACCCCACTTGTTGGTAGCATCATCCAGGACGGTGCGCAGTTTGGAGTTGATGGTGTCGCGCGAGGTAAGCGTTTGGTCAAGTTCAAGTTCACCGATGATATTACGCAATGTGGTCTGGGTCAGTTTCTCGATAGCATTGGGCAAATTGTTGATCTCATAAACAGCCTTGAAGGGATCGACAATCTGGAAATAGAGCAATGCGTTGATCTGGGTGAGAACGTTATCCTTTGTAATCACGTTCTGCTTATCGAAATCATAGACTTGCTCACGCAGGTCGATGGAATTGGTCGTGCGATAGCGGCCATGCTCGTAGGCAATGATTGTCTTGGGCCGGTCAATAAACGGGATAATCAGGTTGATACCAGGCTTGAGCGTTGCATAATATTTGCCCAGTCGCTCGATGATTTTGGTTTCGCTTTGCGGGATGATTACCAGTGAACTCTTGACAAGCACCAGTGCCAACAGGATAATAACGATGAGAAAAATTGAGATAGGTGTCATAACAATAATATTTTAGTTGTTTATTCTTAGTTAATGGGCTCGACAGTGAGAATGATGCTGTCCATCTTGACAACACGGACTCGCGTATTCTTATCGATTGAAGAGCCGTCGACGCTCAGTGCCTTCCAGTCGTCGCCATCGATAGCAACACGGCCATATCCGCCAGCCACGATGCGCTCACTCACACGGCCTTCCTGGCCGATCAGAGCCTCGGCATTGCTGAGACGTTCACGATGGGGCTTGTGCAACTTCTTAATGAGGGCAGGACGCACCAACAGCAGACTCAGTGCCGACACAACGGCAAACAGAACAATCTGCCATGTCAATGATAAACCGCAACCTGCAAGGATAGCTGCAACAGCAGCACCAATAGCAAAGCACAAGATGAAGAAATCACCTGAGGACAATTCCAGAATAAGGCAAACAATGGAGATAATAACCCAAATGAGCCAGAGGTTAGATGTGAAATACTCAATCATAATATCGTAAATTATATAGTTGTTTGTACTGTTAATTACATTTTAATACTCATATGAAGGGTACGTGGTTAAGATTCCCCAAAGGTAAAAATTTATCCTTAAACCTGCAAAAATTATGCCAAATTTTTCTCGTATTTCAAATCATGTGGGCGAGGAGAACAGAATTTTGAATTCTCAGCGGGTTAAAATCGCTTTTTCGGCTGTATTCCAGCGGTTTTAGCCAATTCCATGAAAATGTCAGAAAAATCGGGTAGGGGAGTCTCAGGGCAAAAAACAGGTAACAAAGGGCACTGAGCACATAATCGGCTATCCCTGTCATGAAAACTTGTGATTTTATGCTTGTTTATAAAAATAATGTGCTATCTTTGTGTCCCGTTTTTCAAATCTTCATTGAAATGACCGAAATCAACTACATGACCCAAGGAAAAGCCGAGAAGCCCCGCCTTAACGAGCAAGCGGTGCAGGACTGGATTGTCGAGGTTGCTCAACAGCATAACCAGAAGGTAGGGTGCTTGACCTACGTCTTTTGTGACGATGAATACATCCTGAAGACCAACCGCGAATTTCTGGGTCATGACTACTACACTGATATCATCACGTTTGACTACACAAATTCGCGGCACATCGCCGGCGATATGGTCATCTCGCTTGAGACAGTGCGCAGTAATGCCGAGATGCTCAATACTGACTACAAGACCGAACTCATGCGCGTCATCATTCATGGTGTGCTGCATCTGTGCGGCATCAATGACAAGGGGCCAGGCGAGCGAGAAATCATGGAGAAGTATGAAAACGATGCCCTGGCTGTATTGCCCGACAACGTATTCCTGAAATCATGAGAAACGACTATGATGTCATCGTTGTGGGTGCCGGCCATGCCGGTTGTGAGGCGGCATGTGCGTCAGCCCGGTTGGGATCGCGCACACTGCTCATCACCATCGACATGAACAAGATTGCCCAGATGAGCTGCAATCCGGCCGTTGGCGGCATCGCCAAGGGGCAGATTGTGCGTGAGATTGACGCACTGGGTGGCCAGATGGGCATCATCACCGACCGCAGCAGCATCCAGTTCAGGATGCTTAACCGCAGCAAGGGACCCGCCATGTGGAGTCCTCGCTCCCAAAGTGATCGTCAACAGTTCATCCTTGAATGGCGCAACATGCTGGAGAACACACCCAACCTGTTCATGTGGCAGGATTCAGTGAATGAGCTGAAAATCGAGAGTGGGGTAGTGAAGGGGGTTAAAACAGCCCTTGGGATGGAATTCACAGCACGCGCTGTGATCCTCACCGCAGGCACATTCCTTAACGGACTGATGCATGTGGGCAGCGTGAAAACGCCCGGTGGACGCGTAGCAGAGCCCCCTGCAACAGGTATTACTGAACAACTTGCAGCCCTGGGGTTCACTGTGGGCAGGATGAAAACGGGCACACCACCACGCCTGGACGAACGCACTATCGATTTCTCACAATGCATCAAGCAGGAGGGAGAAGATGATTTCCACCATTTCTCCTACCTGCCTGGCATATCTTCCAAGTTGCCTCAACGGCCCTGCTGGATTGTGCACACCAATGAGAAAGTGCATGATGTGTTGCGTGAAGGCTTACCCTTATCACCACTCTATAACGGGCAAATCACGAGTATAGGGCCTCGATACTGCCCCAGCATCGAGACCAAAATCGTGACCTTTGCCGACAAGACATCCCATCAACTTTTCATCGAGCCCGAGGGAGCGAACACCCATGAGATGTATCTCAACGGATTCTCATCATCACTGCCATGGGAAGTGCAGATCGAGGCTTTGCGCCACATCCCCGCGCTGCGAGACGTTCATGCCTTCCGCCCAGGCTATGCTATCGAATATGACTTTTTCGACCCCACCCAACTCAACCACAGCCTCGAATCAAAAATCATCAAGAACCTGTTCCTCGCTGGCCAAGTAAATGGCACAACAGGATATGAGGAGGCAGCAGGGCAGGGGTTGGTTGCCGGCATAAATGCCCATCAGAGCGTCACGGGTAAGGAACCATTTACTCTGGGCCGCAATGAAGCCTATATCGGTGTGCTGATAGATGACCTGGTGACATGCGGTGTAGACGAGCCCTATCGCATGTTCACCTCACGTGCCGAACACCGCATCTTGCTGCGCCAGGATGATGCCGACATGAGACTTACCGAGAAGAGCTACCAGCTGGGCCTTGCCACCCAAGAGCGCTATGACCTGATGTGTTCAAAGCGAGATCAGATTGAACACATCACGGAGTTTTGCCGCAAGTATACAGTCAAAGCAACAGCCATTAACCCGACGCTCGAGGCCAACGGCATGTCACCCCTGACCCAAGGACAGCGTCTGCATGACTTGTTATTGCGCCCGCAACTCAATATGGCGATACTGGCCGAGGCATTACCCGACCTGCACGACTGCATCAACGCCCTAGAGACAGAGCGAAGAGACGAGATCGTTGAGGCAGCCGAGATTGCCATCAAATACCGTGGATACATCGAACGCGAATCGCTCATTGCCGACCGCGTGGCCCGCCTCGACAATGTCACGCTCAAAGGGAAATTTGACTATTCCACAATTCACCAAATCTCCACCGAAGCACGACAGAAACTTCAAGCCATCGACCCCGAAACCGTCGGGCAGGCATCCCGTATCCCAGGCGTATCACCCAGCGACATCAACATACTGCTCGTGTTATTGGGCAGATAATTGTTTCACGTGGAACAAATTTAACCTAATATATTGATTAACAATGAATAAGCAACAATTAGAACAAGTAAAAAGTGTTGTGCGCAACATTCCTGACTTTCCTGTTCCAGGGATTCAATTCAAGGATTTGACCACCGCTTTCAAGGATCCTGAGGCATTACAAATCATGACTGAAGCCATGACCGACCTTTATCGTGACAAGGGGGTAACCCGTGTCGTTGGCATCGAGGCACGCGGCTTCATCGGCGGAGCAATTCTCGCCACTCAGTTGGGAGCCGGCTTTGTCCCCCTGCGAAAACCGGGTAAACTTCCTGCTGTGGTCATCCAGAAGTCTTATACCAAGGAGTATGGAACCGATACTATCGAGATTCACAAGGACGCCATCACTCCTGACGATGTGGTAGTCATCCACGACGACCTGCTTGCCACCGGTGGCACGATGCTGGCCGCCTATGAGCTGGTGAAATCGATGAATCCCAAGAAGATTTATATCAACTTCATCTGCGACCTGGCCGACTTGCACGGACGTGACGTATTCCCGTCAGACGTTGAAGTAACCTCGCTGTTCACATTCTAGTCCAGCACCATCCTTAGCCAACCAGATGAACGATAATCTAAAACTCAAGTTATCCTTACTTCCCGATGAGCCGGGCGTTTATCGCTACCGTAATCGGGAGGGGACTATCATCTACGTTGGCAAGGCCAAGAACTTGAAGCGACGCGTCAATTCCTACTTCAATCGTGAGCACCCGTCGGTGAGAACCAACCTGCTGGTGCGCAACATCTTTGATCTGGAATATACTGTGGTCAACACCGAGGAGGAAGCCCTCGATCTCGAGAATGCCCTCATCAAGGAATACCAACCTCGATACAACGTGTTGCTCAAGGACGATAAGAGCTATCCCTGGATATGTGTCTCGGGAGACTTATATCCTCGTGTGTACATCACCCGCGACGCTCGAGCCAAGGGAGACAAATATTACGGTCCGTACCCGCGTGCCGAAGTAGCCAAAGTGCTCATTGACACCATCAGACAAATCTATCCGTTGCGGACGTGCCGGCTCAATGTTTCACGTGAAACAATCGAAGAGGATAAGCACCGCTTGTGCCTGCAGTACCACATCCATCGGTGTGAAGGATGCTGCAAGGGACTGGTAACGGCAGAACAGTACGGGCAGTACATCAGCGAGATCCGTCAAATTCTCAATGGTGACACCCATCAGCTCATGGAGCTGCTCATGCGCCAGATGCAGCAACTGGCCAGTGAACTGCGGTTCGAGGAAGCTGAGGTCGTTAAGCGCCGCTACAAGCTGCTGGAGCACGTGCGCCGTCGTTCGGTAATCGTCAGCCCCACGATACACAACATTGATGTATTTGGACTGCTACGTGACGAGGATGCCGCATGGGTCAATTTCATGCACATGAGGGGTGGGGCAGTAGTCCAGTCCTTGACTCTGGAATACCGGCTCTCGACACGCGACGAGAGCGATGCCGAGATCATGTCAATGGCCATCGCCGAGGTGCATCAACGCTTCGCCGACACCTACCTGCGTGACCATGTCACCGAAGTCATGGTAAACGTCATGCCCGACGTCGATTTTGCTGGATTGACTTTCATCATTCCCCAACGGGGCGACAAGAAAAAACTCCTGGATATCGCTATCAAGAACGCAACCCAGAAACGCACCGACCGCCTGCGCATGATGGAAAAACTCAACCCCGAGCAGCGCACCATGCGCACGCTGACGACCATGCAACGCGACTTGCGCCTTCTTGTGCTGCCACGCCATGTCGAGTGCTTTGACAACAGCAACATCAGCGGCTCGAGTCCCGTGGCATCCTGTGTGGTATTCCGCAACGCCAAGCCGTCCAAGAAAGAATACCGCCACTTCAACATCAAGACGGTTCAAGGGTCAGATGATTTCGCCTCGATGCGTGAGGTCATCGGCCGCCGCTATAGCCGTCTGGTGCAAGAAGGTCAAGAATTGCCACAACTGCTCATCGTTGATGGCGGCAAGGGACAGGTAACTTCAGCCATTGAGGCATTGAATGAAGTCGGCCTGCACGACCAGATTACCGTGGTAGGCATCGCCAAGCGACTCAATGAGGTATTCTTCCCTGGCGATAGCGTACCCCTATACATTGACAAGAACAGCGAGACGTTGCACGTCATCCAACGCCTGCGCGACGAGGCACACCGGTTTGCCATCTCTTTCCATCGCAAGCAGCGCAGCAAGGGCCAAGTGCATAGTGCACTAGACGATGTGCCAGGCATAGGTCCCAAAACGCGCACACTGCTGCTCAAGCACTTCAAGTCGCTCAAACGTATCCGCGAGGCTAATGAACAGGATTTGGCCGAAATAGTGGGGCCCATTAAGGCCCACAAACTGATCATTGCGCTGAAAGATGAAAACCATCAAGCGACTGAGCCCATCGAAAAATGACATCACCGACTTCAATCAAAAAGAAACCTGTAAATCCAGCAACCATCAACAAAAAGTGTTATATTTGCCGACATGAAAAGATTAGTCATATTCGGGAACACCTATCAGCAAGGCGAAATCAGCAAGGTATTCGGATTGCTGGAGCACCTGCGTGACCGCGGCATCGAGGTAGCCATTGAGCGCGAGTATAGCCAATTCTTGGCCACCAAGGGGACAATTGAAGTACCCACATTTGACGCCAACAATGTCCCTGAGGCCGACATGGCCCTCTCGCTGGGCGGTGACGGCACATTTCTCACCACTGCGATGTGGGTATCGCCTAAAGGGATGCCCATCCTGGGATTGAACCTTGGGCATTTGGGATACCTCACAGCAGGGAATCTGGATGAAAACAGTAACGTCATTGACGACGTGCTCTCTGGGAATTATCGCATCGAGGAACGCACAATGCTTCAAGTGCAATGCGACATTGTGGATATCAGCCATCCTTGGGCATTGAACGAAGTGGCCATCCTGCGGCACGACACCTCATCGATGCTTGACATGGAAACACACCTGCGTGGACGCGAACTCACCAATTACCGAGGTGATGGATTGATCGTAAGTACACCTACCGGCTCAACGGCCTATAATATGAGCGTCGGCGGCCCTATCCTGGAACCCACCTCCTCATGCCTCGTACTCTCGCCGATTTCACCCCACTCGTTGACAATGCGCCCGCTTGTCGTGCGAGACGACAGCGATATCGCTGTGCGCACCCATTCACGGGCGACACATTATGAGGTCAGCATTGATGGTGAAGTGACGTTGTGCCCCACGGGCTCGACATTGAGCATCAAACGCGCACCCTACTGCGCGCGCGTTGTACAATGCCAAGGAAATGATTTTGCCCACACATTAAGGCAAAAACTCCTTTGGGGTACCGACCAGCGGTAAAAAACCTTATATCAATTGGGCTATTTGAGAAAAAGCCTGCGATGCATAAGTACCGACCGATATATGTGAATCATGTGGTCGGCAAGAATCTTACCCGTAAATTTTTCGGAATTGTCCCAAGCAGCCTGAAGTATCGCCTTGCGCTTTGCCTCGTCCTCCAGAACATCGCTTAATTTTTCAGCACCATCAGAAAATGAGTTGAAATAGATGACGCCATCACCGCCAAACTCACGTGCCTTGGCAGTATCTTTGCAGATGACAAGGGCACCGCTACGCTGTGCGTTGAGAATCTTATAGTTATCACGCATTCGATCAGTATTGGGGATAATGACTGCCTTGGCCATCTTCACCACAGCGGTGAGATCAGCGTGATGAATTTTATCTAATTGTTTGAAGCGGTGGAAGATGTGCAGATCGTGGGCCTGATTCTTGACGACATTGTCAAAGAAATTGGTACGGTAACCCAACAAGACCACCGAGATCTTGCGGTCACGCAATTCGTGAATTAGCTGCAACGCCTCCTTGATGTTATCATCCTTTTCCATTCGTCCCTTGTAGAGGACAAATTTCTCAGGCAAGTGATACTTCTCGCGCAGAATCTCATACATATTAGGAGGCACTGAATCATCACATCCAGAAAAGAAACAAGGATGTACCACCTCAACATTGTCGGGATTCACATGATAATGGTCAATGATGAGTTGGCGGTCCACCTCGTTAAGAGCGATGACACGCTTTGCAATCTTGCACGCTTTGCGGGCACGACGTTGCATGAGCATACGGTTAGTCCAGTTGCCTGCACTGTTATAGAGAGGGTCGGTCATCGTGAAAACCGTGGGGAAATTACTGCCATCAAAACCCGAAGGAATGCCATCGTCAATGCCGTGGAAAGTGTTCACACCATGAGCCTTAGCCGACTTGACAATGCCTGTACGCGTGTACCATAATTGCTTGTTATGGATATAGGAGCGAGGAAATTTAACTCGCACACTCTCATCGTTATATAATGGAGTTAAGCGCTTGTTCTGCTCACGCTTAGGGGAATACAGGATATAATAGTTGTCGGGATAATACGTGGCAAGAGCCTTAATAAGGATGCGTCCATAATAGGATGTATCATTATTATCCATGACGACTTTACGACCTCCGTAACCTACTACCATGATCTAATACTATTTTGTTGTTTATTATCTTCTTTTTTTAAAAGCGTATGCGCTCAATCAAACATGCAAAATTACTATTTTTTTTCTTTTCTCTATGAATTTAGGGTTCATTTTTATCAAATTGAGCTAACTTTGCTGAAAAATATGATGCTTATGAGACATTTTCTGACCATTTTATGTGCAATGTTGCTGCTGTCATCCTGTGCTACAAACAGGAATTCAGCCAGCGGCAAGGGTTTACATCCCGATGATGTATTCACCATTACCGAAGAGGATATTGCCCGTGAGACCCGTCAAATCAACTCCACCATCAAGGGTGTGTGGACCTATAGTGGTCCTAGCGTTGACGTCAGCGGCAAGAATATCCTTTCCAGCCTGGGTAAACCCATAGCCAAGGGCAAGCTCAAGAAAAAACTCAAAAATGCTTACAAGAAGATAGGGCTGAACAAGGTGCGTCCTCAATTCTCGTTTAACGAGGACGGCACATGTGCCATTCAACTGCTGGGCACGAGTATGAATGGAACCTATAACTACAATCCCAGCCAAGGGAAAATCACGTTTAAATGGCATGGCATTCCCCTTACCGCCCGCCTCAAGCGTGACGGCAAGAAAAAAGTAAGCATTACCTTTGATGCCGACAAACTCTTGAAGCTGGTTTCACTAGCTAGCAAGGTTAGTGATAACTCGGCAATTAAGGCCCTCTCATTTCTCATGGATCATTATGACGACGTGATGGTGGGTTTTGAACTCAAGAAATAACCGCATTTCGATAACTTTCCCAGAAAAACAGGAGAGAATCCCAAGCGCCGGAATTCTCTCCTGAAATCTTATTCTATAGTATCAGCTTGTTCAAACTTTTAGCGGCGGGGAGGCTGATTCATCAGCTGCTTGCCCTGATTGACAGCCTGCCTCTTGGTCATGCCAGGCTGACTCTTGCTGCCAGGCTGGCTTTTAGGAGTATTCATGCCGGGCTGGGTAGCGCCACTTCCAGGCTTAGGCTGCGACTTAGTCGTGGGAGCGCCAAAGGTGCGTCCATTGTAAGCACTGTGGTCAAAGTAGCGGTTAGAGCCCTTGTAAACCTGGTATCCCGGAGGAGCAGGACGATAGAAGCGATTCTTGGGATAGCGGTTATAGATGGTGAAAACAAATTTCTTGTTTTCCCAGGAAACGGGACGATAGAAGTATTCCATCGTGATGTACATGTTGTATTGTGCGGGTGAGAGCACATACCTCAACTCGTTGTTGCGACGGGTCCAGAACGTGCCGAAGATATCATCACTCATTTCGAGGCACATGATGTAGTCCATGTTAATCTCGAACACGGCATTGTACTGGTCATCACTCAGTCCAAGTTCATAAGCCATCTTGTCGGTCAGGAAGAAAGCCTGATCGCGGGCCGACTTGTAACTCATCGCATTGGCTGCTGTCCCGAGGGTCAGCACTGCCACCATTGTCAGAAGTAAGCGTTTCATAGTGCGTATGTCTTTTAATGTTCGTAAATGTTTGTTGCCTCAAAATTAGCCTCTTTGAGAATTTGCTGCAAATTTTTTAGACAAATTTTCATAAATAATCGACCAATCACCCTTTAATCTGCATAATTCATGCCACCTGAAAAGATTCTTTACTCATTTACGGGAAATGTACTATGAAACTGGCTTTTTTCCTAGACAAACAGGCCCTTTCTTCGGATTTTTTGGCTCATCGTTCCAATGATTCGGGGTTTATTAGTAATTTTGCGCACTATGATTGATTTCACGCCTTTTGTCCGTAACCGTTTTCTGGGTCGCCTGCAGCAGCACGCACGCTACATTGACCATGCCGACGCCGTTCAGCAGGGTGAACTCGTGCGCCTCATCGAAAAAGCGGCATTGACCCGCATTGGCCGTAAGTACGACTTCTCTTCTATCAGGACCTATCATCAGTTTGCCTCAACCTTGCCCCTGTACTCCTATGAGGACCTACGTCCCCAAATCATGCGCATGGTAAATGGCATGAAAGACGAGTTGTGGCCTGGGGCGTGCATCAATTTTGCCCAGTCATCGGGAACTAGCGACGGGCGCAGCAAGTACATCCCCATCACACGTGAGTCATTCCAGTGGAACCATTATTTGGGTGCAAGCGACGTGGTATCCCACTACCTGAACCTAAACCCCGAGAGCAGCATCTTCTCGGGCAAGGCTTTCATTCTGGGCGGCAGTTTCGCTAATAACCTGAAACTCAAACCAGGGGTTAGGGTAGGGGACCTGAGCGCCAACCTCATCGAAAACATGAATCCACTGGCCAACCTGATGCGCATTCCCTCCAAAAAAGTCGCGCTCATGGAAGACTGGACCGAGAAATTGCCCCGTTTAGTAGAGGCAAGCCTCAATGCCAATGTCACTAACCTGAGTGGGGTCCCGTCGTGGTTCTTGACCGTGCTCAAGCAAGTGCTTGAAAAGACAGGGAAAACCTGCATCCACGAGGTGTGGCCAAACCTGGAAGTGTTCTTTCATGGTGGCATCGCCTTTGAGCCCTATAGGCACCAGTATGAGGAAATCTGCGATATGGACAAGATGCATTTCCTGGACACCTACAATGCCAGCGAGGGATTCTTTGCCGTACAGAGCGACTGGGAGACCGAGGCAATGCTGTTGCTGCTAGACGTGGGGGTATTTTACGAATTCCTGCCTGTGGAAGAAAGTGAGAGCGAGACCCCCGAAGTTTATCCGATTTGGGAAGTCGAGAAAGGACGCACCTACGAACTCATCATCACCGCAGCCAATGGATTATGGCGCTACCGCCTCGGTGACACAGTGACCATCGAGCAACTCAACCCTGTGAAAATCAAGATTGCAGGACGCACACGCAGCTATATTAATGCCTTCGGTGAGGAGTTGATGGTCCACAATGCCGACCATGCTATAGCCTTGACAGAGCAGGAAACAGGCGACCAAGTGCTCAACTACACCGCCGCACCCGTTTATGCCCAGGGTGGTAACCGCGGACACCATCAATGGCTCATCGAATTTGCCCACAAACCCGCCAACGAGGAGCGCTTCATGCAATTGCTCGACCAGCACCTGCGTGAGGCCAACAGTGACTATGACGCCAAACGCACAGGCGACATCTTCCTGGCGCCACCCACGCTGGTCATCGCCCCAACAGGCCTGTTCGACCGTTGGCTGGCATCCACGGGCAAGTTAGGAGGCCAGCGCAAAGTTCCGCGCTTGAGCAACAACCGCGAACTCATCGACCAAATGCTGGCTCTGATTGATTCAAAAGAATAAAATCCAGATATACCATGTGGAAGAAGTTGATTCATAGTAATATCGGGGCGGCAGTGCTGAATATGGCGGTAGCCTACCTGGTGTGGATGCTCTCACGGGTGGGATTCTTCATGGAGAATTGGTCAACCTTCGCGCCCTACATGTCATGGACGCTGTTCTGGAGCATGCTGCATGGCGCTTTAGTGTTTGATACGTCGGCACTGCTCTATGTCAACAGCCTGTATCTGGTGTTGATGCTGTTACCCTTGCACATCAAGGAGCGAGACGGATTCCATAAGGGGCTGAAATGGCTCTTTGTTGTTTCCAACGCCGTGGGAATTGCCAGCAACCTGATGGACGCTGTCTATTTCCAATATACGGGCCGACGCTCGACGGTATCGGTGTTTTCCGAGTTTGCCAACGAGGGCAATATCACCTCGATCATCTTGACCGAGTTTATCCGTCATTGGTATCTTGTCGTGCTTTTTATCGCCCTGGTGTACCTCCTGTGGCGGTGTTATACTAAGCCTCGCCTTGAAGTCTATCGGTTTGGCTTCCAGTACTATATTTCACAGGCCATTGCCCTGTTGGTGATGATACCGCTTGCCATCGTCGGCATTCGCGGCAGCGTCACGGCGGGTACTCGTCCCATGACCATCAGCAACGCCAACCAGTTTGTCAACCGCCCTGTCGAGTCATCGGTGGTGTTGAACACCCCCTTCTCGATGATACGCAGCATCGGCAAGAAGCCTTTTGTCACGCCTGACTACATGTCACACGAGCAGATGGAGGCCATTTACTCGCCCGTCCACAACCATCCGGTGACCGATGGTGGCCGAAAAGGCAAGAACGTCGTCATCCTCATTGTCGAGAGCATGGGCAAGGAATACATAGGCTATTTCAACCGCACCATGGATGGTGGGCGTTACAAGGGTTTTATGCCCTTCATCGACACCCTGTTGTCGAAGTCCTATTCCTTTGCATACAGCTATGCCAACGGACGCATCAGCATGGATGCCATGCCGTCTATCCTGTCGGGCCTGCCGATGATGGTCGAGCCCTTTTTCCTCACGCCGGCGTCGCTTAACGACGTGGACGGCATCTCATCGATACTGGGACGAGAAGGCTATAGCAGTGCCTTTTTCCACGGTGGGCACAACATCTCGATGGGCTTCAGTGCCTATGCTCACAGCATCGGCTACCAGCGTTACTATGGCCTCGATGAGTACTGTCAGTCGCCCAAATACGGCGGCATGGACGACTTTGACGGCAAGTGGGCCATTTGGGACGAGCCTTTCCTTCAATTCACACTCGACAACATTGAGGAGATGCATCAACCTTTCCTGGCCACCATTTTCACAGCCTCATCACACCACCCATACGACGTGCCCGAACAATACCGCGACAGCCTCAAGGACGAGGGCGGACAGCCCATCCACAAATGCGTGCGCTACACCGACTTGGCGCTGCGGCGCTTCTTTGAGCGCGCCAGCCGTGAATCGTGGTACCAGAACACCATCTTTGTTCTCGTGGCTGACCATACCAACCAGGCTACCCACGATGTCTACAAGACCGACCTGGGCCTGTACAGCATCCCCATCATCTTCTTCACGCCCGATGGCCAGCTCGAGCCAACTCACGACCGAGCTACTATCGCCCAACAGACCGACATCACCCCAACACTACTGCATCTGCTAGCTTATGACAAACCCTATCTGGCCTTTGGTGACGATTTGCTTGACGGGAGCAAGGAACCAGGCGACAGCTGGGCCTTCAACTACAATGCAGGCATTTATCAACTGGTCAAGGGCGACGTGATGTTGCAATTTGACGGAGAAAAGACCACCGCTGCCTATCGCTTCAAGACAGACCCCTTGCTGAAGGAAAACCTCGTGGGCAAGCTGCCTAAACAACAGGAAATGGAACTGTTCCTCAAGGCCGTCATCCAGCAATACATGTCACGCATGAACGAGAACCGCCTTCTGCCAAATAGGTAAAAGCAAGAGGGTAATTTCATTTTAGGCACATTTTTTCGGGTTTTTTAACCAAATTTGGCTCATTTGCAGTCAAATTTGACCTCTATTTTTGTACAATTCAAAAAAAATTCTCAACTTTGCACCTTGTTAATAAAGGGAAAACGACTTTTTTACAAAAATTTGGTCCCAAATAAGACTTAAACAATTTTTTATAAATACAATTAATATTAACTAACTAAAACGTGCTTATGAAAAGACATTTAGCTCTTTTGGGCGCATTGTTAATGCTGTGCGGTCCTGTCTATCAGGCCCAAGCAGCACCTGCGCCCCAGGTGTCGGCTAATTCCGCCACCAGCATTGTGACAGGCCGCGTTGTCGATGAGCAGGGTGAACCCGTCATCGGCGCCAGCATTGTCGAGGTTGGAACGACCCGTGGCACATCAACCGATGTGGACGGTAACTTCTCGTTCAAAGCTAGCCCTAATGCTAAGCTTCAAGTTTCGTTTATCGGCTACAAGACCCAGACCGTGCGTGCTGCCAACGGCATGCGCGTCGTTCTTGCCGAGGATAACGCGAAACTCGATGAAATCGTTGTCGTTGGTTACGGTACGCAGCGCAAGGCCAACCTGACCGGCGCTGTTAGCACTGTGGACGTTGACAAGGTGCTCGGTTCCAAGTCCGAGACCGACGTGGCCAAGAACCTGCAGGGTACCGTTCCCGGCTTGACCATTTTGAACGCCAACGGTGACATCAGTGCTGATGCTTCGGTAGTGATCCGTGGTATCGGTACGCTGTCCGATGCCGCTGCCGGCCCGCTGGTTATCATTGACGGTGTTCCTGGTAGCCTGAACGACCTGAATACCGCCGATATCGAGAACATCAGTGTCCTGAAGGACGCTGCCTCGAGCTCGATCTACGGTACTCAAGCAGCCTTCGGTGTGATCATGGTCACCACCAAGACCGCCCGCGTCAAGGACAATGTCAAGGTACAGTACAACAACAACTTCGCTTGGAGCCAGGCAACCACCTTGCCCGACTATCCTAACGTTCCCACCCAGGTGGCCGCCCTTAACGACGTGAACCACCGCATGGGCGTTGCATCGGAGCTCTTCGGTATGTACATGGACAGCGAGGCTTTCCAGAATGGTATCAACAACTGGATCAAAAAGCATGGCGACATCAAGGACAAATATCGTGAGATGGTCTATGGTGACGACTATGATGAGAACGGTTATTATGCCAACTGGGATGTGCCCGGCATCATCTTCAACAACCACGCTCCCTCGCAGAGCCACACCCTGAGTGTAACCGGTAACTCGGGCCGCATCAACTTCTACACCTCGGTGGGTTACAACCAGAAGCAGTCGTTGATGAACTTCAACCCCGACAAGCTGCGTCGTTACAACGTTACCGCTAACCTGTCGGTACATGCTACCGACTGGTTGGAGCTCGGTACCCGCATCAGCTACACCGACCGTACCTACGAGACTCCTTACAAGCGTGGTGCCGGTACCTACCAGTACCTGTGGCGCTGGGGTTCGTTCTTCGGCCCCTACGGCTACTTTGTGGATCCTAACGACGGCCAGCAGTATGATGCCCGCACCATGATTGGTGGCCGCAACACCGGTGGTGATTGCTACTACAAGAGGTTTAACACCCGTCTGGGCGCTTTCGCTAAGATTGACTTCAGTCATGGCCTGACCTTCAATGCCGACTACACCTTCATCAAGACTGAAGGTCGTTACAAGGGCATCGGTCTCCCCTCGGTGGTTTACAACACTTGGGGTCTGAATCCTCAGGGTCCCGTGGACATCACGGGTTCGACCTTCATCGAGACCGATCGTAGCTTCACAAACGGTCACGTGGCTAACGGTTACTTCGACTTCTTCAAGTCGATCAACGATGTCCACAACTTCAACTTCAAGGTGGGTGCCAACATGGAAAAGTACGAGTATGAGTACCTCTACTTTGAGCAGCACGGTCTTCAGGACTTGAACCTGCCCGAGCTGGCACTGACCAACGAGTTCTATAGCTACAGCCACAGCCACGATCACTGGGGCTCGGCAGGCTTCTTCGGCCGCATCAACTATGACTACAAGGGTATCTTGCTGCTCGAGTTGAATGGCCGTTACGACGGTTCGAGTAAGTTCCCCAAGAAGGATCAGTGGGCCTTCTTCCCCTCCGCATCGATGGGTTTGCGCATCAGCGAGATGTCATTCTGGAAACCCATCAAGAACACCATCAGCAATGCCAAGTTCCGTGCATCCTATGGTGAAATCGGTAACGACAGGGTAGGTAACTACATGTTCCTTGAGACCATGGGCAAGCAGACCAATGCTGTGAACTGGATTGGCACTGGCAACTCCAGGTATGACTACTTTGGCGCTCCCAAGATGGTTTCTGAGTCCCTGACCTGGGAGACGATCCAAACCCTCAACTTGGGTCTTGACCTGGCCTTCTTCAACGGCCATCTGAACGTGACCGCCGACTGGTTCCAGCGCACCACCAAGGACATGCTCGCTCCCGGTAGGGCACTGCCTTCGGTCATCGGTGCAAGCGCTGCAATGGAGAATGCCGGTTCGATGCGCACCCGTGGTTGGGAAGTCCAGGTTGACTACCACAACCGCTTCGGCGCTGTTGATTTCTATGCTACCGCTATCGTGAATGACTACAAGACCAAGATCACCAAGTGGGATAGCAACAACATGATCAACACCAACTACTCTGGTAAGGAGTATGGTGAGATCTGGGGCTTCGAGACCGACCGCTACTTCGACTTCAACGACTTCAACGCCGACGGCACCTACAAGCAAGGTGTTGCCGACCAGACCAAGCTGCAGTCCAATGGCTTTGTTTACGGCCCTGGTGACATCAAGTTCAAGGACCTGAACGGTGACGGCGTGATTGACTGGGGTAAGGGTACTCCCGAGGATCACGGTGACCTGAAGCGCATCGGTAACTTTACCCCGCGCTATCAGTACTCGCTGCGTCTGGGCGCTGCCTGGAAGGGCTTCGACGTTGACTTCTACCTGCAGGGCGTGGCCAAGCGCGACATGTGGACCCAGTCTGCATTCGTGATGCCGTTCATGCGTGGTGCTGATGCTATCTACACCAACCAGACTGACTATATCACCGAGGCTGACTATGCCGCCGGCAAGATCGACCAGAATGCCGCATTCCCCCGCATGTGGGCTGGTGGTGCTGGCCGTGGTACCGCTTCGAGCGACATCCTCGATCTGGGTAAGTTCAACTTCTATCCCCAGAGCAAGTATCTGGTGAACATGAGCTACCTGCGCATGAAGAACATCACCGTGGGTTACACGCTGCCTCAGCACTTGACCCGCAAGGCGTTGATCGAGAAGCTGCGCATCTATGCTTCGACCGACAACCTGTTCGACATCATCAACCACAGCAACCATACAGGTCTCGATCCCGAGATCAACACTGGTGTGGGTAGCTATGGTAACGGTGTTTGGGGTCGTACCGATCCTATCATGCGCACCTACAGTGTAGGTCTGCAGCTGACCTTCGGTAGCAGCGGTCACACCGCAGTTGCCGCTCCTGTTGACAACAGCGCCCTGAATGCCCAGATCAATGACCTGCGCGCTCAGCTCGCCGATGCCGAGAACAGCTACAACCGTCGTCTGGCCGACCTCCAGAACCAGCTCAACGCTGCCAACAATCGTGCCAACCAGCTCCAGAAGGACCTGAACGACTGCCAGAAGAGCAAGACCGGTATGATTGACAAGTCTTTGCAGTACATGACTATTCTCGTTCACTTCCCCGTGAACAAGACCGCCATCAGCACCGACCAGCAGCCCAACGTTGAGCGCATCGCCGCTTACATGAAGAGCCACCCCGAGGCAAAATGCACCATCAACGGTTATGCCTCCAAGGATGGTCCTGCTGACCACAATATCAAGCTCGCTGAGGGCCGTGCCGCCAGCGTGAAGGATATGCTCGTTAAGAAGTATGGTATCGATGCCAAGCGCATCAACGC
Source organism: uncultured Prevotellaceae bacterium (assembly GCA_900317835.1). Lineage (GTDB taxonomy): Bacteria > Bacteroidota > Bacteroidia > Bacteroidales > Muribaculaceae > Sodaliphilus. The sequence goes on along the minus strand of ONIL01000021.1, from coordinate 14,073 downwards.
CCAGGGTCAGGGCATCAGCGACATGTTTGATGAGCTGAGCTGGAACCGCGTATCCATCTGCGAGATCACCGTGAAGTAATTATAAACTAGGGACTAGAAACTAAAAACTAGAAACTAATAAAAACAGATATAATTATGAAACTTTTCAAATCAATTATACTGGTTGGTCTGGGTGTTTTCATGCTCTCGTTGGTTTCGTGCGATGATATTCTCGACACCGAACCCTATGATCAGTTCACCAAGGACAACTATTTTACCAGTGAGACTAACGTCCAGTTGTTCGCCAACTACTTCTACAACACCTTCACGGGTTATGGTAGCGGCAGTGGTGACTACTACTTCAACACCCTGAACGACGACCAGGCCTCGACCGGTATCACTAAGTGGACTTACATGAACGTTCCCGGTAGCGCCGCTGCATGGAACACGCCTTATGTGGAAATCCGTCGTGCCAACACCCTTATCGCCGCTGTGCCCAACGTCGAGTCGATGAGCGATGCCAAGAAGGCCAACTGGCTGGGTATCGGTCGCCTGTACCGCGCATGGCAGCACTACAAGCTCGTTCGAGCCTATGGTGACTGCTACTGGGTGGACAAGGAACTCGATCCCAGTGACGAGGATATCCTGTACGGTCCCCGTCAGCCCCGCAACGACGTGATGGACAAGGTGCTTGAGGATCTGAACTTCGCTTGCGCCAACATCACCGACAATGCCGGTTCACGCACTGCTTTCAACAAGTGGGTTGCCCTGGCTATGAAGGCCGAGGTTTGCCTCTATGAGGGTGACTACAGCAAGTATGTGACCAACAACAATGATCGCGCTAACCGTTACCTCACCGAGGCCAAGAACGCTTGCGAGCAGATCATGAACTCGGGCAACTTTAGCCTGAACGGTAACTATCAGGCTAACTTCAACTCGCTTGACCTGGCAGGTAATCCTGAGATGATCATGTACAAGAAGTACATCCAGAGCACATTTGCCCATGGTACTATCGACTACACCTGCGGTTCTACCCAGGTGAACGGTATGACCAAGGACGCCTTTGACAGCTACCTGTTCCGTGATGGTAAGCCCCTGGCTACCACTTCTTGCGACAAGAGCGACCATGGTACCGTTGTTGTCCTCGACGACAACTCGGGTCTGGGCGAGGCTCCCCACATCGACATCAGCAACGTCCTAGCCAACCGCGACCCGCGCTTGAGCGCTCAGGTGGATAAGATTCTCCAATTCCCCGGTTGTGGCTATGCCCGTTTCGGCGGTGCCCAGTCCACCGCTTCGACTGGTTACGGTGTATATCTGTTCGATACCAACCTGATCGATAACACCAACCGTCAGAGCACCTATGGTAACTGGACCGACGCCCCCATCTTCTGGTATGCCGAGATCCTGTTGAACTATGCCGAGGCTTGCGCCGAGCTGGGTAACATCACCCAGAATGACCTCGACAGGTCTATCAACCTGCTGCGTGACCGCGTGGGCATGCCCCACCTGCTGACCAGCGTTGAGGCCGATCCCGCCAACAACATGGGCGTGAGCAACATCCTGTGGGAGGTTCGCCGCGAGCGCCGCGTCGAGATGATGTACTGCATGAACGACCGTTACTGGTCGCTGCTGCGCTGGAACAAGCTCTCGTTGCTCGACACCGACAACAATCCCAACCTGTGCCGTGGTGCATACGTTGCAGGATATGAGGCTGGCAACATCAGCTATAGTGAGATTGATGTTGACGCCGACGGTTACATCAACTGCAGCAACAATGGTGCTCCCCGCCAGTGGGATTCCAAGTACAACCTGTTCCCCATTCCCGACGATCAGCGCAACCTGAATCCGCAGATTGGTCAGAACCCCGGTTGGTAATCTCTTGACCCCTTGACGGGTCACCTGACAATAGCAACTGCCGCCGCACCCTTCATTGGGCGTGGCGGCAGCTTTTTTACTGATGACTATAGTAACTATCGTAACTACAGGGGGCCGCTGTCTATTTTACTGGTAGTCGCGGATCCTCACGTCGATGCCACTTCCCTCAAGTAACTTGACAACTTGCTGGATGTCGGTTTGGCCGTAGTGGTAGGGGAAGAGCACTGCAGGCTTGACCATCGTGGCAGCATGGGCGCACTGCTCGGGTGTCATCGTGTAGGGCAGGTTGCAGGGCAGGAAGGCCACATCGATGTCCTTGATACCGGCCATTTCGGGGATGTCCTCGGTATCACCAGCAATGTAGATGCGCATGCCCTCAATCGTCAGCACGAAGCCGTTATCGCGGCCCTTGGGATGGAACTGCAGTTTCTCGGGCGAATTGTTGTAAGCCGGCACTGCTTCCACAGTCCAGCCCTCGACCAGCGAGCGACTGTCGCCATTAGCCATCACATCGCCCTTGCCACCCAAAATCTCGTGGCAGCGGGCATTGGTGATGAGCACAGTACCGTCCTTGGTCAACTGGTTTATCGCCACCGAATCCAGGTGGTCAAAATGCTCATGCGTCACCAGGATGTAATCAGCCTTGGGTTGGGTAGAGTAGTCGGTCACAGGCTGGACTGCCTTGGTCACTGGATCCACATAGATCCACTTCTCGCCCACTTGCATGCGCACGCTGCCATGCTTGATGCAGTACATTTTTACCTGTGTCCCCTCTTGGGTCTTGAACACGTCACAACCTTCCTCGGCACTCTCTTGGGCCGTGCAACCGCACATGGTACCAACAATCATCATAGCCATAATCAACAATTTTTTTACTTTCATCGTTCAATTTATTTAAATCATAATTGTCCAAAGGTACATATTTCCCTTCATATCCATACTGAAAACACCCGAAAAAATACATTCTTTACTTATTTGTTTGAGTTTATGACACAAAACGCACCGTTTTTCGGGAAAATTTTGTACCTTTGCGACTTATAAACCCGTAAGCACTGGATTTTATGAAAAAGTACGATGAACTCAAAGTATTCTGCAAGAATACCAACGAGTATATCAACATCGACGGCGGCGAGGCCCTTATTGACCTTTATGATACGATCAAAGGTCGACTTGACCTCCAGGGCGATGCCGTGTGTGTCCTGGTGAACAACAAAGTCGAGGATCTGCACTACCCTGTCTTTTCACCTAAACACGTCGAGTTCATCGACATCACCTCCAATGCAGGTTACCGTGTCTTCACCCGATCTCTGTGCATGGTGCTTTACAAGGCCTTGAACGACCTGTATCCAGGCAAGCGGTTGTGCATCCAGCACAGCATCAGCAACGGCCATTATTGCCAAATCAAGCATGAAGAGGAATTCCTGACACTCGAGGTCATCACTCAACTCAAGGAGCGCATGGTCGAGATTATTGATGCCGACATGCCCTTCCTGCGCCGTGAACGCTTGACCACCGACGTCATCGAGATGTTCCGCAAGCAGGGACTCAAGGACAAAGTGCGCCTGCTCGAGGGCATTAACCAGCTCTACACCGTCTATTACAAGCTCGACGACATCATCGACAGCTTCTATGGTCCGCTGGTACCCTCGACTGGTATGCTCAAGGTGTTTGACCTGGTGCCTTACGAGAACGGCATGCTCCTGTTGGGTCCTGATCGCAAGGATATCAGCAAGGTGGTTCAATGGGAACCGCAACCCAAGCTGTTCCACGCCTTCACCGACTATATCAACTTCAACAAAATCATCCGCTTGGGCGATGTCGGCGAGCTCAACCGCGCCATTAAGGCTGGTTATGCTCCATTGCTCATCAACGTGGTGGAGGCCTTGCACAACAAGCACTTCATCCAGATTGCCGACGAGATTACACGCCGCTACCACGAGGGTGGTGCCCGCGTGGTGCTCATCGCTGGTCCTTCTTCCAGCGGCAAGACAACGTCTTCCAAGCGTTTGGCTATCCAGCTCATTACCAATTGCATCGTGCCTAAGGTCATCGAGCTGGACAACTACTTCGTGAACCGCGACCGCACACCACGGGACGAGACCGGCGACTACGACTACGAGTCGCTTTATTCCCTGGACCTGGAGCAATTCAACAAGGACGTGACCGACCTGCTCGCGGGCAAGGAAGTGGCTCTGCCCACCTATAATTTCAAGAAAGGTGAGCGAGAATACACCGGCAAAACGATGAAGCTTGATCAAGGCGATATCCTGCTCATGGAAGGCATTCACGGCTTGAACCCCGAACTGACCCGTCTCATCCCAGAAGAGCAGAAGTTCCGCCTGTTCGTGTCGGCCCTCACCACCTTGAGCATCGATGACCACAACTGGATAGGCACCTATGATAACCGACTGTTGCGCCGTATCATCCGCGATCACCAGTACCGCGGCAGCAGTGCCCAGCAGACCATCCAGCGCTGGCCCAGCGTCAGACGCGGTGAGAACAAGTGGATCATGCCCTTCCACGAGAACGCCGATGCGATGTTCAATTCCTCCCTGCTGTTCGAGTTATCGGTAATAAAGAACTATGCGCTTCCCATCTTACAGCAGGTGCCCAGCAACACGCCCGAGTACTCCGAAGCCTCGAGACTCATCAAGTTCTTGAGCTACTTCGAGCCTCTAGACGAGAAAGATATTCCCAGCACGAGCTTGCTGCGCGAATTCCTGGGCGGAAGCAGCTTCCACTATTAACGGCAAAACGAGTGGGTCCTATTGTGTTCAAATAGGGCCCACTTCTTATTAATATCCAACCGCTTAGAAAATAAATAAAATACATATCAACTGATAAGTAAAGATGGAATTAACAGCAAGTCTAGAACAACTGCAACAGGGCGGCAAACACATGTCGCTAGAGGAGTTTTGTGGAGCCATCAGGCACCTTGAGGCACAAGGCAAGAACGGCATCTCGCTGTTCAACCAGGTGATTTCCCAGGGCCTTGCACCTGAACTCATGGCCGAGGACGAGGTGCAGCACAGCCGCCGCCTTGAACGCATAACGACCGAAATCACACGCCGCTTCCGCCAGGAAGGCCTGCGCATAGTGCTTGTCGCCGGTCCGTCATGCTCTGGCAAAACCACCACCTCGCGATTCCTGAACCACATGCTGCGCGATAACGGCATCCAACCTTGCGTTCTATCGCTTGACAATTACTTCCTCAATGTGGATCAACGCCCACTTGACCCCTATGGCGCCATCGACTATGAGTCATTCTACGGGCTAGACCTCAAGCAGTTGGCGAGCGATGTGATGAGTCTGCTTGCTGGTGATCAAGTATCCATACCCACCTATGACTACGTCAAGGGTGCGCGCACCTATCAGGGCAATACCTTGAAGCTTGAGAGCAACAGCCTGCTGTTCCTCGAGGGTCTGCACGCCCTGAACCCGTTGCTGGTCCCTGATGTTGAAGATAATAAGAAATTCCGTCTTTTTGTTACTGCCCAGGCCACTATCTACTATGGTGAAAATTTGGGATTAGACGAACACGACAACCGCCTGCTGCGCCGCATCTACCGCGACTACAACAGTCGAGGTGCCAGTGCATTACAGACCCTCCAGTGGTGGCCTGGCGTCTTGCGCGGTGAGAACTTGTGGATTCTGCCGTTTGCAAGCCATGCCGATGCCTGGTTCAACACGTCGATGGTATTTGAATTCTCGGCCATCAAGTCAAGGGTAGCGACACTATTGCATGACGTACCCCCCAGCTCACCTGTCGAATACAGGATAGCAGCCCGCCTGTCGGCAATCCTAGACCGCATTGCCCCACTCACGCAGGAGGACTTTGACGCTATGGCACCCAAGCGCCGCTTCCTGCTCAGCAACGACGGGAAAATATAGAAATTGCCGATTCGCTAGTTCACTCTAAAAACATTCAGGCTAAGTACTGACGAGGAGTTAGTCCTCGTCCGGGTCGCTGACGACCTGGAAGTCCTTGTTCTCGTCCTCGTAGTCGCTTTCCCAGTACTCCTCGCTCCACTGCTTGCCGCCCGAGTCCACCATCTTGCCGCCGGCATTGGGTGCCTCATCCTCAAGGTCCTCGGCGCCGAAGATGAAGTCATCCTCGGCCTGTTCGCGGTGACGCTCGTCCAGGTCGTGGTGCGTCAATGATTCGGGGATGCGGTTGCGCTCGTCGTTGATGGTTCGCCACAGCAGGTCCTTGAGTTCGGTCAAGCCCATCTGAGCCACGCTCGAGATGAACACGCTGGGAACGTCCTCGGGAATCTCGGGACGCATCTGCTCAATGAGTTCCTCGTCCAGCATGTCGCACTTGGTGATGGCCAGCACACGGGGTTTCTCGACCAGGTCGGGGTTAAATGTCTCCAATTCACGACACAGGATGCCGTATTCCTTGCGGATGTCGTCGCTGTCGGCAGGAACCATGAACAACAGCACGGCATTGCGCTCGATGTGGCGCAGGAAACGCAACCCAAGGCCACGCCCCTCGCTGGCACCCTCTATAATGCCAGGGATGTCGGCCATGACAAACGACTGATTGCCACGATAGGACACAATGCCCAAGTTGGGCTCGAGCGTTGTGAAGGGGTAGTTGGCAATTTTGGGTTTAGCGGCACTGATGACGCTCAACAGGGTGGATTTTCCGGCATTGGGGAAACCCACGAGGCCCACGTCGGCCAGCAACTTGAGTTCCAGGATGACGGCTTTCTCGACGCCCTGCTCACCAGGCTGTGCAAAGCGCGGTGTCTGGCGCGTTGCCGTCTTGAAGTGCTGGTTACCCAAACCGCCGCGACCGCCACGCAGCAGGCGGACTATCTGGCCATCCTCGGTCACGTCACACAGGAACTGCCCCGTCTCGGCATCATACACTGCCGTTCCACAGGGCACCTCGATTGTGCGGTCCTCACCATCCTTGCCAGTCATCTGGTTCTCGCCTCCCGACTGGCCGTCGGTAGCGAACACATGGCGTTGATACTTCAAGTGGATCAGCGTCCACAGGTTGCGGTTACCCTTCAGGAAGATGTGTCCACCACGGCCGCCGTCACCACCGTCAGGTCCTCCCTTGGGGACATACTTGGCGCGGTGCAAGTGGGCCGAACCCGCACCACCCTTGCCACTGCGGCACAAAATCTTCACATAGTCGATAAAATTACTCTCTGCCATAACTGTCTGTATTTTGGCTACAAAGATAGTATTTTTTAGAGAATAGTAATATCGAGAATAGTTAATAGTTTGCAACCTAAAACCGAAACTTATTCGTACCTTTGCCACGACAATAACTACTGATAACATCTAGAACAATATGATACTCGATTCCATTACCTGGACTGCTAGTCCCAATCTGTTTTCCTTTGGTTCAATCACCGTCCGATGGTACGGGCTGATGTTTGCCATAGGCTTCCTGGTTGGCTATGAGATCGTTTACCGCATCTTCCGTCACGAGGGAGCCCGCGAGAGTTGGGTGGGCAGCCTTTTTATCTATGTGGTCGTGGCCACCATTGTGGGGGCCCGACTGGGGCACGTCTTTTTCTATGACTGGTCCTATTATTCACAGCACCTGAGCGAGATTCCCAAGATCTGGAATGGTGGCCTGGCTAGCCATGGCGGCACGCTGGGAATCATGATTGCCATCTGGCTATATAGCCGCTGGGTGACCCGCAAACCCATGCTGTGGACATTTGACCGCTTGGTGGTGCCAGTGGGGTTCGTCGCCACGCTCATCCGCATCGGCAACCTGATGAACCATGAAATCTATGGCGGCGAGACAACGATGCCATGGGGCTTCCGCTTCGTGGAGAATCTGGGACAGTGGATGCAGGGTGCTGAACCCGTATTCTCGGCACCGAGCCACCCTACTCAAATCTATGAGGCGGCGTTCTACCTGTTGACTTTTGTCGTGTGCATGCTGATGTACTGGAGATGGCGCGCACAGGAGCGCGAGGGATTGATCTTCGGCGTATTCATGCTGGGCATCTTCGTGCCGCGCTTCTTCATTGAATATATCAAGAACGTGCAGGAGCCGTGGGAAATCGCCATGCGATCCAGTATCGGCATGGACCAGGGCCAGTTATTGAGCATCCCCTTTATCATTCTGGGCATTTGGCTCATCATCAGGGCGATGCGACGCCCGCGCGTGCCGCTGGAGTACCCTAACCGTTTTGCAGACGAGAAAAAGAAATAAGTATTACCTCACGCTAAGCCGAGAAGAATTTTATTTAAGTATATATGACTCTATTTAACAACAACTTAGCGGCTTCGCGCCTTAGCGTGAGCTGTATTGCCCTGGCAGTGCTGTCATTGTGCTGCTGCACCGGCAAATCCTCACAACCAGCAATGGACAACGACACTACCACCACGCTTTCCTCGCCCGTCGTGATTGACGACACCACAGTCGAGGGACTCATTGTTTACTACCCGCAGTTCAGCCGCATCGACCTCGTGTGCGACACGATGCCATCCAAGCAGGACAGCAGTGTCATCTTTTGTGCCGAGGCGGCCTTCACCCACGAGCTGCTCGACCATTTTGCCCACAGCAACATCGATGGCGACCACGTCAGTGGCGGCAAGCGCTACGCTGGCGCCAAGTGCAAGGACAACAGTGGCGCATTCGCCTGGTTTGGTGACTCGACATGGGAATTTGTGAACGGAGAGTACGGTGAACTGCTCGACAGCGTCGCTCAGACGGGCGGCATGGGCTTCGGCCAAGCCATCATCATCCATGACGGCGAGAGCATCCGCCCCCTGTGGCGAGATGGAGTCAACCAGTACCGCGCCCTGTGCGAGAAGGACGGGCGCTTGTGCATCGCCGACAGCCGTGACGAGGTCACTTATGAGCGGTTTGTTGCCCTGCTCGAGGCTTTCGCCCCACGTCATGCCCTGTATATGGACATGGGGGCCGGGTGGAACCACTCCTGGTGGCGCGACGCTGGCGGCAACGTCCACGAGATTCATCCCGTGGCCGACAAATCCCGCTACTGCACTAACTGGATTACCTTCTACAAATAATACGAATAGCATCCGCCGGATTTAACAGCCGGCGGATTAATAGAATTGTCTGATCTCATAATCAATCCCTAAACTCCGTCTAATCTGCCGACCTTCTATTCCAGGCGTCATACGGTGCCGGGAAGCGATGCTGCGGTGCGGATGTGGACATCGGCCTGCGGGAAGGGAATCTCGATGCCATTCTCATTGAGCACGCTGTAGATGTTCTCCTTAACAAGGGCAATATCAGCAACTTGGGAGTTGACGCGCACCCACACAATGACCAGCAGGTCAACACTGCTCTCGCCGAAGTTCTGGAACAGTACCTGCACGCCCTTCTTGGGATCATAGCAGTTGAGCTTGCTGATGCGGTCGATAATCATCTCGCGCACGGCGTCAATTTTGCTGCCATAGGCTACACCGACGGTAATCTTGGCCATCTCATAGCCGTGGTTGCGGGTCATGTTCTTGAAATTCTTGGTAAACAGCTGGCTATTGAGGAATGCGATAACCGAGCCGTCAATGGTCTCGACCAGAGTGCTCTGGTAATTGATGTTGTTCACCTTGCCACGCACGCCGTCACACTCGATAACGTCACCTATCTTGACACGACCGTTCATCAGCGACAGGCCGTAGAACAAGTTCTCGAGGGTGTCCTTCATGGCGAAACCAATACCCGTCGAGAGACCCGTGAGGATGAGCGTGATGCCCGCGCGGTTGACGTGCAGCGTCACCAGCACAATATAAACGTAGATGCCCCAGCCGATGTACTTGATGATGTTCATCGACAGCGACACAGCCTTGTTCTTGCTCTTGGTCTTATACATCCTCCACAACTGGTAGCCCTCGATGCACAAGTAGATGATGTAATGGAACACAAATGCCGCAGCGACACAGAACAATATTCTGTCGAGCGACAACACGATGATGCCTTCCATATTCACAAACTTGTAGCGGAAGATGCGCTCGCACCACTGCGTGAGGTCAAACACCCTTGCCGCCCAGTAGATCGACAAGGCCACACTGAGCGTCGCCGCAATGGGAATAACCATCTTGTAAACGGCATCATAGAACCATGTGCGGCGCACGTCGGCACCCTTGGATATGTACTTGTTCTCGTAGTTATGCATCAAGTCATAGATGACGGTTATCGTCTGGATGAGCGTCAACTGCATGATCCACCAGATGAGTACCTGCACGCTCATCAGCGTGTATCCCATCCACGCCATGACACACGAGACGGCCATGACGATGAGCGAAATCCACGAGTAGAAAACATCGCTGCGGGGCACGTCGGAGTTGTGGCGGCGGTTGACAATCAGCTGCCAGATCGTGAATACCAACAGCAGGGCAGGGAAGACCAGGTTGACCACGGTGCTGGGCAAAAAGACGATGCGGAAGAAGAAAACCACAAAGCCCACCAGCAACACAGGCACATAGAGCTTGATGCCACTCTTGACCGTGGCGCCATTGAGACGGATGATGATGGACAGCATGATGACAGCGATGAGCCATGCATACTCGCTCAAGAGCCGCGTGGCCATTGTCAGGAAGTTGCGTTCAGTGACATTACTGATAATAAACGTGACGATGCCGAATATCGCCGCTGCAATACACATGACGATGCAAGAGCGCTTCGCGAGAAACTTCTTGTAAGAAGCACGGGACACAAATCGCTTGGGCACCAGAAACTTGACAATAAGCCAACTGATCAGCAGTGCTCCAACGATATAGATTGCCATGAAGATAAACAGGAAGCCTATGAGCGGGCTGCGCCATTCACTCTTGGTCTTGCGTGAAGGTGTATATTTCTCGGCAAGATCCTCCTTAGTGGTCCTCCAGTTGTAACTAAATCGGTTCAATACCTTGAAATAGTTCTGGCCACCATTGATGAAGACGCTCTGGCGGATGCGCTCATACATGCCCAGGGCATAGTCATTAAGTTTCTTGGCCTTGTTGGTCACTAACTGGCGCTTCTCGTGATTTTCCTTCATCGTCGCGCGGGCATGGCGGATGTCATCCTCTATGACCTGAGCCAGACGGATGCAGCTGTCGCGCGTGACACGCGTCTTGCTATCAGTCAACTGATAGTCGGGGATATTGTTCAAGGCGCGCACCAGGCTCTCGTATTGGGCAATCAGCTCATCCTGCTGCTGCTCGAACTGCTTGAACGAACGAGTGCGCGACACGCGATTATACAATGATGTGGCCTGACCACAAGCGTATGCCAGGTCAAAAATGTTCTGCTCCTTCTGGCTATAGAGCATCAGTTCGATGTTGTTGCACAATTCCAAATCCCGTCCGATGCTGCGCTGGAACTGTTTGTTGCGCTGCTCGAAGCGCTTGGCACGTTCCTTCTGTTCCTGATGGGTCTCACTCAGTTCCTCACACAGCACTCCCAGTGTCTGCTGCATCGTGCTCTCCTTGAGCACTGCTCCAACCTGCAAGGCTGTCGCCAGCACTAGCAGCGTCAATACTATCTTCTTCATGTCGGTCATTATTTTTGGCGGCAAAGATACATTTTTCTCCCCAATCGGCCAACCCCATTCCCAAGCTATATGAATCGAATGACGAAGGGTGGGCGCTCCCCGACGGGAACACCCACCCTTGCAATAGATGGATATTCTTTTAAAAGAAATTACGGCATAATCAGGTAGTCCACAAAGGTACCGAACGAGCCAGCGCTTACCGTGTGCCTCAAGGCAAGCGTACAAGTCTTGGTAGCAGCATCATAGGGACCGGCATAGTCATTCTCGCCAGCCCAGCCTTGCAGCGATACAACGCCGTAGCTGCTGTGTACCCATGAACCCTGCAAGGGAACATAAACCTTGTCACCTTCGATGGTGAACTCGATGTCATAACCTTCCTGGAAAAGACCAATCATGCGGTAGATGTTAGAGCCCTTGGCATGCTCGATGGGCACGTCAAACTCTTCTTCCCACCATTCAGGCGAGATGTAGTGGCCGTTACCGATGTTCTCCCAGTCAAAGTCACACGTTACGCTCACATTGGTAGTACCAATCTGGCTGCCAAGTTCACTTGCTGTCTGCAAGTCGGCATCCGAGAGAGACAGGGTGCAGTAATAGGATGTACCCGGTCCCATGTTGCTAAATTCAACATTGACGGTGGCAAAGCTCTCGCCAGCAGCAAAAGTTGCCTGCGGGTTCTGAAGCTTCACATTATCTTTAGCATCTAATTTCTCACCGCTTGCCGTAATGCAATAAGCATCCTTGATAACCACATTAGCAGTGTAGGCATCTCCAATGATCGAACGTGAAAGAGTCACAGGAACAGTATAGTTGTTCGACTTGGTCAAATTGTTCGTCTCGGGCAGCATGAACGTTATATTCTTTGCCTCAGGTTCATAGATGGCACCAATATTGTCAGTGTCACAACTGGTCAAACCAGCGGACAGAACAACTGCCAACCCTAAAATATATTTACCTAATTTCATAATATTCAATTAGTTTAATGAGATGAAACATTCTTTACTCGGGATAATCACCAATGGGGTTCTGATCTCCTACGGGGATAGGATTGGGATCCATGTTGACGTTGCCGTCAAACTCGGCCTGAGGAATAGTCATTACCCATACGTAGCTGGCGGGATCCTTCCAAGCAGCAGTGTGCAAGGTTGAACGCAGGCCTGCGGGCCAACCATACTCTTCGGGGCGTACAAAGCCCTGTTTCAGACGACGGACGGTGTAGAAGCGGCCATCCTCGCCCCACAACTCGATGCGGCGCTGGATCAGAATCTCCTCACGCAGCGAATTGGTGATGTCGGTAGTGAGAGCACCCAGGGCGGTACCAGTCTTAGCGGTATCATAGTTAGGATCACGCACGCTCATCAGGGCCATCAGATACTGCTTGGCAGTAGCCTCGTCGCCCTTCATACAAGCTGCCTCGGCAGCGGTGAGGTACATCTCCTCAACACGCATCCAAACATAGTCGCCTGCCCAAGTCTGGAGATCCGAGAAGTCAAACTTCCTCTGAATATAGCCACCAGTGCTGTAGGTAGCATCATTGGGATCCCACCATACAAGACGGGTGTCGGTAGGACTCATCTTGCTGTACAGCCAGGTAGAAATCTGCTTGGGAGCATTCTTACCATAAGAAATGTCAGTACTCATGTGAGAGAAGAACGATGCGTACTTGGTGGACTGATCAGCAACGATCTGAGCACCCCACATCACATTAGCCTGGTCAACGCTATTCAAACCAATGAATTGCGAAACGGGCAAGATGCGCTTGCCACTGACTGAGATAGCCTTCTGGGCAGCGTTAAAGGCATCGTCCCACTTCTCCTCAACAAGGCTGATGCGTGCCTTCAGACCCAGAGCCACAGCATAGCTGATATGGCTGGGATGACGCTGAGCGGGCGAATTGGCCAGCAAATCAAGTGCATGGTTGATGTCATTGTCAATCTGATCATACACTTCCTTAACGCTAGCACGGGGCTGACCGGTTGTGGTGGTCATTGTGGGCTCGGTATACAGAGGCACACAAGGATCGCTCTGGAAGTTGTAGTTGCGGGCATAGGTCTGAGCCAGCATGAAGTAAGCATAAGCACGGATGGCATAAGCCTGACCGATAACATAGTCCACATCTTCCTGCAGACCGCCCATGGTCTCCTCACCAGCGATGATGTAGTTGGCGTTAGCTACCCAAGTGTAGTAAGCCATCCACAAGTCATAAGGACGCCAAGTGCTGCGATCGTACATATCCTTTACATCATAGGCGGCATCATACCAGAACCAGCCACTACCTGCCTTACCCATGATGAAGTCATCACCCATGACCTCGGACATCAGGTTATAGGAGCTGATACCGAACACTTGGTGATAGTTGCCGGTTACCGACCAACCAAAATCATACATAGAGCGGTAGATACCGTTCAGGGGCACGAGGGCCTTAGTAGCATCGCTCATGAAGGTCGAACCCGACATGGAGTCGGTGGGCTCAGTCTCCAGCAGGTCGTTGGAGCAAGAAGACAGGCAAGCCACACCAAACATACCAATGAACAAATATTTAAATATCTTTTTCATTTTATATCCTTTTTAAATAATGATGAATATAATTCTTAACACATTGTCTCGGGATTACTTCACGATGATTTCGCAAATCGAAACACGGTTCCAGCTCAATTCGTCAAACATGTTGCTGATACCCTGGCCAGCAGCGTTGATGCGGTTGGCAGCGATACCATACTTCTTGACGAGCATA
>ONIL01000019.1:864-54049 GCA_900317835.1 uncultured Prevotellaceae bacterium | reverse complement strand
CGAGAGCGGTGAGAACGTGGCCCCCGAAGTGGGAAACGCGCTTCCACTGAGCAAGATTCCTGTTGGTACTTTAATTCACAACATCGAGTTGCGTCCCGGCCAGGGTGCCGCTATGGCACGCGCAGCCGGCACCTTCGCCCAGCTCACCAGCCGCGAGGGCAGCTACGCAATCATCAAATTACCTTCGGGTGAGACACGCAAGGTCCTTGCAGCCTGCAAGGCTACCGTAGGTGTGGTTGGTAACAGTGACCACGCTCTGGAGCAGTCCGGTAAGGCCGGCCGCTCACGCTGGCTGGGTCGCCGCCCCCACAACCGTGGTGTCGTGATGAACCCCGTTGATCACCCCATGGGTGGTGGGCTTGAAGACCCGTGCGCCGAAGAAGCAGTCTTCGAAGTACATCATTGAAAGAAGAAAGAAGTAATTTGATTAAATTCGATTAATTATGAGTCGTTCACTTAAAAAAGGCCCTTACATCAGTGTGAAGCTGGAGAAGAAGGTTGACGCCATGAATGAGAGTGGCAAGAAGAGTGTGATCAAGACCTGGTCGCGCGCATCGATGATCGCTCCCGAGTTCGTGGGACACACTTTCGCCGTTCACAATGGCAACAAGTTTATTCCCGTGTATGTTACCGAGAACATGGTCGGTCACAAGCTGGGCGAGTTCGCCCCGACGCGCACCTTCCGTGGTCACAGCGGCAACAACAAGAAATAATGGGCCCGGGATTATTTAACGTTTTCTAGAACAAAAAAGAATTAAATACAATGGGTAAAAGAAAAAGAGAATCAGCTAACTTGAAGAAGGAAGCCCGCCGCAGCGAGTCCTTCGCAAAGTTGCGCAACATTCCCAGCTCGCCTCGCAAGATGCGCCTCGTCGCCGACATGGTTCGCGGCGTGGAAGTCTTCAAGGCACTTGGTCTCCTGCACTTCTCCAACAAGCAGGCTGCCAGCGACGTTGAGAAGCTCCTCAAGTCAGCCATCAGCAACTGGGAACAGAAGAATGGCAAGAAGGCCGAGAGCGGTGAGCTCTATGTCAAGACCATCATGGTCGATGCAGCCCCGATGCTCAAGCGCCTTCGTCCGGCCCCCCAGGGTCGCGGCTATCGCATCCGCAAACGTTCTAACCACGTGACCATCTACGTGGACACTATTAACAAAGAAAAAGACGCATAACGAAAATGGGACAGAAAGTTAATCCAATCAGTAATCGTTTGGGCATCATCCGCGGTTGGGATTCCAACTGGTACGGTGGCCGCAAATATGGAGATACCCTGGTAGAGGATGACAAGATCCGCAAGTATCTCAACGAGCGTCTTGCCAAGGCTAGTGTAGCACGCATCGTCATCGAGCGCACGCTCAAGCTTGTCACCATCACCATCTGCACCGCCCGCCCCGGTATCATTATCGGCAAGCAGGGTGCCGACGTTGAGGCCCTCAAGCAGGAGCTCATCAAGCTCACCAACAAGGACGTTCAGATCAACATCCACGAGGTTAAGCGCCCCGAGCTCGATGCACAGCTCGTCGCTGCCAACGTGGCTCACCAGATCGAGGGTAAGATTGCCTATCGCCGTGCCGTGAAGATGGCTATCGCCAGCACCATGCGCATGGGTGCCGAGGGCATCAAGATCCAGGTCAAGGGTCGCTTGAACGGTGCCGAGATGCGCCGCAGCGAGATGTTCAAGGAAGGCCGCACGCCGCTGCACACCCTGCGCGCCGATATCGACTATGCACTCGTGCCCGCCCACACCAAGGTCGGTGTCATCGGTGTCAAGGTTTGGATCTGCCGCGGTGAGGTTTACGGCAAGCGCGACCTTGCTCCTAACTTTGCCAACAATGCTGGCGAGCGCCGCGGTGGCGGTGGTCGTGGTGGAGAGCGCGGCGAGCGTCGTGGTTTCCGCGGTGGCAAGAGAAACAACAATCGTTAAACCCAGTCACAACCAGTAAGCTGAAGTGTGACTATAAAAAACGAATTTAAAAATGTTACAACCTAAGAGATTAAGATACCGCCGTCCCAGTGATGGGCATCCTCGCCAGTACAGCAAGCGTGGTAACCAGCTCGCCTTTGGTTCCTTCGGAATCAAGACTCTGGAGAGCAAGTGGATCACCGCTCGCCAAATCGAGGCTGCTCGTGTCGCTGTGACCCGTTACATGCAGCGCCAGGGTCAGATCTGGCTGCGCATTTTCCCCGACAAGCCCTACACCCGCAAGCCTGCCGATGTCCGCATGGGTAAAGGTAAAGGTGATGTTGCCGGTTATGTCGCTCCTGTTCATCCCGGTCGCATCCTCATCGAGGTTGACGGTGTGAGCTATGATATCGCCAAGGAAGCCCTGCGCCTCGCCGCCCAGAAGCTCCCCGTGGCCACTAAGTTTGTCGTTCGTCGCGACTATGATCCCACTCAACTCGTTTAATATTTGACCAGATTATGAAAAAGGAAAATATCAAGGAATTAACCGATAAGGAATTGCAGGATCGCCTCGACCAGGTCCAGAAGGAGTATGTTCAGGAGAAGATCCAGCACACGATTTCCCCGCTCGATAATCCGGCCAAGATCACGCTTGACAGGAAGTTGATCGCGCGCATCAAGACTGAAATCCGCGCTCGTGAACTCAAGAACAAATAATCCCAACAATCATCACGACAATGGAAGAAAAACGTAATTTAAGAAAAGAAAGAATTGGGGTTGTGAACAACGAGTGCAACGTCGGCGACACCGTTCGCCTGATGGAGACCCGCCCGTTGAGCAAGACCAAGAGGTGGAGATTAGTTGAAATCATCGAAAAAGCGAAGTAATTATTTATTATGATACAGACTGAAAGTAGATTGACAGTTGCCGACAATAGCGGTGCCAAGGAAGTCCTCTGCATTAAGGTGCTTGGAGGTTCAGGCCGTCGCTACGCTTCGGTGGGTGACATCATCGTGGTCACCGTCAAGAAGGCTATCCCCGCTTCAGAGGTGAAGAAGGGTACCGTTTCCAAGGCTGTCGTTGTCCGCACCAGCAAGGAAATCCGTCGCCAGGACGGTTCCTACATCCGCTTCGACGACAATGCCTGTGTATTGCTCACTAATACCGGTGAGTTGCGCGGAACGCGCATCTTCGGCCCCGTAGCCCGCGAGCTGCGCGCCACCAACATGAAGATCGTTTCGCTCGCTCCCGAGGTTCTTTAATCAATCTTTAAAATAGCAATAAACTATATATGGCTACGTTAAAAATCAAGAAGGGTGACACCGTCTATGTTCTGGCAGGTGACGACAAGGGTAAGACCGGTCGCGTGCTGAACGTACTGCCCGAGCAGGGCAAGGCCATCGTCGAGGGTGTCAACATCGTGTCCAAGAGCACGAAGCCCAATGCCAATGCCCCCCAGGGCGGCATCATCAAGAAGGAAGCCCCCATCCACCTGAGCAACCTGGCAGTCGTTGACCCCAAGAGCGGCCGCGACCCCAAGCCCACCCGCGTGGGATTCAGGATGGACGAGAACGGCAAGAAAGTTCGTTATTCTAAAAAATCTGGAGAGGAGATCAAGTAATGAGTACCACGCTGAAGAAACAATATGAGGAGAAGATTGCTCCCGCTTTGATGAAGCAATTCAATTACAGCACGCCCATGCAGATTCCGCGTCTGGTCAAGATCGTCCTCAACGAGGGTCTGGGCGATGCTACCCAGGACAAGAAGATCATTGAGACCGCAATCAACGAGCTCACCGCAATCACTGGCCAGAAGGCTGTGCAGACGCTCTCGAAGAAGGATATCTCCAACTTCAAGGTGCGCAAGAAGATGCCCATCGGCGTCCGCGTTACCCTGCGTCGTGACCGCATGTATGAGTTCATGGAGCGTTTCATCCGCATCGCCCTGCCGCGCATCCGCGACTTCAAGGGTGTCAATGGTAAGCTCGATGGCCGCGGCAACTACACCGTCGGCGTCACTGAGCAGATCATCTTCCCCGAGATCAACATCGACAACGTGACCAAGATGACCGGTATGAACATCACCTTCGTCACCACTGCCAAGACCGATGAGGAAGGCTACGCACTGCTCAAGGAGTTTGGAATCCCGTTTAACAACAAATAATTGAGAGTTAAATTATGGCAAAAGAATCAATGAAAGCCCGCCAGGCAAAGCGTGAGCGCCTCGTCGCCAAGTATGCAGCCAAGCGCGCCCAGCTCAAGAAGGACGGTGACTATGAGGCACTGCAGAAGCTGCCCCGCAACGCTTCTCCCGTTCGCCTGCACAACATCTGCAAGATGTCAGGCCGTCCCAAGGGCTACATGCGCCAGTTCGGCATCTCCCGCATCAACTTCCGCGAGATGGCCTCTAACGGTCTCATCCCCGGCGTGCGCAAGGCCAGCTGGTGATTTCAACCACTATTTCAATTAAATAACATTAAGTATTAAATATTGTTCGACAAGGTCGAATCAATTTAAAACAAGTTACAATAATGACAGATCCTATTGCAGATTATCTGACTAGATTGAGGAATGCGATCAAGGCACAGCACCGTGTCGTTGAAATCCCTTCTTCCAAGCTCAAAAAGGAGATCACCAAGATCCTCTTTGATCAGGGTTACATCCTGAACTACAAGTTCATTGAGGAGGAGAACTCTCCCCGTGGCACCATCAAGATCGCGCTCAAGTATGACAACGTGGACCACGTTAGCGCCATCAAGTGCCTCACCCGCGTGTCAAGGCCCGGCCTGCGCCAGTACACTGGCTACAAGGACATGCCCCGCGTGCTCAATGGTTTAGGTATTGCCATCATCTCGACTTCCAAGGGTGTCATGACCAACAAGGAAGCCAAGAACCAGAAGATCGGTGGCGAAGTTTTGTGTTACGTTTATTAATGGAGGAGATAAGCTATGTCAAGAATTGGTAAATTGCACATCGCCATCCCCGCTGGCGTAACTGTTGAACAAAAGGACAACATCCTCACCGTCAAGGGCCCCAAGGGCGAGCTCAAGCAGACCCTGAACCCCAACATCAAGGTGGAGGTCGAGAACAATGAGATCATGGTCACCCGCCCCAACGACGAGCGTGAGTCACGTGCACAGCACGGCCTGTACCGCGCCCTGATCAACAACATGGTGGTCGGCGTTAGCCAGGGTTTCAAGAAAGAATTGGAAATTGTCGGCGTCGGTTACCGCGCTACCAGCAACGGTCAAGTTCTGGAGCTGGCCCTCGGTTACTCACACGCCATCTACTTGAAGATGCCGCCCGAGGTGACAGTCGATGCAAAGACCGAGCGCAACAAGAACCCGCTCATCACCCTCGAATCGTGCGACAAGCAGCTCCTGGGACAAATCTGTGCCAAGATCCGCTCCTTCCGCAAGCCCGAGCCTTACAAGGGTAAAGGTGTTAAGTTTGTTGGCGAAGTTATTCGTCGTAAGTCTGGTAAAACGGCAGCTGCCAAGTAATTAAGTAGAAAGGAAACGATATGATATCCAAATCAGATAGAAGAAACAAGATCAAGGCCCGCATCCGTGGTCGCATCAGTGGCACTCCCGAGCGCCCCAGGTTGTGTGTCTTCCGCAGCAACAAGCAGATCTATGCACAAGTCATCGACGACGTTGCTGGTAATACCCTTTGCTCAGCTTCCTCTAAGGGAATCACCGAGGGTAACAAGAGCGAAATCGCCGGCCCTCGAGGCTGGCATCAACACCGTTGTGTTTGACCGCAATGGCTTCCTGTTCCATGGTAGAGTTAAATCGTTGGCCGACGGCGCACGCAAAGGCGGACTTAAATTTTAAGAATCATTATGTTGAATAAGAATAATCGAGTAAAGATCGCTGCCGACGCCGAGCTCAAGGAGCGTCTCGTGGCTATCAACCGCACCACCAAGGTTACCAAGGGTGGTCGCACATTCACCTTCGCTGCTATCGTCGTTGTTGGCGACGGCAATGGCGTTATCGGTTATGGCTTGGGTAAGGCCAATGAGGTTACCACGGCCATTTCCAAGGGTACCGAGGTGGCAAAGAAGAACCTGATCAAGGTCCCCATCCACAAGGGTACCATTCCCCACGAGGTGGTTGCCAAGTACGGTGGCTCCCGCATCATCATGAAGCCCGCTAGCGCCGGTACCGGTGTGAAGGCTGGTGGTGCAATGCGTGCCGTCTTTGAGACCGTCGGCGTGACCGATGTTATTTGTAAGTCCAAGGGCTCGAGCAACCCCCACAACCTGGTGAAGGCCACGCTCAAGGCTCTCGACGAGATGCGCAGTCCGGCTATTGTGGCCCACTATCGTGGCATCACTGTGGACAAGGTGTTTAACGGTTAAAATTTGTTTACTAGTTATGGCTAAGATACAGATTAAACAAGTGAAAAGCCGCATCAATCGTCCGGCTCGTCAAAAGAGAACCCTCGACGCACTGGGTCTCAAGAAACTGAACCACACCGTCACCCTCGAGGCTACTCCTCAGGTACTGGGTATGGTCAACGCTGTTCGTCATCTGGTGGAAGTCACCAATGTTGATTAATTCTTAACACTAAAAAAGAAACAACATTATGGAATTACATGATTTAAAACCTGCTGTAGGTTCAAATAAGAAGAAAACTCGCATCGGTCGCGGTCCCGGCTCTGGTAAGGGCGGTACGTCAACCCGTGGCCACAAGGGTGCAAAGTCACGCTCGGGTTACAAGCAGAAGGTCGGCTTTGAAGGCGGCCAGATGCCTCTCCAGCGCCGTGTCCCCAAGGGTGGTTTCAAGAACATCAACCGCGTGGAGTACAAGGCCATCAACGTTGCTGTGCTTGATGCACTTGCCGAGAAGAATAGTCTCGAGAAAATTACCGTTGCCGACCTCATGCAGGCTGGTATGGTACGTAAGAACCAACTTGTTAAAATTTTGGGCCAGGGTCAGCTCAGCCACAAGCTTGAGGTTGAAGCCCATGCCTTCTCCAAGAAGGCCGAGGAGATTATCACCGCTGCCGGTGGCTCAATCGTAAAACTCTAACCCGACGATGAAACTTATTGAAACATTAAAGAACATCTGGAAGATTGAGGACTTGCGTCAGCGCCTCGTCACCACATTCCTGTTCATCGTGATTTATCGCTTTGGATGCCATGTGGTGCTGCCGGGAATCAACCCCGCCGACCTCGAAGCCATGCGCAACTTCACTAGTGGTGGTCTGATGCAGCTGCTCGACATGTTCTCGGGTGGTGCATTCGGCCAGGCCTCGATCTTCGCATTGGGTATCATGCCCTATATCACCGCCTCGATCGTTATCCAGTTGATGGGTATGGTAGTACCCAGCTTCCAGAAGATGCAGCGCGAGGGTGAGAGCGGCCGCATGAAGCTCAATCAGTACACCCGTTACCTCACGGTAGCTATCCTCCTGGTGCAGGCTCCCGCCTATCTGCTGAACCTCCAGTATCAAGTGCGAGCTGCAGGTGGTCATGCTCAGATGAGCACTCCGATGATGATCTATCTGTCAATAGTGCTTACCGCGGGTGCGATGTTGATTATGTGGCTCGGTGAGAAGATCACCGATAAGGGTATCGGTAATGGTATTTCGCTCATCATCTTGGTGGGTATCCTTGCCCGCTTCCCTGGTGCCATCGTTCAAGAGTTTACCAGCCGCTTGAACACCGCTCAAGGTGGTCTGGTGATGTTCCTGGTTGAAATCGTCATCCTGTTTGCAGTGACCGCTGGTGCTGTCATGCTCACCCAGGGAACCCGCAAGGTGCCCGTGCAGTATGCCAAGCGCATCGTCGGTAACAAGCAGTATGGTGGCGCCCGCCAGTACATCCCCCTGAAGGTGAATGCTGCTAACGTGATGCCTATCATCTTCGCTCAGGCCTTGATGTTCATCCCCATCACCCTCGCTGGCTTCGGTAGCCAGGATGGTTCGGGCTTTGGCGGATGGCTGTCACGCACCTTCGGTGACATGAACGGCTTCTGGTACAATGTGGTTTACTTCATCCTGATTGTTGCCTTCACCTACTTCTACACCGCCATCACGGTGCGTCCCACCCAGATGGCCGAAGAGATGAAGAAGAACAGCGGTTTCATCCCGGGCATCAAGCCTGGCAAGAAGACCGCCGAGTATCTTGACTCCATCATGTCGCGTATCACCCTGCCGGGTTCACTCTTCCTGGGTGTTGTTGCCATCCTGCCGGCATTTGCCCGCTACTTTGGCATCAACCAGCAGTTCGCGCAGTTCTTCGGTGGCACCTCGCTGCTCATCACTGTCGGTGTCGTTCTTGACACCCTGCAGCAGATCGAGACCCACTTGATGATGCACCACTATGATGGTCTGATGAAGTCCGGTAAAATCAAGGGTCGTTCCCGTTAATGGAAAAGGACGTTAAGAGGTCTTTGAAAAGTTTTTCAGTCGCATTATGATATATCTCAAGACCGACGAGGAAATCGAATTGCTGCGCAAGGCTAACCTGGTGGTTGCCGGTGCACTGGCCGAGGTGGCTAAGATTGTCGCCCCCGGTGTCACCACGCGCAAGCTTGACCAAGTCGCTGAAGAGTATATACATTCCCAAGGATGCGTGCCCGGTTTCAAGGGGCTGTATGGCTTTCCCGCCACGCTCTGCGTGCACGGCATCCCGTCGAACTACGTTCTCGAGGATGGCGACATCGTGTCGTGTGACTGCGGTGCCGTCACCCCCGAGGGGTTCAACGGCGACAGCACCTACACCTTCTGTGTCGGTAACGTCGCCGAGGAAGTCCTCCAGCTGTTGCGAACCACCAAGGAGTCGCTCTATGTCGGCATCGAGCACGCTGTGCCCGGCAACCGCATCGGCGACATCTCCAATGCCATCCAGCAATACTGCGAGCGCCGCAACTACGGCGTCGTGCGTGAGATGTGTGGACATGGGGTGGGCCGCAAGCTCCACGAGGATCCTGAGGTGCCCAACTTCGGGCGTCGGGGCACGGGTCCCCTGTTGCGTAACGGCATGACCATCGCTATTGAACCCATGATCAACATGGGCAGCAAGAATATCATCACCGAGCGCGACGGATGGACGACCCGAACCCGCGACCGCAAGCCCAGTGCACACTTTGAGCACTCGATTGCCATCCATCATGGCAAGGCCGACATCCTCTCCTCTTTCGAGCCCATCAAGGAAGTGCTGGGAGAACGGTTCATCTGATTGAAAATAATTACTGAATGACTTCAAGACGTTAAACAAGAGATTTTATATGGCAAAACAGACAGCAATAGAATTAGACGGTACTATCGTCGAGGCTTTGTCCAACGCCATGTTCCGCGTGGAACTGGAGAACGGACACCAGATCACCGCTCACATCAGCGGCAAGATGCGTATGCATTACATCAAAATCCTGCCTGGTGACAAGGTGAGAGTGGAGATGTCCCCCTATGATTTGTCCAAAGGAAGAATCTCATTCAGATATAAATAACAAAATCACGATATCATTATGAAAACTAGAGCATCTATCAAGAAGCGCAACGAGGACTGCAAGATTGTACGTCGCAAAGGGCGTCTTTATGTGATTAACAAAAAAAATCCCAAGTTCAAACAGCGTCAGGGATAAAAAAAGTATTAACTTTGCAAAAAATTTCGATTTAATATATGGCAGTAAGAATTGTCGGGGTTGATATCCCCCAGAACAAGCGCGGCGTCATCGCCTTGACCTACATCTTTGGTATCGGGCGCAGCTCAGCCGCTACGATCCTCAAGAAGGCAGGTGTGGACGAGAACACCCGCGTGAAGGATTGGACCGATGCCGAGGCAGCCGCAGTGCGTGAGGTAATCGGTAACGAATATAAGGTAGAAGGTGACCTGCGCAGCGAGGTGCAGATGAACATCAAGCGATTGATGGACATCGGTTGCTATCGTGGCATCCGTCACCGCAATGGTCTCCCCGTGCGTGGTCAGAGCACCAAGAACAATGCCCGTACCCGCAAGGGCCGCAAGAAAACTGTTGCTAACAAGAAGAAAGCTACTAAATAACATTATTGAATTATGGCTAAAAAGACAGTCGCAGCTAAGAAGAGAGTCGTTCGTGTTGATGGTATCGGCCAACTGCACGTGCATTCTTCGTTCAACAACATCATTGTGTGCCTCGCCAACGGTGAGGGACAGGTCATTTCATGGTCCTCGGCTGGCAAGATGGGTTTCCGTGGTTCTAAGAAGAACACTCCCTATGCCGCTCAAATGGCTGCCGAAGATTGCGCCAAGGTCGCTTACGACCTGGGTTTGCGCAAGGTGAAAGCCTATGTGAAGGGTCCGGGTAATGGCCGCGAATCGGCTATCCGCACCATCCATGGCGCTGGTATCGCTGTTACCGAGATCATCGACGTCACGCCGCTGCCCCACAACGGCTGCCGTCCTCCCAAGAGAAGAAGGGTCTAAGAGAGTTAGGCGCTTCCCTCGTCAAGAACACTGTATTAACAGGTTTTATTAACTACAATTTTTCGCGAATCTCTATCAGTGAATGGATTGCATTTTTAACACGACCTCTCTGCAATCGCGGCTGCACTGAAGCGATTCCAATTCACAATGTTAATTATTTTTTAAAAAGACTATGGCTAGATACACCGGTCCAAAAACTAAAATTGCCCGCAAACTGGGTGAACCCATCTTCGGTGAAGACAAGTACTTTGCCAAGAAGAACTATCCCCCGGGCCAGCATGGTGCCAACCGTCGCAGGAAAATGTCGGAGTATGGCACGCAGCTTCGCGAAAAACAAAAAGCTAAGTACACCTACGGCGTGCTTGAACGTCAGTTCCGCAACCTCTTCAACAAGGCTTCCCGCATGAAGGGTGTCACGGGTGAGGTGCTCCTGCAACTGCTCGAGGCTAGGCTCGACAACGTTGTTTACCGCTTGGGTATCGCTCCCACGCGCGCAGCAGCCCGTCAGCTCGTGTTGCACCGTCACATCACCGTTGACGGCAAGGTGGTTAACATTCCTTCTTACTCGGTGAGCGAGGGACAGGTCGTTGCAGTTCGTGAGAAGTCCAAGTCACTCGAGGTGATTCAGGACGCTCTCGCTGGCTTCAACCACAGCAAGTATCCCTGGATTGAATGGGACGACAGTGTGAAGGGCGGCAAGCTCCTGCACATGCCCGTTCGTGAGGACATCCCTGAGAACATCAAGGAACAGTTGATCGTCGAGTTGTATTCTAAACAGTAAAATTTTTATCCATGGCTATTTTAGCATTTCAGAAACCCGACAAAGTCTTAATGTTGGAAGCCGACAATTCGTTCGGCAAGTTTGAGTTCCGACCTCTGGAGCCCGGCTACGGTGTGACCATCGGTAACGCCCTGCGCCGCATCCTGCTCTCGGGACTTGAAGGCTATGCGATTTGCAGCATCCGCATCGACGGCGTGCAGCACGAGTTCGCTACCATTCCTGGGGTCAAGGAAGATGTCACCAACATCATCTTGAACCTCAAGAAGGTGCGCCTCAAACGCATCGTCGACGAGACCGACACCGAGAAGGCCGTTGTCAAGGTTTCAGGTCAGAGCGTCTTCAAGGCCGGCGATATTGGCAAGGTGCTCAGCGCATTCGAGGTGCTCAACCCCGAGCTCGAGATTTGCCACATCGATCCCACCTGCAGTTTCCAGATTGAACTCTCAATCAACAAGGGTAGGGGTTACTTGCCCGCCGAGGAGAATAAGAACGCCAATGACCCCATCGACGTGATCGCTATCGACTCGATCTACACGCCCATCTTGAACGTGAAGACGGCAGTCGAGAACTTCCGTGTCGAGCAGAAGACCGACTACGAGAAGCTCGTCATCGAGATCACCACCGATGGATCCATTCATCCTAAGGACGCTCTCAAGGGCGCTGCCGAGATTCTGATCCAGCACTTCCAGCTCTTCACCGACCGTGAAATCGTCCTCGATAACACCGAGGTTAACGGCAATGAGGAGTTTGATGAGGAAGTACTCAAGATGCGTCAGCTGCTCAAGACCAAACTTGTTGACATGGACCTCTCAGTTCGTGCCCTCAACTGCCTCAAGTCGGCAGAGGTGGAAACGCTTGGAGAACTTGTGGTCTTCAACAAGACCGACCTGCTCAAGTTCCGCAACTTCGGTAAGAAGTCGCTCAGCGAGCTTGAGGAGTTGTTGGCCACCCTCAATCTGCACTTTGGCATGGATATCACTAAATACAAATTAGAAAAAGAGTAAAAACGATGAGACATAATAAGAAATTCAACCATTTGAGCCGTAAGAGCGCCCATCGTGATGCCATGTTGGCCAACATGACCATCTCGCTCATCATGCACAAGCGCATCATCACGACCCTCGCAAAGGCTAAGGCCCTGCGCGTGTATGCCGAACCCCTGATCAACAGGGCTAAGGATGACACCACCGCATCGCGTCGCCTCGTCTTCAAGCACCTCCAGAACAAGGAGGCCGTTAAGGAACTCTACTCGACCGTTGCAGCTAAGATCGCTGACCGTCCCGGTGGATACACCCGCATTCTCAAGCTGGGTAACCGTCTGGGTGACAACGCCAAGACTTGCTTCATCGAGCTCGTTGACTTTAACGAGGCTATGCTCGAGGCCAAGGGCCAGGAGAAGGCCGCCGTCAAGAAGACGACCCGCCGCAGCCGCAAGAAAACTGCTGCTCCCGCAGCCGAGGAGGCTCCCAAGACCGAAGAATAACAAGTGTAATAACACAATTGTTAATAAATACAGGAAACCCCGATGCCTTGAGTGGCTCGGGGTTTCTTGTTGTGTTTTGATGAAGCCTTTGAGACGCTTGTCACTTGTTGGGTATTGGCTTCATCGGCATCTGCTTCAACGGTTTCATCGGCATCTGCTGTGTGGGTGTCTGCTGTGTCGGTATTGACTTCACGACCACCTTCAACAGCTCCTCGTTGGTGTTGAGCGTGTCTCCATCGGGCGAGATAACGTACATCGCCTCAATTGCCTCCTCGGGTTTCTCAAGGTTGGCCACGATGATCTTTTCCATGCGGTCAAAATAGAGGTTCAGCGCGTCGGTGTCATTCTTTGCCGTGAATTCCTCCACGTCTTGGTTGCCGCCCTTGAGCATCTTCACAAATTTGTAACTCTTGGGCTTCTCGTTACAAGATATCAGACACCCGCCGCACACGAGTGCCGTGATGGCGATAAATAAAAGCTTCTTCATGATAGCCTTTCTTTAATCATTATCCTTCACCTCCCAGCCAAGTGCGCTGGCACCCAGCACGGCTGCGTCGCTCTCCTTGAGTTCGCTGATGAGGATTTTAATCTTACCCTTGTAGATGCCTAGCACGTTGCGTTCAAAGGCCTCTTTCACAGGATTCATGATCAGGTCACCGCTCTTGGTCAGACCGCCAAACAGCACAAATGCCTCAGGGCTCGAGAATGCGGCAAAGTCGGCCAGAGCCTCGCCCAGGATGTTGCCCGTGTACTCAAAAATCTCCTTAGCCAGCTTGTCACCAGCGATGGCGCAGTCATACACGTCCTTGCTCGTGATCTTCTCGATGTCATATTCACGCAGCTTTGACTTGTCACTGCGCAATTCCAAGAACTCACGTGCCGTGCGGGCAACGCCGGTTGCCGAGCAGTAAGCCTCCAGGCAGCCCGTGCGTCCACAGCCGCAAACGCGGCCATTGGTGCGCTTCATGATCACGTGGCCCAGCTCACCGGCAAAGCCGTCGTGGCCATAAACCATCTGGCCGTTCACCACGATACCGCTGCCCACACCAGTGCCCAGCGTGATCATGATGAAATCCTTCATGCCGCGTGCCACGCCGTAGGTCATCTCGCCGATGGCGGCAGCGTTAGCGTCGTTGGTGATCAGGCAGGGGATGCCGAATTTCTTGGTCACCATGTCGGCCAGGGGGATGGGAGTGGGCCAGGGCAGGTTGGGAGCCTGGTCGATCAAGCCCGTGTAGTAGTTGCCGTTGGGTGCGCCGATGCCAATGCCCTGGATCTTACCCTCGGCGTCATTTGCTTTGATGATGCGGGTAAGCTCGGTGTGCAGCTCGTCGATGTAGTCATTGAAGTCGCTGTGTTTAGCAGTCTTGATGGAGTCGCTGGCGATTACAGTGCCGCGAGCATCCACGATACCAAAGACGGTGTTTGTGCCGCCCATGTCGATACCGATAACATAAGGTTTTGCCATGATTTTTGGTTTTGTTTTTTATTGGTTGATAATAAATGTACTTTTCTGAACTCACAAAGGTAATCATTTTTTCTTAAGTTTCGGTCAATTGGTATCAGTTTTTAATTATCCTATGTGTTCAACATGACGATGGTTCATAAAAAAGGGAGGGCCGCCGTCTGCGATTCTTGTTGAAAACAGGTCAAGGCATTCTCTTTCACCATTTAAGTTTTCAAGCCTGGGCTAATTATAGCGACTGCTCCCCCGATAAACCATACAATGTTTATCGGGGGAGCAGTCCACTGTTTAGAAGTCGGGATGTTATCTCTTATAATAGAAATCTGAAGAGATCGATAATCCCGAAAAACTCAATTTATATCTGAACACCAGTTCGTTATTGGTCAATCTGGGAATACTCATGCTAATAACCATGCCGACAATGTCGTCCATTCCCTCACACCAGAACTTGCCATTGGAGTAATAATGATAGGCAACTCGGTCACCAGTGTTTACGAAAAACATTTCATTCTCGGTAAACCTGATTTTCTCATCAAGAATGACCACCTTATCGGTTCCAGCCTGCTCTTTCATGTATTTGAGGACGTCATCGTAAGACATCTCGATTTTTTGTCCCAACACATTGATAGTGGCCTTTTCAAATTGCCATGTGTCACCCATGAGCAATGAGACATCACCATCACCCGAAGGCTCGTCGAGGTCGTCGCCACAAGATGTCAGCACTAACGGCATCGCCATCAACGAAATAATTAATGCTAAATAAAGTAATTTGTCCTTCATTCTTTCAATCCCTGTGTTTGTGTCGGGCGCAACTATTGGTATTGCCTCTATAGTCCTCGAATCTGGCGTATTTCGGTCATTTGTCAAGAAAAGCGTAGGACTTGTCCGGTCTATCTTCCAGCGGATTTCATTGAAATAGTCACCGAGTGAAAGCCGAAACCGCTTTTCTGTATTTCATAAGGGGAAACAAATACTGTTTCCGTTGCAAATGTAGCTCAAATCTTTCATATTTCCAAATCCATCAATGGAAAATGGAATCGCCCTGATGGAGAGGAATTAAAGATGCTGCCGAAATCAGAAGGAGGCCGAAAGGCGCACGTTGAGCTGGCGGCGGGTAAGGTAGTTGGGGACGGCGTACTGGATGCCGCTGATGTGGGTGACCCAATAGTAGCTGCTCACGTTGGAAATGTCCATCAAGTTGAAGCAATCCAAACCGAGCCAGATTTCCTTGAAGTGGCTGAAGAATCCGCTCAGCGGGCGGTTGTCCTTGCCGACAAGCTCGTAGCTCAATCCGACGTCAACGCGCTTGTAGGCGGGCTGGCGAACGTAGGAGTCGGCACGCGTCAGGTGAGGGGCCGTGGTGGGCAGACCATCGCTGACAACGCCCTTGAGGCTGAACTTCAAGCGCGGAATGTTGGGGAAGTAGTCGGTGAAAAATAACGCGATGCTGTAGCGTTGGTCGGTGGGACGCGGAACCTTGACACCGTTGAGGTCTTCTTGGGTCTTCATCAACGAGAAACTGAGCCACGAGTCGGTGCCCTCGACAAACTGTCCGAACAGCTTCATGTCCACACCGGCAATGTAGCCCTTGCTGGCATTGACGCCGCTATAGACGAGCTTGAGGTTGTCAATCTCATAGGGAATCAGGTTCGACAGATTCTTATAGTAGGCCTCGGCCGTGAACTTGAAGGGACGGTCAAGGGCCCTGAAGGTGTAGTCGCCGCCCAGGATGACCTGGATGCTGCGCTGTGACTTGATGTCCTTGTTGAGCAGGATGTTGCGGTTGTTGAGCGAGTCCATGACCTGTTGCCGGTATTCCTTGTAGAAGGGAGCTTGATAATACACACCACCGGCCAAACGGAGTGACAGATTGCCATTGCGCTCAGGGACAAAACCGATGCTGGCACGTGGCGAAATGAGTGTTTCGCCGTTGAAATCCCAATGAGATAAGCGGACACCCGCGTTCAGCGACCAGTATCCGGCGCCCGAAGTGAAGCGCCAGGTGTCCATCAGCCATCCGGCGATGCGGGTGGTGTTCAGGTCGTTGCTCGATGTCTCGGTGAAGATGACGTTGACCTGATTAGGGATATGAGGCAAGGAATAGCCTGCACTGTCACGCCATTGCCACTGACGGGAACGGTCATAGATTTTCTCTTTGCGCATCGAGATGCCATAGGAGATGCTGTTGTTATTCAGGCCGATGTTGCCCTTGAGCGTGAGGTCAAGCACATTCATTTTCAGGCGTGTGCGCTCGTGCTCATGGTACTTGCCCACACCCTTTTCCACACTCAGATCCTCACTCTGCTCCTCTCCTGACTCATGCAGCCAATACTCGCCGTGGATGTCATAAGCCACTAACTCGTCGGTGCGGAAGCCCGAGGCTTGCAACGTCAGGTCAGTGCCATTGTCGTTGAAGGAGTATGTGGCGGCACCAGCACCGAAGTAGGTCTGAAACTTATCCTTCTCGTAGCCGTCAAAATAGACCATGAACGATTTTACTTTGTCGCTGGTACCGAAGTTGGTCTCGCGATTCACGGGCGTGAAGCGGTAATCGTTGATGCTCACGTTGCCTAGCAGGGCAATGCGAAGCTTGTCGGTGGGTTTGAAGACAAAACTGGCCTGATAATCAAGATACTGCGGGTCATATTCGCCCTTGCTTTCAAGTGATCCCATGAGCGACGCGTTGCGCTTGTAACGCAGGCCGTGCATTTGCGAGTAATGGCGGGTGCTGTGGCCCAGCATCAGACTGCCGCCCTGGATGCTGGCTGCAAGGGCGCCCTCAAAGGCCTGAGGCTCGCGGTAGGTGATGTCGAGCACCGACGACATGCGGTCGCCATAGGCCGCGCTGAATCCACCCGTCGAGAAATCCACCTTGCGCACCATGTCAGGGTTGATGATACTCATACCCTCTTGCTGTCCCGAACTGATGAGCTGTGGACGGTAGACCTCGATGCCGTTGATATAGACGCTGTTCTCATCGTAGGAGCCGCCGCGCACCATGTACTGCGAACTCATCTCGTTCTTGGAACTCACGCCCGCTATCGTCGTCAGCACAGCCTCGACACTGCCGCCCGAGGCGTCGGGCGTGCGGCGAAGCATGTCCACATCGATGCCCTGCATTGTGGTGGTCTGTTTCTTGTATTCGGTAATTTCCACCTCGCCCAACTCGAGTGTTTTCTCATAGAGTTTGGGGTTGATGGTGACAGTCCCTTCGGATTTGATGAGTTGGCGCGTGACGGTCGAGTAGCCCAGGCAGGTGAATTCAACCATGATGGTGTCGGCCTTGGGAACGGTTAACTCATACTGGCCCTTGGTGTCGGTATTGGTGCCCACAGCAGTACCCACCAGACGAACCGTGGCAAATTCAATGGGTTCGCCTGCTGCATCAATGACTTTACCCGTAATCTTGACTTGGGAAAACACTGTAATGGTGCACAATAGGCACACCAATAACGATAATATGCGGGAATGGCAATTCATAATCAGTCTCTCTTCTATTATAACATAACGCAGAAAAAACCGATTTATTACAGTTACAAGTCTTAGGGTATCAGTTGGAGAAGAGCGAGAAGAGGTCGGCGGCACTCATGCGGGAATAACCGTTGGGAATGCCATAATCTATTTTCACATTGCCGTTCCAGTCAATATTCTTGTAGGTGAGTGTCAGATCGAGTTTCTTCTTCTCAACAGTGGCATTCACATTAATGCTGTGGGCAATGTTGCCAGCCTTGGTGGCCTTCACGTCGTTGTACTTGACCTGATAGGCTGCGGTAGTGCTGCCCTGAGGCACGATATTGAGTGTGACAATGCGATTGGATTTGTCAAAGGAGAAGGTGTAACTGTAGCCCTTGTAATGCTCAGTGGGTGATAATGTTACCCCATTACTGCCGTTGCTGGCCTCGACTTGTTCCTGGAGCGACTGGTTGAGTGTGCCCTTGCCGATGATGAAGGGGCGGCCCAGGAAGATATCCTGCACATCGCTCACGGTGACGGGAATGCCAGCAGTGAGTAGTGAGACTTTCTCGGCAATAAAGCGCTTGTGGATCTTATCCACGGCATAGAGGCTATCGGCGGTAATGAGCAGTTTACCCACCTCGATGCCGAGCATGGGCCGCAACGAGATGAAAATGGCCTGGTCACGCAACATGCGCACTTGGACTGATGATGAGAAGTTGCTGCTGCTCTTCAACGAGATGTTTCCACCTGTCTGCATGGTTTGCCAGTCCCCCAAGGTGGCCAGAACGGCTTCGATGGGAGTAGCGGCAGTAGTTGTTGTTGATGGTGTGTTGGGCGTGACTGTGGCGGCCTTCCTGGTGGTGCCGCATGACATCAAAATCATCGCCATGGCGATGACAATAAAGTTTGTTATGTTATTCTTCATAATAAGTCTTGTTTTTTACTTTGCGTTGCAACAATTCGTTGTCAGGATCCTCCTCGAGTGCCTTGGTCCATTGCTCGACGGCAGCATCTTTCTCGTCGTTGAACCACAGGATATCGCCGTAGTGTTCCAGCAGGTGGTTGCTCTCGTCCTTCTCGACGGCACTCTTGATATAGAGCAGGGCCTTGGTATAGTCCTTCTTCGCAAAATAGACCCATGCGTAAGTGTCGATGAAGTTGGCATTCTCGGGGTCGTCCTTGACAGCGATGGCAGCCATGCGTTCAGCGCGGTCCAAATCCTCGCCGCGCTGTGCGAGATAGTAGGCGTAGTTGTTGAGCGCTCCCGAATTGACCGGATCAAGCTCCAGCGCACGCTCGTAGCACTCCACGGTCTTGGCCGTATCGCCCATTTCGCTGTAGGTGTCGCCCATGCCGGTAATGAGCTCGGATTGCCGTTCCAGATCGGTTGAGTCAACCAAGGTGAGTATTTTTTGATAGGTCTCGATGGCCTTGTCGTATTCCTCCATCTGATGATAGCATCCGGCAACATAGCCGTACAGGTCCAAGTTGTCCGGGTTATACTCCAGCGCTTTCTCCGAAGCCTTGACCGCGTCGGCATAGTTGTCATCCATCATGTTGAGGATGACCATATTGCGCCAGCCGTCAGCATCTGTTGGATTAACGTCAAGGCTGTACCCAAGCTGCTCAATTGCGCCCTTGAAATCCTTCTTGGTATAGAAATACTCACTATAGAGTTGATGGATCTTGGCCTCGTGGGGGTGCTGCTGGATGAGCACCGTGAACAGGTTGTTGATGCGCTGTGTGGTGTCCTCGGCGGCAAGTCGCTGTCGGATATAGCCCAACAGCACACCCAGCTTGGAATCCACGTCCAGTTGCTCGGCGGTGAGTGCATTATAGATCTGCTGTTCATAGCCGATGCTGTCGCCGGCCATGTTATAGTATTCGGCGCGAGCCAGATAGATGTAGCCGTTGTCGGGGGCATATTCCTGGGCACGGTCCAGGTAATAAAGTGCGCTGTCATTCATGCCATAGTGCTGGAACAGACTGCTCATGGCGATGTTGTAAGTGTCGTTCTGGGGGGCTGTGGCCAACATGGCGCGCATTTCACGCAGAGCTCCAGTGCTGTCATTCATCGCCATGTAGTTGTCTATCTTGCTGGAAGTGATTTGGATAGAGCTGCCAAAGAGCGTCGCGATACTGTCATAGGTAGCGTTGCTCTGGACGTAATCACCCGACTGGGAATAGGCTTCGGCGAGGCGGACTTGCAGCTCCAACCGATTAGGATTGTGCTCGTTGAGTACTTTAAGGGCGCGCAGAGCCTCGTCAGGGTGCCCCAACTGCATATTGGCGTCGCTATAGAAGGTTGTCTCGTAGAGGTCTTCGGGCTGGGCTTCAAAGTGCTCCTTCATCAATGTCAAAGCCCGTTCGGCGCGTTCCTTAGTGGTATTGTTCATTTTTAACAGGCACATGCCCATATAGAATGATATGGCAGTATTCCCCGGGTCAATCTCGTGTGCATATACCAACAGGTCGTGAAAGGCGTCAAAGTTGCCTTTCATCTTCTGGTTCTGTGCTTCTATGAAGATGTATTCGGCCTTGCGCTGGTCAGCGAGGCTGACGTTGTTTTTGGCCTTAGTCTCATTCTTGCCTGCAATGGTCGTTAGTGCCAGCAGCGTCAAGGCTATGATAACAAGAAATCGTTTCATTAACTGTGTAACTCTCAACTATTAACTAAAAAACTACTGACTATTTCGTTCCAGTGTGGCCAAAGCCGCCGGCACCGCGTTCGGTTTCATCCAGGTCGTCAACTAGCGTCCACTGGACTGTGCTGTGACGTGTAACCACCATCTGGCAGATGCGCTCGCCGTTCTCAATGGTTTGCTGCTCGTTACTCAAGTTCACGATGATGACGCCTATCTCGCCGCGGTAATCGGCATCGATGGTCCCAGGCGTGTTAAGCACCGTCAAGCCACGTTTCAAGGCCAAGCCACTGCGCGGTCTGATTTGGCATTCATAGCCCTCGGGCAGGGCGATATAGACCCCTGTGTGCACCAGTGCGCGGTGCAACGGCTGAAGCGTCAACGGCTCATTGAGCCAGGCCCGCAGGTCCATTCCCGCACTTTGTGTCGTGCAGTATTGTGGCAACTCGTGCGGCCCTCGGTTCACAATCTTCACGTTAATCTTGTCCATGATCCATTCTTTCTTGCCACAAAGTTAGTATAAAAACAGCACCTGCAAACAATTGCCGCCACTTTTTCTTTTTTGATGGCTTGAGACAAACCAATGTGTAAATGGTATCAGTGAAATGGTTGGCTGGTTGGATTTGGCCGATGGGTGATTTTTAAAAGAAAAAAATCGTTAATATGGGGGTATAAACCAAAAATAATGAGTATTTTTGCAAGTCAATTTGGATTTGTGCTATTTTCCATAGGAATAAAATCAATTATGTTTGGAAAATTCTTCAAGAGCAAGAAAGAACAGGTTAAACTGTTCTATAATACAGATATACATTGCCACATCCTGCCCGGCGTTGACCATGGCTCGCAGTCGATTGAACAATCGCTCGAGATGTTGCGTGCCGAGCAGCAGATGGGTATTAACCGTGTGATTCTCACATCACACGTGACCGCTATTACCTTTGAAAATACCCGTGAGAGCTTGATGGACGCATTTCTCAAGCTCAAGGATGCCGTGATTGATGCTGGTCTGGATATAGACTTGCACCTCAGTGCCGAGTATCGCATGGACGAATTCTTCGACAAAGAATATGCCGCCGACCATCTACTGCCGATGCCTGGTAACCACGTCCTGCTTGAGAACTCGTTTCAACAGGAATTGATGAATCTTGACGACCTGTTGTTTGACATGCAGGTTAAGGGTTATAGGACCATCTTGGCCCATCCCGAGCGTTACACCTATTATTCACGTCGCCGCAAGCGCTATGAGCAACTGCACAATGCAGGTGCACGTTTTCAGGTTAATATCCTGTCGTTCACGGGCTACTTCGGAGAGGAAGCGCGTGACAGCGCCCTGTGGTTTGCCCATAACGGCATGATAGATTACCTGGGCAGTGACATGCACAACATCAAGCATGCCCACATCATCATGGACTATCTCAACTCCAAGGAGTGGAAAAAACTTAGCCAGGAAATCGAGCCGACGATCAAGAATGATCTGATTGGCTAGAATCCTTTAAATCAATTCTGAATTAAGAATAAGTTGTAGTTCCGTTAGAGTTCACAGAGCTTGGTCAATCTTAACTTGAATATCTTCTACTATGGGTCTTGAATCAAATAAGCAAAGGATATTTGGTTATGATGTGATCAAGGCATTGGCCATGTTCATGGTGGTCTTTTATCATCTGTTCATGTTGGATTTCGCATTCGTTCCGGGTGAATTCTATGTGCCTAATTTCAACAAGATCGTTCAGATGCTTTGTACTGCCAGTGTCCCCATGTTTTTCATGGTGAATGGTGCATTGACCAGTAATAAAAAGACGACCTTCAAGAAAACGTTGGATAAGGTAGTCAGGCTGATTGGTGTCGCCGTCTTCTGGACGTTAATCCTGAAGTGCCTGGTGTTAGGTGCCCTGCTGCGTCATGGCTTGCCAATCACCTATTGGGATTTATTTAATCACTATTGGTTCCTCTATTCATTGGCCATCATTTATGTGATTAATTACGTGCTCCAGTTCTTGCCCAAGTGGTGCACTTACTTGCTGGTAGCCGCCCTTTTCACTGTGACTTTCCTGAACAACTTCATGTGGGATATTATCCTGTTTGTCAAGCCCGAACAGCATTTCCCCAGTTGGGGACTTACGGGCTTCTTCACGATGTATGGATTTGTGTATTCCCGTTTGGGAGCATATCTGTCGAAGCACAGATTAAGCAAAACAGTGTGTGTGGTGCTGATTATTGCTGGTGTGGCATTGAATGTATTCAAGACAATCGTGATGACACAACATTCGGGAGTCCTGTTTGAAGGCGTGAGTTATTCTTGCCCCACACTGGGCGCGATGTTGCTGAGTAGCGGTATCTTCGGCCTGTTGCTGGATGTAAAGGAAACGATAAAATGCTCAAGTTTGATTCAATTAGTGGGAACGAATTCCATGGGCGTATATATCTTCCATTTGGTCTTTGTCGTTCTCATCAGGGTTTACTGCGTTAAGGGTATCCTTCACATGGAGAATCTGCCCATTTTGGTGGTCTTCATCTTGGCATTATTTATAACGATCTTGTGTGCTTACATCTCTCATCTGATCACACACTCGCGTTTTAAGGTCTTGCTCAAACTGTAATTTTTGTTTTTTCTTTGTGCGGCTGTTGGGAATTAGTCGCGCTGGTCGAGAGGCAGGTCGCGCTGGATGATGGCGCGGCACTGGTGGCTCACCTGTGCGATGTCGTTACCGCCTGAGTGCTGGATGGGCTCATGGAAGGTGAGCGTAATGGTGCCGGGGGTAACATTGAAGGTGCTGCGGGGCATCACCTGGTAGCTGCCGTTGATAGTAATGGGGACGACGGGCAAGCCGAATTCGAGCGCAAGTTTGAAAGCCCCGTTCTTGAAGGGGGCCATCTTGCCCGTGTCAGTGCGCCTGCCTTCGGGGAATACGACAATCGACATGCCGCCATGCAGTTTCTTTTTGGCTGCCGCCATCGTGTCGCGCAGTCCTTGGGTGGAGTGGGTGTCAACCAAGATGTGGCCGGCCATGCGGCAAGCTGTGCCGATAAGCGGTATGTTGGTGATGCCCTTGCGCATCATCCACTTGAAGTTGTGCCCCAGGAAGCCGTAGATGGAGAAGATGTCGTATGCACCTTGGTGGTTGGCTACGAAGACATAACTGGTCTCGTGGTCAATGAGTTCACGTCCCTCGACCTTGACGCTCACCAGGTGCAGCCAGCACCACGTCCTGGCCCACCACTTGGCTGGGTAATAGCCCCAATAATCTTGGTTAAACAGGCATCCGATGATGGTGATGAGTGCTGTCAAGATGCTAAGGACCAGCATGATGGGTGAAACGATGCACCATTGGTATATCCGGTAAATATAAATCATAGTTATATCAGTCACAATCCGTAGGTGGTGCAAAGTTACAGTTTTTGGCAATATGATGCAAGATTGGCTTGTGATATGAGCGGGAATTGGCTCACATTTAACGCATTTTAGGACTACAAGAATAACTCACGCTAAGACGCGCAGACGCGAATATCTCAGCGTCTTGGCGTCCTAGCGTGAGGTTAGTAAGTCTAGAGTAGAGACCGAACGGTTACTTGTCGTCGGTTTCCACCTCGGGAGCGATGAGCTTGTAACCCTTGCCGTGGATGTTGATGATCTCGATCGTGGGATCCTCTTTGAGTTTCTTGCGCAACTTGGTGATGTAAACGTCCATCGAGCGGGCGTTGAAGTAGTTGTCATCGATCCAGATGGTCTTGAGGGCGAAATTACGCTCCAGGATCTCGTTCATGTGGGCGCACAGCAGGCTCAACAGCTCACTCTCCTTGGTGGTGAGGTTGTCGCTGCGGTCGTCTGTGAACAGCACTTGACGCTGGGTGTCGAAGGTGAACTTGCCGATCTTGTAAACGGTCACTTCCTTGCCCTTCTTGCCCTTGACGCGACGCAGGATGGCCTCGATGCGCAGCACCAGCTCCTCCATCGAGAAGGGCTTGGTGATGTAGTCATCGGCACCGATCTTGAAGCCCTCGAGGATGTCCTCCTTCAGGGCTTTGGCGGTCAAGAAGATGATGGGCACATCGCTGTTGACGGCGCGGATCTCCTGTGCGAGCTGGTAGCCGTCTTTCTTGGGCATCATCACGTCGAGCAGGCAGATGTCGTACTTGCCCTTGAGGAATGCCTTGTAACCGGCCTCTCCATCGGCAAACAGTTCGGCTTTGTAGCCCTTGTCCTCGAGGTATTCACGAGT
This sequence comes from uncultured Prevotellaceae bacterium, assembly GCA_900317835.1. Lineage (GTDB taxonomy): Bacteria > Bacteroidota > Bacteroidia > Bacteroidales > Muribaculaceae > Sodaliphilus. The sequence goes on along the minus strand of ONIL01000019.1, from coordinate 29,690 downwards.
CAGGGTTCCCAGATTCTCGTCATCCTCGCATAACAGAATTCTCAGTTTGTCTTCCATAATTGTCGTTTTTTATTTGTATAGTGGTAATGTGATAATAAATTTCGATCCCTTATTGAGTTCGCTCTCAGCGCGAATGGATCCGCCGAAGAGGTCAATCATCTTATGCACGTAGGCCAAACCAAGGCCGAAGCCCTTGACATCGTGGCGGTTGCCGGTAGAGACGCGATAGAACTTCTCGAAAATCTTCTTCAAGTCCTCACGTGTCATGCCTATGCCGTTGTCGGCGACGGTGATCTGAATATGGTCCTCGTTGGGGTTGATCGTGGTCACCTCAAGTTCAGGTGCCACATCCTCACGGCGGTACTTGACGGCGTTGTCCAGCAGGTTGAAGATCACGTTGGTGAAATGCATGCGGTCCACGTTGATAATGGGGTCCTCGGCATCGAGGTTGGCGTTGATGTGGCCGCCATATTTTTCAACTTTGAGCTTGAAAGTGTTGATGACGCTGTAGATGCTGGCATTGGCATCCTCTTCCTCGAGACGCATGGTGGCGTTCTTGCGGTCGAACAGTGACAGCTGCAGCACCTTCTCGACCTGGAAGCGCAACCGCTTGGTCTCGTCGTTGATGACACTGGAGACGTGCTTGAGCATCTCAGGACTCTTGCGCACGCTGTCGTCGTTCAACATCTGGGCGGCAATCGATATGGACGAGATAGGCGTCTTGAACTCGTGCGTCATGTTGTTGATGAAGTCGTTCTTGATCTCACTGAGTTTCTTCTGCTTGAAGGCCACCGAGATGGTGTACAGGAACACACCCAGCAGCAGGAATGTGAAAGCCAATGAGGGCACAAGAAACTTGACCGACGAGAAGATGTAGTCGCTCTTGTTGGGGAAAAACACGCAGAGCGTATTCTGCTTGTTCTTGGGGTCATTGGGGAACAGCACTTGGCTGTAAACGTCCTGCTGCGATACTGGCGCGTAGCCGTCGGTCTTATAAACCACGCCATTACTGCGGCTCTTGACGGCGAACTCAAAAGGCAGCGTCAATCCGTTGAACTCCAACTCCGACCGCAGGTAACTGGCCACTGTAGCACTGTCGGCACGCTCCTGGATAGGGCGGTCGCTCGATTGGTTCAGGATGGTCAATATCACCTCGTTCAGAAGGCTCTTCTGGTACAGGTATTGACCTTTAAGCGTTTCCTGCTTGCGTTGGTAGGAATCATTCAAGTCCTTGACGTTCAAATCCTTGAGCGTGTTGATGTTGGCGGGACGCGGTTTTGTGGCCGCATCGGTACTAAATGTCGTGTCAATCGTCGCCTCGTGACGGTCACTGAAGCTGAAACTGTTCTGACTGATGCCCGAGTACGTCTGCTCGGCCTCGGCCAGATCCTTGTCTAGGAAGTATTTGGTCTCGTTCTGCTCCAGCATGGTGGAGACGCTGTAGAGGCTGCGCATTACAATCTCGCTGAACTGGCTGTTGCGCATGGCAACCATCTTCTCGAGATAGACGATCTGCATGGCAAGCAGTCCCAATAGGGCTATTGCCATAACTACCGTTAATATCCATATAGTTGACCTCTTCATGAGATAAACAAGCTAATTTAAAACCTTCATTTTAACAATCAACGGCAAAATTAACACAATATTGTGAAAATGCCAAGAAATCTTTCACTTTTTGCTGAAAAAATCAACCCGAAATGTTAATTTCAGCCATTTGGTCGACTTCAAGGTACAAAGAATGGGCGGCCTAGCTGGCAGGTCGCCCATTGCGTGATTGGAATCAGTTGCTTGTGTGTGCTGACAGGCTATTCTTCGGGAGACATGACGAGCTCGATGCGGTTGCCTGCATTGTAGAGCTGGCGAGCAAAGGCGGCAATCGTCTCAGGCGTCTGGGCATTGACAATCTCCTCAAATCCCGTGTCATCTGTTCCGTAGATGAGGTATTCCCAGATATTGTTCAACCAGTGCCAATTCTCCTTGAGTCGTGTCTCATAGTTCTTCAACAGGAATTCTTGGGCTTCCTTGAGCTTTGCGGCATCGACTGTGGTGCATGCGTTCTTCATCTCGTCGTTCATGATTTGCAGTACCATGTCCCGGTATTCGGGGTTCACAGGGCAATAACCGTAGACGTAGGCATAGCAGAAATCGCCTTCACGTTTGAGTGAGCCTTCGGTCATGGGTGCATAGGTGGCGCCGTTATCTTCACGTATTTTCTGATAGAACGCTTTGTAGAGCACATGTGACAGGATGTAGCTCTTGATTTCATTCTCTTGGCTATAGGGCATCGGTGAGTGCCAGGCTACCACCTCATGGCATTGGGGTACATCCATCTTGTGGGTGAAGTGCTTGACGACTTGGCCTTGAGGCATGCTGGTAGTGTTGTTCCAATTGAATATCTTGCCCTTCTCGGCGGGAAGGCTGGCGATGTACTGCTCAATGTATTGGCGGATGATGTCATCGTCAAAGGACCCCACGAAGATGAAGGTGTAACCTGCGGCATTGGCCGTGCGCTCCTTGGCGATTTCCATGATACGGTCAAGGTTGGCTTGCTTCAAATCCTCGACTTCTAAGGGCTTGCTGCGCCAGCTGTAATTGTATCTGACGCAGTTGACCGTGTCCAGCAGTGTGGACAGGGGCACCAGATCTTTGTCTTTGAGTTGACTCTCGTAGATGGTAAGTGTTTGATTGAATTTCTTCTCATCTTTGGTCAGTGCGGTGAAATTGAGGTAGATGAGTTGGAATAAGGTCTCCAGGTCCTTGACAGAGCTCGTGCCGTTCAGTTGATCGATGAAATCGCCGATGCTTAGATTCGCGCTCGCCTGTTTGCCTGCAAGCGCTTTAGTGATTTCTGTGCTCGAGAAGTTGCCGAGACCGGTAAAGTAATACAGGTTGGAAATGAGTTGCAGGTTCACCCGGTCTTCTTCACCGTAGAGCGATTTGCCACCGCGCTGGAACGCGTTCATCCTGATTTCGTCTTGCTTGAAGTCGGTCTTCTTGAGAACAACACGTGCACCGTTGTTCAACAGTAGCTCGGTGTAGCCTAAGCGGTCGTTGGTGGTTTCCTTGACAATTTTGCCTTTCTTGGGCAATTCGGTCATCAGTGGCTCGTCTTTCGTATTGTCCACATAGGGTTTGATGTCGCTTGTGCGGGCGGCGGCGATTGCGGCTGTCAGACTCTCGGCGGTGGGATAAACAGCCCCGTCTTTCTCTGGGTTGAAGCTGACGACAAGCAGATTCTTGTCGGTCTCACCAAAGTTGAAATCCTGCAACGCTTGATTAATCATGTCAACGCTGACAGAGGGGGCAACCATTGATATGATGTGGAAGCGTTGTTCAAGCGACGGGATGGGTTCGTTGTCCAAGAAATGGCGGCAATACTGGTTACAATAGTACTCGTTAGACAGCTTATCACGATTGTTGTAACTCTTTTCCCAACGGCTCAAGTACTCGTCACGGACGCGCTCATATTCACTGGCAGTGAAACCATGCTTGCTGATGCGCAGCGCTTCGGTCATCAGCGCTTGTGCAGCAGCCTCAGTCTGGCCATCTTTGGCTTGAGCACTAATCACGAAGGCATCTTTGGTTTTGGCGTACACATAGTTAGTGTAAGCTGCCTCTGGGGACAAGAATGGACAATCGGGTTCTTGTGCCACCTCATAGAGGCGGCTATTGACCATATCGCTGACCATGCTTTTGCAATATCTAAGAACCAAATAGTTCAAATCATTTTTCTCTTCCTTTGGCGTTGCGTCACACTTGAAAAAGAGCTGTATGTCATTAGTTTGTTGCTCCTTGTCCTTATCGATGGCAAAGATGATGTCCTCATTGTCACCGATAGGCTCTTCAACGACTTGAGGGGCATTAGGGTCAAGCACGCAATCCTTGAAGAGCTCTTTGATTTTAGCCTCGATGTAATCCACATCCACGTCACCTACGACAACCAGCGCTTGGTTGTCGGGCCTGTACCACTTGTGGTAGTAGTCGCGCAGCTCTTGATACTCAAAGTTATCGACCACGCTCATCAGGCCGATGGGCATGCGGCGGCCATATTTCGAACCCGTGTGAATGGTTTCTAATTGGCGCTCAGTCATGCGCATGTCGGGCGTTCGCCTCAATCGCCACTCCTCGTGTATGACACCCCGTTCCTTGTCGATTTCCTCGTCGGTGAGCAGTAGTCCGCCGCTCCAGTCCTTGAGAACGAGCAGGCATGAGTCGATGGTACTCTGGCGTGTGCTGGGAATGCCGTTGATGTTGTAAACCGTTTCGTCAAAACTGGTATAAGCGTTCAGATCGGATGCTCCCTGGGCATGGATGAAGTCGTTGATACTGTTTCCCTCGCCGTTGAAGTGTTCACTGCCGTTGAAGGCCATGTGCTCGAGGAAATGGGCGAGGCCCCGCTGGCTTTCCTCTTCCTGGATGGAGCCGACGCGCTGGGCAATATAAAAGTCGACCCGGTGCTCAGGGTAATTGTTGTGGCGGATGTAGTAGGTCAATCCGCAGTCGAGTTTGCCGATTCGAACATCGGGATCTACAGGAACAGGTCCCAGGGATTGTGCCATGAGGGCACTGGTGCCGAATGCCACTAGCATGAGCAGCAGGAGGACAGTGGTTTTCTTCATTTTCATGATTCAATAGTTTTTATGTGGTTAATATGATGTATCAGTTATTGATGCCACCAGTAGTGCCGAGTTTTTGAGAATGAGGTCTTTCTTTTCACAAAGATACAATGGCTTGTGAGAATTTATTTATTCTTTTCTGGAAAAAAACTGCATCCAGGGCTTTTTTTGCTGATAATGCCTAATTTTTTTACACTTTTCGAAAAAACGACGGCTAAATGATTCACAATAATAAAAGGCACCCATGCAGGTGCCTTTTATTATATATAATGTGTGGGACTGGGATTAATCCTCGTCCTGCTTGCTCTCCTCGTATTCCTTGAGCAGCTGAGCCTGCACGTCGGCGGGCACGAGCTCGTAGCTCGAGAACTTCATGCTGAACGAAGCGCGGCCACCCGAGATAGAGCTCAGAGAGGTGCTGTAGCTCGACATCTCCTTCAAGGGAATGCGTGCCTTAACGCGCTCCAGACCGTTGGCGCTCGACATGTCCATCATGATGCCGCGGCGGCCCTGCAGGTCGCTCTGTACACCACCCATGCAGTCGGCGGGCAACAGGATCTCTACGTCATAGACGGGCTCGAGAACCTTGGGGTTAGCATCACGGAAGGCAGCCGAGAAGGCATTGCGTGCAGCCAGACGGAACGAGATTTCGTTACTGTCAACCGGGTGCATCTTACCATCGTAGATGCAGACACGCACGTCGCGAGCGTAGCTACCGGTCAACGGGCCCTGCTCCATGCGGTCCATGATACCCTTGACGATGGCGGGGATGAAGCGTGCATCAATAGCACCACCGACGATACAGTTATAGACAACCAGCATACCGCCCCATTCCATGGGAATCTCCTGCTTGTCCTTGATGTTCATCTTGTACTCCTGGTTGCCGAACTTGTAGGTGTCGGGTTCGGGCATGCCCTCGCGATAAGGCTCGATGATGAGGTGTACCTCACCGAACTGACCTGAACCACCTGACTGCTTCTTGTGACGATAGTCGGCACGGGCGGCCTTGGTGATGGTCTCGCGATAGGGGATGCGGGGCTCCTGATACTCGATCTGGATCTTGTCGTTGTTCTCGATGTTCCACTTGAGGGTGCGCAGGTGGAATTCGCCCTGACCTGAAACGATGGTCTGGCGCAACTCCTTGCTCTGCTCGATCAACAGCGTGGGATCCTCCTCGTGCATGCGGTTGAGGACAGCACCCAGCTTCTCGGTCTCGCTCTCGTTCATGGCCTTGATGGCGCGCTGATACTTGGGAGCGGGATACTCGATGAAGTCAAACACGTGCTCGCAACCCTTCTCATTGAGGGTGTTGCCGCAGCGAACGTCCTTGAGCTTCACGGCAGCGCCGATGTCGCCAGCGTGGATCTCGTCGATCGGGGTCTTGTTCTGGCCACAAACCACGTTGATCTGGGCAAGGCGCTCCTTGCTGCCGCGGTTCATGTTGGTCAGGTCGGCACCAGCCTTGAGCGTGCCGCTCATTACCTTGAAGTAGGAAACCTCACCGATGTGGGTCTCTACCGAGGTCTTGAAGAAGTAAATGCTAACGGGGCCGTTTTCGTTGAAGGGAACCTCGTCGCCGTTGTTATTCTTGGGAGCGGGCATCTCGGTCACGTCGGGAACGATGATGCTCATGATCTCGAGCATGCGGTCAGTACCGATGTTGTTCTCGGCGCTTACCAGAACAACGGGGAAGATGCTGCGGTCAACCATACCCAGGCGGATACCCTTGATAGCCTCCTCCTCGGTCAGGGTCATCTCGTCAAGGAACTTCATCATGAGCTCCTCGTCGTTCTCGGCAGCCATCTCGAGCAGTGCCATGCGATACTCCTCGGCCTTGTCGGCATGTGCGCCGTCAATGTCGCTGGCGGTAGCCTTGCCACCATCCTTGGGCCAAGTGTACTGCTTCATGGCCAGCACGTCAACCACGCTGTTGAAGCCGGGGCCTGCATTCACGGGGAACTGCAGGGCAACAACCTTGTTGCCGTAGGTCTCGCGCAGCTGGTTATATACGTTATCAAAGTCGCACTTCTCGTCCTCGAGGCGGTTGATGACAAACATCAGCGGCTTGCCGATGCGGTCCACGGTGCGGAAATTGTTCATGGTGCCTACCTCGACGCCATTGCGGCCGTCAACCACCAGAGCGGCAGTGTCGGTCACGTTCAGGGCGGTTACCGTGTTGCCCACGAAGTCGTCACTACCCGGACAGTCGAAGAAGTTGAGCTTCTTGCCGTTTTTCTCGGCATAGAAGACGGTAGAGGACACAGAGTAACCATACTCTTTTTCAACGGGGGAGTTGTCGCTCACGGTGTTGCCACCATCGACAGAACCCCTGCGGCTGATGGTGCCGCCCTCAAGGAGGATAGACTCGGTGAGAGTGGTCTTACCAGCGCCCTTGCCACCGACGAGAGCGATGTTCTTGATCTCGTTTGTTTTGTAAACCTTCATTAGTGATTTTGTTGTTAAATGGTTGTTATATAGTGAATTGTTGTTCTGTTCGTTAAACAGCCTGCAAAATTAGTAATTTTTGCTGTGAATCACAACATTATTAAGAGAAAATTATCAACAAGCCGAAAATTGATTACCTTTGCGTCACATTTCGACGATGATGGAAGGTGTTTATATCCATATCCCATTTTGCGCGAGCCGCTGCAGTTACTGCGATTTTTTCTCAACGTTGCAGATGGCCGATGCTGGCGTGCCCTATGTTGATGCGTTAATTGCCGAGGCGAAGATGCGTTGTACTGAGTTGCGGGGAGAGGCCGTCAGCACGCTGTATCTGGGAGGCGGCACGCCGTCACAATTGCCCATTCCGTTGTTGGCGAAACTCGTTGACGGCTTGAGGGGAGTTCTGGACTTGCGTGGGGTAGAGGAATTCACCATTGAAGCCAATCCTGACGATGTGACTCCCGAGTGGTGTGCTGCAGTTACAGCGATGGGCGTCAACCGCGTGAGCATGGGTGTGCAGTCTTTTGAGGACAATATCCTGCGCAACATCGGTCGTCGCCATGATGCCAGTCAAGTGGTTGATGCGGTAAGAAACCTGCGTGATGCGGGCATTGACAATATCAGTATTGACCTCATTTATGGCTTGCCTGGCCAGACCGTGGACTCCTGGACAAGGACAGTTGAGCAGGCCATTGCCTTAGCACCGAAGCACATCTCGGCCTATGGCCTCACTTATGAGGAAGGTACTCGCCTGTGGCGCCAGCGGGAAGCAGGCGAGGTCATGGAGGTACCCGAGGAGCAATGCCTTGAAATGTACCGCATTCTGGTCGAGAAACTTACAATGGCTGGCTTTGGGCACTATGAGATATCAAATTTTGCTTTGCTGGGATACTATTCCCGCCATAATTCATCTTACTGGGATGAGACTCCTTATCTGGGACTTGGGGCGGCGGCTCACAGTTATGATGGCATCACCAGGCGCAGCAATCCTCATGACCTGCAAGGGTATATTGACAAGATCTCGGCTGGAAAACCAGCCTGTGAAGTTGAGGAGATGACGTTGTGGGAGCGTTATGACGAACGGGTGATGTTGGGATTAAGGACGGCTCGCGGCGTCGATGTCGCCCGCCTGCGTGAGGACTTCGGCGAACGGGCGTGGCAACACTTTACCACCGAGGCGCAGCGTCACATTAACGCGGGTAACCTCAAACTGCAGGATGAAACACACTATGTGCTCACGGCCGATGGCATCATGCTCAGCGATAGCGTGATGCGCGACCTCATGTGGGACGAATAACAGTTAAAACTCTTCGAGAATACTTTGAATCAGCGTGGCCAGGGCAGGCTGCGCTTGGCTTGCTTCATTCTCGATTATTGCTTTCAACGCGGGAGTGGCTTGTGCCTTCCCAAGTGTCATCAGGTTAAGGAGCAGTCGATAGCCTGTGTACTTGACGAGGGGGCGCTCGTCGGCAATGAGTTGGCGCCAAAGCGTATCGGCGTCGGGGATGTGTCGCAAGAGCTTGTGACACAGGTTGTCGGCGATTTCGGTGGTCTCAATGCTTTGGCACCATTGTGAGGCCCGGTTCAGGGGCATCAGTTCGGGCGGGTAGAGCATGGGAGCGGCCAAGCGGCACTCGCGGGAATTGGTGTCATCCCACAACTCCTGGGCAATGGTGGTCAAGCGCTGTGGGTCGGTGATGGATTCACTGATGCCATTAGCGATAGACATGACATCAACGAGCAGGCAGCCCATGATGACCGTGTGCGGGTCGCCTGCATTCCTCAGTTTGTCGGCGACGATGCCGTTGCGAAAGGCAAAAAACTCTTTGCGTATGTTCCTGAGGGTCTCGTCGTTTTGGGTTTGATTCTTCATCGCTTTTTCATGTTGTTTGACTAGGGTCGGGTGCCGGTGCTGAGTTTTGGCGCCAGGAAGCGTCCCGTGTAACTCTCCTTGCACTGTGCAATCTGCTCAGGAGTGCCGGTAATGACCACCGTTCCGCCGTTCTCGCCGCCCTCGGGGCCCAAATCGATGATATGGTCGGCGCACTTGATGACGTCCAGGTTGTGCTCGATGATGACCACAGTGTGGCCGTTCCCGATGAGTTGGTCGAACGATTTCATCAACGTGTTGATGTCGTGGAAGTGAAGTCCCGTCGTCGGCTCGTCAAAGATGAACATCGTGTTGCCCTGACGCTCGCCACTCAGATAATAGGCAAGCTTGACGCGTTGATTCTCGCCGCCCGACAGCGTTGACGACGACTGGCCCAGCTTGATGTAGCCCAGCCCGACGTCCTGCAGGGGCTTGAGGCGGCGAACGATGCGGTATTCGTTATAAGTGCTGCTCTCGCTGAAGAATTCGATGGCCTGGTTGACCGTCATGTCGAGAATGTCGCTGATGGTGTGGTCGCGGAAGGTCACATCCAGTGCATTGCGGCTGAAGCGCTTGCCGTGACAGGCTTCACACGTCAATGTGATGTCGGCCATGAACTGCATTTCGATAGTAATAGTGCCCTCACCCTTGCACTCCTCGCATCGTCCTCCAGGGGAGTTGAAGGAGAAGAAGCCGGCGTTGTAACCCATCTGCTTGGACAATTGCTGCTGGGCGAAAAGCTGTCGTATTTCGTCAAAGGCCTTGAGGTAGGTAGCGGGATTGCTGCGGGTGCTCTTGCCAATGGGACCCTGGTCGATGAATTCAACGGCTGACAAACGGCTGAGGTCACCGCCAATGCCGCTGTAGCTGCCGGGAGCGTCGGCTGTCTGGTCATACTGGCGTGCCAGGGCAGGGTAGAGAATCTTGCCCACCAACGTCGATTTTCCGGATCCGCTCACGCCAGTGACCACTGTCATCACTCCCAAGGGGAACTTGACATTGATGTTCTTGAGATTGTTGTGGGTCGCTCCCTTGACCTCGATATACTGGCTCCATGTGCGTCGGTGCCTGGGAACGGGGATCGAGAGGGCTCCAGTGAGATATTTGGCCGTGTAGCTGTCGGCGGCATTGTCAAGCTTGTCTACAGGGCCCTGATAGGTGATTTGGCCACCATTGCGGCCAGCCTCAGGGCCGACGTCGATGAGATAGTCGGCACTGCGGATGATGTCCTCGTCATGCTCGACAACGACAACGGTGTTGCCCAATTGCTGCAACATGCGCAACACGTGGATCAGGCGGTGGGTATCGCGCGGGTGCAAACCGATAGAGGGCTCGTCAAGAATATAGACCGAGCCGACAAGCGAGCTGCCCAGTGCGGTCGCCAGGTTGATGCGCTGGCTCTCGCCGCCTGACAGCGTTGCCGACAGTCGATCGAGTGTGAGGTAGCCCACGCCCACGTCACACAGGTACCCGAGCCGGCTGTTAATCTCGGTGAGCAGGCGCTCAGCAACCATGGAATCGGTCTCGTCCAGTTGCAATTGCTTGAACCATGCGGCAAGGTCCTTAACGGGCATGCGCACCATCTCGCTGATGGTGATACCGCCCACCTTAACATAGCCGGCTTGGGGCTTGAGGCGGGTGCCGTGGCAGGTGGGACATACCGTCTTGCCGCGGTAACGCGCCAGCAACACGCGGAATTGTATCGCGTAGGACTTGCTCTTAACCCATTCAAAGAAGCCGTCGATGCCGCTCCACTCGCTGTCGCCCGTGCCGTGCCACAACAGGTCGAGTTGCTGCTGGTTGAGTTCGTGGTAAGGCTTGTGGATGGGGAACCCGTGGTGGGCAGCAACATGGATGAAAGCGTTCTTCCACTCGCTCATTACCTGTCCGCGCCAGCACATGACCGCATCATCATAGATTGAGCGGCTCCTGTCGGGCACAACAAGGAGTTCGTCGATACCGATGACGTTGCCGAAGCCCTCGCAAGTCGGGCAAGCCCCCAGCGGGTTGTTGAAATTGAACATCAGGTCGGTGGGCTCTTCGAATGTCATTCCATCCAGTTCAAAGCGCTTGGAGAAACGGTGTTCGATCATTGAACCATCGGGTTGCCACACGGCCACGATGCACTCGTCCTTGCCCTCGTAGAATGCCGTCTGAAGCGAATCCAGCAGGCGCATCTCGTCGTCATGGTTGTGGGTGACCGCCAAGCGGTCGATGAGCAGGCGATAGTTGCTAATGTCAAAGTCGCCCTCGGCCGACATCGCCTGTGAGATGTCGACAAACTTCCCGTCCTTGGTCATCAATCGTGAGTATCCCCCCTTGGCCAAGATGTCGAGTTGGGTGCGCGGGTCGCGACCCTCGGGTACGATGACCTCGGTGAGCAGTGCCAGGCGGGTGCCGTCGGGGTAGGAGTTGATGGTTTCTATGACGTCGTTGGCGGTGTGCTTCTTGACCATCTGGCCCGAAATGGGCGAGAACGTCTTGCCCACGCGGGCATACAGCAGGCGCAGGTAGTCATATATCTCGGTGCTGGTGCCGACGGTGCTGCGCGAGTTGCGTGTCACCGTGCGCTGCTCCACCGCGATGGCGGGCGGAAGGCCCATGATGAAATCGCAGTCGGGCTTGCTCATTCGCCCCATGAACTGGCGGGCATAGGATGACAGGCTCTCAACGTAGCGGCGCTGCCCCTCGGCATACAGCGTGTCAAACGCCAGCGAGGATTTGCCCGACCCCGACAAGCCGGTAATCACGACAAACTTGCCGCGAGGAATTGCCACGTCAACGTTCTTGAGGTTGTTGACACGAGCCCCCTTAATGATGATGTCTCCACTAGCCATGTTGATGCGAATTGGGGTGCAAAATTACTAAAATTATTGAGAATATTTCTAGAATATTTGCCCGAATCAAAAAGTTTGCCTAATTTTGGGGACTACAAGCAATACATACTAATGTCAAGTGGCATGATTATTGCAGTGTGAAACCATAACTAAGACATTATTAACTAATAATTTATTTTTTAAGAATATGAAACCAATCAACATCGTAATGGCAGTCGTGGGCGGCGCAATCGCCGGCGCGGCAGTGGGTTTGCTTTTTGCCCCCGAGAAAGGTGATGACACGCGTCAACGCATCGCTGATGCACTGCGTGAACAGGGTGTGAAACTTAAAGGCTCTAAGCTTGACAACCTGGTGAATGACATCGCCGATGAGATTAAGGACAAGATGGACTAACTTTTAATAATTGGACATAAAGAAATGAAAGGATTAAGTTTATTGTATGCATTCCTGGGTGGTGCACTTGTCGGTGCATCGGCAGCCATCCTGTTTGCTCCCGAGAAGGGTTCGGACCTACGCTCACGCATCAAGGAGATGTTGAAGAAAAACGGCATCGACTTCAGTGACGACGAGGTGGAGCAACTGGTGAAGCAGATCAGCGCCCAGATCGAGGACTGACAAAATAGCATGTCGTGACGACAGGTAGTGTCACCCGCGTGGCACTGCCCGTCGTTGGTCATGTGTCATGATACTGACATGGACGAGATAGATTACAAAAAACTGTTCAACGAGGCCCGCAAGTATTTCAAACTGGAGTGGGACTACACCAAGCTCACGGCTGTCGAGAAGATGGCTGTGCTGTTGTCGTCGATAGCGTTTCTGGCGGTAGTCATCATCATCGGCGCATTTGCGTTGAATTACCTGATTTCGGCGGTCGTCAGTGCGCTGGCTGTTGCCCTGGACTCGATGTGGGCCGCCCATCTGATTGCCGTCGGCATACTGCTGGTGCTGCTGCTTGTGGTGTTCGCCTTCAAGAAGCAGCTCATTGTCGATCCCGTAGCGAGATTTGTGAGCAAGTTATTTTTAAAGCCTGAAGATAATGAGTAGCCCTGCTGATACCGTCACCACGACCACCAACCAGCCCGTCGTGGTGCATGATGCGCCCCGTGACTGGAAGGGCATGACCCTTGAGGAACTGCAACGTGCTCGTGGCAAGGCCCTCGTGCGGCGTGAGGTGGGGCGTGTTACCTTGGAGAATGGCCTCGAGAACGCGAAGAACAATGTGGCCACCAACGGCGTGCGTGCCCTCATGTTCAGTCCCAATACGGTGCACCAGCTCAAGACGGCCGACTATGTGCTGCTGGGCTTCAAGTTGACGCGCTGGATCACGGGGTTGTTCGGCAACCGCCGTAGGCGCCGTTATTGACTGCAAATTGTGAAAAAATAATCGAAAAATTCACTTTTTTTTGAAAAAAAATTGTTGTTTTTTTGATTTTATCTATATTTGCAGTCCGAAATCTGCATGATTTCTGCTTTTTGAGAGTATAAACTTAATGAATTATAGTAACTAAAACATATCTGCCTATCGACAAACATTACTCATTATTGACCAATATATATAAGTAATGAAGATCTACGATGACAAGAGCGATGAGCAACTCATTTCGCTGTATGTCGATGGCAAGAACGAGGCCTTTGATGAGCTCCTGGAGCGTCACAAAGACCGCCTTTACATGTATATATATCACTCGGTAAAGAACGAGGAACTCGCCGATGATATTTTCCAGGACACCTTCGTCAAGGCCATTATGACAATCAGGCAGGGGCGGTATGTCGAGAACGGGCATTTCCCCGCCTGGATCATGCGCATAGCCCACAACCTGATTATAGATTACTTCCGTCAGACCCGGGCCGAGAGCCTGCAGTCGACTGATGACTCGGACGTCAACATCCTCAATCGCAAGGAACTGGCAGATGGCACAGTGGAGGATGACTTGGTCGTTCATCAGATACACAGCGACGTGAGGCGCCTGATCAGGGCACTGCCCGACAGTCAGCGCGAGGTGCTCGTCATGCGCTATTACAAAAACATGAGTTTCAAGGAGATCGCCGACACCACTGGCGTGAGCATCAACACAGCCCTGGGCCGCATGCGCTATGCCATCCTCAACATGCGCCGCATGGCCGAGGAGCACAACATCGTCCTGACGATGTGATGCCATCATTATTGAAGATTTAACAGGGAGGCCGTTGGTCTCCCTGTTTTTGCATGTTGTGTGTGTTTCATGTTGTATCATTTGGAAGTACGATAATTCATGATTATCTTTGTAGCGCTGGTTTATCAGGACGGTTACCCCATACCGGTGGGTGCACACGAGTTTACAGCATTACCACAATACCCGATATTATTAACCCTTTAATAAATATGATGATAAAAAGAAATTACTAAACTTAAAAGGAACAGCCTTACTGGCTTTGATGTCCTTAGTTTGCACTTTAAATGTAAGCGCCTACGATTTTGAGGATTACAGTTGTCACTTGTATTTCAACTTTTTGAACGATGGAGAGGTTTCGCTGACCTATTATGACTCGAATTACAACAGTTACAGTGGATTTGTTTATATCCCAACTGAAGCTGAAGCGGGAGTTCTGCATCCCGTGCTTTATCCCGTGACCGAGGTTGGAGAGTATGCTTTCCGTAACTGTACCAACCTCACTGGTGTGTCCTTTGGAGACGAAGTCAAGGTTATTGGTTTTGATTCGTTTTGGAACTGTACCTCACTCCAGGAATTGAACATCCCTGACAATGTTACCAAGATATCCAATTGGGCCTTTGAGAATTGCTCGTCACTGTCAAAAGTTGTCATTGGCAGTGGCATGACGTCAATAGGTTCCTCTGCCTTTTATGGTTGCTCGGCTCTGAGAACAATTGTTTGCAATGCTACTACGCCGCCCTCCATTAGCAGTAGCACATTCCCCAGTACCGTACTGAGCTATGCCACGCTGATTGTGCCGGCAAGCGCACTGAATGCCTATAAAAATGCGAATTATTGGAAGGAATTCAGCAATATTACAACGGCTGTTTACATCAACTCGACCAACTTCCCTGACGAAAACTTCCGCAAATACATGTTGAACCTCTATCCTAATGGCTATATCACCCAGGCCGAAATAAATGCACTCACCTCGCTCAATGTGTCCTACGAGAATATCAGCAATATGAAGGGTGTTGAGTTGCTCACCGCGCTCAAGGAATTACGTTGCTACAACAACCCTCTCACCTCGCTTGACGTGAACAGCAACACCGAATTGACCTATCTGGATTGCGCTCCCACCAGTTCATACACAGGACCCAAGCTGACTACGCTCAACTTGTCACAATGCACCAAGCTGGAAACGCTCTATTGCTACAATACAAACATCACCTCGCTCAGCCTGGGTAACCTGTCAAAACTCCGAAGGCTTGAATGCTACAACACTAAGTTGGTGAGTCTGTCGGTTACCTACAAGCCCCAGCTTACCATACTCAACTGCAGGAACAACACGTCGATGAAGTCATTGAGCTGCTACAGTTGCGACTTGACCACGCTCGAAGTGACCGGTTGCACAGCATTGACCGACCTGCGTTGCTACTACAATTATAACTTGGCAACTGTCACCGGCCTGAGAGATTGCAAAGCAATAACCTATCTGGACTGCGAAGACTGTGCTATTAGCGACTTGTCTGCTGTAAGTGTTATGACCAACATCGAGAGACTCTACTGCCGCAACAATCAGATAACCTTTCTCAATGTTTGTGACAAGCCTAACCTGGTTTATTTGAGGGCGTCGGGTAATCAATCGCTGGATTATGCTGATGTTTACAGTAATAAGTCGTTGGCAACGCTTGACATGAGTAATTGCCCAAATCTTGCTCGCCTGTTTGGCATGAGTAATGCAATCAGCACACTCAGTCTGTCAGGTTGCAATGCAATGGAAGTTTTAAATCTACATGGAAACAAGTTGACATCACTGGATGTTTCTAATTTCCCGAAACTTGTAGAACTGGCATGTGGATCTAACCTATTGACATCAATAGACATTAGTCATAACCCCAAACTGGAGGAACTCATTTGTAGTAATGCCCAAATAACTACTCTCGATCTGTCACACAATCCTCTATTGAGACAGTTGAATTGTGCCGATGGTCAATTGACATCGATTAATGTGCAAGGATGTACACAGCTTCAATATATCTGGGCTGAGAAGAATCACATCTCAGGTGCTGGAATGTGGACACTTGTCAACAGCCTCCCCACGCGCCCAAGTAATTCTCATAGTGAATTGAGGATCATCCAACAACTTGGTGAGTACAATGTGATCACCTCCGCCCAGGTAGCTGTTGCCTTAGCCAAAAATTGGGATCCGCTACGAGAAACTGACGATGGTTGGGAGATCATTCCGGTAAGCACGCCAGGCGATATGGATGGTGATGGCAAAGTGGCTATCGGCGACGTGACTGACCTGATCGATCTGCTGCTGAATGGGAATGCAGGAGGTAATGCCGCAGCCGACGTGGACGGCGACGGGACGGTAGGCATCAGCGACGTGACAGCTCTAATCGACCTGTTGCTGAGTGGCAACTTGTAACACTAAGCTGGATACAACAATATGATTGTTATTTAAACCGAGGAGTGGCACCTGTTAAGGGTGCCACCTCTCTTTTTCATGTTAAATACCGAATCGGTCATGAATTAATTGCAGCCAAGAGATAATTAATGGGCCTGAATGGGATGAAGAAATCAAAAAAGTGGCGGTGAAATTTTGTGTATCGTGTTAATTGTAGTAATTTTGCAGCCGTTTTTTGAGAATTAAACATTTATCATACAATACAGAACAAGTAATGAACGTAAGTTTTGAACAGATTGATGCGGTGAACGGCGTGCTCACCGTTGAGCTCAAGAGAGAAGATTTCGCTAGCGACGTGAACAAGGAAGTGGCTGCCATGGGTGTGCGCCATCCGCTGAAGGGCTTCCGCCCGGGTAAGGCACCCAAGAACTTGCTGATGAAGTTTTACGGCCCCAGTGTGACTGCCGACGTGGTTGACCGCAAGGTGGGCAAGGCCATGTATGACTACATTCGTGAAAACAAGCTGCAAGTACTGGGTGAGCCCCTGCCCAACGAGGATACCAAGGTTGACATCATGAAGGACGAGGAAATGGCCTTCAAGTATGACCTGGGTCTCGCTCCCGTTGTCGAGCTGAAACTCAACAAGCGCATCAATGTGCCCTACTACAATATCGAGGTGACCGACCAGATGGTTGACGACGCTATTGCCCATGACCGCAAGCGCCTGGGCACCCTCGTTGATGGTGAAGTGAGCGACAAGGAGTCGATGCTGCGTGGCTCGATGATCGAGCTTGACGAGCAGGGCAACGATAAGGCCGATGGCATCAGGGTAGAACGCACCGTGATCTCGCCGCGCTATATGGTTGATGAGGACGAGGCTGCCAAGTTTGTTGGCGTCAAGGTGGGTGACACCTTCGTGTTCAACCCCCACAAGGCCAATAACGGCAACATTGCCGAACTCGCTTCAATGCTCAACGTGGACCGCAGCGAGGCCGACGTGAAGAGCGACTTCCGCGTGACTATCGAGGAAATCAAGGTGAACCAGGAAGCCGAGATGAACGAGGAGTTCTTCAAGGGCGTGCTGGGCACTGAGACCGAGGTCAAGGACGAGGCTGCATTCCGCGAGGCCATGCGTGAAATGATTGCCCGTGCCAACCAGCCCGAGAGCAACTACCGCTTCACCGTTGACGCCCAGCGCATCCTCACCGAGAAGGCCGGTGAACTGCCATTGCCCGAGGAATTCCTGAAGCGTTTCCTCAAGCTGCGCCGCGAGCAGGACAACAAGGAGAATACCGAGGTGACCGACGAGGAGGCCAAGGACATGTTCAAGCAGTTGCGATGGCAGCTTGTTAAGGACCACCTGGCACAGGAACTGGGCATCAAGGTAGAGAAAGAGGACATCGACACTGCCGCCTTTGTTTTCGCACAGCAGCAGCTGTCACAGTATGGCATCTATAATGCTCCCGAGGATCTGATCCGCCAGCAGGCCGAGCGCTACATGCAGGACGACCGCACCCGTGACATGATTCAAGAGCATGCCATCGACAACAAGTTCTATGCCGCTGTGCGCGATGCTGTCAAGGTCAACGAGAAGACCATCAGTGTCGAGGACTTCCGCAAGCTCTACGAGGACGAGGAGAAGAAGAAATAAGTTTTGGGTAAATAATATGTCATGTAATGTGGGGTAGGGGTGACTCTATCCCACATTTCTTTTTTTTAGGATGTAAATAAGCCAGGCCGTTTGGCTTGGTTTTTGCCATACTATGACTGGAGTTTTATTGTCAGATGATAAAAAAGTTGCTCAATCTGATATGGGATTGAGAAAAAAATAGTATCTTTGAACAAAAATTATTTTTAAACACCTAGTTATTTTTACATTTATGGAAAACGATTTCAGAAAATTCGCAGTGCATCATCTGGGCATGAACGGGCTGGCTCTTGACCAGTTCGCAGCTGGCGTTTCTAACAATTATATTTCCCCGACCATCATGGAGGAACGCAAGCTCAACGTCACGCAACTCGACGTGTTCTCGCGTCTGATGATGGACCGCATCATCTTCCTGGGCACCCAGGTCGACGACTACACCGCCAATGTCATCCAAGCCCAGTTGCTCTATCTCGACAGCTCGGATCCTGGTAAGGACATCTCGCTTTACATCAACTCCCCTGGTGGCTCGGTATATGCTGGCCTGGGCATCTATGACACGATGCAGTTTATCCAGAGCGACGTTTCGACCATCTGCACCGGTATGGCCGCTTCGATGGCCGCCGTGCTGCTCGTCGCAGGCCAGAAAGACAAGCGTTTTGCCTTGAAGCACAGCCGCGTGATGATTCATCAGCCCATGGGCGGCATCAGCGGACAGGCGTCAGACATCGAAATCACTTCCCGCGAGATCCTCAAGCTTAAACAGGAACTTTATACCATCATCAGCGACCACTCGGGCCAGCCCTATGACAAGGTGTATGCCGACAGCGACCGTGACTACTGGATGACCGCTGCCGAGGCCATGGAGTATGGCATGATCGACAAGGTGCTCATACGCGAGAAACCCGCCGAGGAACCTGCCGAGAAGCCCGCTGAATAATGTTGAGACATGGCGAAAAAGAAAGATAACCAGACACTGTATTGCAGCTTCTGCGGCCGTAGTGACAGGGAGGTGGAACTCATGCTCCCTGGCATGAACGGCTGCATCTGCAACGAGTGTGCCGAGCGTGCAGTGGAACTGTCGCATGAGTACCTGCAACAGATGGCCAAGTCCCGGCTGACCGACCTCGACATGGAATCACTGCCCAAGCCCGACGAAATCAAAGCCTATCTGGACCAATACGTCATCGGCCAGGAAACCGCCAAGCGTTATCTGTCGGTAGCCGTCTATAACCACTACAAGCGCTTGAACCAGCGCCGTGACGATGATATTGATATCGAGAAGAGCAATATCATTATTGTGGGACCTACGGGAACTGGTAAAACACTGTTGGCTAAGACGATAGCGAGAATGCTGAAGGTGCCCTTCGCCATTGTCGATGCTACGGTGCTGACCGAGGCCGGCTACGTGGGTGAGGATATCGAGAGCCTGCTGACGAGGCTGCTGGCGGCATGTGACTATAATGTGGCAGAGGCCGAGCGAGGCATCGTCTTCATTGATGAGATCGACAAGATTGCCCGCAAGGGAGATAACCCCTCGATCACGCGTGACGTGAGTGGCGAGGGTGTGCAACAAGGACTGCTCAAGTTGCTCGAGGGCTCTGTGGTCAACGTGCCTCCTCAAGGTGGACGCAAGCACCCTGAGCAGAAGATGATCGCAGTGGATACCAAGAATATCCTGTTCATCTGTGGCGGTGCGTTTGAAGGCATCGAGCGCAAGATCGCTCAGCGCCTCAACACCCACGTTGTGGGTTTTGGCGCAGGCAACCATGTGAGCAAGGCCGACCGTGACAAGTTGCTGCACTTTATTGCCCCTCAGGACCTGCGCAGCTATGGCCTGATCCCTGAGATCATAGGCCGCCTGCCTATCCTGACTAATCTTGAGCCGTTGGATCGTGAAGCGTTGCTGCGCATCTTGACCGAGCCCAAGAATGCCATCGTGCGGCAGTACAAGAAACTGCTCGAAATGGATGGTGTGGAACTCGTCATCGAGGACGATGTGCTGGGCTTTGTCGTGGACAAATCGATCGAGTACAAGTTGGGTGCACGCGGATTGCGCAGCCTGTTCGAGACCATCATGATTGATGTCATGTATCAGGCACCGTCGATGAATGAGAAGCGCTATGTGCTCACCCGGGATTTTGCCGAGCGTCAACTCTCTAAGTCAAATTATGAGCTCTTGGCTACCAGTGAGTAGCCGATATTTCCAGTCTTGTTGTAAAGGCTGGCACCTTATGAAATATAATTGATGTCAAGAATATTTTTTCTTAAATCATTGTGCAGTTCACAAAATCATTGTATATTTGTGAAATCATTATGAAACCCTAACCTTGAATTATGGCGAAAAACAATAAGTTGATGGCGGCGCTGAAGGAATACTTCGGCTTCGAGACGTTCAAAGGCAATCAGGAGGCTATCATCGAGAACCTGCTTGCCGAGCGTGACACTTTTGTGCTCATGCCTACTGGTGGCGGCAAGTCCTTGTGCTACCAGTTGCCGGCTCGTCTCATGGAAGGTACCGCCATCGTCATTTCCCCACTAATCGCATTGATGAAAAATCAGGTCGATGCCATGCGCAGTTATAGCGAGGAGGACGGAATTGCCCACTTCATGAATTCCTCATTGACTAAGCAGGCCATCGAGGAAGTGAAAAAGGATGTGCGCAGCGGCCGCACCAAATTGCTGTATGTCGCCCCCGAGTCGTTGACCAAGGAGGAGAATGTGGCCTTCCTCAAGGATGTGCCCATCTCATTCTATGCCGTTGATGAGGCACATTGTATCTCGGAGTGGGGACATGATTTCAGGCCTGAGTACCGTAACATCCGCCCCATCATCAACCGCATCGGCGAGCGTCCCATCATTGCGTTGACTGCCACAGCGACGCCTAAGGTGCAGCATGATATCCAGAAGAACCTGGGCATGACCGAGGCGGCCGTCTTCAAGTCATCGTTCAACCGACCTAACCTCTATTATGAGGTGCGTCCCAAGAGCAAGGACGTTGACCGTGAGATTATCAAGTTCATCAAGGCCAACGAGGGCAAATCGGGCATCATCTACTGCTTGAGCCGCAAGAAGGTTGAGGAACTTGCCGAGGTGTTAAGGCTTAACGATATCAAAGCGTTGCCCTACCATGCCGGTATGGAGAGCGCCGTGCGCAGTGCCAATCAGGATGCCTTCCTGAGTGAGGATGTGGATGTGATTGTGGCTACCATCGCCTTTGGTATGGGTATTGACAAGCCTGATGTGAGGTTTGTCATCCACTATGACATTCCCAAGAGTCTGGAGGGCTATTACCAGGAGACAGGGCGTGCTGGTCGTGATGGCGGCGAAGGAAAATGTGTGACGTTCTACTCTCGCAAGGATTTGGATAAACTCGAGAAGTTCATGCAGGGCAAGCCCATTGCCGAGCAGGAAATCGGCAAGCAGCTGTTGCTTGAGACGCGTGACTATGCCGAGTCGTCGGTGTGCCGCCGCCGCTCGTTGCTGCACTACTTCGGTGAAACCTACGAACAGGAGAATTGCGGCAACTGTGACAACTGCCTCAAGCCCAAGAAGCGTGTCGAGGCCGGTGAGGAATTGAGGGCCGCTATCGAGACCATTCTGGCCCTGCGTGAGCGCTTCAAGCCCGAGTATATCGCCCATGTGATGATGGGTGATGCGACCCCCGAAATTCAGGGATACAAGCACGATGAGCTTGACGTGTTTGGCTGTGCCGACGAACGGGATGAGAAATTCCTGCTTGCCGTGCTGCGCCAAGGAGTGTTTGCCGATTATCTGACCAAAGACATTGAGAATTACGGCGTTATCAAGGTGACCAAGGAGGGCAAGAACTTCCTCAATAGCCGAGAGAAATTCTGGATTGTCGAGGACAACGAGTACACCGAGATGCTGGATGAGGAATTGCGTGGAGGCGGCAGCGGCGCAGTTGATGCCGAACTCTTCAGCATCCTTAAGGACCTTCGTCGCAAGATCGCTAAACAGCATGGATTGCCCACCTATGTGATCTTCCAGGAACCGTCGCTGGATGCCATGGCGACGACCTATCCCATCACGCTTGAGGAGTTGCAGAACATTCCAGGCGTTGGTCCCGGCAAGGCCAAGCGATATGGTAAAGACTTTATCGAACTCATCAAGAAATATGTGGATGAGAATGAGATAGAGCGTCCTGAGGACATGCGTGTGCGCACGGTCGCCAACAAGAGCAAACTCAAGGTGGAAATCATTACTGCTATCGACCGCAAGGTGCCGCTTGATGCCCTGGCCGAGAGCAAGGACCTCGACTTTGATGAGTTGCTTGATGAACTTGAAGCCATCGTCTATAGTGGCACTAAAATTAACGTCTCCTATTTTATTGAAGAAGCGATAGACAACGATATTGAGGAAGATATCTTTGAGTACTTCAAGGAGAGCGATACCGATGACATTGAGACCGCCATGCAGGAGTTGGGCGAAGACTACACTGAGGAGGAAATCCGCCTCGTGCGCATCAAGTTCCTGAGCGAAATGGGCAACTGATACTGCCCTGTGATATCATCCAGCAAGTCCTGTGCTTTCACTCTTGTGGTGTAGCGCAGGACTTGTTGTTTTGGCCTCAAGATGAAAAAAAGTGGGTAGAGATATAATTTTTCGCGTGTGCGTGCGTTACATATAGTAAATAAGAATGAAAAAAAGTAAAATATAGAATTCAAACCAACTAAGAAGATGAAAGCAAAATTGTTGATTTCTTCATTGCTGTTGGGTACTGCGATCCTCGCTATTGCTAAAGGGGATCCTGTTCTCATGACCATTAACGGCAAAGACATCAAGCTCTCGGAGTTTGAGTACCTTTATCACAAGAACAACCAGCAACAAGTCGAAAAGGAGACGCTTGAGCAGTATGTGGACCGCTTCGTGCTCTACAAGCAGAAGGTGGCCGATGCTGAGGCTGCAGGTATCGACACGACACAGTTGTTCAAGACCGAATTTGAAGGTTATCAAAAGGATCTCGCGGCGCCTTACTTGACCGAGGACACTTCCTATCATTGGCAGTTTGTCAATGAGGCCTACGAGCGCAGCAAGAAAGAAATAGACATCGATCACTTCATGTTGCCGTTGGGCGCTAATGATGATGAAACTCAGGCTAACATTGCCCGGATGGACAGCATTCGCAACTGCATCCTGGCGGGTGAGTCGTGGTCCGACCTGGTGGAACGCTTCTCAAGCGACCCCTCTAAGTCTCGCAATATGGGTCACTATGGCTTCATCAGTGCAGGCATGTTCCCTTATGGTTTTGAAACTGAGGTGTATAATACGCCAGTCGGAGCCGTGTCAATGCCGTTCAAGACCCAATTCGGTATCCACATGGTGCGTGTGAACAACACACGTGAGCGCAATGACGTTCATGCAAAGCATATTCTCAAACTTTTCCCCAAGGATGCTACCGATGAGCAGAAGGCTGTCTGCAAAGCCAAGATCGACTCTATCTATGCCTTGCTCAAGGCTGGAGCCAATTTTGAGGAACTGGCCCAGAAGGAGTCACAGGACGGCTCGGCACGTCGTGGCGGTGACCTGGGTTGGTTTGGACGTGGTCGCATGGTTCAGCCGTTTGAGGATATCTCCTTCAGCCTTGCCGATGGCGAAATCAGTGAGCCGTTCGCTACCCAGTTTGGATATCACATTATCAAGAAAGTGGCTCATGGTCAGCCCACCCTCGAGGAGCAGCGAGCTGCCATCGATATGGCAATCAACCGTGATGAGCGTGCGGGCATGATTCGTGACCGTCGCTTGAGTGACCTCAAGCAAAAGTGCAATTACCGCTTGAATCCCGATCTGGACAGCTACATTACAAAGGCCTTGATCGAGAATGGTGCTCTTGATTCAGCCTTTATTGCCAAAAACATCAAGGGCTCAAAGATGCCGATGTTCTACTATGGTGACAAGAAGTCATCATTGCTGACGGAACTTTTGCCCCAATTGAACAGTTCGGTGAAGATTCCCGATGTACAGAAGGCTAAAGAATTTATTCTCTCAAAGGTCGAAGCCGTGGCCGAGAAGGCGCTTATTGACTATAACGCTCGTGAGTTGGTGAAGACCAATCCCGAATACCGCAACCTGCTCAATGAGTATCGTGATGGCATGTTGTTGTTCGAGATCAGCAACCGTCGCGTGTGGAAGGCCGCAACCAAGGATACGGTCGGTCTCGAGCAATACTTTATCGAGAACCGTGGCAAGTACACCTGGGACGAGCCTCACTTCAAGGGCATTATCCTGAGCGCCAAGAATGACAGCGTGCTCAATTTGGTGAAGCAAGACATGAAGACGCTGGCTGCCGATTCTCTTGCCGAGGTATTGCACCAGAAGTATGGTAACGACATCCGCATGGAGCGCATGGTTGTCAAGCAGGGCGAGAACAATCTGGCCGATTACCTGGCATTCCATGTGGGCGACAAGCCTGAGCGCAAGGGTTATCCCGAGTGCATGATCCTTGAGGGCGGCATCATCAGCCAACCCGAAGAGATGTCCGACGTGCGTGGTGCTGTAACGAGCGATTATCAGGATGTGCTGGAGCAGCGCTGGAAAGAGGAACTCGCTCAGAAGTATCCCGCCAAGATCAATAAAAAGGTTCTCAAGAAAGTGAAATAAACATCGCTTGCTTGACATCAAAT
The DNA here is from genome assembly GCA_900317835.1 of uncultured Prevotellaceae bacterium. GTDB lineage: Bacteria > Bacteroidota > Bacteroidia > Bacteroidales > Muribaculaceae > Sodaliphilus. The sequence goes on along the minus strand of ONIL01000019.1, from coordinate 5,087 downwards.
CATCATCTGAGCCCATGTGAAATGCATGTACATGGGCTCTGGTTTTTGTTTAAAACGGGATAAATTTGCTGATGTGTCTAAATTGCGCTTATTTTGTGGGTATAATTGAGTATGTGTTAACCCTTGGGCCGGTTTTTCATCACCGGTTCCGATAGAGAAAGTAAAGCAATGAAAATGAAAAGAATTCTGTTGATTTCCTTCCTGTGTGTTTGCTGGCCGTTGCTGGCGTTGTCACAAGCCTTGCCGCTGCAAGTGCAAGAAGTGGAGTTGAGTAATGGCATGAAGGTGTGGCTCAATGTGGACCACAGCCAGCCCAAGGTTTTCGGAGCCGTTGTGGTCAATGCCGGTGCGATCGATTGCCCGGATACGGGTATCGCCCACTACTTTGAGCACATTATGTTTAAGGGTACCGATGAATTGGGCACTGTCGATTATGCCGCCGAGAAGGTTTATCTGGATTCCATCTTGATGAAGTATGATGAGCTCGCACTGACAACTGACGAGAAGGAGCGTAAAGCGATTCAACAAGAAATTAATCAGTTGAATATTAAGGCTTCGCAATATGCCATCCCCAATGAGTTCAGCCGCTTGACTTCAAAGTATGGAGGCTCGGACTTGAATGCGGGAACGTCCTATGACTTCACCTATTACCATAACACATTCTCGCCGCAGTTTGTCGAGCAGTGGTGTGAACTCAACAGTCATCGCCTCATTCACCCTGTGTTCCGTCTGTTCCAGGGAGAGCTGGAGACGGTCTATGAGGAGAAAAACATGTATTCCGACAATCCCGGGGCGATGATGCTGGAGCAGATTTCCAGCAAGTTCCTTGCAGGCACTCCTTATGCCTATCCCATTGTGGGCAGTACCGAGAGCTTGAAGAATCCCAAGTTGTCGGACATGGAAGCGTTCTACAAGAAATACTATGTGGCTTCTAACATGGGCCTTGTGCTGTCGGGCGACATAGACCCTTCGGCCCTGATGCCCTTGCTGGAGCGTACCTTCGGCAGGTTGGAACGAGGCGTCAAGCCTGTGCGTCAGCAGGTAGTCAATCCTACTATCAATGGTAAGGTAGAGGACAAATTCCTGTTCCCGATGCCCATTATCAAGATGAGTATCTTCTTGTTCCGTGCTCCTACCGAGTTTGACCCCGATGCTCCCGCGCTCAAGGTGGCCATGGCATTGCTCAATAACGATAACAATACGGGTCTGCTTGATGAACTGAGCAATAAGAACCGCGTGTTTTTGGCGATGGGCCAGCACATCGCCTTCAATCAGACGGGTGGAATCATGGTGATGGTGGTTCCTAAACTCTTGTGCAAGGCTAAAACGGCAGAGAATTTGTGCCTGGGTCAGATTGACAAACTCATCAATGGTGAGTTTTCAGATGATGAGATAACGGCCATCAAGCAGATGCTGACTCGCGAGAGCGAGACCTCACTCGAGACCATAACCAAGCGTTCAGAACTAATGGTGGCGGCAATGGCGGCAGGCGTAACCTGGAATGATTACTTGAAGTTGCAAGAGGCCATTGGCAAGATCAGTCGTGATGATGTCATCCGTGTGGCCCGCAAGTACTTCACGAGCGATTACATGCTCTTGCACAAAAAGAACGGACGTTGCCCTGCTGAGAAAGTATCCAAGCCCGAGTTCACGCCAGTTGTGCCTGAGCATGCCAACGACAAGTCGGTATTCGCCAAATATCTCGAACAGATGCCGATGCTGGATTTCTCTCCCAGGCTCATCGACTTTGATAAGGATGCCCAAAAGTTGAGACTCACTAGTGGCAATTACATGTATGCCAGTGAGAATCCGATTAATGACATTTTTACATTGCATATCAATTTCCATAAGGGTCATCAGCATGACAAATTGCTCGAGGCAGCGCCCGATTATGTGGCCATGCTAGGGACAGATTCGCTGGATGTCAAGTCATTTGGCGCAGCAATGCAGCAGTTGGGCGCGAAGATGGAGATGACTTCAGGCGAGCAGGAGACTTTAATCACCTTGACAGGTGTGGACGCAAACCTTGAACCAACGCTTAACCTGTTGTCGCATTTCCTGGACCGAATGAAGGCCGATAAAGAGAAGCTGGATGACCTCAAGGATGCTGCCGGTCCCACCGAGAAGTCCTTCTGGGATGAGAATTCTGATGTGTTTGCTGCAATGATGAGCAAAGTGCTGCGAGGCTCTCGTTCTTCCTATTTGACCCGATTGACAAGCAAGGAGTTGAAGAAAATTAAGGCCGAAGACCTTATTGCCTCGTTCAAGCAACTGTATAATTGCCGTTGTGATGTCGAATACACAGGCAAACTGCCAGTGCAGCAGGTGGCCAGTGCCGTTTCATCCCTATTGCCGCAGTTGGCAGGCACCCAAGATAATTCGCTCCAAGATAATAGGCTGGAGACTTCCCAGGAGCGCAAGGTGTTGATTTTTGACATGCCCAAGTCACGTCAGACTCTTGTGGGCCTGTATCGTCCTTTGCAATCGGTGACCAGCGACCGTGAAAAGGCATTACTCGAGTTGTGGGGCAACTACTTTGGTGGCGACATGTCGTCGGTGTTGTTCCAGCAAGTGCGGGAATTCCGTTCCTTGGCTTATGCTACCCAGGGTGTGGCAATCTCGCCTAATCGGGCCCGCTCGGTGAATCCCAGCGGTTTCGTGGCCATTGTCGGCACTCAGGGCGATAAGGCCATGCAAGCCATCACGTTGCTGGACTCCCTGATTAACAACATGCCAATGAACAACGAGAACTTGGAAGTAGCGCGCCAGAGCCTGCTCAATGACATTAATAATTCTTATCCCTCCTTCCGTGGTAAAGCCAGATTTGTGGCTGTTGAAGAACGCCGGGGCTTCACCAGTGATGAGCGTGCCATCTTAGCACAACTGTTGCCCGAATTGACCCAGGCCGATGTGGCGGCATTTTATCGTCAGCACATTAAAAACCAAGCCTATCAGCTGGTAATTGTGGGTGATGTCAAGAAGCTTAATCTTAAGGATCTGGCTCGATATGGCACTGTCGAGAAGGTCAAGAAGGATGATATTTACAAAACCAAGGAACCTAAGAAAAAATAGCGATTGAATCGCATTGCAATAGCTTTGGAGTGGCTCTTTGGCTGAACTCAATGAGTGCCCAAGGGGCCGCTCCTGCTTTTTGTAATATTTATAAAAGATAACGGTCTGATGACGAATAGATATGCTTGTGCTGTAAGTGGCTAATAATAGGATGAAGTTCAGGGTTTAACATGGAGGGCGTTATGCTTTTCAATAAAAAAACTCCCGATAAGCAATAATTTTATGGCGGTTTATTTGAGTTTTTTTGACAATTAATTGTGGTATTTTAATTTTTATTATATATTTGCGGGTTGCTTTATATGTTTAACCAAACCTTCGACTTTTTATAAAGCATAAAACGGGCAAGATAATTATTTTTAATGAGTTATCATCATGTTTAAACAATTACTTAGGACAGCATGTGTAATGCTGATGGTATCATTGTGGCCTCTTGGCGCAATGGCTTTGCCGCATGATGGGTCGGTTGGAATTAGCTTCGATGGCATCGAGGGGACCGACGACGCGTCAGATGTTAGTTCCACTAATGGTTTTGCGGCCATTACAACGGGCTCTACAGGAACTGGCTCTTTTAAGGTTGAAGAAGTGCTCCCCGATTCTGTGGTTTTGAGCGCTCACGCTGTGACTTTGCGATCTGGAGAAAGATTCCAATTAACGGCAAAGGTGTTCCCTGATGATGTGTCTAGAGGCACTATCCGATGGATGAGTTCCGACTCTACTGTAGCACATGTATCGCCTAGCGGATTGGTATCCGCTTTTACTCGTGGTACATGCATGATTTATGCTAAATGTGGAGAGCAAGAAAATGAAAAGAGTGACAGTTGCTTGGTTACGGTAATTGAATCGGAGGTTTTCCCCGAATCGGTTGAGTTGAGCAGCCACTCCGAGACTTTATTTGAAGGTGATAGACTCCAACTGACGGCCAAGGTGTATCCTGAGGATGTTACTAACGGTGAGATTTTCTGGAAGAGTACCAATGAAGCTGTCGCTCATGTGGCACCTAATGGTTACGTGACGGCATTATCTCCTGGAACGACTCAGATTGTTGCAATCTGTCAGGACAAGAGCGACACTTGTTTGATTACAGTCAAGGCTCATCCTGTTCCTCCCGAATCTGTTGTGTTGAGCAGCCATGCTGAGACGCTTCAGGTGGA
>ONIL01000019.1:0-847 GCA_900317835.1 uncultured Prevotellaceae bacterium | reverse complement strand
TCAGGACAAGAGCGACACTTGTTTGATTACAGTCAAGGCTCATCCTGTTCCTCCCGAATCTGTTGTGTTGAGCAGCCATGCTGAGACGCTTCAGGTGGAAGGAACCGTTCAACTGACGGCCACTGTATATCCCTCAGATGTCACCGACCCGAGTATTGTCTGGACCACCAGCGATGCCAGCGTCGCCACCGTCGATGAGACAGGCCTCGTGACCGCGGTTGCCCCCGGTAACTGTGTGATCACGGCTACCTGCCAGGACAAGAGCGACGCCTGCACCATTACGGTCGAGGCTCCCGTTGTCCTGCCCGATTCTGTTGTATTGAGCAGCCATGCCGAGACGCTTCAGGTAGAAGGAACCGTTCAGCTGACGGCTACTGTATATCCCGCAGATGTCACGGACCCGAGTATTGTCTGGACCACCAGCGATGCCAGTGTCGCCACCGTCGATGAGACAGGTCTCGTGACCGCGGTTGCCCCCGGTACCTGTGTGATCACCGCAACCTGCCAGGACAAGAGCGATGCCTGCGCCATTACGGTCGAGGCTCCTGTTATTCTACCTGATTCTGTTGTTTTGAGCAGCCATGCCGAGACGCTTCAGGTAGAAGGCACCGTTCAGCTGACGGCCACTGTATATCCCGCAGATGTCACCGACCCGAGTATTGTCTGGACCACCAGCGATGCCAGCGTCGCCACCGTCGATGAGACAGGCCTCGTGACCGCGGTTGCCCCCGGCACCTGTGTGATCACCGCAACCTGCCAGGACAAGAGCGACGCCTGCACCATTACTGTTGAGGCTCCCGTTGTCCTGCCCGATTCTGTTGTATTGAGCAGCCATGCCGAGACGCTT
>ONIL01000026.1 GCA_900317835.1 uncultured Prevotellaceae bacterium | reverse complement strand
ACCTCGATGATGACGAGCAGGAGGCCTTCAGGGCGTTTCTGGATGTCACGAGCGACAGCGATGCGGATTTCTCGGATTTCCGCGAGCGTTACTGCGGCCAGTGGGACAGCGAGGAGGAGTTCGCCCAGCACCTCGCCGATGAGCTTTGCATGTTCGACAATGTTCCCGAGAGCATCACCCGCTTTTTTGACTTCAAGGCTTTTGCCCGTGAGCTGTTCATGTCTGACTATGACATGGGCGATGGCGGTCACGTGTTCCGCACCTGCTAAGCCGCAGCGCACCCAGCGAGAGAGGCCGCTTTCGGGCGGCTTTTCTTGTGCCCATGCGGAACGGGATAGGAACAATCATTAAGCATACATTCACAGAAACGACCACAGCTTGACTTATGGTCGTTCTGTTTGCAATTGAATCGCGATCATCGCAGGATAGTCTTTGCTATATTCATGAGAATAGTCCCTTATCACAAGGCGCAACGTCAGACACGGCTGGCGATGCGCCTTGATTTACGTTATATTGACCCGGGGGTTACATTCGCTAAGGTCACGGGGTTGCATTCGGCTGCTTCACGCTCCGCACTTCAACCAGCCGGCTGCGCTGGCTGGATTGAGCTGCTCCGCTACAGCCTCATGCCGCTGGACGACTTCGCCCGACGGAGATCACCCTGTTCCCACCGCTCAGGATCACTCCGTTACCGAGAGTGCCTTATCGGGCTGTCTGTCCGCATCGAGACCTCACACGCACGGCTCGTTTCGTCGCTGACGCATCAGGTCTCACTACGCTCGATTTGATGCACGCTCCTCAATCAAGCCCAGCGTTCTCGCTACGCTCGGAGGTATCGATGCTGCCAATCTCATGGCACACTCGTCCACTGCGTTCATCCTGGCACGTCGGCTAAGGCTCCAGGGGACAAGCCCAATACCGATAGCAAACCTCGCTTCGCTCGGTCGCTGTCGGTGCAGCCTGCGGCATGGTCATCGATCCCAAGGTCAAGCCTTCGGCCATAAGGTGAATCTTTTCATCGCCTGCCGCGATTAGCCCACCCGCGAACCCCGCTGGCGATGGGCCGTTCCGCTCCGTCTGCGTCCGCTCCGAATGACTGACTTATCGGCTGGAGAGTGCCTGGCAGGCTCACTGGCCGCGCCGACACCCCGCACATCCGGCTGCTGCGGTCATTCCCGTTCCGCACTGCGCTTCGCTGCGTCATCGACAGTGCATCACCTGCGGTTTCCCGCCTGGCACTCACGATGACTCCACTCATCTTGTGCCTCCACTTCATTCCCTCCGCGCCCCGCTGTTTTCGCTGCGCTCAGGGGTATCGGTGCTGTGAGCCTTGGGCACACTCCAGCCTCTGTCGCCATTCTGCGCTCCCTTACCTGCGCTTCACCGCCCGTCGCCATCGCCAGAGCACAACATCCAGCCTGGAACAAGTTCAAGGCACGATGTTGTCGCACAGATCACAGCGGTATTGACGAGCATAAGCGCAACCGATACTGCGTGTCGGATGCGCTCACGCACGTCAGCATCATCACCGCACAATGCCAAAATCGCCCTGCATATAGCGCTTTTGATGAAAGCGAGTTTGTAACACGCTCCGCAGGGCGGTTGGGGGGTCCTGTGACAGAGACAAAAGGAAAAAATTTCCTTTTCAACCTTTAATCCGCTGATAATCAGCGGAAATTTATTTTGAAGTGCGGAAAAAATGTGATTTTAACAAATTCTCGTCCGTAAGACTATAGTCTAACTTGCTGATATAGGAATTTTTACGGCATTCTAAAGAAGGAAAACCAAATGTTAAAATTTTCCACTTAATCATTCATGAAGTCCCAGCAGGCAACACGATGCATCAGCAAGACGTAACCATTTGAGAGCGGCTGTTATCGCCACGGAGAAAAGCGGTAACAGCATTCGTTGAAACCGTCTCACCGCACAACATAATCGCCGAAAATGCCAGGGCAAAGGACTTTCTGCCATGCTTCGGCCTTTGCGCCAGGCCGAATTTGTCCCCAGGGCATGGATGAAACCGAACTGACGCCCGATTTCATCTATGCACCTAAGCGACATTACCGCACATTCGCCCTGCATATAGCGCTTTTTTGACGGCCATTTTCAGAAGCGCCCCGCAGGGCGGTAGGGGGATCCTGAGAGAGAGACAAAGGGAAAAATTTCCCTTTTTAACCCTTTAATGCTTGATTATCAGGCATTTTATTTTTTCAATCCTTTACAAGTCGTAAAAAAACGCGCATTTTAACACTTTTTTTTCTGAAAGAACCCCGATGAATACAGGTTTTACGGCCACTTTTGAGACTACCCTCAAATGTTAAATTTTTGGCCGTTTTTTGTCATGTACTAACAATAAGTCGCAACCAAAAACGACCTTCCGCTGCCGTCCGAAAACGCCAGCGGAAGGAACAATAACAGCTTCAATATAAACTATCTCATACCACACCAAATCGCTGGCAGATTAGTGCCTGTAGGTGATATCTTGAAAGATGATTACTTCAAGCATCTCGTTAAAGCGGTCGGCAATTCGCTTTCCATACTTCTTAGTTATCTCTTCGTTGGTGAGATTGGTGGTAATAGCAGTGAACAGCTGGTGCTGGTAGCGATACTCGAGCAGATCAATAACGGGGCTGAGAGCGTTGCCAAAGTCCAACACCTCGGCGGCTTCTTTACCCAGGTCATCTATGGCCAGCATCGAGCGTGACCGCAGATTGCGTATAGCCTTCAAATCTTTGGCCATGATAACGATATCTTTGGCGTCAACTATCTCCATACCGACCTGGAAATATTCGCTCAGGAACGTGAAATGCCCCATTTGGTTAAGATAGTTGAGGGCGCTCTGCAAGGCATAGAGCAGCGTGGTCTTTCCATTGCCGCAGGTGCCGCACATCATCACGCCAAACTTTGGTTCCTCTTGGGTCAAGTAGTTGGCCATCTGAAGCAGGTTCTCATTGGTGTTCTCGTCGAACTGAGGGTTCCCGTGACGCATTCTTACTGCAGCTGCATAGTGAGCCGCAAGCAAATTTAAAGCACTCTGAGGCGTAAGATTGAACCTAAAACGATCTACCATAATCTTTCGCTGTATGATCTTTTGCGTCAGTTCCTCTACGATTTGCATATCTATCTTCGGCTTGGGAGTTTCCTCCGGGATTTGATTTATTATTGGTTTTTCCATTTTGATTGTTTTTTAAATTGTCAACTTTGTAATGCAGCACATTCAGGAAGTGTTTCTTTGTCCACTCTCCTTCGGGAAGATCCTTAAATGTCCAATCAGCGATAATCATTGCCGCAAGCTGCTTGTATTGTTCGGTGGTTATCCCACAGCTCATGCAAGCAAGTTCAATATTGGCATCAATCATTACTTCTTTTTTAAGCCTTTCGCGCACATCATCGATGATAGTCTTATTTATATCTTCTTTATTATAATGTGTACCCAGGTACCCTTGGGGCTGAAGTGATGGTGCTCTTGGGACTGGGGGGCCGCTTGAGTACCCTACCCTTGGGACCAGGGGTAGGTTCCATACGGAAGGGTCATTTATAGCCTTATACACATTCGCATGTCCACGCATAATCTGCACTGAAATCATACCTCGCCTTTGCAGTTCGGATACGCACTTGCGCCATGTCTTGGCTTTGATGTGCAGCACTTCACAAATAAAACGAACTGGATAATTGTATCCGTCTCGCATAGAAGCAATGTAGCACCACACTACCTTTTCGAGAGTAGAAAGTACTGACGTTCGAATGAGGGTATTCGGAATCTTCGTGAAGTCTTTGCTAATCATGACGTTATCTTTTTGTGTGTTCTTCGTCTGTAAGTTCAACCTCCATTTAGAGGCAGAACTTACAGAACTGATGATTTAACGTGCTTCTCATGGCGTATCACATTTTACAACCGATGAGACGATCGATATCACTCTTACGATACCGGCGTTTGCCGCCGATCTCCAGCTTCTTGAGGACACCGCTCTGGTCCCATCGATAGAGCGTCATCTTTGACACAGCGAGAAGTTTTGAAGCTTCATCGATGGTCAACAGTTGGTCACCTGATGCAGCAGTCTCGGCCTCCAGCATCGCTACACTTTTTGCCCCAATCAAGATGTCCTGGGCAAACATCTTCAAGTCATCAGAGGAAACTTGAAGGATCACATTGGCCTCACTAGCCAAGATCTCTCTTAATGAGAATTGATTACTACTCATTTTTATAAAGGCCGCGGTTCTTTCGAGCTGGTTCTCACTCAACCTTGGCAATGTCCTTATAAAATTGGCTCTCGGTCGCAGAACCTTTGCGCCAGTCCTCATTTATTTGGACATTGCAAAGTTACTGCCGACTAATTAGGGTAATAATAAGGCAAATGTGAAAAAATCACGTTCTTTATATCATGCGTACCTAACTCATTATCAGTACCATAACAAACAATAAGGTAAAAAAAAGACTAAGGTCAATTAGGGTAAAATAAGGCAATTATACTATTTAGAGTACTTTGAGACGATTTTTTGTAAATCTTCATACCATTCCTTCAAATTTGAGTTGTTCGATGTTACCCTTGAAGTTGGCACATTTACTGAAGAACAAGCCCTTCGATACCATTCTTTTTTATTCCTCCCAATACAATAATCCTTCAGTGGTTTAAGGATACTAATTCCTTTTTTCTTCTTCTCAATTGGAATACAATTGATACTTGCTTGCTCGATGGCTGAAATAAACTGCTGGAGTTTAAAATCCTTGGAAATAACTTCAGTTGAGATGATATACTTGTATATCTCTATCACTAGATCTACATTACTGATTTCAAATACATCGTTTACATCTTTACTATGTGTTGGCACATCCGGATTCAGGATATGATTCTGATCATTCTTAGCTTCTTCTTTCATGTGTTCTTCTTTTGTGGGTTCTCCTTCCGTCGCATTCTCTCCTTCCTTTGTTTTACTACTAGCTCGTTTCTTAAGTTGCTCGCAGCAGTAATTCCACATTCTAATATTTGGCTCACTGTCGTTTATTCGCTCAATAATAATGTCATTCATAGAGAAAGCCTGCATCTCTTGGCTATAATCCTCAGGATGGGCAATAACTTTCAAGGCAACTAAATCCAACCTTAAATTATGCAAATCAGTGAAAACTTGCCCCACATCATTCCTTACAAACTGCATATAAATATCCTCATCACGATCATTATTAAATAACTCTTGATTACTTATGAATTCATCAATATCATCATTTATGATATAGTCATCCACAATCATCTGAACAGTCTTAAAATGGGTCTTAATACTCAGATATATTTCTGTAAGAGCGGATCTAGATTTGGTGAAATACTCTTCTGTAGAATATGGCATGGTCGATGCTGCTTTGATAAAATCGCTATTATTAAAATGGGCAGCAATCTCTCTAGCCATTTCTCCAAATTTCTTAGATGATGTGAAATTCATATGAATTGGGTGTTAATGTGTGGTTATGGTTTGTCGCCACAAAAATACAACATTTTTCTTCATATTGATATCACTTGTTTCAAAGTGTTCAAAACTTCTGCATCTCTGCTAATAACTTCGTGCCTATGTTCATAACAACAACCTACTATCTGTTCATTTTAACAAGATAACACCTAGCATAGGATGAATAATGGCCAATTATATGGGGATGGATATGGAGATGAAAGAAAATAAAGTGAACCCGTGGGGAGTCGAACCCCAATCGAAGGAACCGGAATCCTTTATTCTATCCATTGAACTACGGGTCCAAATGGCATTTCTCGCGAAATGCGGGTGCAAAATTACTTTTTTTTCTGTAATTTTGCAACATTAGATGGGCAAAATGGGCTATTTGTGCCGTTAGCCTGATGTTGAATTAGAGTAATGATGAGATTATGACTGTAAGGATTGAGCCGTCGTGGAATCGAGTGCTTTCCAGTGAGTGGGAGGCGCCATATTTCAAGCTGTTGACTGACTTTGTTAGGTCTGAATATCGCTCGCATCGTGTGTTCCCGCCAGGTGGACAGATTTTCGCGGCATTTGATGCGGCCCCGTTCGATCAGGTCAAAGTGGTTATACTGGGTCAAGACCCGTATCATGGCGAGGGACAGGCTAATGGGCTGTGCTTTAGCGTGAATGAGGGTGTGCCGATGCCGCCGTCATTGGTGAACATTTTCAAGGAAGTTCATGATGATGTGGGGGCTCCGATTCCTGCAAGTGGTGACTTGTCGAGGTGGGCGCGTCAGGGTGTGTTGCTGCTAAATGCGACCTTGACGGTTCAGGCTCATCAGCCTTTGTCCCATCAGGGTAGGGGATGGGAGGTGTTCACCGACCATGTGATTGCCCACTTGGCTCAGGAGCGTGAACACCTGGTGTTCATGCTTTGGGGAGCTTATGCTAAACGCAAAGGGGCTTTCATTGACCGTTCCCGCCATCTGGTGCTCACGGCTGCCCATCCCTCGCCCTTGTCGGCGAATAAGGGAGGCTTCTTCGGTATGCATCATTTCTCGAGAGCGAATGACTACCTGGTTCAGCACGGCCAGCAGCCGATTGAGTGGTGATTTGGATGAAGATGAGAAAAAAATCAAGATTTCTTACTGGTATTTGAAAAAATGGTTGTATCTTTGCACCGCTTTTACGACTGGTTCTCCCGAGGCCCAGATAGCATTATTCTCATACCGTATTGCCCACTTGACCGAGCACTTGAAGGTCAACAAGAAGGATCATACGACTCAGCGTGCACTTAAGATGTTGGTAGGTAAGCGTCGCAAATTGCTCGATTACCTGATGCGCAAGGACATCACCCGCTACCGTGAGCTCATCGCCAAGAAGGAGCTGGGTATCCGCAAGTAATCGGCATCCCGAGTACGTAAAGAAATTTCCGTCAATGACACCGTCGCACAATCAGTGCGGCGGTGTTTTGTTTTGTGCAGCGAGGTGGGCACGTGACGATTATTGATACATTTTCAATACATTTAATGATGAATTGAAAATTATTGTTGATTATTTCTTGTGAATTGACAAATAATGACTACTTTTGGAGCAGAGAAAGCCGAAACGCTTTAAAGGGAGTAGGCGTTAACATCATCAATAACAGAATCAATCGCAATGGATGAGGAAATGAAGAATGCCGAACAGGCAAAAAATGAGGCCACTAATATTTTTGACCAGCTGAAAGGCATGTTTGATGAGGCTGCCAACGACAGCGCCGGTGTGTTTGATAAGCTCAAAGGCTTGTTTGAGGGCAAGGAGGGCGACCCCAGCATCTTTGACAAAGCCAAGGAGATGTTCGATGGTAAAGAAGGTGAGGCTGGCATGCTGGACCAGCTCAAGGAGATGATAGACAAGGGCACGACTGCGGCCGGCGAGATGAGCAATGAATTCATGGAGAAGGCAAAAGTCATTTTTGAGGCCAAGGAGGGTGAGCCCAGTCTATTGGATAAGGCCAAAGAACTCTTCGGCGAAGGTGCAACTGCTGCTGGCGAAATGATGGATAAGGCGAAGGATTTTGTAGAGCAGGGCACGACTGCCGCAACCGAGGTGGCGCAGGATTTGAGTCAGAAGGCAAAAGAGGCTTTTGAGCCCAAAGAAGGCGAGCCAAGCATGATGGACAAAGCCAAGGATGCTCTCGATGATGCCGCTAAGGCAGCCGACGGGGTGATGGACAAGGTTCAGGACTTCCTGAAGAATGCCTTTGGCCCCAAGGATGACGAGGGCCAAGCTTAGCCTTGCCTCTAGTTATCGCATTAATACGAATTACGCGAATTTCACAATGATGAATTCGCGTAATTCGTATTGTTATATAGATATATCAGTCGAGGAAGCGTTTGTTGATGTCGCCGTACTGGTCGATGCGCCTGTCGCGCAGGAAGGGCCACCAGCGGCGCACTTGCTCGCTGCGTTTCATGTCGATGTCGATGATTTGAATGTCCTCGTTGTCACTGGGTGCGCGGTAGATGAGTTCACCTTGAGGCCCAGCGACAAAACTGCTGCCCCAGAACTGGATGCCTCTAGTCTGCCCTGACGGGTCGGGCTCATGGCCGACGCGGTTGACAGTAATGACATGCAGGCCGTTGGCCACGGCATGGCCTCGTTGCACCGTTGTCCATGCCTCGCGCTGGCGCTCCTGCTCGTCGGGCGTGTCGCTGCTCTCGTAGCCAATTGCGGTGGGGTAGATCAGCAACTCGGCGCCGCGCATCGCCATTAGGCGAGCACCCTCGGGATACCATTGATCCCAGCACACCATCACTCCCAGCTTCCCAAGCGAAGTCTCGATGGGGATGAATCCCTGGTCGCCAGGTGTGAAATAGAATTTTTCGTAATAGGCGGGATCATCGGGAATGTGCATCTTGCGGTATTGGCCTGCCACGCTGCCGTCAGTATCAAATACGACAGCCGTGTTATGATACAGGCCCGTTGTGCGCCGCTCAAACAGCGAGGTGACCAACACGATGCCACATTCCCGTGCCACGGCAGCATATTCCTTAGTGACCTCCCCAGGAATGGGCACTGCGAGGTCAAAATTGTCTACGCTTTCCACTTGGCAAAAGTAGAGCGAGTCATGCAGCTCGGGCAACACGACCAGTTGCGCTCCCTTGCCAGCCAGTTCCTTGATTTTCTTGATAAGCGACTGGCGGTTGGCGGCCACATCGCTGCTATTGCGTTGTTGAATGATTCCTACCTTCATAGTACTTTGTGATTTGCGATTAAGTTTGAGAGCGCCCCTTTGGGCAGTTGCATGGTAGCGCAGTGCAATGAACCGTGCTCCTGGATGAGGGGGCGGCAGTCAATGCCCACCACCTTGCGGCCAGGAAAGACTTCACCAATGAGTTGACAGGCCTTGACATCGTTTTCAGGTTGACCATAGACGGGCACCAGCACCTGATGATTGGTGATGAGGAAGTTGGCATAGGTTGCAGGAAGCCTGAAAAATTCATGCTCATAAATCGGGTCAGGCAGTGGCAGCTTGATGAGGGTGTAGTGGTTCCCGTCGGCATCGGTAAATGCCTTGAGGTCCTCTTCCATCTGCATCAAGGGCTGGAAATGCTCGTCCTCGGGATTGTCGCAACCGGTGTAGAGAATCACACCGCCAGGAGCGAAACGGGCTAGCGTGTCGATGTGCCCGTCGGTGTCGTCACCCACAAGGCTGCCGTGATCGAGCCACAGCATCTTCACGCATCCCAGTCGGTCAAGCAACACCTGTTCCAGTTGTTCGTGTGACAGGGTGTCGTTGCGGTTGGGAGCTGTTAGGCAGCAAGTAGTGGTCATGAGGGTGCCATTGCCGTCGGTCTCGATTGAGCCGCCTTCAAGCACGATGTCGCGGTAATTGAGCATCGGTGTTTTGAATACCCCCAATTCATTGAGGCGAGACGTGACCTGGTTGTCGCAGTCGGCAGCAAACTTCATGCCCCAAGCATTGAAGGTGAAGTCGGCCAGCGACAACTGGCCATTGTGATAAACCGTGATGGGCCCATAGTCACGAATCCAGGTGTCGTTGATGGGCATCACCGCGATGTTGATGCGCTCCCAATCCACATCGGGACCGAGGGCCTGGCGCACTTCCTCAGGGTCGTTGGCAACAATGATCACGCGTTCGTCCTCGTCCTCGAGGATGGCGCGTGTCATCTCAACATAGCATGCTGTGACTTCATCAATCATGTGGGCCCAGTCGGTGCCCATGTTGGGCCATGCAATGAGAATGCCGTCCTGTTGATCCCACTCGGCGGCAAAGCAGCGGTTTCTCTTTGACAGAAACATCTATTACTATTGTATTCGTTAGTGTGTTATCTTGAAATGAAAACGGATTCCGGCGTTATATATTGTTGCCAAACTCGTTGTAATTATCCCAAAACGAGTCTTGGGATTCCACTATCTCGTTGATGAAGTCAAGGTATCCGTCTTTCACGCTATAGCCATTGTCTTCGCACCACTGGACGTATTCGTCCTCAAATCCCTCCACCTCTCGTCGCATTCTTTCAAATTCCTGGTCGAGTTCAGGAGTATTGCTGTATCGGTCCAGCAGTTCACGCAGTATTTCAGAAATATCATTCATTTCTTCCTTCGGTTTTTCCGGGCGTCGGTTAATTGAGCCCTTGTGGTTGATAATACACCTGTAACAAAATTTTGGTGCTCAAATTTAATGCCATTTTTCTGGATATGCCCATAAACTTTAGTTAAAAAATATATATAATTATCAATTATGGGTAATATCCGTCATCCATGACAAGATAATCGGTTTTTCTTGCCTGGAGTCGAGAGTGTCTTGATTAAAAAAATGTTGAGTTTTTTTTGGTCGATATTTGGCCAACTTGTCGTATCTTTGTGCCGATGTTTGCGGCACATGGGCGCCTGCGGCATCAGTAACTGTTAAATCCGAAAATCTCGATAGAAATAATGTTCATGAGATGGTTGAAAATCGCTATGGCTCTGTCAGTCCTGCTAGTGGTGACAAGTTGCGCCAGCGATAGCCTTGAGAAAATGATTCCCGCCGATGCCACGGGAGTGGTGAGCCTTGATGTGCATGACATCTTGAAGCAGGCAGGGATGCTTGATGATGACAAGATTGTGCTGCCGCAGTCCTTGCAGCAGGTGGTTGATGATAACGACACGTCCCCGTTGTGCGTCCTGCTTAATGACCTGCCGCAGATGGGCATTGACACTGACAGCAAAGCCTACGCCTTCTTTACGGTCAAGACTTTCGGGCGGGTGATCTTGGCAAAGCTCAATGACCCCGACAAGGCGCGCAAGACCCTGGCAATGCGTGAGGGTGGTGACTTCTCCAAGGTCGAGGGTCTGGAATGCATGTATGTCAAGGACAATCTCTATGCCATTGAGGGCAAGGTGCTGTTTGTGGGCACTGTGAACAAGCCCATGGAGGTTGCCCGTGCAGCCAAGGCCGCTAAGGGAATTCTTGCCATGACCGCCACAAGCATGGCCGACAATAAGGAGGTGAAAGAGGTCCTGCACAACAAGGACGCTGCCATCAATGCCTGGATACAGGGCAAGGCTGTCAGGACTATCCTCAACAAGAGCGACGTCTATCGTGAGTTGTCCCAAAAGATGCCCCTCATCGAGATTTTTACCGAGAGCGACATTGACGCCATCACCTGCAACATCGGCTTTGACGATGACAGGGTGGAGATGGATACCCGCATTCTTGCCGCCCAAAACAGTGAGTATGCCCAGCTGCTCAATTCCACGATGGGCGGTCCCAGCGGCGACGTGCTTCGTGCCATCCCCAACTCGATGGACTATATCTTCACCATCTGCGTCAAGGGCGAGAACTTTGTCAAGCTCAAGCAGATACAGCAGTTGCTGTCGATGTTTGGCAAGATTCCCTATATCGGACGTATTGACTTGGCCAATATCCTGGCCACCGTCGATGGGCCGTTCACTATCGGCCTGGCTCGTGACCCGCACCTCGAGGGCGAGTGGAACATGGTGATTGCCACACGTTCCACCGACCCGGATGGCGTCGTCAAGCAGATCAGCTCCTTTGCCAATGCGATGGGGCAGGCGCCCGAGCTCTATGAGGGAGAGTACATCTACCAGTATGACAACAAGATGATACGCATCGGCGTCATCGACGGCATCCTGTACATGAAGATGCTGGACTATGAGCAGACCGAGGGCTATGCCTACGAGATGAAGCCCGTTAAGGAATTCTTTGACCATGCCTTGCTCGGGCTCTTTGCCCAGACGAGGAATGACAGCGTGAACGGCTACTTCGAGTTCGGCCTTGAGGACATCTTCAATGGCAAGGGGCAATTCTACACCAACCAGCCGAAGGCCAATGCCACGCTCGAGTTCCTGCGTTCCCTGTGCTCGATGAAAGTGAAGGACGCCTTCGGCAACGAGGACGAAGATGACGGCGGCATCACATCGTTCATGTCAGGTGCCATCGACAAGCTCCAGCCCATGGAGTGACCCCGCCCGAGAACTTTAAGAATCAAGCATTAGACCCAACACGAAGGCATCCGCGCTCGAGATGGAGCACGGATGCCTATTCGTTAGAACGCCTAGTTGGCCGTTAAAAGGCAGGTCGTGCTAGAACTTGTAGTTGAGTCCCAGGCCGATGACGCCCTGATCCACCTTGCGGATGATGGTGTGGCGGTACTCGAGGTTCACGCCGAAGTGGTCGGTGATTTCATACTCGACACCTGCGCCCAGGTTCAAGCCGATGTGGTTCTCCTCGCCCAGGTCGTTGGCCTCGCCCTTGAAGTCAACCATGGTGTAGTTCACGCCAGCCAGGGGATATATATAGAGCTGGTTGTTCCACAGACCCAGCAGGTAATGGGCGTTGATGTTCACGTCCCACCACGACATGTGGTTATGCTCAAAGAAGTAGTTAAAGCCCACCTCGGCACGCAGCTGGTCGAGGATGCCGTACTGGAAGCGTGCTCCCACGCCCAGGCTCTCGATCTCACTGCCGTAAACAAGGTTGACGCCGGCTGCGGTTTCGCCTTGGCCCACCTGGGCCTGACCGATACCGATGCCCAACATGAGCGCACAGATAATCGTCAAAATCTTTTTCATTTTGTTTTCAGTTTTTTCTGGTTGATAAAAAATGTTGTTGCCACAATTAATAAAACGTGTAAAATTACAACCAAATTTCGATTCCCGCAATAGTTTGCTAGCATTTTGTCAACTATGCGCCTGATATTGTGGGGTTAGGGACTAAAAAAGCTGCCCTTGTGAGGCAGCCTGATAGTGTTTGCTAGCATGAAATAGTTCTTATCCTAAATAGGCCTTGAGCAGTTTGCTCTTCTGGCCCTTCAGGCGTCGGATGGCTTTTTCCTTGATCTGACGCACACGCTCGCGCGTCAGGTCAAACTTGGCACCAATCTCCTCGAGCGTCATCTCTTGACAGCCGATGCCGAAGAACATCTTGAGGATGTCCCTCTCACGCGGACTGAGCTGATCGAGTGCACGGTTCACCTCCTTGGCCAGCGACTCCTGGTTCAGGGTGGAGTCGGCCATTGGCGAATCGTTATTGGGCAGCACGTCGAGCAGGCTGTTGTCCTCGCCCTCGACAAACGGTGCATCGACCGAGACGTGGCGACCCGAAACCTTCATCGTGTCGCTGATCTTGTCAACGGGGATGTCGAGGCGCTCAGCAAGCTCCTCGGCCGACGGACGGCGCTCATGCTCCTGCTCAAACCTTGACTGGGCCTTGCTGATCTTGTTGATCGAACCCACCTGGTTGAGCGGCAGCCTGACGATGCGAGACTGCTCGGCAAGGGCCTGGAGGATGGATTGACGGATCCACCACACAGCATAGGAGATAAACTTGAAGCCACGCGTCTCGTCGAACTTCTGCGCTGCCTTGATGAGGCCCAGATTGCCCTCGTCGATCAAGTCGGGAAGACTCAATCCCTGGTTCTGATACTGCTTTGCGACAGAAACGACAAAACGCAAGTTGGCGCTGACAAGTTTGTCCAGAGCCGCTTGGTCGCCTTGACGGATGCGCTGTGCCAACTCGACTTCTTCATCGACCGTAATGAGTTCCTTGCGGCCGATTTCTTGAAGATACTTGTCGAGGGATGCACTCTCGCGATTAGTAATGGATTTTGTAATTTTAAGTTGTCTCATCTAACTTGTGTAGAGTTTAAGCGTGCAAAGATACAACATTTTTTTGATATCGTCAAGTAATATCTGTGGAAAAATGCAAAAATTGTGCCAACGTTGCCCAGTGTCAGTATAAAACACATGCTGTCACCTGATGTGAATCGGGCGACACGGGCTTGAAAACGCTCTTGTGGGCAGTCCTTCTCTTGATTCATGCCGCCCTAAATTGACGGGCGGGCCTGTATGCTTTTGAACAAATGTCGTTGAGTGTGGTTTTAAGGTTGGCGTTGTGGTAACAACAATGGGGTCAACGCGAGGGGTCCACTAGGTCAACGTCAGTTCATTGTGTTTGTTGATGATCAGTTGCTCAACAATCCCAGCAAGCGGCTTGTCCAAGACTTGGGCGAGCTCTTTGAGCTTGCCTTTTGTCTCCTCAGTAATCAAAATAGACAACTGCACTCGTTTTCCATAAATACGGGGCCTTCCAGCTCCAGGTCTTGATCCTCCTCTCATATAGTTTCGTTTTTTGGGGTTTAATATACTGCTTGCAAAGATAATGAAACATTTTTAAATAATAATGGTTTTCAGTCATTTTTTTTCAAAAAGATGTTGTAAATCATAAAATTGTGGTGATGGGGGCGCCGTTTGGCTTCTTGTGCATTATTTGAAATATAATACACTTTTGTCATTGTTCGTGGTCAAGGGGGATTGCCGTGTCGCCCCTATGAATAAAGGGGAGGCAGTGACATCAAGTCACTGCCTCCCGTGCCAATAATCATGTGAGTGCTGTTCTTTAATCCTCGTCGTCGCTCAGGTCAACGGCATAGTAAACTTTCTTGCCGGTGGGGTAGAAGCCGGTGATGAACATCACCTTGTCGCTGTCGCCGCTACGCATGATCTGGTTGTAGATGTTCTCCACGTCATCGCGCGAGTCAACGGGGATGTTGTTGATGTCGGTGATGATGAAGCCGTCGCGGATGCCTGCGTTCTTGAACTTACCGGCCTTGATGCCGACCACCTTCAGGCCCTTGGAAATGGCCAGATCTTCCTTGTCCTCCTTGCTCAGCTCGGTGAAGGCACAACCCAGCGACATGACGTCGCTCTGCTTGGTGATCTTGGTGTTACCCTGGTCGTTCTTGAAGGTGACGGTGGTGCGTTTGAGCTTGTTGTCACGATAGTATTCAACCTCGGCCTTGTCGCCCGGGCGCAACTTGTTCATCTCCTCTTGCATCTCGCCACTGTCCTTGACACGGGCGCCATTGAGCTTGACAATCACGTCGCCTTCTTGCAGGCCAGCCTCCTTGGCTGCGCCACGGTCGGTAACGCTGGCGACATAAATGCCCTCGGTGGTGGCAGTGATCTTCTCTTCCTTGGCTTTCTCGGCAGTCAGCTCGGTGTACTGAATGCCCAGGACGGCGCGCTGTACGGTGCCATACTGCTTGATGTCGGTGACGACTTTCTTGACGGTGTTGCTGGGCACGGCAAATGAGCAACCGCTGTAATTGCCGGTCTGTGAAAAGATCATCGTGTTGATGCCGATGAGTTCACCGGCAGTGTTTACCAGGGCACCGCCTGAGTTGCCAGGGTTCACGGCAGCATCATGCTGGATAAACGCCTTGATGCCGTTGTTGTTGCGGCTGTTGTCGCTCATGCCGCGGGCCTTGGCACTGATGATACCTGCAGTGACGGTTGAATTGAAACCGAACGGGTTGCCCACAGCGACACACCACTGACCCACCTTAACGGCGTCACTGTTGCCGAAGGTGATGGCGTGCAGATCCTTGGCGTTGATCTTGATCAGCGCGATATCGGTTTTCTCGTCGGAGCCCACAACCGTTGCGTTAAAGGTGCGGTTGTCATTGAGGGTTACCTCAAGTTTCTCGGCGCCTTCGATGACATGGTTGTTGGTCACGATATAGCCGTCAGGGCTAATGATCACGCCCGAGCCCATGCCACGGGGCTGGGGCTCGCTCTTCTGCTGGGATTGCTGTTGCTTGCGCTGTCCCTGTCCCTGTCCAAAGCCAGGGCCGAAGAAGAACTCAAACGGATCAATAAAGCCGCCTTGATACATATTCTGTTGTGGGGTTGCAAGATTCTTGATGCTTACCACACAGTTAATGGTGCTCTCGGCCACATCGGTGAAGTCGCTGCTAAAGTCCACGGGACGAGATGCGGTCTTGATAAAGCCGTCGTCGGCGGTCTTGCTGTCGTTGTTCATCACGTATGTGTCGGTGATGACACCTTTCTTTTGCAACTCACTTGTTGCCATCATGGTGGCTGCCGATCCAAGAATCGACGCTGCCACAAGCATAATCGCTAATTTCAAGTTCTTGTTCATGTGTCTTTACTGTTAAATTATTGTTGATTTTAAAATTTCCAATTGTTAAATTTAACTTTTCAATTCGTGTGCCAAAAGTACAACTAAAAATCACAATAGCAATATTCATGCCATTGTTTTTAAAATAAATTAATAGCACAACTGCATCTTTTTAATTTGTTTTACATTGGGCTGCCATGAGATAACAATTTATGACATTTTGGCGCTTTTGTGAGTGCTGCTTTCGTCATGAAAAGCACTCCCGCAGGCTCCTTGAAATCGAGAGGAGCATGCGGGAGGGATGGGTCTTTGGGTAAGTGCTCTGCTGCTAGTCGTCGATGTATCCTAGTGATTGAAGCAGCTCGGCCAACACATACATGCTGCCACCGACATAGATAAAGTCGTTGGGCTTGGCTGCCTCGCGTGCAGCCGACAAGGCGTCATATACATTATTATAAACGTTCCCCTGCATGCCGGCAGTGTGAGCTGCCAGTTGTTGCAGGTCCTGAGCACGCATCGAACGCGGTGTTTGGGCCTGTGTGAAGTAGTATTGTGCCTTGCTGGGGAGGAGCTTGAGAATGGCCTCCACGTCTTTGTCAGCCATGAATCCTATGACCATGTGAAGTTGGTTATAGTGCTCGTTGCTGACTTGCTTCATGGCTTGCTCAATGCCGGCGGGGTTATGTGCCGAGTCGCAGATGATGGTGGGTGCTTCGCCCAGTTTCATCCATCGTCCCATCAATCCGGTGTTCTCGACAACGTGGGCAAAACCTTGCTGCACGCATTCAGTCTTGATGCGATATTTCAGGCGCTTGAGCAGGTTGAGCGTGCACAGCACGGTATTTGCGTTCTCGACTTGATAGTCACCTGTGAGTTGGCAATCGATGGTGCCGTAGTTGATGGTTTCAAGCCTCAACACGTCGTCAACGTGCTCAGCGCTGATGACTTCGGGTTTGTCTTGGGCAAAACGCGTCTCGGCATAGAGGCGCTTGGCCTCGTTGGCGATAACTTCCCTCACGGTGCCTTCGGCATGTCCCACAACAACGGGTTGCCCATGCTTGATGATGCCGGCTTTCTCGCTGGCGATTTCCTCGATGGTGTTACCCAGGAATTGCTGGTGCTCAAGTCCGATGTTGGTGATGATGCTCAAGTCCGGAGTGATGATGTTGGTGCTGTCAAGTCTCCCGCCCAGTCCGGTCTCGATAACGGCCACATTGACATTTCGCCATGCAAAGTAGTCAAAGGCCATGGTTGAAACAATCTCAAAGAACGAAGGTACCAGGTCGCCATGGTCTTTCTTCTGGAAATCGGCTACCCACTGTGTAACGAAATTGCGGCTCACTTTCTTGCCGTTCACGCGGATGCGTTCCCTGAAGTCCACAAGATGCGGAGACGTGAACAATCCCACGCGATAACCACATGCTTGCAGGCAAGACGCGAGCAAATGGGCCGTGGAGCCTTTGCCGTTGGTGCCCGCAATGTGGATGGTGCGGTAGTGGCGATGCGGCTCCTTGTAGAGTTTGTCGAGGGCCAGGCTCGTGTCAAGACCTGGCTTGTAGCCTTCGGCCCCCTGTCGTTCAAATGCAGGACGCTGGTGATACAGATAATCCAAAGTGCGCTCCCACAGGCGCGCTAATTCTTCTTTTCTAGCCATAATGGTTTAGTCTAACTATGTTTGTCACTCACGTGACGTCGTTTCAATATAAAAAAAGACAGTATGGCTGTAAGCCGGGTTTTGTGCCTGCCATGACGGCAGGTGCCTGTCATTTATCTGTCCGGCACATTGCTGTGTCGGTATAGCGTTCTACCCCCCGGCAATGGACGAGCAGCCCTTAGATGCCGGTATACATGAACTTGCAACTCACAGGTGGTGCGGCACACTGTGTCACCACAGCGCCCGGTGGGCTCTTACCCCACCTTTTCACCCTTACCGTAGTCCTCACACGTGAGGACGTGGCGGTTGTTTTCTGTCACTTTAACCCTACGGTCACCCGTAGCTTCCCGTTAAGAAATGTGACGCTCTGTGTTGCCCGGACTTTCCTCTCGCAACCATGAGTTAACGAGCGACAAGCCGCCATACTGTATAAACTTGAATTGGACCACAAAATTATAATAAATAATCAAAGTGTGCAAATTTCAGGGCACTTTTGATTTCATCTTTTAATTATTTAATGATTGGATAAGTATTTTTATCACACTTGTATCATGCAAGTGCAATTTTGAAGGGGTGTTTCCGTTTAGTTGATAGAGCCGATAAAAATGAATACTATGGATATCGTCAAGAATTTTTCACTCAAGTCGTTGGTCGAGCGCTTTGGCCAGAGTTTTAAGCGCTTCCCGATTGCGATGCTCCTCACGTTGCTGTTGGGTTGTTATCTCATCTATCTAAACCACCATGGCTCGCTGGGCGACAAGAAGGACTTTTTCTTTGTCTTTTATCCTGCCACGGGTGCAGTGCTTGCTGTTGCCCTGTCGCTGATTACCGAAGACTTCAAGAACTGTACACTGGCTGTAGTGGTGCAGGTACTGGTTCATGCTTTGTGGCTGACTGTTTCGGTATATCTGTCTGGCTTTGACCGTTTTTCCACACCTCAGTTGATAGCCGTGAGTGCAACGATTGCCGCCATGTCGCTGGCAGTATTCGTCGCCTGCTTCTACCGCAAGAATCAGGATGTGCAGTTCTGGAATTTCTCTATTGGTGCGGTGTTGGCCTTTGGTTTGTCTGCCGTCATTGGCGGTCTTGTGACGTTAGGGCTGTACCTCTTTTTGGAATCGCTGAGGATGCTCTTCGGCATCCGTGTGGAGTCCAGTCTGTTCGCCGATATTGCTGCCGTGTGCATGACGATGCTTGCCCCAACGCTGTTCATGAACCTGATCCCCAAGGGCAGGAAAAAGCATCAGGACACTGTGGTGGAATTCTCTCGTTTTGCCAAAGGGGTGGTACAATACCTGTTCATCCCGTTGCTGGTGCTCTACATGCTCACACTTTATGTCTATGCTGGCCAGATCCTATCCCAGTGGACGCTGCCTGTGGGCGGCGTGAGTTATCTGGTGACGGTCAGCATGGTGATGATGATCCTGCTCATCTATCTCACTTTCCCCATCCAGTTCCAGGAGGGCAATCGCCTGTTCAAGCACGTGACGCGTTGGCTTCCCGTGGCGATGCTGCCATTGCTGGCGTTAATGACAGTGGCCATTGGCCGTCGCTTGAGTGATTACGGCATCACGGTGAGCCGCCTATACCTGCTGGTGTTCAACCTGTGGTGCTATGTGGTCTGCCTTTGGCTGATTTTTACCCGTAACAAGCGCATCTGGATTATTCCCACCTCATTTGCCATTATCCTGTTGCTGATTTCGGTGGGGCCCCAAAGTATAGCCAACGTCACGCTCAACAAATTAAAAGACGAGGCCCGCAACGCCTTTGTCGCATCGGGGCTGACACAATTCCCTTTGTCGGGAGAACAATACGAGAAATGGCTCAAGACTGTGGACCCAAAGACGGCCGCATCCATCGATAGCAAGCTGGACTATATACAAGACTTCTATCGCTATAAAGACATGAAAGACCTGTTGCGCAAGGATGCCGTCCTCGGGAAAGTGGCTCATATGGATGATGCCAACTACTCAGTCGTTCATCATGAAAACTATCACAACTGGGATTTGTTCCAAAAGATTGATATTCCCGACGGATATCGTCGAGTGGAATGGCTTGAAAACCAATACCCTGAAATTGAGGTTGCCAACGACACCATGAAAATAGTCTTGGAGACCGAAGATGGAACAAAGCAGACGTTTGAGATCAAGAGGAGGGATTTGATCGCGATGGATTCACAGAAGTGGCAGGATGAAACCCCCGGAACACTTGTGCTGAAGAACGATGATGCCTTGATGATGGTGAAAGGCTTTGAATACTACACCCATAACGATGACGAGAGCCTGAGGCTCCAAGGCCTGCTTTTCACCAAGTAGAACTGTAGGTCTCGTTACCTCAAGTTGATGCGCTGCAGCATGATGACGATGTTGCCCTTGTTGTCAAGAAGCGCCATCTCATATTGGTTGATGCGCTTGCACGACTCGGTGCTTTCCAGAGCCAACAACAGGGCGGTCTCATGGTCGATTTCCTCACAATCATGCTCGGTCGAGTGCAGGTCCTCGAACTGGATGGCCATGTCCTTGGTGTGGTCAAGCGTGATGATGCCGTTGATGATGTTGCAGCCCGTGTCGCCGTGAATGGTCTGCATCGTCGCATCGATGACGACGCGCATGTTGAGGTCACTGATATTCTCGCTGTCAATCTCCTTGATGAGCCAAGCACCGTTCAGGGCGTCCAGATTATGCCGCTTGAGGACCATGATGACAACGCCCTTGGAGTTCATCAGATTCATGTACTGGGCATTATACTGCGTTTCCAGCGTGTATCGTCTAACGTCGGCAAGCGTGTGCATGATGGTCTTCTCGTTGGTCACATTGCGACACGACTCGCTGGTCGAGATGAACTCGCCGAACTTCAAGTTGTTGCCGCTCAACTGAAAAGTGCCGTTAATCGTGTTACACCCGTTATTGCCATACACCTTGTTGCCGCCAGCAAAGTCGAGATACAGGTAAGCACGCTCCAGCGAATAGACTTT
This sequence comes from uncultured Prevotellaceae bacterium, assembly GCA_900317835.1. Lineage (GTDB taxonomy): Bacteria > Bacteroidota > Bacteroidia > Bacteroidales > Muribaculaceae > Sodaliphilus. The sequence goes on along the minus strand of ONIL01000026.1, from coordinate 21,161 downwards.
CTTCTTGCGCATGGTCACGATGTCCCACTCCCCGTACAGTTGCTTGGCTGGGTCGGTGACCGTGACTTCGCGCATGGGCTGCTCCACGTCGTTGATGACGATCTCGATGTTGACGCCGCGCTTGTCCGACTTCTTGTCTTTCTTTTTGCGGGCATCCATCGTGGCGGGAGCCATCAGCATGGCCACTAACAGACTCAGTATGATATATTTTCTCATCTTTAATGTCGTCTTCTTGATTTCAAACTTCAAATTTCGCACTTTTTTCCCATTCAGCCAAATCCGTTAGCGACTTTTAAGAAACTATATCATCAAATGTGAAAAATAGCAATGTCGAGAAGCGTTTTTTGGCAGGCGGGAAATTTTGCGTTACTTTTGCCGTTATATTATCGCTATAATGAAGAAGATACTGACAACATATTGCCGTTTGACGTTGTTGCTGTCCCTGATGGTGACCAGCCTGGGCTCGCTGGCCCAAATCAATACCGACCAGGTGGTGAACATCGGCCGCAATGCACTCTACTTCGAGGACTATATCCTTGCCATCCAGTATTTTAATCAGGCGATTAAAGCCAAGCCGTTCCTTGCTGAACCCTATTTCTACCGTTCAGTGGCTAAGATCAGTCTGGAGGATTACCGTGGGGCCGAGCAGGATGCGGGCATGGCCATTGAGCGCAACCCGTTCATCGTTGATGCCTACCAGGTGCGTGGCGTGTCGCGTCAGAATTTGGGTGATTACCGGGGAGCGGTTGAGGACTATGACGCAGGATTGAAACTCATGCCCGAAGACAAGAACCTGTTGATCAACCGTGCTGTGTGCGAGAGTGCGTTGAAGAACTTTGACGAGGCCCAGACGACGTTCGACCGCCTGCTGCAGCTTGACCGTCGCAATGACCGAGCCTACATTGGCCTGGCGCAGATGAATCTGGCCCGCCAGGATACAACTGCCGCTCTCGAAAACCTGAATCGCGGCATCGCCTTGAGCAAGAAGAATGCAGGAGCCTATGTCATGCGTGCCGAGGTTTATACCCGCTCCTATAAGGATTTTGAGCATGCGGTTGCCGACATGGACAGCGCAATCATGCTGGAGCCGCACTTCGCGGGTTACTTCATCAACCGTGCCTACATGAAGTATAATCTTGATGACTATTTCGGGGCGATGGCCGACTATGACTACGCTTTGAGCCTCGATCCATTGAGTCAGGAAGCTCACTTCAACCGTGGCCTGTTGCGAGCCGAGGTGGGCGATAATAATAAGGCAATCAGTGATTTTGACTACGTGCTCAAGAGCAATCCGTCCAACTTCATGGCACTCTATAACCGCGCCTTGCTGCACATGCGCACGGGACAGTTCCGTAATGCTGTCAATGACTTCAGTGCCATCCTGAAGAAGTATCCCGAGTTTGAGGCGGGCTACATGGCACGTGGCGAGGCTAAGCGCCGCATGGGTGACCACAAGGGCAGTGAAGCCGATATGGAGAAGGCAATGGCTATCTTCAGACGGCACAAGACACACGTCTCCACCTTCAATCCTGCTGAAATCGAAGCCACGGCGGCTATCAAAAAAGCCGAACAGCGTGCCTTGAATGGTGGAGAAGACGAACCCGAAACCGCCGAGGAAATCATCAACCGTTTCAATACCTTGCTCACGGTTAAGGAAAACGATCCGATCAAGCCGGAGTATGCAAATCGGCAGCGAGGGCATATCCAGAACGACAACATTGAGGTGGAACCCATGCCCATGTTCACCTTGTCCTATTATGCTCAAGACGGTGAGCTCAATAACAAGACACACTACATCCGTGAGATAGGTGACATCAATGATTTGAGGCAATTGCCGGGCACCCTCTCGTTGGTGGTCGGCGAGACTCAGCTTGACGCTGAGCAGATTCAACGGCATTTTGGCAACATAGAGTACTATAACTCGTTGTTGGTTAACGCCAAGCCTCGCAGTCTCGACCATTTTGCACGAGGGTTGGACTATCTGTTGGTCAAGAACCCCGATGCGGCGATAGCTGATGCCGATGCGGCGATAGCCTTGAGCCCTCAATTCATGCTGGCCTATATTTTGCGTGCCGATGCCCACTACATGCAATATCTCATGGCACAGGCTCGGGACGAGAACAACACGACATTGGGTGAGGCTCCTGACGCCAGATCACAGGCGATGTTGCGTCAGCGGCAAGACGTGACGACGCTCGACCTGATGATGAAAGACCTGGACCAAGCCATCAAACTGTCACCCAAGAACGTGTATGCACACTACAACAAGGGCAATGTCTATATGCTGCAAGGTGATTACACCAGCGCCATCAGCAGCTACACCAATGCCATTCAGCTTAAACCCGATTTGGCCGAGGCCTATTACAACCGGGGCCTGATGTACCTGCGCATGGGCAATAAGTCCCTGGGTATTGCTGATTTGAGTAAGGCCGGTGAGCTTGGCATCCTCCCCAGTTACAACGTTCTCAAGCGCATGACCCGATAACTTGCTTACTTGCTGGCGCGTTGAATGAAGTCGGCGATGTCGTTGATGACCATGGCAGGGATTTCCCCGCTCTCAAGGGTGTATCGCATTCGGTCTGTGACTCCCGTGAGACAGGTGGCCCCTTTAGACATCATGTGCGCTTTTCTAGATGCTATCTTCCTTGTCAAGTGCTCTCCTGCTGTGCACAAGCACGCCGATAGGATAGTTAACAACGCCTGCAGGCTCACACTGGGTGGCCTGCAGGCGTGTCTTGCTTCCCGTCGTGACAACAGTGCCACGCTCGGTCTGTGATGTGTAGTTAGTTGCCTTTTTTAATCGCTTGGGCTGGAACGAAGTTCACTCCTAGGATCTTGCCATCCTCATCATAGACGATAAGGAAGCCTAGTGAACTCTTCTCGAAGTTTGCTAACGTGGTATAGGCTTTCGCGCCTTGAATCTGTTGAATTTCCCATGCTTGATGGCCCTGGTATTTGCCTAACTTGCCCTCGAGCTTTTCAAGAATACCCTCAAAGGCTGCGAGCTGAACCTGACCTTTGACTTTGTCCGACAAGTTGTCATACAGTTCCTGAGCCTTGTTCTCGAGCAGCAGACCTAACATTTGTTCGCTGCGTGCCGTGTTGGGGTCATTGGCAGGAGCGAGCACTGCTGCTTGACTGGTGGCGTTTGTCTGTTTGGCGACAGGAGTGGCAGGAGCTGCCGGAGCGGGTCCTGACGTTTGAGCAGTGGCCAGTTCCTGGAGCATGGCTTCGACCTTGTTGAGGCTGCCCTCATTCTTGATGAGCACTTTGTAGTTTTTGTCCAGCAGGTAGAAGCAGGGCAGAGTGGGCAGGTCATACAGTTCGTTATATTCAATCTGACGACTCTGATTCCAGCCGTTGATCATCATCTTGGGATATTTGGTCTTGCTCCACAGGTTCTTGTCATCATAGGGGTAGATCGCCAACACGATGAGTTTCTTGTCGTTGACAAGCTGGTTGATGAACTCACTGTTAGCCAGGCGTTCCTTGACCATCTCGCATGACTCACAATCTGGATTATTGAAATAAACGAGGATGTTGTCGGCTTTCAGGTCCTTGAGGTGATGCACATTCTTGTCCTTGAGTACGACATAGTCAAAGTCGGCGGCAATCGTCCCGATCATGTTCTTCTTGGCGCCCTCAAGCAGGAGGCGCTGTTTTTCTTTCTCGGCACCGCTGAGCACAAAGTTCTCGCTGGCATGCTTGAGCACGACCATATACAGGACCTCGTTGTGCAAGGGATCAGCAGGATCACTGAAGCGCTTCTCGGCCAATTCCATCATCTGGCGGTAGCCTTTGGGATCCTTAGCCAGGGTTTCCATTGTGGCGGTCATCAGGAACTCGGCTTTGCGGGGTTCCAGTTGAACGACTTGTTCAAGGTATTCATTGTATCTTTCGGGGGCAGGCATTGATTGAGCCTGAAGGTTGAACCATCCTGCGATGGCAATAATTGCAGCAAAAATCAGCTTTTTCATTTTATCTTAATCATTAAATTTTGTCTAGTTACGATTTATTTATCGTGCAAATTTAAGTAACTTTGCCGAATAAACGAGAAAAACGATGAAAAAAATCGCTAAAACCAATGCTGCACGACTGCTGGACGCCGCCCAGGTAGAGTATGAGCTGATCCCTTATGAGGTCGATGAGACCGACCTGGGGGCACAGCATATTGCCGACCAGTTGGGCGAGAACATCGAACAGGTGTTCAAGACGTTAGTGCTCATGGGCGACAAGACAGGACATCTGGTGTGTGTCATCCCTGGCGCCGAAGAGGTTGACCTGAAAAAGGCTGCCCGCGTGTCGGGAAACAAGAAGGTGGACCTCATCCCCATGAAAGAATTGCTGCCGACAACGGGATACATTCGTGGCGGCTGCTCGCCTGTGGGCATGAAGAAACCATTCCCTACCTATATCGATGAGACCTGCATCCTGTATGACTACATCTACGTGAGTGCGGGCGTGCGGGGGCTACAGTTCAAGATTAACCCGCAGACGCTAGTGGATTTTGTTGGAGCCGAGGCCGTCGACCTCATAGCAGAGAAAATGGAATGAATACTTTCGGAAAGATATTGACGCTCACCACCTTCGGTGAATCACACGGCCCTGCTATGGGCGGCGTGCTTGACGGAATGCCCGCTGGTGTGGATATCGATATGGAACGGTTGCAACGCTTTGTTGATCGTCGGCGCACTGGGCAATCGGTTGGTTCCAGCACCCGTGATGAGAGCGACAAGGTGGAAATCTTGTCAGGCATCTGGCAGGGCAAGACGATGGGAACACCTGTCGGTTTCGTGGTGCGCAATGATGATGCCCGTAGCGCCGACTATGAGCAACTGGCTGGCTGTTACCGCCCCAACCATGCCGATTTCACATGGGAAGCCAAATACGGTATCCGTGATCCTCGAGGTGGAGGCCGGGCGTCGGCCCGCGAGACCGTGGCGCGTGTGGTGGCCGGTGGATTGGCGATTCAAGTGCTTGATTTCTTGGGTATCACTGTAACAGCCGATGTGGAGCAGGTGGGAGACTCTACCGACCACTTTGATGAGATAATCGCCAGTGCGGTGAGTGAGGGCGACACCTTGGGTGGCATAATCCGTTGCATCGTGCATGGAGCCCCTGCTGGTTTGGGAGAGCCTGTGTTCAACAAACTCCATGCCCAATTGGCCGCAGCAATGATGGGCATTCCGTCGGTGCACGGCTTTGAGTACGGCGACGGCTTTGTCATGGCTACCAAGCGTGGAAGCGAGGTGATGGATGTGTTCGAGAGACGTGAGGATGGCACCATCGGAACAAAAACCAACCACTCGGGCGGTATTCAGGGCGGTATCAGCAATGGCGAGGATATTGTCATGCGCATTGCCCTCAAGCCAGTGCCGACGCTCATGCGCGACGTGCCGACCGTTGATCGTGACGGCAATCCGTTGACCCTGCATGCGCGTGGGCGCCACGATGTCTGTGTGTTGTCGCGTGCCCTCCCTATTGTTGAGGCTATGGCGGCATTAGTGTTATTGGATAATTACCTCATTCAAAAGACTCATGTGCTCTGACGATAAAAAGATATTTTTCAAGGACTATTACCTCGCTGCAGGCGAGTGCAATCCTCAGGGTGAGATGCCCTTGACGCTGTTGATGACACGCATCATCGAGGTGGCAACTTTTCACGCCAATTCGTGGGGCGCGGGCTATGCCCGCCTGATTCAAGACAACCAGGTGTGGGTGCTATCCCGTGTGACCATCGAGTTGAAGGCTTATCCTAAAATCAACGAGAATTATCGCCTCACGACGTGGATCGAGGACTACAACCGCCATTTCTCGCAGCGCAACATGCGTCTCGACGATGCCAACGGCAATCCTCTGGGCTATGTACGCACCATATGGATGGTCATCGACTTGAATACCCGCGCCAGCGTGGACATTTCCCAACTGGGATATATCAGCGATAAGGTTTCTGATCTCCCTTGCCCCATCGAGCCGATGAGTCGTCTGCGACCCATAGAGGAAGGCCATGCGGTGGACTACACCTTTGGTTACATGGATTGCGACTTTATCCGCCACGTCAATACGGTGCGCTACCTGTCACACCTGATGAACCTCTTTGACATGGATTGCTATGACCACTACTTTATCCGTCGCATGGAGATCTCATTTATCAAGGAGACGCACTATGGCGAGACCGCTCAGTTTATCATCGACGATGCTGACCCGATGGACTCCCGGATGAGCATTACCGTTGACGGCGATGACCACATTCGCGCCCGTTTCCTCTGGCAACAACGATAATAAACTACGAATTATACGGATTTAACGTATTTTGCTCAGCGAAGCTAATTTAACTAATTGGCATTCGCTGGGTAACCTTTGTTTAATTCACGTAATTCGTAGTTAAGATATGATGCTGGTGCCATCAATGCCTGCGAACTGCTCACGCAGTCCCGGCACCTTGTCGGCGTCGGCCTCGATGGTCATCGAGCACACGTTGTCAAAGGCCTGCTCCACAACCTTCAAGTCACTCTTTTTCACCACTTTCATCACGTCATTCATGCTCAAGTAGGGGAAGGTGAACGACAGCCGTGCCTGCTCGTGGCACTCGAGGATTTCACCAGCCTCGATGGCGAGCTTGGCCGCCTCCCGATAGGCGACAATCAGTCCCGAGGTGCCTAACTTGATGCCGCCAAAGTAGCGAATGACCACAATCACGATGTTGGTCAGCTCAAATGAGTTGATTTGCCCCAAGATGGGCTTGCCAGCCGTGCCGCTGGGTTCGCCGTTGTCGCTGCTCAGGTACTCGTTGCGCTCGGTCCCGATCATGTAGGCCCAGCAGCAGTGACGCGCGTCATGGTACTCGTTGGCATAACGCTTGATGACGGCGCGTGCCTCCTCGGCGCTCGACACAGGCTCGGCAAACGCCAGAAAACGGCTCATCTTCTCACGGTAAATACCTTGAGACACACCCTTCACTGTCTTATAGAAATCACTCATCGGTTCTTCTTTTCTAGCGACAAAAGTACTCAAAAATCCCTGCTCCGCAAAATCTCACTCGCCTTTATTTGGAAAAGTCACAACTCTCATCTGAATGTAAAAAAAGCTCAAGCGCCTGAGAGCGCTTGAGCCATTAAGCAAAATCCTGATTTTCAATTACATGCTGTTCAGTACTTTGTCGATGAGAGCGCTCACATCGGCAATATTGATAAAAGTATCACCATTGACATCTGCACAAGTGGTACAGATTTCATTGCTGTTATCCAGCACGTAATCGATCAAAATTGACGCATCGTTGATCGCAATGATGCCATCGTGGTTGACATCACCTGGCTGGTGGGGATCCTCGCCGGTATCAATACCCTCGATGTGCTGGAAATTGCGCCATACCTCCCCGTCCATGTAGAGTCTCAGGCTGCGCATGGGCACATAGAGTGTGGCGTTTTGGTAAACCTCATCGGTGAAGTAGTTGCCGGTTTCGCCAGTGAATATAGGCGGTGTGACGGCAAGGCAGGTCACGCTGGTGATGCCTGTGATGCTGCTGAAGGCGCTGGGACGAATTTCGGACATTGTCGAGGGTAATTCCACCTCGGTGATGGAAGTCGCTTCACGTGCTGCCTGGTTGGCAATGACAGTTACGCCCTCGGGCACATGAAGCAAGCTTTGCAGCCAGCCGGTGGGCACACCCACAAGGGCGGTCAGTCCTGCGGGCTCATCGCCCTCGGCACGGTTCGGCTTGACTGTGTTACCGTCGGTGGCATAGAGGCAGCCGTCATAGGTGGCGAAATGTTCACTGCCCTCGGCCACGTTAAATGCCCTCAGCGAAGTTGCTCCCACGCAGGGGTTACCTGTGATGGTGGTCACTGTCGTGGGGACGGTGAATGAGTTCAGGTCGGTGCACCGGAAGTAGGCATTCATGATGATGGTGAGCAAACCCTCGGGCAGATAGGCCGTGGTGAGGGGGCAGCGGGTAAAGGCCGTTCCGTCAATCTCTTCGAGCTTGCCGTTGCTGGTAACTGACGTGAGGTTGGAACACATGCTGAAGGCCTGGCGGCCAATGTACTTGACATTCTTGAGGTTGATGCTTGTGAACGGGTTGCTCTGCAACGCACAACTGTCGAGCTTAACCATCGTGCTGGGCAGGTTCACGGTAGTGAGGTTGCAGCTGCTAAAGCACATCATGCCGATTTCCTCCATACCCTCGGGCAGGGTGAGACTGGTGAGGTTGACACAGTAGAAGAACACGTGGCGTCCTAGCTTTTTCATGCCTTGAGGCAGTGTAACACTGCCCACTTGGCTGTTGCTGAAGCAGCTATTGCCGATCTCACAATCAGGGTTGGGAATGTTAACCCGGGTGAGCTGCGTCTCATAGAACGCGGCCATGCCGATGCGTGTGATGCCGGCATGGAAATTCACCGTCTTGAGCGTGGGATTGCCATAGAAGGCATAATCGCCGATCTCGGTGATTTGCTCGGGAATGGTGATTGAGGTGAGATAGGTAGTGCCGCTGGAACTGAACTGCGTGGGCTTGGCTCCGGGAGCGGCGATGATTTTGGTCTTCTCCTTATTGGTGAGCATGGTGTAGGTGACGTTACCCTGCGTCGAAACCAAATGTGCAAAATAGGGGTTGTCGGCCAGCACGGTCATTCCCCCAAATTTATTGTTGGCGAATGCCGTTTCGGCAATTAACCTCAAGGTCGTGGGCATCTTCAACGAGCCCACCTCGGCGTAGGAGAAGGCACCCGCATCAATGAAGATGATGCCTTCGGGCAACTGCAGGATGGCTTGATCATTGAGTGTGCACCTGTAGAACGCGTTGGCGCCGATGCCCACTACATTATAGGTCACGCCGTCATAAGTCACCGTGCTATGGAAATCAGAGGAAAAAAGATTGCTGTAGCCAGCCCCGCTCTCTGAATTGCTTTTGGGAATAATCTGTACGGCGTTGTCGAGACCTTCAATCACTTCATACTTGAATTTACCTGAAGTAAACTGCAACTGTGCCAGCGCACACATTGCCATCAAACTGACTGAGAGAAATGTAAAGTAATGTTTCATTTGGGTTCATGAGGTAGGTTCTATAAATACTATTCCGAGCCAAATTGAGAGCAGAACCTGTTAAACCCTCAAATAGGCCCCGTCTTTATATTACAAAGTTATATCTTTTAGTGCAAAAATCATTTTGTGTATAAGCATTTAATATTTATTAACACACTCCATGCTGTTGTCAGAGTATTCAAAATGATGTAGCCAATGGCTGTGAGCGCAAGTGATTGCTATCGCCTCATGAACAATAATTCACCGAAAAAGAAAAGAAAATGAAATGTTTAACGAAATAATCGCTACCTTTGCCCCCTATAGAAAAATGACAAATGGGAATATGTGCAATATGAAAACGAAACGATTTCTTTTTTCCCTCGTGGCGATGTTGGCGCTGGCTGTCACTCCGTCATGGGCATGTACCAACCTTATCGTTGGTAAGGCAGCCTCTGTAGATGGCTCCGTGATTTGTACCTACAATTGTGACGGCTATGGCTTCGCAGGCTCCATGTCACGCACTCCAGGCGGCAGACATGAGAAAGACGAGAAGATTGCCATCCGTGAGTGGGGCAGGGGACCTGTGAGGGGATATATCCCTCAAGTGGAGTACACCTATGACGTCATCGGCAATATTAATGAGAAGCAGGTGTGCATCGTGGAAACCACTTTTGATGGCCGCCTGGAGTTGCAGAATCCTGAAGGATGGCTCGACTATTTCACCATGATGCATCTGGGACTGGAGCGTGCAGCCACGGCACGTGAGGCTATCATCATCATGACCGACCTGGTGCAGGAGTATGGTTACAACAGCACAGGAGAGACAATCACCGTGTGCGACAAGAACGAGGCTTGGATTCTTGAAATCATGGGTAAGGGGCCTGGCGTGAAAGGTGCCGTGTGGGTAGCCGTTCGCATCCCTGACGATTGCATCTGTGCCCATGCCAATCTCTCCCGCATACGCCAGTTCCCGTTGAAGGATCCCAAGAACTGCATGTATTCCAAGGACGTGATTTCCTTTGCACGTGAGAAAGGCTATTTCAGTGGCAAGGATAAGGACTTCAGCTTCCGCGATGCCTATTGTCCGATCTCTTTCGACAAAGTACGCTATGCCGATGCCCGTGTGTGGAGTTTCTTCCGCCACCACTACGACAAGGCTGAGATGGACAAGTACCTGCCCTACATCAACGGTCAGTATGACGTATACGACCATCTGCCCCTCTACATCAAGCCCGACAGGAAGGTCTCAGTGCGTGACATCATGAATGACATGCGCGACCATTACGAGGGCACTCCACTTGACATGACAACTGACATGAGTGCAGGGCCATGGAGCTCGCCTTACCGTCCGCTACCCATGAACTGGGAAGTCGATGGAAAGAGCTACTTCCGTGAGCGCGCCATCGGCACTCCGCAGTCGGGTTTCACGCTGGTGTCACAGCTTCGCAACTGGCTACCCGATGAGGTGGGAGGCATCATGTATTTCAACTGCGACGATGCCAACATGATCGCCTATGTGCCTGTGTATTGCTGTGTGGATGAGGTACCCGAAGCCTTCCGCCGTGAGAACAACGTGAACAACGAGTTCAGCGAGCACAGCGCTTTCTGGATGAACAATCTGGTCGCCAACATGATTTATCCGCGCTACAGTGCCATGATAGGCGACCTGCGTGAGGCGCAGCAGGAGTTGGAGGACTTCTACGCTGCCGATCAAGAGCAGGTCTTGAAAGACATCGAGCCCCTCACCAAGCGTGAGCGCGTCAGCTACCTCACCCGCAAGAGTGCTGAGTACACCGCCCAGATGATGCAACGTTGGGACAAACTCTTCCGCCTCATTGCCGTGAAGCATAACGACCAGATCATGAAGCCTTCAGAGAATGGCGTCGTCGTTCCGGGACGCTATACTACACCTGGCTATGATCAGCAGTTCCGTGAACAAATCAGCAAGGACACCGGCACCCGTTACCTGATGCCCGACAGCACCGGAGATATCAAGTCGCTGTAAGTGTCCGTGCTTTCGCACGGGAAATCAAACAAATTTATAAATTTAAATATAATTTGAATAATTTCCCGCCCGAAGGGCGGCTATAATTCCAGTAGATGAATAATGCCCCAGCCTGTTAGGCTTGTATTTAGAATCCCAGTTTTTTGCGCACGTCTTTCTTGACAGCGTCTTTGTTGAGGAAGATGTAGGTGGTGTTCAACGCGATATAGGCCTTGGACATGTACCAAATGCCGGCATACTCGCCAGTCTTACCCCAAGAGTTTTTCACCATGTAGTATTCGCGTCCGTTTTGGTCACGCGCGATGCCGTAGATGAGCATCACATGGTCATAGGTTGTCTGCCAGTTATCAAAGCGCTCCTGGCGCAGTTCCTGAGTGGGAACCAATTCCGGCGTTTTGGCTCCGAGTTTCTTCAACGATTCGGCTTTTTCCTGTTTGGTCAGCTTCAGCCAGCGGGCGGCATCACTACCCGTCAGGTCGTCGGCGTGCTCGATGTCGGCTGCTATTCCTAAGCCTGTACGGGTGAAACCGTCCTCGCTCACGTCGCCACCCCAACAAACGGTGTAACCTTTCTTCAACGCCTCGTCAATGGTCGCCATCATCTCGTCGAGCGTCACGTTCCAGCTTGGGCGGGGGCGCCACTTGTAAGGAGCCTCGATGACAAATTGCTCATAGAACGGATGATGGGTAAAGCTTGTGATGCTCACATAGTTCCGCTTGTCGATGCCTAGTGCTTGAGCGAACGACTTGGGGGTGTATTGCTTGCCCTCAAAGGTGAACCGCTCGGGGCACACACCCAGATAAGCGTCGAGAATACCCTGCAAACCCACCTTCCACTGCGTGGTCAACTTGGTGCTGTTGCCCTTAGCGATAGATTCTACATAGGGCTCCAGTGTAGCAAAGAATTCGGTGAAGTTGGCCAGCGTGTCTCCAATCATTGAACCAGGGCGAGCCATGGCGTCCTCGGGACAGATGCCGTGGCGGTCAATCACCTCAAACACGTCGTCGGCCGAGCCTCCCTCTGAGAAACGGCTGCTGCCGTGCATCCTCACGTGATACTCAGCACAATCCACGTAGTCTTTGTTGGCCACAAACATCTCGCTCAGGTCATACACCTTACCTGTCGTTCGCAGCAGCTCAGCCTCAATAAAGCCGATGGTCGCATAGTCCCAGCACGTGCCGCTGCGGCTCTGGTTCTTCACTGGGGTGATACCGTTTTCCAGCACAGTCGTGAATTCAATCTCGTCACTTGCTTGGCCTGCAAACGTGCAAGCTATGCACGTCATCAACAAAATAGCTATCTTTTTCATGTTATGGTGGAGTTTTGTTACATTTCTGCAAATATACTATTTTTCATTCAAATATCGGTTTTATACTTTCGAAATCCCCATGAAAAATAACAAGAACAATTAACTCAAATCACAGATATCTAAAAGAAAATGAAGTGTGTAGCAAGGGCTTTTGCTAACGTTGCCCCGAAAGAAAAGATACCGAAAAACATGCGACAAACACTTGATTTTCAGTGTCCGATTGGAAGCGTAATCCTGCTGGTACTTAAAAGAGACGCAATCGCTGAAAAATCAGTTGGTTGCGTCTCCTTTTTTTCTTGTGCAGGGAGGTTACAGCTCGCGGATGGTGATGCCGAAGCCTCCAGAACGTGCCATGCGGAGTTTCATGACTGTCTTGGCGGTCACCTTCTTGCGGGTGATGGTGTAGGCTTGCGGGTTGGTCTCGTAGTCGGCGTCCTTAGCGTCGGCATAGATGGTGGCCTCATACTTGACACCAGGTTTCAAGAAATCTAGCTTGAATGACACCTCGCGGGCATTCTCGCCGTTGATCCCTCCAACGTACCATACGTCGTGAGCCTTGGCGGTCTTGAGGTCGGCTGCGGTGGCATTATCAGGCAGGGCATAGATGAACTTGGTGACACTGTTCACCACATCTTTCTTGCCATCGGGCAGTTTAGCGACACCCTCGGCAGCTTTGTTGACGGTGGACAGTTTGGGATGGCGGGCCGTGACCATATATTCTCCCGGTTCGGCCATGATATAGATGCTCTTGTCCCAATCAACCGCAACGTCCTTGATGAACTGGAACGCGTCCATGAAGCGGGCATAGTTCTCGGGCAGGTCGGCTGCCATCTGCAGCGGTGAGTAGAAGGTGACATAGAGTCCCAGCTGGTTGCAGATGGTGTGGCGCATCTTGTCGGCCCAACCGCTCACTTTCTCCAGATCCATCTCGAAGATGCCAGGTGTGAAGTCCATGGGACCTCCCTGCAGACGGGTGAAGGGATAGACGGCAGTCTGACCGGGGTCGATGCCGGCGCGGAATTCGTTACCCATGGCGCTCTCGTTGCCGATCATATTGGGCCATGTGCGGCACAGTCCCGTGGGACGCACTGCCTCATGGGCATTGACCATGATGTGGTGCTTGGCGGCCTCGGTGATGGCGTAATGGTAGTGGTTGATGAGCGGCTGGCTGTAGTGGTACTCGCCATAGGGAATAATTTTGCCCACGTAGCCGCTCTTGACGGCGTCATAGCCATATTGGTTCATCAGGTTGTAGGCCCGTTCCATCCAGCGCTCATAGTTCACCGTCGAAGACGAACTCTCATGGTGCATGATGAGGCGGATGCCCCGTTGGTGGGCATAAGCATTGAGAGCGGGCAGGTCAAAGTCAGGGTAGGGGGTGATGAAGTCGAAGACGAAGTCCTTCTGCTTGCCGTACCAGTCTTCCCATCCTTCGTTCCAGCCCTCGATGAGGAGGGCGTCAAAGCCGTTCTCAGCGGCAAAGTCAATGTAGCGGCGCACATTATCGTTGTTGGCGCCGTGCTTGCAATGAGGGGTTGAGTGGGCATAATCGGTCTTGCCCAGTTGCACCGAGGGGTAGTCATTGGTGTAGGACCACTGGCTCTTGCCGCTGATCATCTCCCACCACACACCCATGTACTTGGTGGGGTGAATCCATGACACGTCCTTGATGGCGCAAGGCTCATTGAGGTTCAAGATGAGACGTGATGCCAGGACATCGGTGGCACTGTTGCAGACCATGATTGTGCGCCACGGCGTCTTGCACGGGGCCTGCATGCGGCCTTTCACGCCCTCGGCATCGGGAGTGAGCCAGGTGCGCAGCACGAAGTTCTCGTCGTCCAGGTCGAGGTTGGTCGTGGGATAATCCAGCACTGCGGCCTCGTGGATGTTGATGTAGAGCCCTTGGTCGGTCTTCATCTGCAGGGCTGTCTGGACGCCAGTGGGAGAGAAAGCCGTATTGGGCCATCCGCAGCCCGTGCGGGCCTTCGGGGTCAGTTCCCGTACTTGCGACAGTCGGGAACGGGTGGGCCTGAATTCCTGGGTGGAGTAGTCGCCGGGAATCCACCAGGCGATGTGGTCGCCCGTGAGTGCAAACTGCGTCAGTTCTTCCTTGATCATGAAATAGGTCAACGCATTTTCCATGGGGAATTCGTAGCGGAAGCCCATGCCATCATCATACAAGCGGAAACGCACATGCATGGCAACTGGCTTTTCTCCATCCCGGGCCGATGGCTGTTGCAGTTTCACCAGCAGTTCATTGTAGTGGTTACGGATGGAAGCCTCCTCACCCCACACTGGTTCCCAAGTCTCGTCAAACGATGACCTCTGCTGGCCGTCGAAGATAAAGCCATGGGTTAACTGTCGATCGCCCTTGAGCTCGAAACCGAGCCGTGAAGGCAGGATGACCATTTGCCCGCCGAAATCCAGCGAATAGGTGGGAACACCGTCGGTCAAAGCAAACTTCATGACCAAATTCCCGTTTGGGCTAGTCATAGTGATGGCATCGCCAAGTTGCGCTGCACATGGAACGAATGTCGCTAGGGTTGCAATCGCCGCTATCAAAATGGTTTTAAATGATTTCATCATTGTGTTTATCTATTTGTCAGTTTTGAGTTCAAAGAGTGACCACTAATTCAGGATGCATTTTCAGCAAACTCATTAGGCTTGATTCTTCACGTCTCATTCATTGTGCAAAGATATATCATTTGCGCGATGGATGCAATAGTTAGTCATACAGTGCATGGATGTCAGCCTTCAATCGGTCATGTTGTTATCTGGTTATTTTGTTTCATTCATGAGGTAAATACAAGCCCTATGTTTGACTTTGACGGTGCAAACTTAGGGCATGTTTCCCGATATCGGTCAGTGCCAATAGTTAAGCCGCGTAATTCATAAATCTCAAAAGTCGTCTCATCAGGTTGTTATTATTGTAATTAGTTGTTAATAAAAACGTTAGTTAAATCTCAGTATATATAAGGCGACTATGGGAGATGGGAAATGGGCAAACCGATGAAGAGAATTGGAAATAATTGATAACCTTTGTAGTCAGCACCTCGCAAAGTACACCAAACCGCAAACAATATTATACTTAACCAATAAATCCTGAAAACTATGAGCAAGAAACCACTTTTCAGACTAGCTGTCATGGTGGCGGCCATGATGTGCGCCCTCGGCGTCAGTGCCCAAGTGGCCTATGCCAATTACACGCCGGCGAACACGACGCTGATCGACTACATGCTGGGCGGCACTTGGCCCTCTCAGATTATCGTCAATAACGCTAAGCCGTGATTCAATCTGCAACGAATGAATTATGAAGTGCCCCTAAAAAGTTAGACGTTAAATACGTTTATAACTCTCTATGGTATTGAGGGTGTGTCATTTTTCATCTGCTGGAATTATAACCGCCCTTGGGCGGGAAATTAAAACAAATTTTGTATTAATATTAGAATAATTTGTATTAATTTCCCGTGCGTAGCACGGTTAATCATTGCGACGTTGAATTATGACACAGTCACATACCATTTAACTTGGCTTTTATTCTTTTATTGTTTTCCCATTATGAGGGGTGGGTGGGATCGTGAGATAATATTTGCATTTTTCGTTATTTTTATTGGATATGCGGGAAATTGTCGCTAAATTTGCGGTATGACTTGAATATTGAAACATTTACAAACTTATAAACGATAACGATTATGAAGAAACTATTACTTTTTTCATTGGCTGCACTGATGGCTGCACTCGCAGTCCACGCCGATGTGACCATCAACAGCACGAACTTCCCTGATGCGAACTTCCGCTCCTACCTGTTGAGCGAGTATCCCAGCGGCACCATCACTACGGCGCAACTCAATGCCCGCACCGAGCTCGTGCTTGATGGCAAGTACATCTCTAACGCCAAGGGTATCGAGTACTTTACCCAGTTGACAAAGTTGGATCTCTACAACAACAGACTCACTGCGGTCGACGTGAGCGCCAACACCAAGTTGACTTACCTGAATGTGGGTAAGAACCAGTTGACGTCGATCAATGTGAATAATAACACGCTTCTGCAGGAACTGTATCTGCAGAGAAACGAGTTCACCTCGGTCTATGTCGTCAATCACAGCGCCCTGAACACCCTGTGGCTGTACAGCAACCCGTACCTGACGACATTAACGTGTTATAACAACATGTTGAACAATTTGGATGTCCTTAATTGCACTGCGATGACCAATTTCAACTGTAGCAGTAACCCTAATCTATCATATATTAACGGTTTGGGGAGCTGTACGGCCATTACCTATCTGGACTGTGAGGACTGCAAGATTGGCGACTTGAGCGCGGTCATGAGCATGCCTGATTTGGAATCCCTGTATGCCCGCAACAACAATCTGACGTCACTCGACGTTTCGGGATTGGGAAGACTGAAAAACCTCAGGGTAGCTGGAAACCAGGGGTTGACCGAGCTAAAGTGCAATGGGTGCGCCTTGCAGTTTCTTTACGTGTCGGGCTGTAGCGCATTGACTCGCCTGTCCTGCAATGACAATTATATTCTTCAGACGATAAACGGTTTGGATGAGTGCCCGGCGCTGGAGAATCTGAGTTGCTATTGCTGCGCCTTGACCAACCTCGATGATTTACAAGAACTGCCGAATTTGAGGGTCGTTGTTTGCTCTGCCAACAATCTGGCCTCGTTAAAGCTTAACTACAGGAACAATCTGGTGCAACTGTGGGTGGATGACAATTCACAGCTCACGAGCCTCGAATGTGTTGGCAATAACGAGCTGGTCAGTCTTAATGTGACCGGTTGCAGCCGATTGTCGTCGATCACGTGCCAGTCAAACCCCAACCTAACTGAAATCTCCGGCTTGAGTGACTGTACCGCCCTGACCTATCTCGACTGCGTTCATTGCCAGATTTCCAGCCTTGATATCGCTCACCACACGAATCTTGTGGACCTGAGGTGCCAATTCAACAATTTGACCAGCCTCGACGTGAACGGATGCACCTCTCTGCGAGTGCTGTATGCTCAAGTCAACCACTTGACGAGCCTGAATGTGAATGGTTGTCCTGATCTGCAATTTCTTCATATCCAATACAACAACCTCAGCAGTAACGCGATGGGGCAGATTGTTAACGCGCTTCCCACGAGGAGCAACAATGACCGCGGACAATTTCGTGCCCTGGTTGAAAACATAGACGGCAGTGAATATATCGAGGCTAACGTCATCACCGACGACCAGATCAGCCAAGCCATTGCTAAAAAATGGGGTGTCTATTACTATGATTGGGACGCCAACACATGGGTTCAATATGGTAGCTCCTCGGAGCGCGGTGACGTGGATGGTGACGGCAGTGTGAACATCAGCGACGTGACGGCATTGATTGATTATGTGTTGGCCCATGATGCTAGCAACATCAATCTGAATAATGCCGACTGCAACCAGGACAACGCTGTCAATATTAGTGACGTGACGGCCCTGATCGACTTTGTATTAGGCGGCACTTGGAATTAAATCTCCAATTAAGTCAAAATGAGATCCCTCATGCTCTCGCGGGCGTGAGGGATTTTGTTTTTGTGTCACCATGCGAAAAGATCTTGCCATGTAATCGAAACAAGTCTTTTTTATGCCATAATCTTTGTGCGGTATCAAAGTTTTCATTAAATTCGCACCCAATCTCTATATCACGGAAGTGAAAGGACATCCATGAAGAGATCTCGAATAATCAAAATGTAAAGATATATGGAAAGTCAAATTACAAGGGAGGCAGCTTGGGAGCTGCTGAGAAAATACAACAAAGACCCGTTTCACCTGCAGCATGCGCTGACGGTGGAAGGCGTCATGCGCTGGTATGCTGGGCAACTTGGATTTGCCGGCGAAGTGGATTTTTGGGGTATGGTGGGACTACTGCACGACATCGACTTTGAGCAGTATCCTGAACAGCATTGCATCAAGGCGCCTGAACTGTTGCGTGCAGGGGGCGTGGGCGAAGAAATGATTCACGCCATCTGTAGTCACGCTTACGGCTTGCACGTGGATGTAAAGCCTGAACACCTGATGGAGAAGGTGCTCTTCGCCACCGATGAGCTGACGGGACTGATATGGGCGGCAGCTCTGATGCGCCCTTCAAAGAGCGTCCAGGACATGGAGCTGAAGTCTCTCAAGAAGAAGTACAAGACGAAAGCATTTGCCGCTGGCTGCTCCCGCGAGGTGATTGAACAGGGAGCGGAAATGTTGGGATGGCCCTTGGATGAGGTGCTGCAAAAGACCCTCGACGCCATGAGGGATTGTGAAGCCCAGGTGGCCAGTGAGATGGATGCCGTCCATAAGGGCAATGAATAAATGCTTTCCCATTAAACTAGCAGACAACACACATTGTCAAGTAACAAACGCTTTGCAGTGCTTACAAACTGGTATACTTCTAAATTATTTTTTTGTGTACTTTAACGGTATTATTTGCAATTGCCTGCAATTTGGTTAAAGTGTGGCCAAATGATGACGGGGGACAACATCGCTTACGGCAAATGAATTATCTTCAAATTTAGGAAATATGAAAAAGATCAACGGTAACCATGTGGGGAAGAGGCTCGCCATTCTGGGTTGGATGCTTTGTACAATGCTGTCTGTCTATGCGCAGAATGTGCGTGAGACCATACGATTGGACGAGGGTTGGAAATTCTCTCTGGGCAACGCTGCCGACCCGGCAAAGGACTTCGGCCAGTGCGCCCTGGGGTTGCTGTAATTCAAGGCCGCTGGCCTTGTGCAGGTCATTCGACCTGCCAGCATGAAGAATCAAGCCCCTTCATGTCATGCCGCCATGATAGTATTGATTACGAGTCGTTTATGCAATCTTGGCGAATTTTTCCCGGACATCAATACAAAAATTTTTCTTCTCTAAACTCTAAGCTATAACCTCTAAACTTCAAGTTCTGAAGTGATAAACACTTCAAAACTTGAAGTGATTACTTAACGACTTTAACAGCGGTGGTGCTGCCGTCGGTGAAGGTGGTAACGACGATGGTCAAGCCGCTGGCCTGCTGCATCTCTTGGCCGGTCGTATTGTAGTAGCGCACGCTGGCAACCTGCTTGCTGGTGGCCATCTCGTCCAAGCCGGTATTCGGGTCAAGGCTGACAGTAAACTCACAAGCGCTGGGATCACTGGGCAACATGCCATCGGCAACAGCGTAAGCCTCAATGTAGTACCAGCCGTCCTCGGTGAAACTCAGGGCATCCTCATAGACGGTCCAGCCCGAGAGCTCGCCGTCGTGACCGCGTTTCATGCGGTAGTAGATGGTGCTGGGCATGACCTCCTGGATCTCTACAAAATAGGCGTCGATGCCGTCGATGGTATATTCGCGGAAAACGGGAGCACCGGTCTTCTCGGTAGGCTCAAAGGGGTTATAGGAGCCCTCATAGGCAAAGGTTGTCATGGGCAAGAAACTCTCCCTCATGAAGGAGTAGTTATAAATATCTATCAAGGCAGAGGAATAATCGGTTGTAACGCCTAGGAATTCGGTCCGACTACCGTAACCGGGCGTGGTAGTAAAGACCTCAATCACCAGGTTCCCTCCATTGTAGTGGTAGGGAGTCGTGAACGGGATCGGCATTTCCCAGATATAATCATCCAACCACTCACTCGGTATTGTGGTGGTGCCAACAACGGTCAAGTCTTCAGCGAAATCATCCACAAACTCGCTCATAGTGGTCTCTCCCATCAAGATGGTCAACTCGCCACCCTCCAAGGTGCTCATGCCGTCGGTGTAGAACGTGATTGACTTGATATCCATATCTTTCATTGCAGTGAGCTTATCGGCAGGATAGAGCATCTGGCAGCGAGAGTTGGCTACCTCGAGCATGTCGATGGAGATAGGAACTAAAATGTTGGTGTTTTCAACGTCGCTGAAGACCGTCAGCGTTTCGGCCGATGCAGTAAGCATCATCAGACCTGCGGCAAGCGTAAAGAATCTATTCATATTGATAATGGTGGGTTCTATAAATCAATTTTCAGAGCTGCAATCAGGGAAGAACCCGTTAATCCCGCAAATGCGGCTCTTAATCTTTTGCAGCCAAGTTACATCATTTAATCCATAAAACGCTTTACCCTCTCCATTTTAATATTTGTTAGTACATCCAAGCGCACTTATCGCAAGTCATTGAACGAAAGCAGCAATCAACGAACTGAAGAAACCGAGGATTGACATATTTTTTGTTGGAAAGTTCAGCAGAGTGCCGTATCTTTGCAATGCTTACAAATTGGTATGCTTTAACGGTATTTTTACACGACGAATGAATAATCTTCAAATTCAGGAAATATGAAAAAGATCAACGGTAACCGTGTGGGGAAGAGGCTCGCCATTCTGGGTTGGATGCTTTGTACAATGCTGTCTGTCTATGCGCAAAATGTGCGTGAGACCATACGCTTGGACGAGGGCTGGAAATTCTCTCTGGGCAACGCTGCCGACCCGGCAAAGGACTTCGGCTGCGGCACCGAGTATTTCAACTATTTGACCAAGGCCAACTCAATACACAACGAGGGCCCTTACTCCATCAAGTTTAACGACTCTACATGGCAAGAGGTGCGCATTCCGCACGATTGGGTGACTACCTTGCCCTATGCTCAAAAGGCCAGCCATTCGCACGGTTACAAAACTGTGGGTTATCAATATCCCGAAACGAGTGTGGGTTGGTATCGTAAGGTGATCACAATTCCCGAGTCGGACTTGGGCAAGCACATTGCCCTGCAGTTTGACGGCATCTTCCGCAATGCCCGCGTATGGTTCAACGGCTTCTATATGGGTACCGAACCCAGCGGCTATGCCACGCAGGTGTATGATGTGACCGAATATGT
>ONIL01000047.1 GCA_900317835.1 uncultured Prevotellaceae bacterium | reverse complement strand
AGCGTGAGGGTCCCACCTCTTCCCATTCCGAACAGAGAAGTTAAGCCTCACCACGCCGATGGTACTGCGAAAGTGGGAGAGTAGGTAACCGCCCCCTAATAGGGAGTCACTGCCAGTGGCAGCGGCTCCCTTGATTTTTATTGCCCCAGGCCTGGACAAGCTGGATGGCCTGGACAACAATTAACGCCTGGAACGATGTGGCTCCAGGCGTTAATGATGTGTGGGAGGTGTGGTCTTTACCAGATGATGACGCGGTCGGCGGGATCACGCCACATCTTCATCTCGGGCTGGATGTTGAAGGCGTTGAAGAATTCTTCCAGATTCCTGATGGCAACGTTTACTCGGTTAATTCCCAGGCTGTGGGGGTCAACCTTGGTGCGGCGCAGCATCTCCTCCTTGGTGATGTTGGCTGCCCACACGTTGGCATAACTCAGGAAGAAGCGTTGGTCAGGGGTGAATCCGTCAATCATCTTGTTGCCCTTGCCTTGTTCGGTGTTCTTGAATGCGCTGTAGGCTACACGCAGGCCACCGTGGTCGGCGATGTTCTCGCCCATGGTGAATTGGCCGTTAGCATGAACGTCATCGGCAACGATTTCAGCACTGTATTGTGCACCCAACTTGTCGGCGAGTTCTTGGAATTTAGCGGCATCCTCGGCAGTCCACCAGTCCACCATGTTGCCGTTGTGGTCAAAGTTGCGTCCCTGATCATCAAAGCCGTGTGTCATCTCGTGCCCAATGACCACGCCGATGGCACCATAGTTGCTGGCCTCATCAGCACTAGGATCAAAGTAGGGGGCTTGCAGAATGCCGGCAGGGAAGCATATCTCGTTGCTTGACGGCTCATAGTAGGCATTGACCGTCTGAGGCGTCATGAACCAGCGCTCCTTGTCAACGGGTTTGCCTAGTTGTGAATACTCATATTCAGCCTGGAAACGGCGTGCATTCAACACATTCTCCCAGTAGCTCTTGGTCGGGTCAATATCCAGGTTGCTGTAGTCGCGCCACTTGTCAGGATAACCGATCTTGACGGTGAAGCTATTCAGCTTGACCAGTGCGTTGACCTTGGTCTTAGGACTCATCCATGACAGTGTGGCAATGTGTTCACCCAGTGCTTTCTTGAGGTTATCAACAAGCTGCTGCATCTTCTTTTTGGAGTCGGCGGGGAAATATTTCTCAACGTAGAGTTGGCCTACGGCTTCTCCCAGCAGGGTGTTGGGCACGTCAAGCGAGTGTTTCCAGCGCGGCATCTTGACCTGCTTGCCCGACATTGCACGGCTGTACATGTCGAAGTTGGCATCGGCAAAAGCGTCGCTGAGGTAGGGTGAAGCTGCATCTGCATACTTGAAGATGAGGTATTCACGCACATCCTCTTCCTTGAGGTTTTTCAGCATCTCATTGACCTTGGCCAGAGACTTGGGCTGGAATACACAGACCTTATCAAACCCATTGATGCCCAATGTGTTGAAGTACTTGCTCCAGTTGATGTTAGGATAGTCGGTGACCAGTTGAGCGACACTCGTGACGTTGTAAAGCTTGCTGTAGTCACGGGTCTCCTCACGGGTCATAGCGACGCGTGCCAACGCGGTCTCGATGGCCATCACGTGTTGAGCAGCCTTTTTTGCATTGCCCTTCTTGTACCCAATGAGCTGGAAGATCTGTTGAATGTAGTTGACATAGGCATTGCGCACCTTGGTCGTGTTAGCATCATTCTCAAGGTAATAGTCACGGTCTCCCATGCCCAAGCCGCCTTGCATCAGGTACAGCATGTTGCTGTTAGAATCCTTGAGGTCAGCCATTACTGCCGAGTTGAAGAATGGGTCGGCTATGCCCTTGTGCTGGTCGGCAATAGCGGTGATGAAGTCGGCCTGCTTGAGCGCCTTGTAGCTGTTGATGAATTCCTGAAGGGGCTTCATTCCCTCGTTGTTGAGGCGCACGCTGTCCATGCCGAGGGCGTAAAGGTCGCCCACCTTCTGTTTGATGGTGCCGCGCGGGTTGTTTTTGCCCAAAGTGGTGATGATGTCCTTGACCTGACTGCGGCTGTTCTCGGCAAGTTGGTCAAAAGTGCCGAATCGTGCATACTGCGGATCAAGCGGGTTGTTGAGCATCCATCCACCACAAGCGTAGCGGTAAAAGTTCTCACCTGGACTGATGTTAGGGTCCAGGTTGGCGCGGTCAACCGCCTTGATGGGGTTGGCAGCCATAGCAGTCATTGCAAACATTGCCATGCAAAAAATGATGATTTTTCTCATAATGTGATTGTTATTAAATATGTTAGGATATTAAAGTCAGTTATTTGATAATGAATCCAGTTTCTCCATCAGCACCTTTTCCATCATGTCATATCCTGCGGCATTTGGGTGCACACCGTCGTCGGTATAGCCGCTAATCATGCTGCCGTCGCGGGTATTCATCCATGAGTGGTAATCAATGTAATGCAGGTGCTGGGACGTTGCGTAATCGACGATGCGCTTGTTTAGTCGCGAAATTTTGTATACAACATCCTTGACCGATGTGTTCCAGATGAAACGATCACACGGCAGCACTGACGTTAGCACGACCTCGATGCCGTGAGCTAACGCCAACTCGGTCATCGACTTGATGTTGTCCATCGTGATGTCTTCATCGTACGGGCCGTTATTTTCGGCTATGTCGTTGGTTCCACAATTGATGACCACGATGCGGGGCTTGAGCTGAAGGACGTCCTGCCTGAAGCGTGCCAGCATCTGGCTTGACACTTGTCCACTGATGCCGCGGCAAATCAGATGGTTGCTCGTGAAGAACCAGGGGTGTGTCTCCTCCCAAAATTCGGTGATAGAATTACCCATCATGACGATGCGCAGTGAGTCGTGTCCACAAGCGAGTAATTCTTGATTGGCTTGGGCATATCGCGCCTTGTTTGCCCAGTCGGCAACATCGGCTGCTTTACCAAATAGTGAACTCCAGAATATCATAATAATGATGGCAATAGGTCTCATGATGTCAAGCTGAATGAGATTGAATTGTCAAAGGTACAAATTATTCCCATGTGTTGACCTCAAAAAAGACAAAAAAGACGTTGTGTCGACTATTCTAAGCGTCGGCTCAGGTAATCGAGAAGCCTGCGTGGAAAGCTCCGACTCTTGTTTGTGTCATGTCGCAAATTTATCGGCCCATACTCGATATGGGTCATTTCTTCCATTTGTGCAATGGCTTGGTTGATCATTTCCTCAGCCTGCTGGAAGTCGCTCGGAATGTTTTCTTTTTCTTTAAGGGGTATCATTTTGGACTGGTGTTAGAGTATTAATATGGGGATTAGTCCGACCAGGAATTGGGTGGCGAGTCGTTGATGTCGTCCATGCTCTTCCTGTATTGTTGCGGACTGATATTGAATTGCTGCTTGAATGCCTTGGAGAAGTGGGACAGGTTTTGGAATCCGCATTTTTGTGCGATAACGGTGAGGGAGGTGTCCTCATTCTTGACCATCCGTTTTGCATAATTGAGGCGCACCTTCAATGCAAAGGCAACCGGCATGAGCCCTGTGATGGCATACACGCGTGACCTCAACTGCTTGCGACTGATGGATAGAGCTGCGGCGATGTGTTCCATGTCGATGTCACCTTTGACCATCTGGGCATGGATGACGTCAATCAACTTATTGATAAACGCCTTGTCTTCCTTGCTGATTTTGGCTTGGTCGGCACCGTTATTGTCGTTGACGGCTGTCTTGACCAACTGGTTGCGCATGGTGGAGCGTTGCTTGGTCAGTTTGTTGGCCAGCAACTTCAGCTCATCAGAATTGAACGGCTTAACGAGCACAGCATCGGCACCAGCCTCAATGCAGTCCAGTCGCTCTTGATCGCTGGTGCTTGATGTCATGGCAATGATGGGAATGTGGTTGAGTGCGGTATTGGCCTTAAGTTGCCTGATGAGCTCCTTGCCGCCCATTACAGGCATCGTGATGTTGGTCACGATGAGATCGGGCACCAGGTCCTGCGCATTCTGGTAAGCTTCATATCCGTCGTTGGCAAACCTGAGGTTAAACCGGTCACGCAGGTGACTGGCAATGAAAAATGCGACGTCCTCATTGTTCTCAACGATAAATGCCATTGGTTTATGATTGGTATCATCGTTGGTCCTGATACGTTTTTCGGCAAAGTGCTGGACTTGCTCCTTAGACTCGACAAAAGAGTTGTCACCTGTCTGCATTGGCAGGTCGATGGTGAAGGTTGTTCCTTTGCCCTTGGCACTATCTACCGAAACGGTTCCCTCCATGGCCTTGACAACTTCGTTGACAAGTGACAGCTCTAGTCCGGTACCCACACCGTCATCACCATTGGCTCCCTGGAAGAAAGGCTCAAAAATGTGGTTTAATTCATTTTCAGGGATGCTGACACCAGTGTCTGAGACAATAATGCGCATTCTGGTGGATTCGGGTGTCTCAAACCGTACCGTTACATGGCCATTGGCAGGAGTGAACTTGAGCGCATTATTGATAAGGCCGTGAACAATCTTGCGGATGTAATCAGGGATGAATACCACCATCAATGATGCCATCGGAGACGAGAATTCAAGGTTAATCTTGAGTTTCTGGGCCTGTTCGATGTAGTTCTCCACAAGCATACGGATGAACATCACGATATCACCTTGCTTTTCATCAGGCTTCCCGGCTTCGTTCCTGGTATTCTCGATGTCAATTAATTTGTTGACCAGGGAGAGCATCCGTTGCCCGTGGTTCAAAACCATCTTCCCCAGTTGTTTTCTTTCCTCGGCAGTTGTCTTGGGGCTTTGCAATAGTTGCCGCCCGGAATTCATGACTACGGTTAATGGCGTTTGCAACTCGTTGGTGATGTTGGTGATGAAGTGGGTCCTCAGCTCCTGGGTCTGGCGTTGCATTTTTAAGGCCCCTTTGGACTTTCGCCAGGCGTAAAACAGTCCCATTGACATCAATGATGCCATGAGCAGGAGCAGGGCGATTCCCCATGTCAAGAAGTTGCGGTTGCGGTCGGAATGCTCATTCATCAAAGCCTGTTCCTGACTCAACCGTGTGGTCTCGAGCACTCTTATCCTGGTAGCCATGATGTTGTTTTGTAGCGAGTCGTTCAGTGTGGTGTATCGCTCCAGGTGATGCATAGCGACCATTGGATTACTGTCGCGCATGGTTTCCCACAATCCGAATTCGGCGGTGCGCTCGGCTTTAGGCGAGCCACACTTGATGCTGTATTCAAGTGCTTTCTTGTAGTAGGTAATGGCCGTTTGATTGTCTCCTTTTAAAACGCTGATGCTTGCCAACTGGTTATAGCACACTGCAAGTGAGTAGTAATTCTCTCTTTTCTCTAGTGACGGGAGCGCTTTGTTCAAGGCGGCAAGGGCTTGGCTGTGTTGCCCTTGTGATTCGAGGACAGCTGCTTTTTGAACCAGGCGGATAGCCGTTTTCTCTTCATTGCCTGATTGCTTGTCAATCTCATAGGCCTCGTCAATGGCTTTCATCGCCTTCTCGGGCTCATTGTTCATGAGGTAAAGTTCGCTGGCCATACCAAGCCTGATGGCGAGGCGGTCAGGGCGCTTGAGTTTGCGCTCAATGCCGATGGCTTTCTCAATAAACGTGATACCAGGCTCGGGCAGTTGCACAACCAGGAAGATGCCAGCCAGCGTGTTCAAGTCGCTGCTGATGAGTTCAGTGTTGCCCATCTGCTTGTCAATCTCGTAAGCCTCCAGCAATTTTTCCAATGCTTTGTCATAATTGCCGAGTCTGAAGTGGGCATTTGCCAGGATGCTGGTCGCATCGCTGTCGAATTGCAGGTCCTTCACCTCTCCGCGCCTGTAGTGAGCGAGCTTACCGGCCTCGAGCGCGTTTTCAAATAGTTCTCGGTCGAAGTAGTACTCTGACATCCAGTAATGAGTGTAGGCCTCTATTACTACAGCTTTATCCTTGTTGCCGAACTGAATCAATGAATCACACAAGTCCATCTCATGCAACTTTTTCATCACAGCGTTTGACGCCTCGGCCTTGTGTGATGGATCGGTGGTGAGGAAAACGTGGTAAAGCGAGTCGATAGTAGTGCTTGACATGGGCATGAAAGAGAGCAGCAGAGCCATTGCTGCCAGCAACCATGGTAGAAGTTGGCCTCTGTGAGAAAATATGCCTCGCAATTCACTCATTCCCCGCAAATGTAGTCATTTTTCTTGAATTAATGAGCAACTTTTGTCATGTTTTATCTATCATTTTCTGTCGTTTGTCGCTGATCTGGCGGTGGCATGATATTTGCTGGAATCAATGGAAATGATTACCTTTGTCAAGGAATAAAAAGAATTATAATGGCGAGTAATAATCAACAGGGAACAGGAACATCGGCGGCGACGCGCGACCGCGTTCTCATCGAGGAACCGCGTCAATACAAGGTGGTGTTCCATAATGATGATTTCACTACGATGGAGTTTGTCACCGAGGTGTTGCGTGTCGTGTTCAACAAGCATACCGATGAGGCGGTGACGCTCATGATGAAGGTGCACCGCGAGGGACAGGCCGTCGTGGGAGTGTATAGCTACGACATGGCCATGACCAAGGCCTCACGGGCGACCAAAATGGCTCGCAGCGAGGGTTTCCCGTTGAAAATCACATGTGAGCCTGTTTAACAACATTCTATCCTGAATTAATAGAGAATATCAGTGGAAATTTCAAATAATCTGGAAAATATCATTACCAGTGCCAGCGTGTTGGCTTATTCGATGGCCAATAAACTGGTGACCCCCGAGCATCTGTTGCTGATCGCACTTGGCGAGGAACCCGTTGTTGAAGCGCTGAGCGATGTGGCGGTTATCCCCGTTGAGGATGTTGTTGACAAGTTGCGAGACTATATCAATCAAATGGAGAAGTTTACCGAGGATGCCGACATCGAGCATGAGATCATGGGTTCTCACCAGTATGGCTTGGTCATGAAGGACTTGTATCGCCAGAGTGAGACGTCCTCGGCCGAAGTGATAGATGTTCCTCATTTGCTCAATGCCATTGCTGGTTTGAAGGACTCATTTGCGTCCAATTGCCTGAACGCACTTGTCGGCAATGACAAGGGAGCGCTGTTGCAGGCTGTGACCGATGCTTACTCGGGTGAACCGTCGGATGACCAACAACGTCAGGATAGCGAGCCAATGGCCGAGCCTGATGGAAGTCACCGTGAAGCGGCCGCCGGTGGTTGGCGCGACTATGTGCTTTGCATCAATGACCACCTTGCCGACCACAATCCGCTCATCGGGCGAGAGACCGAATTGGACCGAACGGTACAGGTCCTCTGCCGCAAAGACAAGAACAACCCGCTGCACATCGGTGAGCCTGGTGTGGGCAAAACCAGTATCGTTTATGGCTTGGCTCAGCGCATCGAGGACGGCCAGGTGCCCGAAACGTTGCATGGCGTGAAAATCTATCAGTTGGACTTGGGCTCACTCATCGCCGGAACGCAATACCGCGGAGACTTCGAGAAGCGCCTCAAGACGGTGATGAAGGGAATCGCCGCCGAGCGCGGTGCCATTCTCTACATCGATGAGATACACAACATCGTGGGGGCAGGTCAGATAGGTGAGGGCTCGATGGATGCCAGCAACCTGCTGAAACCCTATCTCGAGGGAGGCAAGGTGCGGTTCATCGGCGCCACTACCTATGAGGAATATAACCGCTACATTATGCGCAACAAGGGCTTGATGCGCCGTTTCCAGCAGGTGCCTATCGACGAACCCAGTATCGAGGAGACCATCAAGATCGTGAGGATGCTCAAGGAAGGTTATGAGACCTTCCATCAAGTGACTTATGATGAAGACGCGCTGGAGTTTGCCGTTACTGGCAGTGCACGCCACATTACTGACCGTTACCTCCCCGACAAGGCGATTGACCTGATTGACGAGGCGGGTGCCTGGGTGCAGATGAACCGCAAGGAAGGAGATGAGCGTCGTGTCGATAAAGGACTCATTGCCAATGTGCTTGCCCGTATTGCCAAGGTGGACTCCTTGACGATGGATGACAGCGACAATGACAAACTTGAAACCCTTGAATCACGCATCAAGGACAAGATCTATGGGCAGGATCAGGCTGTCAAGCAGGTGGTTGAGGCAGTGCAGATGTCCAAGGCGGGACTCACCGATGAGAACAAGCCATTGGCGTCTCTGTTGTTTGTGGGTCCCACGGGTGTAGGCAAGACCGAGGTGGCACGTGTGCTGGCCCATGAACTGGGCGTGGAGCTTGTCCGCTTTGATATGAGCGAGTATGTCGAGAAACACACCGTTGCCAAGCTCATCGGCTCGCCAGCGGGCTATGTGGGATATGACGACGGCGGACTGTTGACCGATGCCGTTCGCAAGCATCCCGACTGCGTCTTGCTGCTTGATGAGATCGAGAAGGCCCATGACGACATCTTCAACCTGCTGCTGCAGGTGATGGACTATGGTACGTTGAGCGACAACAAGGGCCGCAAGGCCGTGTTCCGCAACGTGGTGCTGATCATGACCAGTAATGCTGGTGCTCAGTTTGCTCATCAGGCATCGGTCGGCTTTGCCTCGACCGTCACTGCTGGTGGGGCCATGCTCAAGCAGGTCAAGAAGACGTTCAAGCCCGAGTTCATCAACCGCCTCTCGTCGATTGTGGTGTTCAATGACATGGACCGCACGATGGCGGGCATGATCCTCGACAAGAAACTGCGTGAGTTACAGGCCATGCTCACGCCCAAGGGCGTTACCCTTTCTCTGGGAAAGAAGGCGCATGAACAACTGCTTGATGAGGGTTACAGCAAGGAGTATGGTGCCCGCGAGATGGATCGCGTTATCCACAACCGCCTCAAGGCTCGCCTGGTTCGTGAGATTCTCTTCGGCTCGCTCAAGCAGGGAGGCAAGTGTGTCATCAACAAGTTGGATCAACAATAGCCCGCCAGGCCGATGGTTTTCCAGTTGAACGATGATTTGGTGTTCCCCGACCCCAGGATGGGCGAGGAGGATGGCTTGTTGGCCATCGGTGGCGAATTGTCGGTGCGTCGCCTGTTGCTGGCTTACAGTTATGGCATTTTCCCGTGGTTTTCGTTCCGCGACTGGAGCCAACCCGCATGGTATTGCCCCATGCAGCGCTTTGTGATTTTCCCTAACGAGATACACGTTTCCCACTCGATGCGCACCCTGATGAACAAAAAAGAGTACAAGGTTTCCTTTAACCGCGACTTTGACGCTGTTATCGAGGGGTGTAGCAGTGTTGATAACCGCTATAACGCCGCTGGGGCATGGCTTGGCGAGGAAATGATGGCGGCCTACCGCAAACTCAACCGGCTGGGCTATGCTACAAGTGTCGAGGTATGGAACAGCAGCAATGAGTTGGTGGGAGGACTGTATGGCGTGGTAATGGGCTCCTGCTATATAGGCGAGAGCATGTTCTCGCGCGAGCCTAATTCATCAAAACTTGCCTTGATTCACCTGGCACGCTTCATGAGCCGCATCGGCGGGGAACTGATTGACTGCCAGCTCGAAACCGCTCATCTCAAGTCGATGGGTGGGCGGTTTATCCCTTATAGTGAATACATGGAAATACTCAATCCAGGCGCCCTGGCGCAACTGGATCTTCAAGAGGAACAACAGGACGTTGACCCTACTGCTGGCGATTGATGCGGCGCTCGATGGGTCCCAACAGCCAGTTGCTGAGCATGACGAGTAGGGGAGAGACAGTGAGGATCATCACTGCAACGATGGCGGCACCTCGTGCGGCCTCGCTCTCGCTGTCGCGGCTCCCCAGGTAGCCGGCGAACTCGACGGCCAGCAGGGTGATGACGATTGCGGTGATCGATAGACGTACAGCCCGCTTGTTCAACACCAGTGGCGTATCAGGCTTGCGGCGCAGCATGACGATGCCTTGGGCCAATAGCACGGCGGCGAGGATCACGACTACCATCCACGACATTTGCACCATAGTTGTGCAGGTGGCAACGAGGACTGCAAGTACTGTCAACCGCTTGGGAGACGACAACTCGCCATGGTCCCTTAGCCACTTGTTGTACTTGGAGTTGTCATATTCGTTAGCTTGCTGCATGCGCACGTCCCAGCGCAACAGCATGACACACAGGTCAAACAGGGCGGCTAACAGCAGCAGGATATAGGCAATAATGGTCATCATAATTCTAGATAGTGTTGTTTAGCACTACAAAGGTAGTTAAATTCTCAATAATAACACAGACTGGATTGTCCCTATTATATATATTATATAATGTGTAACGCTTTACCACAGCCGAAATCGGTTGGGGTGTCACTGCCGAATGCAATAGGATGAACGTGCTGGATGGGCGGTTCCATCCCTAAAAATGGGCCGAAATTGTACTAAATCAAGTTAAATTGTGTTAAGTTTGAATAATTTTCACAATTTTGAAATCGCTTGATACCTACGTTTTTAGGTGTATCAATGTGAGAAACAGGCAGTTGGGAAAACCACTCAGGATACATTATATATAAAATAAATTGCCGAAAATGTTTGGCTATTAGCGGAAAAGTATGTAATTTTGCATCGCTTTTTTGCGCCGCTAGGTTCTAAAATGCGCTCTAAACGCTTGATAGCGTGAGTAATTAGGGCCTCTTGCCGCAGGTGAGCAAACTGAAAAATATTTGTCAAATTAATTAAAAACTAACAAAACTAAGATGCCTACTATTCAGCAATTAGTAAGAAAAGGCCGCACTGCCCTGGAATCGACCAGCAAATCGCCCGCCCTGGACTCCTGTCCTCAGCGTCGCGGTGTGTGTGTTCGTGTTTACACGACCACGCCTAAGAAGCCGAACTCGGCTATGCGCAAGGTTGCCCGTGTCCGCTTGACCAACGGCAAAGAGGTGAACTCCTACATCCCTGGTGAGGGTCACAACCTGCAGGAGCACTCCATCGTCATGGTTCGCGGCGGTCGCGTGAAGGACCTTCCTGGTGTACGCTACCACATTATCCGCGGAACTCTTGACACCGCCGGTGTCGAAGGCCGCACTCAGCGCCGCAGCAAGTACGGTGCCAAGCGTCCCAAGAAGAAAAAATAAATCAGTGACGCACTAAGGCCCTGACTTACTAAAACAATTCAAACAAGTAAAATTAATTTCAAACTTAGTTTTCAGTTTTATTGGATTGATTCATTTGGTTGAGTAAACGCGCCGCAGCGGCGGGCGTTGAAGAACAAAGCAAAAGACAACCAAGCAGACTTAAAACTACAACTGTGTTTAAAAAATGAGAAAGGCTAAGCCAAAAAAACGGATCATTCTGCCCGATCCTAAGTTCGGTGACGTTCGCGTAACTAAGTTCGTCAACCACCTCATGTATGATGGTAAGAAGAACACGTCTTACCGTATCTTCTACAGCGCCCTGGAACTCGTGGGCAAGAAGATGGCTAGTGAAGAGAAGACCCCTCTCGAAATCTGGAAAGCCGCGTTGGAGAAAATCACTCCCCAGGTGGAGGTGAAGTCCCGCCGCGTCGGTGGTGCAACCTTCCAGGTGCCTACCGAAATCCGCCCCGACCGCAAAGAGTCGGTTTCAATGAAGAACATGATCATTTTCGCTCGCAAGCGTGGCGGCAAGACTATGGCCGACAAGCTCGCTGCTGAAATCATGGACGCTTATAACGAGCAGGGTGGCGCTTTCAAGCGCAAAGAGGACATGCACCGCATGGCCGAGGCTAACCGCGCATTCGCTCACTTTAGATTCTGATTTAGCGACGACGTGACTTAACAATGGGCACTGACGCACAGCTGAAATATACACGCAACATCGGCATCATGGCACACATCGATGCCGGCAAGACCACCACATCGGAGCGGATCTTGTACTACACGGGCCTGACCCATAAGATGGGCGAGGTTCATGAGGGTACCGCCACCATGGACTGGATGGAGCAGGAGCAGGAGAGGGGAATCACCATCACCAGCGCCGCTACCACCGCGTTCTGGAACTACGACGGTAACAAGTACAAGATCAACTTGATCGATACTCCGGGGCATGTGGACTTCACCGTCGAGGTGGAGCGCTCACTGCGCGTGCTGGATGGCGCTATCGCCACCTTCTGCGCCGTGGGCGGTGTAGAGCCCCAGAGCGAGACCGTGTGGCGTCAGGCCGACAAGTATGAGGTGCCCCGCATCGCCTATGTTAACAAGATGGACCGCATTGGCTGCAACTACCTTGACGTGGTGCGCCAGATCCGTGAAGTCTTGGGGGCAAATCCTTGCCCGATTCAGCTGCCCATTGGTGCCGAGGAGAACTTCAAGGGTGTCGTTGACCTGATCACGATGAAGGCCCTCTACTGGCATGACGAGACTCTCGGTGCCGAGTATGAGACCGCCGAAGTTCCCGCCGACATGATTGACGAGGTCAGTGAGTACCGCGACAAGATGCTTGAGCAGCTCGCCGAATTTGACGACGAGTTCATGACCAAGTATTTTGATGACCCTGAGTCCATCACCGTGGACGAGATCAAGAGCGCTATGCGCAAGGCCACGCTCAACCGCGACATGGTTCCCGTGTTGTGTGGCAGCTCGTTCAAGAACAAGGGTGTCCAGACTCTGCTCGATGCCGTTTGCGCCTATCTGCCCAGCCCCGCCGATGCAGGTGAGGTGAGCGGTACGGCTCCCGGCAACCCCGAGTGCGTGATCACCCGCAAGCCCACCTTCGAGCAGCCCTTGTGCGCGCTGGTGTTCAAGATCGCTACCGACCCCTATGTGGGCCGTCTGGTCTTCTTCCGCGTGTACTCGGGACAGTTTGATGCCGGCAGCCAGGTCTACAACGTGCGCACTGGTCACAAGGAGCGCGTTTCCCGCCTGTTCCAAATGCACAGCAACCGCCAGAACCCCATGGAGGTGATCGGTTGTGGTGACATCGGCGCAGGAGTGGGCTTCAAGGATGTGCACACCGGTGACACGCTGTGCAGCGGCGCCGACACCGCCATCGTGCTTGAAGCGATGGACTTCCCCGAGCCCGTCATCGGTATCGCTGTCGAGCCCAAGACTCAGAACGACCTTGACCGCATGGCAGTGGGTCTGGCAAAGCTTGCCGAGGAAGACCCCACTTTCCAGGTCGAGAGCAACGAGGAGACTGGCCAGACCATCATCCGCGGAATGGGTGAGTTGCATCTGGACATCATTCTCGATCGCTTGCGCCGCGAGTTCAAGGTGGAGTGCAACCAGGGCCGTCCCCAGGTCACTTACAAGGAGGCTATCTCACAGCCCGCAACCGTGCGTGAGGTCTTCAAAAAGCAGACTGGCGGTCATGGCAAGTTCGCTGACATCGAGTGCCGTGTCGAGCCCGTTGACGACGACTTTGAGGGAACCCTCCAGTTTGTCAACGAGGTCAAGGGTGGAAACATCCCCAAGGAGTACATCCCCTGTATCGAGAAGGGATTCAAGAGCGCAATGCGCAGTGGCGTTCTCGCAGGATTCCCCCTGCAGAGCCTCAAGGTCACTGTCCTCGACGGCACTTATCACCCCGTCGACAGCGACGGCCTGAGCTTCGAGCTCTGTGCCATGCAGGCCTACCGCAGCGCTTGCCGCCAGGCACGTCCCGTGCTGCTTGAGCCGATGATGAAGCTCGAAGTGGTTACTCCTGAGGAGAACATGGGTGACGTTATCGCCGACCTGAACAGGCGTCGCGCCATTGTCGAGGGTATGGAGAGCGCCCGCAGCGGTGCCCGCATCGTCAAGGCCAGCACCCCGCTTGCCGAGATGTTCGGTTATGTGACTGCGCTGCGCAACATTACCAGCGGCCGCGCCACGAGCACGATGTCGTTCTCGCACTATGCTCCCGTCG
This sequence comes from uncultured Prevotellaceae bacterium, assembly GCA_900317835.1. Lineage (GTDB taxonomy): Bacteria > Bacteroidota > Bacteroidia > Bacteroidales > Muribaculaceae > Sodaliphilus. Next base: position 2,459 of record ONIL01000047.1, on the reverse strand, counting down.
CTACTCCCATCGCCCTCAAGGTGCTGAGTGAGTGTCTAGGTCACGTCGAATTATTACAATAATACAATTTCACATTATAATAATATGAGCCAGAAGATTAGAATTAAATTGAAAAGCTACGATCACAACTTGGTTGACAAGTCGGCCGAGAAGATCGTACGCACAGTGAAGAGCACCGGCGCTGTGGTTAGCGGTCCTATCCCCCTGCCCACGCACAAGCGCATCTTCACCGTGAACCGTTCGACTTTTGTCAACAAGAAGTCTCGCGAACAGTTCCAGTTGGCATCCTTCAAGCGTCTCATCGACATCTACAGCTCGACCGCAAAGACTGTAGACGCCCTGATGAAGCTCGAATTGCCCAGCGGAGTTGAGGTAGAGATCAAGGTGTAGTACAAGAGATTGAACTAACGAGTAAAACTAACAGCATTAACAATTAAAAAATTTCAAGAGAAATGCCAGGATTATTAGGAAAGAAAATCGGAATGACATCCGTTTTCAGTGCCGACGGCAAGAACGTGCCGTGCACTGTTATCGAAGTAGGTCCTTGCGTTGTCACTCAAGTGAAGACTGTTGAAAGCGACGGTTACGAGGCTTTGCAGCTGGGCTTTGTCGAGAAGAAAGACAAGCACACCACCAAGCCCATGGCCGGTCACTTCAAGAAAGCCGGAGTGAAACCGCAAAGATTCTTGGCCGAGTTCAAAGGATTTAATGGAGAGCACAAGGCCGGTGACGAGATCACCGTCGAGATGCTCAACGATGTTGAATTTGTTGATGTTATCGGCACAACCAAGGGTAAAGGCTTCCAGGGTGTCGTGAAGCGTCACGGCTTCGGCGGCGTGGGCCAGACCACTCACGGTCAGGACGACCGTCAGCGTGCTCCAGGTTCCATCGGTGCCTGCTCCTATCCCGCCAAGGTTTTCAAGGGCATGCGCATGGCCGGCCAGATGGGCAACAAGCGCTGCACTGCTCAAAACCTGCAAGTGATTAAAGTATTGCCCGAGAACAATCTTCTCATGGTAAAAGGCTCAGTACCGGGCAGCAAAGGTTCAATCGTAATTATTGAAATGTAATAATGGAACTCGCAGTATATAACATCAAGGGTGAGGACACCGGTCGCAAGGTGACCCTTAACGATGAGATTTTCGCCATCGCCGAGCCTAACGAGCATGCCGTTTATCTCGATGTTAAGCAGTACCTGGCTAATCAGCGTCAGGGAACCCACAAGGCTAAAGAGAGAAGTGAAATCGCTGGTTCGACCAAGAAGCTCGGTCGCCAGAAGGGTGGCGGCGGTGCCCGTCACGGTGACATCAAGTCTCCGCTGTTCCATGGTGGTGGTCGCGTTTTCGGTCCCCGTCCCCGCAACTACAGCTTCAAGCTGAACAAGAAGGTGAAAGCTCTGGCCCGTCGTTCGGCGCTGACCTACAAGGCCCAGAACAACCAGATCATGGTTATCGAGGACATCAAGTTTGACGCCCCCAAGACCAAGGAGTTTGTAAACATCACCCGCAACCTCAAGCTTGAGGGACAGAAGGTGCTGCTCGTAGTCAACAGCAATGAGCCCAACCTTTACCTGTCAATGCGCAACGTCCCCACTGCCAAGGCAGTGATTGCCAAGGACATTAACACCTATCGCGTGCTTGACAACCGCATGATTCTCGTTACCGAGAGCTCGGTTGATGCACTCAACAACTTAAAGTAAGGAGAAGACAGACAATGGATAACATTCAGATTATTCCCGTTGTGACCGAGAAGGCCAACGCTATTACCGAGAAGGGTAACCGCTACACATTCAAGGTGTCTCCCGATGCCAATAAGTACCAGATCAAGGACGCCATCGAGAAGCTCTATGACGTCAAGGTCGTTGACGTGAGCACCATGAACTATGGCGGCAAGAACAAGCAGCGCTACACCAAGAGTGGTATCATCAAGGGCAAGACCGTGGCTTTCAAGAAGGCCGTAGTCACCGTTGCCGAAGGACAAACTATTGATTTCTATAGTAATTTATAATAAAAAATGGCAGTAAGAAAATTGAAGCCCACAACACCGGGGCAAAGACACAAGATTATTGGTGTATTTGACGACATTACCAAGCGTACACCAGAGAAGTCTCTTACGGTCGGTAAGCGCTCCACCGGCGGTCGCAACAACGAGGGTCACCTCACCGCCCGCTATCGTGGTGGAGGTCACAGGCGCAAACTGCGCTTGATCGACTTCAAGAGGAACAAAGACGGTGTGCCGGCAGTAGTGAAAGCCATCGAGTACGATCCCAACCGTTCGGCTCGCATTGCTCTGCTCTACTACAAGGACGGCTATAAAGCTTACATCATTGCCCCCAACGGACTTGAGGTGGGTGCAACGATCGAGAGCGGTGAGAACGTGGCCCCCGAAGTGGGAAACGCGCTTCCACTGAGCAAGATTCCTGTTGGTACTTTAATTCACAACATCGAGTTGCGTCCCGG
>ONIL01000020.1 GCA_900317835.1 uncultured Prevotellaceae bacterium | reverse complement strand
ATTCTACATATACCATAAGTTTTACCACTACCAGTATTACCAAATATAGCTGAGTGATTAGAAAACATATCATCTAAATCAACAGTTAATTGAGCATCATTATAAAGTGGTGAAACTCCAAGTGATAAACATCTTTCTTTTGGACCAGTAAGTATTTTTAACTCATCATCATTTTTCACGGAAATGTCCTACTCAACTTTTATGGGTCCCTTCTCTCAATAAAGAAGTACAGTCCAAGATTCTGCAAACTCGTGGACCATCAGAACTCATTCTTAAAGGTTGGGCGGCGGAACTTGAACCGCTGCCCAATATATTTCTAGTGGCACTTGAGCTAGTCTACATCCTCCTTTTATCCACAATTGGATAAAAGGAGGTTTCAAATCTCATATTATTGATCTAAGACATTATCATAGAATGCAGATGGATCAGACGCAACTTCATCATAATGTTCTTTTATAAATAGTAATAGTTTCCTCATCGATTCTGATGCTCGATATCCACATGTGAAATAATCTATGATATACCAATCATCATCCACAATTATGGGTGGATGAGAAGAATACTCATTCCAGGGAGAATAAGAATTATATTCATTGCCGTATTCACTGAACTCATTCCATATTGATTTTGAACTATACTCATTGCCGTAGGTTCCATAGGTATTCCAAATAGAATTAGAATCATATGAATCAGTAAAATTGCCAAGATACACTGTATAATCCTCGCCGTCGTAAGCAAAAATACGATAATTATCGGCATGTAAAGGCAAGAAGAAAATTGCAAAAAATAATCCTATAAAGTAAAATCTGATCTGTTTCATTGGGATAATATTATTTAAAGTCGTTGCAAAGTTAGTTAAAATGTTGTCAAAATCATAATTCGTATGACATTTTGTTTCTCATCGCTAAAAAAGATGTCATCTGCTTATTATTCTAGTAAGCAATAAAAGAGAAAACAATAATACTTGGCCCAACATCGTAGCTGTTATTGCCGTCATTGCTTTGTTTTTGTCGTAGGTTTTAAGATAGAATGTGATGATCGACCAACCCTCTCAATCCGACCTCAAATCCCTCCTGGCCTCAATAGAAGAAGTCCAGTCCAAGATCCTGCAAACTCTTGGGCCAAATGAACAAATCAAGAAAGGTTGGGCAGCGGAACTTGAACCCCTAAAAGCGCCGGTGTTTTTTATGTGGGAGCTGCTTGGATATGGGACGGTGAGAGAATTGTCCGAAAAAGGCGTTAGGAGGGTCTGGATGGCGAGTTTTAGACCTTCACCGGGGGAATACTTGGAAGAGTGTTTATCGTTGCTCAGAGACCACAAAAGACCGATATCCGAGTATGATGGAGGGACAAGGCTGAGAGTTCCTATGAAACTTAAGGACGGAACATTTAATCATTGAACCTTTTGCCATGCACTAACCAAGAATATGCTTTTTCAATATCATATGGAAACTTATAATCATCCTGTTGATAATATTTTGCATAGGCAACCAAACAATCTCGTATCGTTTTCCTTAAATCCCAATCTAAAGCATTTGGGGCATCTGTGTCCCACACACCACTGAGCCCTGCAAATACTGTATAGATCCACCTACTAACGTTATTGTTTGATGAAACATATTTCCCTCCACTCGAGCCCAATTTATAAAAATCAGTTGTATTATTGTATTGAAGATATCCATTTTCGACAAAAACCTTATACATTTCATGTATCACACGATGCTTAATCTTTTTCTTGGCAACGCTCAAAATTTCTAATTGTTTCTGCAACTTATCTAAATCTCTTGGGTTATTACGAAACAAATCATAGAAATATTTCACAACAACATCAGAAAATAATTTATTAGCCCAATCACTTGAAATGTCTACGTATTTTTTCTTATTACGTGATAAGTAAATCCTTATGCCTTTAACTTTTGAATCATCATCGCTAACAGGATCTTTTATTCTAAAATAGTCATCTAATTTAACGAAAGATATCTCATCCATAACTTCAGACTCCAGACGCTTTAACTCATGTAGCCTAAATTCATAATAAAAATAGTATTTAACAGCAATACCAATAATTACTTTATGGTCAACTTGGATCAAGTCTTCTCTTTTAAGTATAATGTCATTGATTCTTTGAGTAATCCCTTGAACATACCATTCAACCATAAAATAGTCAAATTCCCTTTCACCTATTTTATCGGCTCTTATATATTTTGTCAAATATCGTCTAGGAGCATATCTACTAGCAAGATATTCTTGAATACCAATATATTTAAGGCTGTCTGGACCTGAAGAAGAATTATATCTCGTGATAATTTCTTCATACCAATTTTGTATTCCTTTTTCCCCTCCAATACCAAATACATCCAAACCTTCATCAACCATTTGGATCACCATTTCTTTGATATTGGTGTCTCCCCCAGGTAGATATTTAATGAATTCTTCTCTAGTCATAGTTTAATCTGTTAATTATATATAAAAATTTCGGTTGTCAAATGGTTGTCAATTTTCAACCACCCAGCAACCGAATTAGTTGTTTTTCAGACGCTTACGTCTTAAAAGTTGTGATCCCTACAGGATTCAAACCTGTAACCTTTTGATCCGTAGTCAAACGCTCTATTCAATTGAGCTAAGGGACCATTTTTCGTTTTTTGCGCTGCAAAGTTACTGCCTTTTTTTGAACTGGCAAGCCTTTTGACCAACTTTTTTGAAAAAATTTTTGGCGCATAGACATCAAATTAGTGCTATTACCCACAGCACCAACAAATTAAGCGCCAAAAACATTTTTCAGTTCAACAGCCAAGTGGCGAGTGCCCAGATAACAAAAATCACAAGTGCAATTAAAGTAGCAGCCCACAATGGCTTGTACTTAACCACATATAATGAGAGTTTGGGAACGTCGGATTTTTCAGGCCTCTCATCAGCAATTGCCAGCTTGTGCTCATCGATGGGCTCCATGGGCTGTTCTTCTTCCTTATATAAATAAGCCTTCATTGTCTGCTTTTTTTTATGTTTTGCGGTGCAAATTTACATCTTTTCCAACAATTAACCAAAAACGTCGGCATTTTTATTATCTGCCTTATAAAATATAAGGAGTGGAACATCGCATGATGACATGTTCCACTCCTTAATTCTATAAGAAGCCACACCAAAGGATGTGATGAAACTCCGACTAAATACAGGATTTGAGGGCGTCGCAAGCTTTGTAATCCTCCGGCTGTTAAGCACCTTGCGGTCGAGGCCCGCCATTGCGAGCAACGCTTTTCTCGGCATTTCATAAAAATTTGAAGAGTATCCCGATCTACTTTGATGTGGACATTTTTTCAATGAACGTTATATCTTATTGACTTTGCAAAGGTAGGGCATTTCTCCGATAAATGCAATAACTCAACGATATTTTAACACAACATTTTAACAAATTGCATTCCTATTGATTTCAGCATGTAACTAATCAGACTCTGTAATCATGAAAGCAAAAACACAAAAAACCATCTGACAAGCCTTGATAATTGAGAAAAAGCATTACCTTTGTGAATTGGCAAACAAGAATTTATCAATCAAAAGTATAGAAAATGAAAACGAGGGTATTATTTGTAATAATGGCTACCCTGTGCGCAGTGGTAATGGCTGACGCCTGCACATCGGCGATAGTGAGTGGCAAATTGACGGCAAACGGCCGCCCACTGATGTGGAAAAACCGTGACACCAACGACTTGAACAACCGTGTGGAGCGCATCATGGGCCACGACGGATTAATGGAGTTTGTGGCGCTGTTCGATGCGCGTGACTTGCAGGACACGGCGGCATGGATGGGGTTTAACGAAGCTGGATTTGCCATCATGAACACCGCATCCTATAATCTTAACGGCAACGATGGTGTCAAGAATATGGACCGCGAGGGCGAGCTCATGCGATATGCGCTGGAACGCTGCAAGACGGTGGACGAATTTGAAGAATTGCTCAAAACGTTGCCAAAACCTCTTGGCGTGGAAGCCAACTTTGGAGTTATCGATGCCGCCGGCAATGGGGCCTATTTTGAGACAGGCAATTATAAATATGTGAAATTTGATCTCAAGGACGCCGACAACGGCATCCTGACCCGTACAAACTATTCCTACAGCGGCGAAAAGGATAAAGGAATGGGCTATGTCAGGGAAAAGAATGAAATCACACTCCTTGCCCCGCACATTGCCGCACAAGATATCACGCCAGCAGTATTCACCGAAGAATTGTCACGCACGTTCTATAACTCGCTGCTTGGCAAGGATTTCACACGTGGAGGCGACAACTGGGTTGTTGATCAGGACTTCATCCCCCGTCGCATATCCACTGCAAGTGTGGTGATCGAGGGCATTCTTCCAGGGGAGAACCCGCTGTTGACAACCATGTGGATTGCCCTGGGATACCCACCCTGTGCCGAAGTGTATGCCGTTTGGGTCGGTGAAGACGGCGTGGCTCCGGAGTTGACTGGCACGACAGACGACAACCACTCGGTACAATGTGACAAAGTGAACAAACGCAAGGCAGAAGTGTTCCCTATCGAGCGCGGCAACGGCAAGCAGTACCTGAAGCTGTCCAAGCTATATAACAATGAGGGAACAGGTTACTGCCAGACTCTCGCTTTGAAAAACCGCCAGGCCTACAAGCGCGGATATGAAGAGATTGCCCGTCGTCGAGCCATATATAACAAAACCAAGAAGAAACGTTAATTTCAACTCTTATTCCAGAGGCGGGAAAGAAGAAACAGCATGACAATCGATAAATGCAGCATCCCAGCGGGCCGTTACATGAGACATCTGTTCTCGATGTTCTTAACCGATAATTGGCTGTGGATGATATTACCAGTTGCCATTTGTGCCATTTTGGCAATCTGGCTTGATGTGCGCTTCATTATCGTGGCCTTAATGGTATTATTCATCGCAATGCCCATGATCTTGTCATTGCTCTATTTCTACTATGGATTCTCACCCGAAGCTCGCTGGTCAATCATGGAGAAGACCATAGCCATTGAGCGCGAAAGTGCAACATTGACGTTTACCGATGAGCGCATGAAACAACACGCCATCCGCTGGGATGACGTGCGTGAAATCATTATCAAAGATGATGCTTTATTGCTGATGCTCAAAGGCAAACGCTATACTTGCCTCATGATACCATCATCGGTTGTAAATCCAGACGTCACGCAAGCCCTCAGGCAACTTGTGGCGCAAGTTCATTAGCTTGCCATAGTCATCACTGCGTGCTACATAAACGCAAGTCAGCCCTTTATAATCCAGCATCTTCATGTATGGAACCAATGATTGATTGGCGGCCTTGAAGGCATCCAATTCCCGCTGATTGCGCAACGTGGCAATTACCATGTAGTATTTACCCACGGTGTTGCCGGTTTCGGCAATAGCCTGATATTCATCAACACGAGTGAAAGTCTGGCTCACGGCACCATCCTGGACGGTTGGAGCTAATGGCTGCGCATGAGGCGCCGTCACGCTGGGTGCGATACTTGCCATGTCGGGACGTTCACGATCAACGATAACGGGAGTCGACAATAGCACGCCCAAACCAATCAGCACAACCACCGAAGCGGCAATCCGTCCCACTTTGCGGGTGAATAGGTTACGTTCCTTCGGCACAATTGCAGGAACAGCTGCGGCCTCATCAGCGGCACGCTGCTCTTCCAGAGCACTGACGGTGGCAATCTCTAGATCGCTTAAGCCAAAAAACTGGTCATTGGCTTGAAGATGTGAAAACGGCACAAACTCTATGTGCTGTCCTTGATTGCGACGGAAATAGCCCAAACGGCCCATCGAAACTTCGCCATCAGTTGCCAATTGTTGCTGGAATGACGCCACGCTATCAGCAATAAACCGCATAGCATTGTCATAACTCACGCTTTCTCGGCGCATCAGCGATTGGGCCAGCAGTCCATCGTTGTGGTTCACACTGGCATTGAAACCTATCATGCGCTGAGGACGCATGAACACGGCACGTTCAGCGTCATAACCCGCAGCACCATAATTAGCAATGAATGCACCCCAACCCGGGACGGTCACACAATCATGGCGCGTCATCAAGTACTCAATATGCTCAATTATCGAAAACATTACACAAAAGTACAAATATTGCTCTGTTCAACAAAATCTTTACACCAAAAAGTTATTAACATCCAACCTTCAGAGTAATCACTGGGCAAATATTACAGAGTAGGCAGCAGCCTTCTTCTCTAGTGCTAACGGATAGGCCCTTGACGTGGACGGCATGCGCCACAGCGTAATCGGGTGCATCCCCACTACACAATCCACTGGTTTCCCGATAGCAGGCACATCGACGCCAGCCTGGCTAGCCACAACCTGCGTGGCTTTCTCTCCTGTTGTAATTACTTGGTTAATGGTAGGATGATTATCCAGAAGGCTAGCCAAATCAATAGGTTCTACTATCTCAAGAAATTTGTCACTGGCATTGTCCTTGAGACGGCGCACCGCCATTGCGGTATCCCACATTGCGATGCCTTCACGCTCAAGAAAACCTTTTATCATTGACAGATCAAAGCGCTTATTATCATTGTCATAAAAAGCATCACGGTCATTCATGAAGATAAGCCCCATGACTCGCCAGAAGTCATTGATGCGATTGGGATAGAAAAAATCCATTGACCACCTTTCACGCTTTGGCGGGAATGTCCCCAAAAACAGGTATCTCGCTCCATCAGGGACAAACGGAGGCCACGGGTGACGTTCAATTACAGGTTGTTCCGTTTTCATTCTTGCAAAGAAATGAAAAAAAACGCACCACAGAAATCTTTTTACTAAAAAAATATTGATTATTACATTTTTTCATTACTTTTGCAAATTAGAACATCAATCACTAAAACATAAAGAATATGAAAATCCGTAACCTAGTAATGCTTGCAGGCACGCTATTATTGCTTGCGGCATGTAATCCCAAAGAGGACATCTCTTACATGACAAACATTGACAATATTCCGTCAGCAGCCCTTTCAGAGGCGACGACCCAAGCTGGTGACTTTTCTATCAAGCGTGGTGACCTGTTGCAGATCAATGTCGCTGCTTCCAATGCGGACGCAGTCAAGCCGTTTAATAAACAACAATACGTTCCTATGCTTGAATCAGGAACCACTTATGGCTTAGATTATTCGGTCGTTTATTACCTTGTTGACAATGCTGGAAACATTGATTTCCCAGTTCTTGGCAGATTGCACGTTTTAGGAATGACCAAAGTTTCCCTTCAGGAATATATCTCTAACCTTATCTACCCCAAATATCTTACAGAAAAGCCTGATGTTGAGTGCCGAATTCAGAACTTTCGCGTTTTCTGCCTAGGTGAATTTAATTCACCCGGTGTCATTAAAGCCTCCAATGGGCGTCTCAACCTTATAGAAGCCATTTCCGAGTGTCGCGACCTGAAACCTGAGGGTCGCCGCGACAACGTCATGCTCATCCGCACCAACCCGAACGGCGAGCGCTACGTCAAGCGAATTGACCTTGGAGATGCAACATTCATGACATTGCCTGAATTTGAACTTCAGCAGAATGACATCCTTTACGTTGAGCCAAACAAGTACAAAAAACGCTCTATCTGGAGTTTGCCTCCTGTGTACAACGCTGCTGTTAGTATTTTTGGCACCGTCGTATCGGTTGTCAATTTCGTCCTCTTGTTAGCAAAATAATTATTTGCAATATACTTGTACAGCGGCCCACTTCATGAGTGAGCCGCTGTTTATTTACAGAGCCCTGAACAACATGACAAAATGTCGGTTTTTCCTTATTGGCACAAGTGTTGAATGTCACATGGTGAACAAATTAAGAATGAAAGGAGAAACAATTATATGAACTTTAACAATTTTACAATCAAGGCTCAAGAGGTTGTACAGAAGGCTGTGAATCTCACCCGTTCAAGCGGCAATCAGGCTGTAGAGCCTGAGCATTTGCTCAAGGCTGTGCTGACTGAAGGCGACACGGTCGTGCGTTTCATTTTCCAAAAGCTGGATGTAAATCCAACTATTGTAGACCAGTCTCTTGAATCAGCCCTTCAAAAGTTGCCCCGTGTCAGTGGCGGAGAGCCCTACTTGAGCAACGATGGCAGCAAAGTTCTCGAGAAATCGACGGAAATTGCCAACAAGAACGGTGATCAGTTTGTCACCGTCGAAGCCATTTTGATGGCACTGTTTGAGGTCAAATCAACGGCATCAACCATCCTGAAGGATGCAGGCATCACCCATGATGACCTCAAGGCTGCTATCAACGAGTTGCGCAAGGGCAAGAGTGCTACTTCTCAAAGCGCTGAGGAGCAATACAATGCGCTCAGCAAGTACGCCATTAATCTTAACGAGCGTGCCCGACAAGGCAAACTCGATCCTGTTATCGGACGTGACGATGAGATACGTCGCGTGTTACAAATTCTGAGCCGACGCACCAAGAACAACCCGATTCTCATCGGAGAACCAGGTACTGGAAAGACCGCTATTGTCGAGGGATTGGCCCAACGTATCGTGCGAGGCGATGTTCCCGAGAACCTGAAAATGAAACAAGTCTATTCACTTGACATGGGTGCACTGATTGCCGGTGCAAAATATCAAGGTGAATTTGAGGAAAGGTTGAAATCAGTCATCAACGAAATCACGCAAGCCAATGGCGAAATCATCCTCTTTATTGACGAGATTCACACTCTGGTGGGAGCTGGCAAGAGTAGCGGTGCAATGGACGCTGCCAACATCTTAAAACCGGCTTTGGCACGAGGAGATCTGCGCAGTATCGGTGCCACAACACTTGACGAGTATCAGAAATACTTTGAAAAGGACAAAGCGTTGGAACGCCGGTTTCAAATCGTCATGGTCGATGAGCCTGACGAGGAGAGCGCCATCGCCATCTTGCGTGGTTTGAAGGAGAGGTATGAGAACCATCACAAGGTGCGCATCAAGGATGACGCCATCATTGCCGCTGTGCAGTTGAGTCAGCGCTACATCAGCGATCGCTTCTTGCCCGACAAGGCTATCGACCTGGTTGACGAGGCTGCAGCAAAACTGCGTATCGAGATGGACAGCGTGCCTCAAGGACTTGACGAAATTTCCCGCAAGATCTCACAACTCGAGATTGAGCGTGCCGCAATCAAGCGTGATGGTGATGAAGAACGCATTGCTGATCTTGACAAGCAAATTGCTGAATTGAAGGATCGCGAGAGTGACTACAACGCCAAATGGAAGAGCGAGAAGGAACTCATCAACAGGATTCAGCAAAACAAAATCGATATCGAGCAGCTCAACTTCGAGGCTGAACGGGCCGAACGCAACGGCGACTATGGCCGTGTTGCTGAGATACGATACTCACTCATCAAGCAGAAGCAGGATGAAAACGCGCAGTTCCAAGAGCAACTTCGCAACATGCAAGGCGACGGGGCACTTATCAAGGAGGAGGTTGATAGTGACGACATAGCTGACGTCGTTTCACGATGGACGGGCATTCCCGTGACCAAGATGCTCCAAAGCGAAAAAGAGAAACTGCTCCACCTCGAGGAGGAATTGCACAAGCGTGTTGTAGGCCAGGACGATGCCATTAAGGCCATCAGTGATGCTGTGCGCCGCAGTCGCGCAGGCCTGAACGACCCTCGACGCCCTATCGGTTCTTTCATCTTCCTGGGCACTACTGGTGTCGGCAAGACCGAACTGGCAAAGGCTTTGGCCGATTACATGTTCAACGACGAGAATATGATGACGCGTATCGACATGAGCGAGTATCAAGAGAAGTTCTCGGTAACCCGACTCATCGGTTCTCCTCCCGGATACGTAGGATATGATGAGGGTGGCCAGTTGACCGAAGCCGTCAGGCGCAAGCCCTACTCGGTTGTCCTGTTCGATGAAATCGAGAAAGCCAACCCTGATGTATTCAACGTGCTGTTGCAAGTGCTTGATGATGGACGACTTACCGACAACAAGGGTCGCACCGTTAACTTCAAGAACACCATCATCATCATGACCAGCAACCTGGGGTCTAGTCTCATCCGTGAGCGATTTGAACACCTGACCGCCGAAAACAGGGAGCAAGTGATTGGAAAAACCCGTGACGACGTGATGGAGATGCTGAAAAAGTCCATCCGTCCCGAGTTCCTGAACCGTATTGATGAGATTATCATGTTCACGCCGCTAGACGAGCAGCAGATCAGGCAGATTGTTTCCATGCAACTTAACGGGGTTAAGAAAATGCTTGCCAAGAATGGCATCACCCTTGAGACGACCGACGCTGCAATCAATCTGCTGGGCAAAGCGGGCTATAATCCCGAATTCGGTGCGCGTCCCGTTAAGCGGGCAATACAGAGCATGGTGCTCAACCAGTTGAGCAAGGATATCATCGCCATGAGGGTCAATCGCGACCATCCCATCACAATCGATGCGATAGACGATCAATTGGTATTCAAGAACTGAGCACAACATCAATAATTTACGACAAGCGTGGGTGACATTTAAAGTCGCTCGCGCTTGTTGTTTCTGTTCAATGGGCAAGCATAAGCTATATGTCAAAAAAAAATACTACTTTTGCAACGTTACCGGCATTACTGCTATGGCGACCTAATATTTCAACTCAATTTGACAATTGACCTTTATAGACTCACTAGCGATGAAAAATAAACCGAATCCAGGAATCATGTGTGCCATCTTTCTAGGGATAGTGGCAATTGTGATGTATCTGCTCAATCGTTTTACGCCGATCTTCTGTGACGATTGGCATTATCGTTTCATCTTTGGCACCCAGACTCCCATCCGCACGATCGGTGACATTTTCGTCAGCCAGTGGCATCACTATTTTGAGTTCACCAACGGCCGTTTCATCGCCCACTTTTTTGTGCAGTTATTTGACGGCATACTGGGCAAGGGCGCTTTCAATGTTTTCAATGCAGTGTTTTTTGCCTTGTTCCTGTACGCTCTGGCAGTAGTAACATCGCATGACAGGAAGCAATACTACAAGATCGCATCAGTCGCTTTCTTCTTGATCTTCTTGCTCATGACAGGATTCAAGTATACGTTCCTGTGGATGAGCGGCTCTTGCAATTACCTGTGGATGGCGATACTCTTGCTCTTCTTCCATCGCCTGATAGAGCGTGATGCCATCCCCGCGCGATATAATGTGCCCCTGCTCCTGTACGGTTTCATTTGTGGCTGGACCAACGAAGCGATGGTAGTCGGCTTGGGCGGTGCCTATTTCCTTTATTATATAATCCACCGAAAAGAGTTGACGGCACACAGGAAGTATATGTTGATCGGCTTCGTTGTTGGTGCGTTGATTCTCGTCTTATCGCCTGCTTCTATTCACAGGGCTTTCACTTCGAGTGCCCGCAACTTCACCCCGACGGACCGCATTGTGAACATGCAGAACCTGAGGCTCTTCTTCGTGATGATTCTTTTCGTGCTCTTCAAGGTTGGATTCGGCAAACTGAATTTCAAGCAATGGGTTAAAAAGGAGCAGATGCTTGTCACCGCGACTGTGATCTCTCTGGTTTTCATCCTATTCACCGGTTTTTATTTGGAGCATTCCCGATTCGGTATTGAGTTGTTCTCATTGCTCCTGATTTTAAGGACGGTCAATTGGGAGAAAGTGAACACTGTGATTATCAGTGTCGTCAACGTCTGTGTTCTTGCCTTCGCGATTTATGCAGCAACCATCTGCGCCAAGTGCTATCGGGTGGGTCAAGAAGAATTGGAGCCAGCGACAAGAGGCGAAACATTGATCCTGACTACCAACCCTATCGAGACCACATCCTTTATGCGTCGATACGTCATTGACTATTATGGATACGGCCTCCACGGCGGATTGGATGAAGAGAAATACTACGGCGAGGATGACTGGATTCCTGATTACTATGGTTATCATGGGAAACTGGTGAGCATGTACCCGAAACAATTCATCGAAGACCTTGATAAGAATCCTGAATTGTATAATGACTTCCGCACTTTAGGCAATCAACCATTCTACGCTATCAGGCTAACACCCGAGCAGGACATCTGGTACGCCGAACTCTCTTATCACCCGTCAAAATACAACAAGTTGCCATGGCCCTTGAACAGAATCTTCATGAAGTTTACTGATGAGACTGATTGGGATATCTCGGACGTCACGCTCATGACCCACAAAGGGGAGAGGTATGCATTAATTCGCAGGCCCCGCCCCGCTCAAGACTATCGCCTCAAGGATATCAAGCTGATTGAACACGATTCTCAGGATACCGCCAATCAATAATCACGACCAATGCCCAAAACAACAAATAGAATCCTGTGCACCTTATTGCTCGTGGTGGTGGCAATTGTGATGTACTTCCTGAATCTGTTCACACCGCTCTTCTGTGACGATTGGCATTACTGTTTCATCTACGGCACTCAAACGCCCATCCGCACGATTGGTGATATTTTCGTCAGCCAGTGGCACCATTATTTTGAATTCAACTGTCGTTTTATCGCCCACGTGTTTGTGCAACTATTCGATGGCCTACTCGGTAAAAACACGTTCAATGTCGTCAATGCCGTCTTATTCGCCTTGTTCCTCTATGCACTGGCGGTGGTGACTTCGCGTGACAGGAAACAATACTATAAAATCATCTCAGTCGCTTTCATCTTGACATTTCTGTTCATGACAGGGTTCAAATATGTGTTCCTGTGGATGAGCGGATCCTGTAACTACTTGTGGCTGGCGATACTCTTATTGTTCTTTTACCGCTTGATGGAGCGCGATGACATCTCGCCGCGATACAATGTGCCGCTATTGGTCTACGGCTTCATCTGCGGCTGGAGCAACGAGGCCATGGTATTGGGGCTTGCAGGAGCCTATTTCCTGTACTACGCATTCCATCGCAAGGAGTTGAATACCCGCAGGTCGCTCATGTTGGCAGGATTATTCATTGGTACCCTTTTCCTGATTTTTTCACCTGCATCTATCAATCGCGCCCTCGTTTCATCGGCCAAGCAGGTGAGTCTGCTTGATCGTATCATTTATCTACAGAACCTGAGGCTTTTCTTCATATTGATACTCATAGTTGCCGTCAAAACCGCTTTTGGACGATTGCAATTCAAGACATGGGTGAAAAATGAGCAGCTGCTCATCATGGCAACCCTGATTTCAATTGCTTTCATCATATTCACGGGCTACTACTATTCTCATTCACGATTTGGCATCGAATTGTTCTCACTGCTCCTTATCCTTAGAGTCATCGATTGGCCGAAAGTGAATTCCACTGCCATTTGCCTAGCTAATCTTGGCACAGTGGCATTTGCCATTTATGTGATCACCATTTGCGCTAGGTGCGGTGATGTTGCCCGGCAAGAGATCGCTCGTGTCGAGGCGGGGGATACCCAGATTGCAACCATCTCGCTTGTCAACCCATCGTCTTACCTCAACCGATTTGTGCTAGACTATCAAGGTCTCGGTACCAATGACGGCATTGATGAGGTGAAGTACTACGGCGAGGATGATTGGATTCCCAAGTATTATGGCTTCAAAGATAAATTTGTTTACTTCTGGCCACAAGCTTTCCTTGATGACATTCAAGTCAACCGTGATGCCTATAACGAGTTCCACACATTTGAGGGGTTGCCGTTTTACGCGAAAAGGGCCGATTCGCCCAATCCGGAACTATCTTCGGTTCAAGTCACTTATCAGCCGTCAAAATGGGACTCGTTGCCCTGGCCGCTGAATCGCCTTTGCGCCAAAATAGCTGGCCATTCCGACTGCGACATCCTGATGGCTAAAACCCTCCCGGTCAATGGAGAGGATTATATCATTGTGCAAAAGATGCATCCCTCACAGGAAGTGAAGGAAATACAAATCATCAAGGAATAGCTTTAAACACTTTGGCTCGTCAGAACCCGAGGAAGTCAGGCGTCATTTCTTCCAGTGACTTGCCTTTCAGGTCTTTTTCACTCAACACCATCTCGGCGGGAGAGATGCGCCAGTCGATGGCCAGTTTTGGATCATCAAAGCGCAAGGTAGCCTCGCTCTGGGGTGCATAGGGATTATCCACCTTGTACTGGAATTGGGCAACGTCGCTCATGACCACAAAACCGTGGGCGAAGCCTCGCGGCAGGAAAAGTTGGCGCCCCGTCTCGGCAGACAATTCGACAGCGATGTGACGTCCCCATGTCGGGCTGCCATGGCGCAGGTCCACAACCACATCTAGCACTACACCCTGTGAGACGCGCACCAGCTTGGCCTGACTGAATTGGCCACGCTGGAAATGCAGGCCACGCAACACGCCATGCGAGGAGAATGATTCATTATCCTGGACAAACTCCACATGATACCCCATATGACGGTCAAACTCCTCCTGTTTATACACTTCACAGAAGTATCCACGCTTGTCACCGTAAATCTTGGGCTCGATGACCCACACGCCTTTTATCTCTTGTTCGATGAAGTTCATTATTCTATCATATAGTGGTTAAACGACCTGCAAAGTTAGCCATTTTTGGTCATGGATGCAATATAATTCGGGAAAAACGAGTACTTTTGCCCCCACAAATCAATCAGTGACGCTATGAAGAAGTCTGGACGCAACATTATCCTGTTCGACGACAATGAGGTGCGCAAGCACTTGATGCCGTTCACCTACACCCGCCCTACCGCCATGCTGCGTGTGGGCATCACCACCATTGCCGAGAAGTGGCAATCCATGCTCGGCGAGGCAAGTTACAGCTACCTCACTGTGCCCTACCTCAAGAAGAAGTTCCCGTTGCACGCCCGCCGCAGCAGCAACCTCATGGTTGCCGGTCACGTTATCCCCACTCCAGAATTGGCGCAGCAAGTGCTTGATCTGCAACTGGGCGAAGCGCTGATGGTCGGCGAGGAGTTGATTGCCTTCAATGGCAGTGCCCATGACTATGACACGCACCACTACACCCGCGTGGTATACCCCCACAACTTGCCGTTGGTTATCAAGCATCTGTATGACATCTTTGAGTTCAACGGCACTGTGCTCGCCCAGGATTTCGACCGCATGACCGACGGACGAGAGTCACAGCCGCTATCGGCAACCAACACGGTCATCGGCGACCCGTCCCGCATCTTTGTCGAAGAGGGGGCTTACGTCGAGGGAGCCATGCTTAACACACACGATGGCCCTATTTACATCGGCAAGGATGTCGAAGTGATGGAGGGTGCCTGCATCCGTGGCGGCTTTGCCGCCTGCCACGACGCGAAGGTGAGAATAGGCGCTAAAGTCTATGGAGCGACCACATTGGGGCCGCACTGCAAGATAGGCGGCGAGGTCGAGAATTCGGTCTTCATCGGCTACAGCAACAAGGCCCACGAGGGCTTCCTGGGTGATGCTGTCATCGGCGAGTGGTGCAACATCGGCGGCGGAACGACAGCCAGCAACCTCAAGAACGATTATGGCGAGATCAAATTGTGGAACTATGCCAGCAAGCGCTTTGAGCGCACAGGACTGCAATTTTGCGGACTGTTCATGGGCGACCACAGCAAGATTGGCGTCAATGGCATGATCAACACCGCCACTGTCCTAGGAGTCGGCGTCAACATTCACGGTGCGGGATTCCCCCGCAACTTTGTTGCCTCGTTCCAGGAGGGCAGTGCCGCAGCAGGATTCAAGAATGTCCCACTCGAGACCTTCTATACCATTGCCGAGCGCGTCATGGCACGGCGCAATATCGCCTTGACCGACATTGACCGCAACATCTACAAGGCCATCTACAACATCAGCGACCGCTACAAGTAAGACATCGATCAACTAATAAATAGAGAATTACGCCAATCAAGCGAATGATTCAGGAGATTAATCCTTTCGCTTGATTGGCGTAATTCTTATTAGCCCAGCAAGGACAAGATCAATCAATTGTCGCCATTGAGCAGAATGTCGATAAGCTCAGTAATGTCCTTGACATTGACGGCGCCGTCACCATTCACATCCAGCCATGCGGGCTGTTCTTCATCGCTCAACAACATGTCGATTAGGCCTGTCACGTCATTGATGGCGATATTGCCGTCACCGTTGATGTCACCTGGTCCCGCCCCGATAAACGGCACGATGCGCAAAAACTTGCCCCACTCCCCATGCGCCCGATAAACAGCCACGGCTTCGGCAGGGACAAACAATGTGGCCTGCTCATAGATGTTAATGCCATAGCAATTAAAGCGCTCACTATCAATATCCAGTGGTGGTATTGACATACATATGATGCGTTGCAGGCCTGTGCAACGATAAAATGCATGCTGTCCTATGGATGTCACGGAGTTGGGGATTTTAATGCTTTTCAGGCCGCTACAGTCACTAAAGGCACTCCTACCAATCGATGTAAGTGCATCTCCAAAAGTGATACTTGTTAAGCCACTGCATTCGTTAAACGCAAGGTCTCCAATAGATTCAACTGAGTTGGGAAAAATGATACTTGTCAACTGATCACAACGCCAAAAGGCTTCTTTACCTATACTTTTTACTGAGTTGCCGATGGATAAATTAACCAAACCATCGCACATGTAGAAAGCCTCGTCGCCAATGCTGGTTACCGAATTGCCAATAATCGCACTATTCAAATTATAGCAGTGAGCAAATGCCCCGTTGCCGATAGTGATGGTTTTATCGGGAATCGTGACATTTTTCAAGTTATTACAGATGGCAAATGCATAATCGCCGATGGAAGTGAGTTCATTGTCAAAGTCAACACTATTCAAACCAGTACATAGGTAAAAGGCCTTATTACCGATGGTTTTAATAGAATTGGGTATGACATAATCAGTTAATGAGCAACCACTATAGTAAGCCCAACCTGAATATGCATCTCCAGCAAACGCATTATCTCCAATGGCGGTCACAGTCGATGGCATGGTAGAGGCGTTGAATGCAACGGCAAGCGTATTGGTGGCAGTCTCGATAATTGCATTGCAGTTATCGCGAGAGTCATAGACTGGATTGTTCTCTTCGACTCGCACTGAATTCAGATCGTAGCAATCGGCAAATGCACCTGGTTCGATGGTTGTTACCGAGGCCGGGATAAAGATGCTGCCGCTCTCGATAGTGGCATGGACAAACGCTTTACTTAATATATACTTGATCGTGTTTGGCAGAGTGATACTTGTCAAAGCACAATTAATAAATGCATGATTGTCAATGCCCTCAACAGTAAATATGTTGCCTTTATATTCAACAGTCGGTGGAATGATTACATCACCAGAATAGGGACCGACACTGTATAGTTCCCATCCAAAAGGTTCAGTATATGGATAATCGTAAGTGTCGTTCATGCTCACCATTACTGTGGAATCACTGGTGTATCTATAATAAATACCATCAACACCAAAGTCCGATATCTGTCTATAATACATATCATCATGAGGGTCAGGCTCTTGGACATAAAATTCCGCAATACAAATATAACTTGGTGTTAGTCCTGGAGCGACAGCATAGGCTTCAACCCGATATTCACCGATTGCTGTAAAACATAGGGCACCGGTATATTCTGACCAGTCTGACCATAAATAATCCTCACTCTCTATCATTGCAAAACGATAATAGAGTTGCACTTCTGGATTATCGTGAAACACTTCTACAATCACACCAGTTAAACCTTCTCCGAGAGGGTTAACTGAAATACCTGGAGGATCAGTCTGATCTTGAGCATTCAACTGCACAGCCAGTAGCAGTGCCATCAGGGTAAAAAAGATTTTTTTCATGTCATTGCTATATTAAGGTTAATAAAGATGTTACTTCTTGCCTAGGAAGATTGTTGTGATGCTAAGCCGTTTGTCGGCAAATTTACAGCATTTTATCATAATAGAAAGCACAAAACCAAACAATTTTCATAGAATCACCTATTAACCAGAAATAATGTCAAAAAAATAGACAGTATTTCCATTACCATCAAGTATCATCGATGAAGGGATGCTTCAAACATCCACTAATGGCCTTAATTATTTCATGCCTGCAATTGCCAAGACTGTCGTTTTTTCAGGATTAAAATATGTTTTTACTAGGAAAATGTGTTAAAGTCATTCTTTTTTAATAACTTTGCCATCTGTTTTATCACAAGATACAGAATAGAGACATGAAAGGTAAAAAACAATTGTTGATACTGGCTTTTGGCCTGTTGGCGCTTGCCGGATCAGCGGTCACACCCGACTGGCAACCCCAGGTGGACCAGTTGATCGCACAGGGAGAATTTGCCCGTGCCGAGAAGGTCATGAAGTCCCTGCCCAAGAAGGTGCGACAGGCTGATGCCGTGCGCATCGACTCGCTGCGAACCATCATGCAGCGCATCCGCACCGACTTCCGCATCACCCCCGAGGAGGGCGTGAAAAAGATTCGCGAAAAAATGCCCGAGGCCACCGACGCCCAAATACAGCACTGGAAGAACACCCGCGCCCTCGAGGTGATGAACATCGACGGCAAGGAAATGTGGTTCCGCAAGAGCGTGGGCAACCTGTGGTTGCTGGGCAAGGAGTTTGCCGCGCAGAATGCCGCCGACAACCATGAGTCGTTCCTTACACGCCGCAAGTATTACCTGGAGGCCATGCGCACGCCTGCCGACAAGAACAACGTGCGTGACTGGCGCCACGTGAACATCACGTTCACCCTCGACGTCGATGCAGATGCTGTGCCCGCCGGCGAGACGCTGCGCGTGTGGATGCCGTTACCCTACGAGAACCTGCGCCAGCGCAACATCCGCCTGGAGAGCAGCAACCGCCCAGTGACCTATAGCC
This sequence comes from uncultured Prevotellaceae bacterium, assembly GCA_900317835.1. Classification (GTDB taxonomy): domain Bacteria; phylum Bacteroidota; class Bacteroidia; order Bacteroidales; family Muribaculaceae; genus Sodaliphilus. Next base: position 31,498 of record ONIL01000020.1, on the reverse strand, counting down.
AGGGCAGCAAGCACCACACTGTCTATATGGAGGCCGTGGCCGAGAAAGGCAAGCCGACCCACTTTGAGTACACCTTCTCCTATGACGTGGGTGAGCGCCACATCAGCCAGCAAGACCTCATCGCCATGCTGGAGCCCTACGACAAGACCAACCCCGAATACATCAAGTACACCGGCGACGAGCCGCGCCATGTCATCATCACCGACGAGATGCGCGCCCTGGCCCGTAAGATTGTGGGCAACGAGACCAACCCCGTGCTCCAGGCCGCCAAAATCTACGAATGGATCGGACACAACCTGCCCTGGGCCGGTGCGCGTGAATACAGCACGCTGGCCAATATCCCGCAGTATGTCCTCGAGAACAACCATGGCGACTGCGGACAGGTGGCGCTGCTCTACATCACGCTCGTGCGCTCGCTGGGCATCCCTGCCCGCTGGGAGAGCGGCTGGATGCTCCATCCCGACGAAATCAACTGGCACGACTGGGCCGAGACCTACTTCGAGGGCATTGGCTGGGTACCCACCGACCCCTCATTCGGCCGCAGCGCCGTGGGCACTGCGCTCAACGACTACTATGCCACCGGTATCGACGTGTACCGCATGGCCAGCAACGAGGGCGTGGGCGACGTGCTGAGTCCGCCCAAGACCTACATCCGCAGCGAGACGGTCGATTTCCAGCCTGGTGAGGTCGAGTGGCGCAAGGGCAACCTGTTCTATGACAAGTGGGACAGCCATCTGAAAGTAAACTCTATAACACCGATAAAGAAATGAATATCAAATCATTAATTATCGCATTAGCGCTAGCTGTGACCACTCTGGCTGCAGCTGCCATTACCCCTATCGAGACTCTGACCGACCTCAAGCAGCGCATCGCCCCCGACAAGCGAACCGCCATCTGGGACGTGACCGCCAAGCAGCAAGGCGGCAGGTGGACGTTGACGGGCACCGTTGGCACCCAGGCCCAGAAAAAGGCCATCCAAGCCGCCATGATCAAGAACGGCTACAGCGGTTATACCGATAAAATCACAGTACTCGAGGACGGCATTCCTGCCTCCCGCAAGTGGGCGCTGGTCAAGTTGAGCATCGCCACGTTGCGCACCGAGCCCAAACACAGCGCCGAAATTGCCACACAGGGCATCATGGGCGCTCCCGTCAAGGTGCTTGAGAAATGCGAAGACTGGTATCGCGTGCAGATGGCTGATGACTACATCGCCTATGTGCCCGAGAGTTCACTGGCTTTCAAGACCGAGGCCCAAATGAAGACGTGGCGCAAGGCCAAGCGCTATATCGTCACTGCCTATGATTCACGCCTCGTGACCGAGGCTCATGGCGATGAGACCGTGAGCGACCTGGTGATGGGCAACATCCTTGAGTATAAGACGGCTCAAGGCGGTTGGCTCAAACTCACCACTCCTGACGGCCGCACCGGCTGGGTAGATGCTGCCGACGTGGCCGAATTGTCGCAGTGGAGCCAGCAAAGCTTCAGCGCGGCCCAAATCGAGAAGACAGCACGCCGCATGATGGGTTCCAGCTACCTGTGGGGCGGCACCTCGACCAAGGTCACCGACTGTTCAGGCTTGACTAAGGTAAGCTACCTGAGCAACGGCATCATCCTGCAGCGTGACGCATCACAGCAGGCCCTGACCGGCAAGATCATGAAAAAAGGAACCGACTGGCACCAGTTCGAGACGGGTGACCTGTTGTTCTTCGGCAACGAGAAGACTGGCCGCGTGACCCATGTGGGCATCTACTTGCGCGACGGCAAGTACATCCACTGCTCGGGTCAAGTCAAAATCAACAGCTTGGATCCCAAGGCCAGTGATTATCCCTACCTATACTCACCACTGAGTGCCAGCCGCATCAAGGGCATGGTGGGCACCAAGGGCATCGTCGCCCTCAAGAACCATCCCTGGTACTTTTAACCCATTAGAATTGAACTAAAAACTAAGGACTTAGAATTATGGATAGAAGAAAATTCATCGCAGGTATGGGCTTGACGGCAATTGCCGCAGCATCGCCCGTGTCGATTAACGCCGTTGAGCGCGTCACCAAGAAGGGACGCCGCCACCATGCGGTACCACGTGTCAACCAAGTGCCCAAGACCGGCAAACTGAAACTGTCGTTCTTCCCCTATGAACTCAAGCTGCGCCACGCTTTCAACCTGGCGCGCTACAGCCGCACCACCACCCCCGACGTGCAGGTGACACTGGAGTATGAGGGCATCAAAGGATACGGCGAGGCATCGATGCCGCCCTATCTGGGAGAGAGCGTTGAGAGCGTGACCACGTTCCTGAACAAGCTCGACCTGGAACAGTTCAAGGACCCCTTCTGCATCGAGGACATCCTCGACTATGTGGACCACGTGGATGAAAACAACCGTGCCGCCAAGGCCAGTATCGATATCGCCCTGCATGACCTGCTGGGCAAAATCATGGGCCAACCCTGGTACAAAATCTGGGGCTACAATCCCGACAAGACACCCGTGACCAGCTTCACCATCGGCATCGACACTCCTGAGGTGGTGCGCCAGAAGGTCGAGGAGGCCCGTCCCTACAAGCTCATCAAGGCCAAGATGGGTTTGGATCAGGACCAGGCGACCATCAACATCATCAACGAGATGATGCCCGACGTGCCCATCTGCGTCGATTGCAATCAGGGCTGGAACAACAAGGAATATGCACTGGAGATGTGCCACTGGCTCAAGGAACACAACTGCATCTTCGTCGAGCAGCCGTTCGACAAGACGTGGATCGATGAAACGGCCTGGTTGCGTGAGCGTTCACCGCTGCCCATCATCGCCGACGAAGCCTTCCAACGCCTGCCCGACATCGTCAGGTTCAAGGGCGTGTATGACGGAATCAACATCAAGCTGATGAAGAGCACCGGTCTGTATGAGGCCCACAAGATGGTTACCCTGGCCCGTGCCCTCGACATGAAGGTGATGATCGGCTGCATGACCGAGACCTCCTGTGCCGTGACGGCTGCCGCCAACCTGTCGCCCGTCGTGGACTATGCCGACCTGGACGGCAACCTGCTCATCGCCAACGACCGCTTCACCGGCATGACCGTCGAGAACGGCAAAATCACGCTTCACGACCGTCCCGGCTTGGGCATCAAACTCCTCAAATAATTGACACAAAAACATTCACACACGACACATAACAAGAACTGATGAACAAGCCTTACTGGGGCCTGTGGTCCCTGCTGTTAACTGCTCTCGTGTTTTTTGTCATCCTGTCTTTCTGGCAGGATGGCATACACGTGGGTGGCCTTGATATCAAGACATCGACGTTTGCCCGCGACATGCTGAGTCAATCTTCACAAAAAACTCACGTCGCAAGCGACTCCCTTGACAGCAAGGATGACACCACGCTAACGCGCGCACCGATGGATACTACCGCCAAGACCATTCTGTTTTTTGGCGACTCGATGCTCGAGGGCCTGGCACCTCGCCTTGCCGCCTATTGTGACAAGAACGGTCACACGCTCATCGAGGTCATTTGGTACAGCAGTTCCACATTTTACTGGGGGAAAAGCACCCGGTTAACCGAGTTGATGGGGAAATATCATCCCGACTATGTCATGGTTTGCCTTGGTGCCAACGAATTGTACGTCCCCAACATCAAGAGTGCACGCAGGCCTCACCTGAAAAAGATACTTGCCGAAATCGGCGATATCCCTTATGTCTGGATTGGCCCGCCCAACTGGGACGAGGATACCGGCATCAACGATTTGTTGACCCAGGAAATCGACGAGGGTTGCTTTTACCTGAGTGCCCACGACAAGTTTGAGCGCAGTCGTGACGGTGCCCACCCCACCCGAGCATCGGCCCACAAGTGGATGGACCGCGTCGTCAAGTGGATGAATGATTCTTGCGCCCACCCGATTCGTCTTGATTACCCTGGTGAAGGCATCAGCCGTGCCTCCCGCATTGTTATCTATCAGCCTCCAGTATAATGCCATGATATTAAATGCCATTGATATGACCCAGTTATTGTCGCTGTTCACCTTTAACCGCGACGAGCCCATGCTGTTCACCAGTGGACTGTTCTGGGTACTGTTCCTTATCTTCTTGCCGGTGTATGCGATGCTCAAATCGCGCCGCAAGCAGATGATGCTTTTTGTCATCGCCTTCAGCTTGTTTTTCTTCTACAAGTCAAGCGGTATATTCTTCCTGTTGCTGGTTGCCACATCCTTTTTTGACTGGTGGGTAGCGCAGTTCATTGAATCGAGCAAGAACCGCACCCAGCGGCGCATTGCCCTGTCAGTATCGCTGGTTTTCTCGTTGGGCATCTTGCTGTTCTTCAAGTACAGCAACTTTGTCATGTCCAACCTCGAAGCCCTTGTCGGTGGAAATTTCCAGCCACTGGATCTCATTATGCCTGTTGGCATCTCGTTCTACACATTCCGCACCATCAGCTATGTGGTCGATGTCTATAAGGGCAAGTTACAGCCTGTCGATGACTACCTTGAGTATCTTTTCTTCCTCTCCTATTTCCCATGTCTGGTGGCTGGTCCCATCGTTCGCGCACGCGACTTCATGCCGCAACTGCAGCAAAACAAGCCTGCTACACGCGAGATGATTTACGGTGGCCTGTGGCTTGTGATGCTGGGTATTTTGAAGAAGGCCGTCTTTGCCGATTACATCGCCCAGTATAACAACATCGCTTTTGGCAATCCCACGGGCTACACGGGTTTTGAACTGCTGATGGCCGTTCTTGGCTTCACAATGCAGATCTACTGTGATTTCTCGGGATATAGCGACATGGCCATCGGCCTTGGCAGTATCATGGGCTTCAATTTGGGCATCAACTTCAACTATCCATACCGCTCGCTCAATGTGACCGAGTTCTGGCACCGCTGGCACATCACATTATCCACCTGGTTGCGCGATTATGTTTACATTCCATTGGGCGGTAACCGCAAGGGCACGGCACGCCAATACTTTAACCTCATGGTTACCATGCTGTTGGGTGGCCTGTGGCACGGTGCTGCATGGACCTTTGTCGTATGGGGTGCGGGGCATGGTATTGCCCTGTGTATCCACAAGATGTGTAAACCCTGGCTCGACCGCATCGAGAGCACACGCTTCACCCGCTTTGCATCGTGGCTGATAACTTTCAGCTTCGTGGCCCTGCTGTGGATATTCTTCCGCGCCAATACTTTCCAAGCCGCGGGACAAGTCATTCGCGGCATTTTCACCGACTTTGAGTGGGCCTATCTGCCTGTATTCCTTGCGCGCCGCAGCACATGGTGTCTCATGCTGGCCATCATCTACGGTCTGCATTTTGTGCCGCGACACATCTGGGACCGCCTGCGAGAGCGCTTCATCGCCGCACCCTGGTGGGTCAAGCTGGTTATCTTCATCATCCTCATCCAGCTGGTTCTTCAATTCGCCAGCGCCACCGTCCAGCCCTTCCTCTACTCCCAATTCTAATGTATTGAGCCGTAAATCCCGTTAAATAAAACTAATATCCCTCAAGGTGCTTTTGCTTTGAGGGATTTTTTGTACCTTTGCAGCTTGAAATAAAAAATAACGATATAACAGACAAACTACAATGGCAAAACAGGAAGACGTTTTCAAGAAAATCGTGTCGCACGCCAAGGAATATGGCTTTGTGTTCCCCTCGAGTGAAATCTATGATGGCTTAGGTGCCGTATATGACTATGCACAGAACGGCGTAGAGCTGAAAAACAACATCAAACGCTACTGGTGGGAGGCCATGACGCTGCTGCACGAGAACATCGTGGGCATCGACAGCGCCATCTTCATGCACCCCACCATCTGGAAGGCTTCGGGACACGTGGACGCATTCAACGATCCCCTGATTGACAACCGCGACAGCAAGAAGCGCTACCGCGCCGACGTGCTCATCGAGGATGAAATCGCCAAGATTGAGGAGAAAATGAACAAGGAGTGTGAGAAGGCTGCCAAGCGCTTCGGCGACAAGTTCGACGAGACGATGTTCCGCCAGACCAATCCCCGCGTGCTCGAGAACCAGAAGAAGCGTGACGAATTGCATGCCCGCTACGAGAAGGCGATGAACGACAACGACCTCGCCGAGCTCAAGCAGATCATCGTGGACTATGAGATCGTGGATCCCGTGAGCGGCACCAAGAACTGGACCGACGTGCGTCAGTTCAACCTCATGTTCAAGACCCAGATGGGCAGCAGCGCCGACTCGACGATGGACGTGTATCTGCGTCCCGAGACTGCGCAGGGTATCTTTGTCAACTTCCTGAATGTGCAGAAGACCGGCCGCATGCGCATCCCCTTCGGCATCGCACAGATCGGTAAGGCCTTCCGCAACGAGATTGTGGCTCGCCAGTTCATCTTCCGCATGCGCGAGTTTGAGCAGATGGAGATGCAATTCTTTGTACGTCCTGGCGAGGAGTTAAAGTGGTTCGACTTCTGGCGCGAGACCCGTCTGCGCTGGCACAAGGCCCTGGGCCTGGGAGACGAGAAGTACCGCTTCCACGACCACGAGAAGCTGGCCCACTATGCCAACGCTGCCACCGACATCGAGTTCAAGATGCCGTTCGGCTTCAAGGAGGTGGAGGGCATCCACAGCCGCACTGACTTTGACCTGAGCCAGCATGCCAAGTTCTCGGGCAAGAAGATTCAGTACTTCGATGCCGAGATGAACGAGAGCTATACCCCCTACGTCATCGAGACCTCGATCGGCGTGGACCGCATGTTCCTGTCGGTGATGTGCTCCAGCTACGAGGAGCAGCAGCTCGAGGGCGGTGACACCCGCATGGTTCTCCACCTGCCCAAGGCCCTGGCTCCCATCAAGTGCGCCATCCTGCCGCTCGTGCGCAAGGACGGCATGCCCGAGAAGGCCCACGAGATCATGAACATGCTCAAGTTTGATTTCGCCTGCCACTACGAGGACAAGGACACCGTGGGCAAGCGCTACCGTCGCCAGGACGCCATCGGCACCCCCTATTGCATCACCGTCGACGGCCAGACCCTCGGGGACAACACCGTCACCCTGCGTGACCGTGACACCATGCAGCAGGAGCGCGTCGCCATCGCCGACCTGCCTGCCATCCTCGCCCGCGAGTGCAGCCTGAACAACGTCCTGCGCAAACTCATGTAAATAACCATTGTGTGCAATGAAAAAGTTTTTCTATACCGTCATCATGGCTGTTGTGGCCATCACAATGCTTGACTCGTGTCTAGGCAAGAATGTCTATGACGAGTACAAGGATTGGCGAGAGAAAAATGACGAGTGGTACGACCAGCAGGTCGCTTCAAAGCAATATACGCTAATTACTGCCAATTGGGATCCATCGGCACAGGTACTCATCCGCTGGCACAACGACACCATGCTGACCAAGGACAACCTCAAGCCGTTACTCAGTTCGACAGTGGATGTGAAGTATCACCTGCGTCTGTACGATAACACGCCCGTTGATTCTTCCTACCTGAAGACATCGCCTGCCGACAGCATTTACCGCACGATGGTCAGCAGCAATGTCGAGGGATGGATGATAGCCTTGACCCACATGCACGTGGGAGACAGCTGCACTATCATCGTCCCCTATCATCAGGGATATGGCTCGAGCCGTCAGAATGAAATTCTGAAGCCCTACAGCACCCTCATCTTTGACATGAAGCTAGTGGACATCTACAAGTATAAAGCAAACTAAAAATACATAAGATAAAGATAATGAAGAAATTTAACGAGTATAACGGGTTCAACCTGTCGGATATCAACAAGGAAGTCTTGAAGCAATGGGACGAGGAGGACGTTTTCGGCCGCAGCATCAGCGAGCGCGAGGGCGCACCTTCGTTTGTGTTCTATGAGGGTCCCCCCAGTGCAAACGGCATGCCTGGCATCCATCATGTGATGGCCCGCTCGATTAAGGACATCTTCTGCCGCTACAAGACGATGCAAGGCTACCAGGTGCTGCGCAAGGCCGGTTGGGACACCCATGGCCTGCCCGTGGAGCTGGGTGTAGAGAAGGCCTTGGGCATCACCAAGGAGGATATCGGCAAGAAAATCTCGGTTGACGACTACAACGCCACCTGCCGCAAGGAGGTGATGAAATACACCCGCGAATGGGAAGACCTGACCCACCGTATGGGCTACTGGGTTGACATGAACAACCCCTATATCACCTACAAGAACAGCTACATCGAGAGCCTGTGGTGGCTGCTGAAGCAGCTCTACAACAAGGGTCTGCTCTACAAGGGATACACCATCCAGCCTTACTCGCCCGCAGCGGGCACAGGCTTGAGCTCTCATGAGCTGAACCTGCCGGGTTGCTACCGCGATGTGAAGGATCAGACCGTAACAGCCCAGTTTACCGTGCTGAGCGGTGACGAGCACCCCGTAATCAAGAAGATTCGTGAGGCTGCCGATGAGGGCTTCAACGATGCCTATGTGCTCGCATGGACGACCACGCCGTGGACCCTGCCGAGCAACACAGCGCTGTGTGTGGGAGCCAAGATTGACTATGTCGCTGTCGAGAGCTTCAACCCTTACACGGGCAAGCCCGCCATCTACCTGCTGGCCGAGGCCCGCGTTGATGCTTATTTCAAACCCGAGGGCAAAGATCAGCCGCTGGAGTACAATGCCGGCGACAAAGTTGTTCCCTACAAGGTGATTGCCAAGTTCAAGGGCCAGGACCTGCTCGAGATGCGCTACGCACAACTGTTCCCCTGGGTAAAGCCCGTGGACAAGGTGGACGGCAAGGTGGTGGGCAACGACAATGGTTTCCGCGTCATCCCCGGTGACTACGTGACGACCGAGGACGGTACCGGTATCGTGCACATCGCGCCGACCTTCGGTGCCGACGATGCCCGCGTGGCCAAGGCTGCCGGCATCCCCGCCCTGTACATGATCAACAAGAAGCTGGAGACACGTCCCATGGTGGACCTCACCGGCAAATACTACCTCATTGAGGAGCTGGACGAGGAATTCGTAAAGGATTTCGTCAATGTGGAGCTTTATAAGGAATATGCAGGCCGTTGGGTTAAGAACGCCTACGACCCGCAATACACCGTTGGCGGCAAATTTGATGAGACTGCAGCCAATAAGGCCGAGGACCTGAACATCTACATCTGCATCCGCATGAAGCAGGAAGGCACTGCCTTCAAGATGGAGAAGCACGTCCACAACTATCCGCACTGCTGGCGCACCGACAAGCCCGTGCTCTACTACCCGCTGGACAGCTGGTTCATCCGCGACACGGCTTGCCGCGACCGCATGATCGAGCTCAACCACACCATCAACTGGAAGCCCGAGCACACGGGTACGGGCCGATTTGGCAAGTGGCTGGAGAACCTCAACGACTGGAACCTGAGCCGCAGCCGCTATTGGGGTACCCCTCTGCCCATCTGGCGCGACGAGGATGGCGAGGAGAAATGCATCGGCAGCATCGAGGAGCTGTATAACGAGATCGAGAAGGCCGTCGCCGCCGGCGTGATGACGAGTAACCCCTACAAGGACAAGGGCTTCGTTCCCGGCGACTACAGCGAGGAGAACTACGTCAAGATCGACATCCACCGCCCCTACGTCGACGACATCATCCTAGTGAGTGATACCGGCAAGCCCATGAAGCGTGAGCTGGACCTCATCGACGTGTGGTTTGACAGCGGTGCCATGCCCTATGCCCAGCTGCACTACCCGTTTGAACACAAGGATGGCGTGGACAAGAACCGCTTCTTCCCTGCCGACTTCATCGCCGAGGGTGTGGACCAGACGCGCGGCTGGTTCTTCACGCTGCACGCCATCGCCACGATGGTGTTTGACAGTGTGTCCTATAAAAACGTCATCAGCAACGGTCTGGTGCTCGATAAGAACGGCAACAAGATGAGCAAGCGACTGGGCAACGCCGTTGACCCCTTTGGCGCTATCGAGACCTACGGCAGCGACCCCTTGCGCTGGTACATGATCAGCAACTCATCGCCTTGGGATAACCTCAAGTTTGACGAGGCAGGCGTGGTCGAAGTAGCCCGCAAGTTCTTCGGCACGCTCTACAATACCTACTCATTCTTTGCTCTGTATGCCAACGTGGACGGTTTCGACACCGAGGCTCCTCAGGTGCCCATCGCCGAGCGTCCCGAGATCGACCGCTGGATCATTTCGTTGCTCAACTCGCTCATCGCTGAGGTTAAGGCTGACCTCGAGGACTATGAGCCCACTAAGGCCACCCGAGCCATCAGTACCTTTGTCAGCGACCACCTGAGCAACTGGTACGTGCGACTGAACCGCAAGCGCTTCTGGGGCGGTGAAATGACCCAAGACAAGTTGGCAGCCTACCAGACGCTTCACCAGTGCCTCACCACCGTGGCCCTGCTCATGGCTCCCGTGGCTCCATTCTATAGCGACCGTCTGTACCGCGACCTTACCCATAGCGCCGACTCGGTACACCTCGCACACTTCCCCAAGAGCGACGAGAGCGTCATCGACAAAAAACTCGAGCAGCGCATGCAAGCCGCACAGGACGTCACCTCGATGGTACTGTCATTGCGCCGCAAGCAGAACCTGAAAGTGCGCCAGCCGCTGCAAACCATCATGGTTCCCGTGCTCGATGAGAGCCAAAAGGCTGATGTCGAGGCCGTTGCCGACCTTATCCGCAACGAGGTCAATGTCAAGGAAATCAAGCTCGTGGGCAACGATGCCGGCATCCTCGTCAAGCGCGTGAAACCCGATTTCAAGAAACTGGGTCCGAAATTCGGCAAAGTGATGAAGGCACTTGCTGGACGCATCACAGGCATGTCACAGGCCGAAATCGCCCAATTTGAGAAAGACGGCAAATTTGATATCGACATTAACGGACAATTAGCTACTGTGGAACTTGCTGATGTGGAAATCATCAGCGAGGACATCCCCGGCTGGCTCGTGGCCAACGAGGGCAACCTGACCGTGGCGCTCGATATCACTGTTACCGAGGAATTGCGACTTGAGGGCATTGCCCGCGAATTGGTCAACCGCATCCAGAATGTGCGCAAGAGCAAAGACTTTGACATTACCGACAAAATCAATGTCACTATTGCTCCCGATGAGCGCACCGATGCCGCCATCAAGGCTTACGGCGACTACATTGCCCGTCAGGTACTGGCAAACAGTATCACCATCGCCCCTGTCGATAATGCAAATGCAGTAGAACTCGACATGGATGGATGGATGTTGCCTATCACAGTAGAGAAAGTATAAATAACGACAACTATATCAATATTATTACATATCAAAGTTATGGCTACCACGCAAGAGAAAACGCGATACAGCGACGAGGAGTTGCAGGAGTTCAAGGAACTCATCTTGGCTAAGATTGAGCAGGCCCAAGAAAATTACAACCGCCTCACCGATACCATCATGGTGGACGAGTCCAACCCGACCTTCAAGATGATGGAAGAAGGGGCATCAACCCTGCAGAAGGAGGTGTCGAGCCAGCAGGCCGAGCGCCAGCTGGACTTCATCCGCAAACTCCAGGCCGCTCTAGTACGCATCGAGAACAAGACCTACGGCGTGTGCCGCATCACGGGCAAGCTTATCCCTAAGGAGCGCCTGCTCGCGGTACCCCACGCCACCCTGTCAATCGAGGGAAAGGAAATCGAGGCGCGCAACAAGAAACAGCGTTGACGTTTGTCACTAGCATGAAACTGACTAACGGCAAACTGGCAGCGCTCATCATCGCGCTGGTTATTGTCATCGACCAAGCTGTCAAGATTTGGGTCAAAACCCATTTCTACTACGGCGAGGAACTGGAGGTAACCTCATGGTTCAAACTCCTGTTCATCGAGAACAACGGCATGGCCTTCGGTATGGAACTGGGTAGCAAGTTGTTGCTCACCCTGTTCCGTATCATTGCTTCGGGCGCATTTATCTACTACCTGTGGCGACTGCGCCGCCGCACCGACATTCCCAAGGGTTATGTCGCTTGCATTGCGCTCATTACGGCTGGCGCCCTGGGCAACGTCATCGACTGCATTGCCTATGGCCTGATTTTCAACAGCCCCATTCCTCCCCAAGTTGCCCAGTTGTTCCCTCCCGACGGTGGATATGCCACGCTTTTCAACGGCAGGGTCGTGGATATGCTCTATTTCCCGCTGTGTGAGTGGAACTGGCCTCAATGGATGCCCTGGATTGGAGGTAACCACTTTGTGTTCTTCCAGCCCATCTTTAACATCGCCGACGCCTCGTTGAGTGTGAGTGTCATCGTGCTCATCCTGTTCTATGCCCGCTACCTTGCTACGGTGACCGGCAAGGAAGAGGTTGAAGAGGCTGTTGTCGATGATCATGAGGAAAATGATCCCGAGGCCGAAGAATAATTGAGTTGTGCGCCACTTCACTCTTCACATATCGATTCTACTGCTTCTTGTCTTGTCAATGCAATCATGTGACAAGACTCCTCGTGGCGTGTTGAGTGTGAACAGCATGGCCGACCTCATTGTGGACCTGCAACTGGCCGAAGCCTATATCGACAGCCACAATAACGAGTATAACACCGACTCCAGCAGACTCGTGTTGAAGCAGTCTATCTTCAAGAAGCATGGCATCACCCAGGAGGATTATGATTCCTCAATGGTATGGTATGCCCACAATATGGAAGATTACACCAAGGCCTGTGACAAAGCAGTGGGCAAACTCCAACAGCGGTTTGACAAACTTAACAAGGGCAAGGGCAACAATCACCAGCCCGAAGACATGATTACCGAGGAAGCCATTCAAGGCGCACCCACCCACAATGCCAGGCCCCAGCCGCGAGGCAACAGGCACCTGAAAAAGTTGAGCACAGATGTCGCCAGTGATTCTGCCGATTTGTGGCAAGGTCAACGCACATATATGCTCACTTCGGGAGCACGACGCGGATTCATCACCTTTGACGTGAATCCCACGAACAACAAAGAGCCCGGTGACCGCTATCAGTTGGCCTACAAACTCACCCGTGGCGGCAACGACTTCAAGGTGAGCCTGAATGTGGACTATACCGATGGAACCACATCGCAAATCACGCGCGGCACCAAAAGCGACGGCTGGGTAATAATTGATGTGCAGAGCGACTCGACCCGTCAAGTGCGTCGAGTGTACGGCTACGTGAGCTATGACATTAAGCGAGGCCACGTAGCCTATGTTGACAGCCTCATGCTGATGCGCACACGATTGAATAAAAGCAACTACGGTTTCTTCAACGCCCAACGCCTGCTGGAACGCAAGAAGTGACGTTCTCCTTAGTTCCCTCCAACTATGAACAGCCTCTACCTGCAACTTTTCCTGACGTTCTGCAAGATTGGAGCCTTTACATTCGGCGGCGGTTGGGCGATGATCAGTATCATCCAGCGCGAGATTGTCGAGAAGCATCGCTGGATTGAATTGGACGAATTCCTGGATTTGCTGGCCGTCGCACAATCGATGCCCGGCATTTTGGCCGTGAACATCAGCGTCGTCGTCGGTGACCATCTCAAGGGCATGAAAGGCAGCATCTGTGCCGCCATCGGCACAATCCTGCCCTCTTTCCTGATGATTCTGGCCATAGCCATCTTCCTCACACCCGACACCATCAAGAACAACACCATCGTGAGCCGCATCTTCAAGGGCATCCGCCCTGCGGTGGTCGCACTTATTATCGCACCGGTACTCACAACCGCTAAAGCGGCAGGCATTAACTGGAAAACGATCATTATCCCCGTGAGCGTGGCATTGCTCATCTACAGCAAGATACCGTATATCTCCAACCCTATTGTTTATATTGTGCTGGGGGCCATTGGAGGCTACATCTATTATATGCACACCCTGTTGAACAAGAGCGGAAAGGAGGCTGGTGATGCTTGAGGATTATCTGAAACTCGTTTGGGCCTACCTGAAAATCGGTCTGTTCGGCTTTGGTGGCGGTTATGCAATGCTCTCGCTTATCCAACGCGAGGTAGTGGACTCGGGATGGATCACCAGCCAGATGTTCACTGACATCGTCGCTATCTCGCAGATGACACCCGGCCCTATAGGCATCAACAGTGCCACCTATATCGGCTATGTGGTCACTGGCAGCGTTTTAGGCTCGATTGTCACGACCCTCACCGTGGTGTTGCCGCCATTCATCCTCACCCTCATCGCCGCACACTATATCGAGCGTCACCGCCAGAGCCCATTCATTAAGGGTGCATTCATGGGGTTGCGCCCCGTTGTTGTAGGCCTGATTGCCTCGGCGGCCCTATTATTGATGAATAGCGAGAATTTCGGCTACGAGGTCAGTGAGCGCATCATCACAATCAGCATTTGTGTCGCATCATTCTGCATTGTCTATTTCACGCGCATCCACCCTATCGTCGTCATCATTCTTGCCGGCCTCACGGGTCTGCTCATCTTCTAGAGAACTCATTCCACTAGATAGTTTCAATCATATGCATAAGCATCTGTTAATCACATTAATAGCATTGTTATTCATATCCTCGGCAGCACAAGCCGAGGGTTGGATCAGAATCAACCAGCTGGGCTACTTGCCTCAAGCGACGAAGGTAGCAGTTTTGATGAGCCAGGAGGACGTACAGATCACAGAGTTTGAACTGGTGGATGTCTTCACGGGCAAAACAGCCTATCACTCAACGGCCACACGAAACAGGGGGCCATGGGGACAGATGGCGATGACGTGCCGCCTGGACTTCAGCGACTTCCATGGCGAGGGCGCCTTCCGCATCGTGGCAGGGGGAGTAGAATCGCCCGTGTTCCCCATCAACAACCGCGTGTGGGATGGAACCGCCGACTTTGTGCTCAACTACATGCGGCAGCAGCGGTGTGGCTTCAACCCGTTCCAGCGTGACAGTTGCCACGTCAAGGACGCCTATGTGCGCTATCATCCCGAGAAGGAGGGGCAACGCATCGACGTGACAGGCGGCTGGCATGATGCGGCCGACCTGTTGCAATACACAACCACGAGCGCCAACGCTATCTACCAGATGATGCTGGCATGGCAGCAATGCCCAAGTGCATTCGGAGACCATTTTCAAGACAACGGCTTGAAAGGAGCCAACGGCATCCCCGACATCATCGATGAAATCTACTGGGGACTGACGTGGCTCGACAAGATGAACCCAAGTAAGGGCGAACTCTATAACCAGATTGCCGACGACCGCGACCACATCGGCATGAAACTGCCGAAGGACGACCCTGCCGACTACGGCTGGGGCCCCAACAACGGCAGGCCGGTCTATTACATCGACGGCAAGCCACAGCAGCGCGGCAAGTTCATGAACGCCACCATGGGAGCAGCAAGCACCGCAGGCAAATTCGCCAGTGACTTCGCTCTTGGCGCCAAGATCCTAGCGCCCTATTATCCTGAGTTTGCCGCCAAAATCAGGGCCAAGGCCGCCGATGCTTTCCAAGTGGGCATCGACAAGCCCGGCAATGCACAGACGGTGAGCGTGGTCTCGCCCTACATCTACGAAGAGGACAACTGGGTGGATGACATGGAACTGGGTGCCGTGGAACTCTACCATGCTACCGGTGACCCCAAATATCTGACCCAAGCGGTGGAATACGGGCGCCGCGAACCCGTCACCCCGTGGATGGGTGCCGACAGTGCGCGCCATTATCAGTGGTACCCCTTCATGAACATGGGACACATCCGTGTAGCCCAAGAGGCCAGCGCAAACAAGCGGCTGCAAGCCGAATTCATCCGCAATATCAAGGCTGGCATCGAACGTGTCAAGGAACGTGCCGAGACGACGGGCAACCCCTTCCTGTGGGGTGTGCCCGGAATATGGTGCAGCAATAACCTGACTACCGCGATGCTCACCCAATGCATCTTGTACCGCCAACTGACTGGAGACCACCAGTTTGACGAGATGGAAGGAGCGCTACGCGACTGGTTGCTGGGCTGCAACCCGTGGGGAACGAGCATGATCGTGGAACTGCCCCGCAGTGGTACCTACCCTCATGCGCCACACAGCAACTTTGTGATGGAACGTGTCGGCATGCCCACAGGCGGCCTGGTTGACGGTCCCGTGTATGCCACGATTTTCAACAGCCTCAAGGGTGTGAATCTGGCTGACGACATGCTCAATATTGAGGGCAACACCTATGACCTGTTCCAGCCCGGCGATGTGGTTTATCACGACAATACACATGACTACAGCACCAATGAGCCCACAATGGATGGTACCGCGTCGCTCACGTTCCCGTTCTCGTTCTATGAGCAGGAGGGCAAGGGCGCAAATGGCCGATTCCTATTGGACGAGGGGGCCATTGTGCGTGGCGACTCCACCAAGAAGCAGATTTGTCTCGTCTTTACTGCCGATGACCGTGCCGATGGTGCTGAGCGCATCATCTCGACCCTCAATAAGCAGGGCATCCAGGGCGCATTCTTCTTCACGGGCCAATTTTTTGATCTTTACCCCGATGTAGTGAGGAGGCTTGTCGATGGCGGCCACTATGTGGGCAGCCACAGTTACGGCCACTTGGTCTATTGTGCATGGGAGAAGCGCGACTCGCTACTAATCACCCGTGAGCAGTTCAGTGAGGACATCATCAAGAGTTACGCTAAACTGGCCGAATATGGCATCACTCCGCAGGACGCACCATGGTTTATTCCTCCCTACGAGTGGCACAATGCCACCGTGGCGGCATGGGCACGGGAGATGGGGCTGCAGCTCGTCAACTTCACTCCCGGCACCTTGAGCAGCATGGACTATACCTATCCAGGCATCACAGGAAGTAACCCCTATCGTGACAACAAGTGGCTGTGGGACCGCATCATGCGATGCGAGCGGGAAAAGACCCTCAACGGTCACCTGCTGATGATCCACTTTGGCACCGACGAGCGCCGAACCGAGAAGTTCTACGACCGCCTGCCCGCCCTTATCAAGGATCTGAAAAAGAAGGGCTATACCTTCGTCCCGCTCAAGGAGATCGTGGGGAACTGATAAACACGTCCTTTCATGAAGCGCAGTAATACCAATCTGTCCATTTGCAAGGCGATAGCCATCATCCTGATGTGTGCGGGCCATACCGAGGGGCCCAAACTGCTCATGGATTTTATCTACTTGTTCCACATGCCGGTGTTCTTCATCGCAGCAGGCTATTTCTTTGACAAGAAGTACTTGAGCGACCCGTGGACATTCTGCAAGAAGCGTTTCATGGGCCTGTACGTGCCGTTCGTCAAGTGGAGTCTGTTTTTCTTGATTTTCCACAACCTGTTTTTCAAGATCGGGCTGATGAATGAGCAATTCGGCAACTGGGCAGGAGGTGTCACCCATCCCTATAGCTGGTTCGTGTTCTGGCAACGGCTGGTCCACATCATCTTCTCGATGGGCGGCTATGACGAATTCCTTGCTGGGGCATTCTGGTTTTTCAGGGCTTTGTTCGTCTCAAGCATCGTGTTCCTTATCCTCTATCTGTTGATCTACAACCGCCACAAGTGGCTCAACCACAACACTGTGCCCGCAGTAATCGCACTGCTGGCTGTCGGGTTTGCCTGGTTCAAAGTAGCAAACCATCTGAATATCACCACCATCGTGCAAGGCGGCATTCGCGAGTGCTGGGGTGTGTTGTTCTTCAGCCTTGGCGTGCTATACCGCCGTCACGAGGGGCACATCCGTGAACATTGGGCACTCACCTTACTCTATGCCGCACTGCTGGTGGGCGGAGCTGCATTGGGATTCCAGGGCATGGCACTGAAAGTTCAACTGAGCACAGTCGCTACCCTACCGGTTACTGGAGCTATCGGTTTCCTGATGGTGCACTCCATCGCCTCCTGGCTCGACCGGCATGAGGGTGTCGTCAAGCGTTTCCTAGTGTATTGCGGCGAGAACACGCTCTACATTTTCATCTTTCACATCATCTCCTTCAAACTTGTCTCAGCGCTCAAGATATGGTACTACGGCCTCGACTGGGGTCAAATCGGCTGCCACATGGTCATCCACGAGAACAGCACCACCGACCTCTTTTGGGTGCTCTACACCATCGTCGGCACCGCCGTGCCACTGCTTGGCATCACCCTTTACCGCCGCTTGCAACAGCAATTCAAAAGACAACAGAATTAAGAAAGGATTGTATTAAACGTGAGTCCGATGAAAAGATTTCATCGGACTCACGTTTAATAACTAAGAATCATTGTAGGATTACTCGGCGTCTTGTGATTGGGGCTGAGGCTTAGTCTGCATTTTGAAGCTGATGGGTAAGGTGTACCACACTGCTACGGGTTCACCGTCTTGGCGGCCAGGTTCAAACTTGGGTAAGGCTTTGACCACACGAACGGCCTCGGCATCAACTTCATCACTCACCGAGCGGACGACCTTGACATCTCCCACCTGACCAGTCTCGTCAATAATAAACTGGACAATAACTCGGCCCTGGACATTGTTCTGTACGGCACTGGGAGGATATTGAACATTCTGGTACAGATATTTCACTAGTGCCTCCATGCCACCAGGGAACTCGGGCATCTGCTCAACAGATTCATAGACCTTTTTGGACTGGTTGACAGGCTCTTGAGATATCTGCTCTTCAGTGTTCGCCTCGTCAATTGCTGGAACCTCCTCGGCTTCGGTCTCAACCTCGACAGCCTCGGGGGTGACCTCGGCTTCGACACTGGTGGGTTCGTGCGACTGCATTACTGACTGGGTAGCGCGGTCTTGTTGAACACTCGACGTCACTACTGCTGCTACACTCTTGGGGTTGGCAAAGGCCAACAGCGCCAATGCTATCACGGGCACCGCAGCCAGCGCACGCAATCGTTTCCATCGGCTGCTTTTGTTTGTAGTCATCATACGGATTCGTTTTTTTAGAGATTGATAATTGAAGTTATTTGCCATCGAGAATAGCTGGTTCCCAACGGACTTTTTAATCAGCAGCAATTGATACTGCCGAGCATCGATGCCCTGGTGAAGGACGGCCTCGTCGGCCTCATATTCATGTACCTGGCGCAGTTCGCGCCCCAACAGCCATGCCGCAGGATTCCACCACTGGAACAAGGTCATCAACCCGATGAAGACCACGTCGACCGAGTGCAGCAGGCGGATGTGGGCCTGCTCGTGGACAATGATCTCACTGGGGGTGTCGCGGTAGTCCTGCTCGCTGATGACGATGTGCCTGAAGTAGCTGAACGGTGAGATCTCACCAGGCAGCACGTGCAGGGTGACGCCGCCGGGCAAGGCCTCGGTGCGGCCTTTTCTCATCAGGCGGTACAAGTGCCACTGGCCGTATAGGAACCACAATAGCATCGCGGCCACACCCACGAGGTAGGCAACGGTGGCAACGCTATGGAAACCCCAGGACGAGGCTTCAGGCTGGGGCTGCACGGCGCCATCGGGGGTGACGAGCAGCTCCTGAAGCGTGACCATCGGCTGGGCCAAGGGCGATGGTGTGCCGAGCGAAATCTTTACCCACGGCAGCACGAGAGCCAGCACCATCACCGTGAGCAAGGCGACACGGTTGAAACGGTGGAACGTCTCGCGGCTGAGCAGCAGCTTCCACAACAGGTAGAAAGCGATGAGGCACAAGCCCACTTTGAATTGATAAACTAAGAACATAATGAACTTAATTTTGCTGGTTAATTGTTTTCAACTTCGCGGATGAGTTCCTTGAGGTCATCCACGCTGATCTTCTCGCTCTTGACCAAGGCCGAGACGGCACTCAGGTAGGACTTGCCGAAGAACTTGTCGATCACATTGGTCAAGGTGCCGCCGAGATATTCCTCACGGCTGATGCGGGCAAAATACTGGAAGCAGCGCGCCGTAATGGCCTTGTGACCTAAGAAACCCTTCTCCTCCAGGATCTTGATCAAGGTGGACAAGGTGTTCACATGGGGGCGCGGCTCATCATAGTAGGATTGCAATTCCCTGACGAGCATGGGACCGTGATCCCACATGCGTTCCATGATTTCCTCTTCTTTTTGCGTTAACTGTTTCATCGTTTTATAGCGTTTATTGATTATCTCGACGCAAATTAACTAATTCTTTTAGTTATAAAACAAATTATTTTAGTTAATAAAACTAAAAATATTAGTTTTCTCGTGTTCCATGAGATTGCCAGGTCAATCGCCCTTTGTCCTCGAGCAACTGTAACAGCTTGATCAACAACAATAAATGAATAAATTTTTCTTATTGCTTATCTAATAACCGACTTTAGTAGAAAAAAATGAGCACTGGGGCCATGACGGGCCCCAGTGCTTTTATATTTATAATGTGTAGCTGCGGGATTATCGTGCAGTACGATTATCAACATTCGGCTTTTCTACACATCGGTGTTGGTCAACATCCTGTTGAGCAGCTTTATAAAGAGCTTAAACCCATCGACAAGATTGTAATCACCGGTCTGAATCATGTGATAACTGAAGTCTATTCCCAAGAACAGAAGTGCCAGCAGGTGAGCGCAGACCAAAGCCAAAACCACGCGCCACAGCGTTCCCCACACGCCATAGCCAAAGAGCTGCTTGTAAACGGCATATGTCCAGATATTACCCAACACGAAGGTGAACCAATGCCAGGATGTGAGATCATCAAACATGTTGAAGACCAGAAAAGCAATGGCCGTAAACACCTGGATGAAAAAGCCCTGGGGCAAGGTGTGGCGGGGGTTGCGCGGCGCAGAGCGATAGATGAAATAGTTGGGGATAATCAGGTAGGACAGCAAGATTAACGACATCACGTCCGGGTGGAGGTTCATCCACTCAAAGGCGTTGTCGATGTACAGCATCTTGTCGCCCGCAAAATCGAAGTCATTATTGAATACACCGCCGATGGGGCTCCCTATAAAATAATCGACAAGGAGGCCTAGCACGGCCATCAGCGCCAGCAGCTTGACAGGCGGGAAACTTACCTGCTTCTTGCCTCTGATGTAGTCGCTGACGAAGTAACCCGGACGCAAGAACAGCTGCACCAGGGTGTAAAGCATGGAACGGTTGTGCAGACCCCAGACCTCGCCGATGCTTTGAACCACGCTTTTCCATGTGATGGGTCCCACGTCCTCCTTCTGGGAACAGACGGGACAGTAATTACCCACAAAGTCACTGCCGCAGTTGTTACAACGATGCGAGCTCTGAGCCTGACGTCTGGCCTCATAGTCAAATGGGGCCAGTTGCCACTGCCTGAATCGACGATATATTGCCTTAAGATCCACTGATTATTACAAAAGCATTAGGTGTCAGGTTGGGAAACTCACCAAAGCCTAACACCTAACACCAAAGCCTAAACTTTAATCGTCGTAGTCCATGTCAATAACCTGGAAATTGCGGTTGAATTCAACCTCCATGCCATTGTTGAGCTTTACCTCATAGACGCTGCGGTGGCGCTCCAGTTTAATGATGGACTTGCCAGGATAGTTCTGGCTGATATAGGTGCTGATCTGAGCAGGAACAGCGGCAGCGGGCACCTTGCTGCTATAGCACTCGATGTCCTTCCAGTTGCCAGACCTGTCAAATTCAATCTTCTCGCCGCTCTCATAGCGAATGGTGTAATCATCCCAGTCGGCGGTCACAACAAGGGGTACCTTAGTAGCGAAATTCGTCTTGAGGAACGTCTGTGCGGCCTGCGGAAGCTGGTCATAGGTGATTACGCGGTCATCATCATCTGCACTCATCGTGAGGCTCATGGTCATGACCATAGCCATCAACAGGAAATACTTTAAATTTTTCATAATCAACATATCATATTATTAATTCTCAATCGTCAGAAAAACATGAAATTTAATCGTCCATTTCCATCAGGGCGCCCTGCTTGTTGTACTTCAGCTCAATGCCGGTGGCCAAATCAACGTCATAGCCATTACGTTCCTTGTCGATCTTGGTAACGAAGGTGCCAGGGAAATTAGCCTGCAGGTGGGCAGCAATCGGTGCCGGAATCAAGTGCGCGGGAACAGGTTTCGTCATGGGGCTCTCGATCTTGTCCCACATGTCGTCGGTATCAAATTCGATATGAGTACCGTCAACCAAGAAGATTTCATACTTCCAACCGGTCAGTTCAAGATCCTTTTGGGCAAAGGTGATGGCCTCTCCAGGATAGGTCTGCTGGATAAACGTCTTTACCGGAACTGGTAACTGCTCGGGTATTACAGGCTTGTCGCTGCAACCCGACATCATTAAAACTAAGGCACAAATGCCTAATACGATAACACTTCTCATTTTTCTTATCAGTTAAAAACTCTGTGCAAATTTACGCCTTTTTCTTCTTATAAAAGAAAGAATCTCACGAAAATAGTGTTGTGTTCCTATATTATGACCCCAAGAACACTCGTCATGTGTTGTTGGGCTCTCTTGTTAGGTAATGGCTAAATAAATGTCAGTTTTTTAAGGGTTAGCTGTTGTTTGATAGAGGTTTTTTCGTAATTTTGCACTGACCAAAATTAAAGTGTCAAATCTGTAATGCATCTGCAACGACTGCAAAGTGAATTTGAACGCTTTAAGCGATGGGTGCGGCAGTCGCCCACGTTCCTCCCTACGAGCGAAAAGAAGCATCGCTGCCAATGCTGCGGGCATCGTTATCGCGGTAACTATTGTCCACGCTGTTCCCAAAAGGCGGGAATTGGGCGCATTACGTGGCGCAGTGTCCGCAATGGTGTAATGGACGTTTGGGGGCTGGGCTCGCGATCGATGCCTCTATCCATTTGGCAGCTTTTGTATCGCCCAGGTTATTTCATCAGTGACTATATCAATGGCAAGCGGCAGTTGAGTTTCCCGCCCGTCAAGATGCTGTTTATCGTCACTTTTATCTATGCCAGTGTCTTCTATTGGTTTTTCCCCGAAGTGCTGAAAATGCCGTTGGAGGAACAGGATGCGGTAGGGTACAAATTGTGGATCCGACAACACTATAGTTTTGCCATGTTGATCAATTCGGTTTTAGCCATTGTCCCTACATGGGTCATCTTCAGATATTCGCCACGCAACACTCGCCACACGATTCCTAAGGGATTTTGTATCCCTGTGTTGTTCCAAACGCTCACCATCGTGCTGTCATTATTGACAATACCGCTTGATTTTACACAATCCATATTCAGCACTGTTGCTTACGAGTTGTTGATTTTGGTCTATTATTTCATCGGTTATAAGCAGTTATCCGGTTATGGGATATGGGGAACACTATGGCGCCAAGTTCTGGTTTCCATCTGTGTCATTCTTTCCTTTATGTTATTGATCTGGATATTCTTCCCAACGATGATGGACACCGTTATGGAAGCGCTAGACATCGTCGGTTATTATACCGAATATATCTTATAGTCAAGCGTTCTTGTTAGAACTGTTCAATCTTATCTCAGCTGGGATTTCATGCATACATCAGCAGAAAAAACGAAGCCACTTGTTAGCCATAAAACGTATCTTGAAGCAAATTACTGATAAACCCTTTATGATTCCAAGAATTATTGTACCTTTGCCACATTCAAACAAAACTATTACATTACCTAATTTAATACAATGAAAAGTATTAAAGCAATCCTTTTGTTGGTTGTCATGATGACCATGAGTTTCAACGCCAAGGCCGACCATGACCAAGTAATCACTTTCAGCCAGATGCCTGAAGCTGCTCAAGCCCTTCTCAAACAGTATTTTGCCAATAAGGTTCCACTTGTTGTGACCGTCGATTGGGATGACTACACAATCCGCTACGAGAGCGGTGAGAAAGTGGAATTTGACAAGAATGGCAACTGGAAAGAGATTGACTGCCGCTCATCGCTTGTTCCCACCGAACTGATTCCTGAGCAAATCAAGGCGAATGTGAATGCCACGTTCCCTGGCGCCGTTATCCTCAAACTCGACCGCAACCGCCGCGGCTATGAGGTAAAGCTTAACAATGGCCTTGAAGTGGAATACAGCCCCACATTCCAGGTCATTGATATTGACGATTAATCACTAACATCCCAACAAATGAACAAAATGTATTATAAAGTATTGTCTATCGGCGTCATGCTGTTTACGCTTTGGTCATGTACCGGTAATAATAATGATGCTTATCAGCAGCAAGTTCCTGTGACCCAAGAGCAACCAGTACAAGCTGCTCCCGTAGATTCAACCGTGGCCCAAGCCCAGCCCAACGCTACGGCTCCCGCTGCAACAGCTCAAGGCTTGCCTGACCCCATCACCGCTTTTATCAAGCAAAATTTCCCCAATGCCACGATTGCTGGTGTTGAGCCCGATCAGGATCATGGCGGCTTGGAATATGACGTCTATCTGAATGACGGTACCGAGCTTGACTTTGACGCCAATAACCAATGGGAAACCATTGAATGCCGCGCCAAAGCAGTTCCTGCTACCTTCATTCCAAAGGCTATTGCCACCTATGTGAAGGGCAACTATCAGCTGCCTATCGTCAAGATCCATAAGGAGCATTTTGGCTATGAGATAGAGCTCAACAATGGCATGGAGCTAAGATTTGACCATTCTGGCCAATTCATGGGAATGGACGATTGATGCTCGCTGCGCGAGCAGGTTTTAGGTTTTAGGCGTTAGGATTTAGGGGGCATCCGCGCTCTGGAGCCCACGTGAAGGCACGAAGGCGCGAAGATTTGAACGAAGATAACGGCTAGAACGGAAGACAAAGTGCCGGGGCTTTGGGCCTCGGCACTTGTGTTATTAATGGGGTTGAGTTGATTACTCGTCGTCGCGACGGTCGTCACGGCGAGGACGACGCGGGCCGTTGGGACGGGGACCGCGGTTGCCACCACCCATGGGGCGACCGCCACCATTGCCACCGGGACGAGGACCACGGTTGCCACCGTTGCCATTGCCACCGGGACGCGGACCACGGGGACCGCCACCCTGGCGACGCTCGTCATAACCCTCAGGCTTGTCCTGCAAGGCGCGCATCGACAGGCGGAACTTGCCGGTCTTCTTGTCAATCTCGATGAGCTTGACGGTAACCTCGTCGCCCTCATGCAGGCCAGCGGCCTCCATGTCGGCAAGACGATCCCAGCTGATTTCGCTGATGTGCAACAGACCGTCACGGCCGGGCATGAACTCAACAAATGCGCCGAACTCAAGGATGCTGACCACCTTACCAGTGTAAATCTGACCCTCCTCGGGCACAGCGATGATGGCCTCGATGCGAGCCACGGCTGCATTGATGCTATCCTTATTGGCGGCTGCAATCTCGACGATTCCCTTGCCGTCAATTTCCTCAATGCTGATGGTCGTACCAGTCTCTTCCTGGATACCCTGGATCACCTCGCCACCCTTGCCGATAATGGCACCGATGAACTCCTTGTCCACGGTCATGGTCACGATGCGAGGAACATGAGGCTTGTAGTCGGCACGAGCCTCGGGAATAGCCTCGTTAATGAGGTTGAGAATGTGGAGGCGGCCTTCCTTGGCCTGGTGCAATGCCTGCTCGAGAATCTCATAGGGCAGGCCGTCGCACTTGATATCCATCTGGGTAGCGGTGATGCCGTCAACGGTACCCGATCAGACCCATAGCGATACCGGCAACGGGCTTCTTGAGCTTAATACCGGCATCGAGCAGTGCCATGCAACCGGCGCAGACGGTGGCCATCGATGATGAGCCATTACTGCTCAGGATGTCGCTGACGATGCGGATGCAATAGGGGTTATCCTCGGGGATCATGCGCTTGAGGGCGCGATGTGCCAGATTACCGTGGCCAATCTCGCGGCGGCTCACGCCACGGGGTGCGCGTGCCTCACCCGTCGAGAATGCGGGGAAGTTGTAGTGCAACAGGAAACGCTCGTTCTCGTGACGCAGCACGTCGTCGATGAGCTTCTCATCGTCCTTGGTGCCCAGCGTTACAGTAGCCAACGCCTGGGTCTCGCCACGCTTGAACAGGGCTGAGCCGTGGGGATAAGGCAGATAGTCGGGCTCGCAGAGGATGGGACGGATCTCGTTGGTCTTGCGGCCGTCGAGGCGGATGTGCTCGTCAAGGATGCAACGGCGAACGGCGTCGCGCTGCACTTCCTCGTAGTAGCGCTTGATCATCGGTTCCTTCTCCTCACGCTCCTCCTCGGGGATGGTCTCCATGAAGTCGTCGTAAGCCTTCTGGAACATCTCGTTGCGCCACAGCTTGTCGGCCTTACCGGCCTGAGCCACAGCGTAGCACTTGGGATAAATCTCCTTGCGCACGCGCTCGTGGAGTTCCTCGTCGTCGGTCTCGTGGCAGTACTCACGCTTGGCGACGCCCAGTTCCTTGGCCCACTCCTTCTGGACCAGGCACATGGGCTTGATGGCCTCATGGGCAGCCTTCAAGGCAGCAATCAGGTCATCCTCGCTCACTTCGTCCATTTCGCCCTCGACCATCATAATATTATCGTAAGTCGCACCTACCATCAATTCCATGTCAGCTTTCTCAATCTGCTCAAACGTCGGGTCGATAACGAATTTGCCATCGATGCGTGCTACACGCACCTCGGCAATGGGCTCTTCAAAAGGCACATCGCTCACAGCGATGGCTGCCGATGCGGCAAGACCTGCCAGTGCATCGGGGGCGTCAACACCGTCGCTCGAGAACATCAAGATGTGAACGATAGTGTTAGCGTGATAGTTAGAGGGGAACAGCGGCCTGAGCACGCGGTCCACCAAGCGGGCCGTCAAGATCTCATAGTCGCTGGCACGGCCCTCGCGGCGGGTGAAACCGCCGGGAAAACGTCCATAAGCGGAGAACTTCTCCTTGTATTCAACAGTGAGGGGCATGAAGTCCACGCCCTCGTCGGCCTCCTTGGCCGAGCATACGGTGGCCAACAACATCGTGTTGTTGAACCTCAATTCAACAGCTCCATCGGCTTGCTCAGCAAGCTTTCCAGTCTGCAGAGTGATCTCACGTCCGTCACTCAGTACGATGGTTTTTGTAGTAGGTGTCATAAAAAATTACTCTAATATGTAAAAAATCGTGCAAAGGTACACATTATTTTCCAATTAACTGATATCTATCCTATCAAAAATGCCACCTTTACATCTAAATCCCGTCCATTCCACGCCAATTCTAACCGCAAACAAGCGGTTGCCCGCGTTCGCACGCAAGCGCCACCCAAAAACTTGTATTCTAATCCATGATTATTCAGACATCGAGCATTGCACTTTCCTCAGGTCTCATCCAGATGATTGGAAAAATGATTCGCGAGGGTGCAATCGCGTTAATAATTGCAAAATAGAGGAAAATGAGATGGTTTTTGCACATTATTTTTCTAATTTTGGAGTTATGAATACAAACCAACACCAAGTGACTATGAGATATCGTTTTTTTCATATCCTATTTATTGCTTTATTGACCATGGCATTCCCATTCAACACATTTGGCGACAATAAGGAGATTGACTTCAATTATCCGCAGGACGTCTCTAATGCGGCTCTGGCCGATCTGGACAAGGCACTCAAGAGCGGTGACGGGCAACTGACTGTCGATGCACTAGTGCGTTACAGTATCGCCGAGAGCGGCATCTCTCAGGACAATATGCCCGATATCATCGAGCGCATCGAGGCAGTCATCGCTAAGGAAAAGCAGCCCCACATCAAGGCTTTGCTCTACTACTTTGAGGCGCTGGTCTATCAGGGTTACCGTGACCGCTATGCCCGCTGGAGTGACCGCAACAACCCCGTTGAGGAAGTGCCCACCGACGTGAGCGAGTGGGACCGCCAGCAGTTTGACAAAAAGATAACTGAACTCATCGAGAAGAGCCTCGCAGAGCCCGAGGCGCTCAAACGGGTGGCTGTGACCTCGCTGCCCGATATCATTGAGTGCAACGAGTTAGGTGCCACCTACGTTCCCACGTTGCACGAGTTCATGTTGCTGAAGGGCATGGAGATGCTTCAAAGCATGAATGATGACAATGAAGACTTAAAGGAGCGCATCAAGGCCGACTGGCTTGCAACCACCGAGGGCAACGTGCCGGCTCACATCTATGCGCTGACTCAAACGCAACCCACCATCTCCCTTGATACCTACAAGCAGTATCAGGACAACGAGCACTGTGCCTACTTGCACGATTTCATAACATGGGAGGATAACAAAGTCCAATACAAGACACTGAAAGAGTATCTGTCACGCTTCCCCAAATCGGTTTACAGCACGACAGTGAAAAACAACTTGACGTATCTTGAGGCTAAAAATGTACATCTCAACTACCCCTCGGCAGCATCCACGAGTGACAGCATCACCGTCACCGCTAATGTCACGAATGCCAATTCATTCACCATCGAGGTGTACCGTATTCCTGACAAAATGCCGCGCAATCGCCGGCTGAAAAAAAGCATGTTGCAGCTCATTTCGCGCCATCCCGTGACGGTGCAGGGCAATGTGCCGTTCAATGCCCACAATGTGGTGACTAAATTGCCGCCGTTACCCTATGGCATCTACGCCATCTGCCCGACGTTCGACTTCGACAATGACCCAGAGTCTGATTTAAACAGCTACAGTTTCCTGCACGTGACCGACATGGCCGCCTTTGCCATCTACTGCAACAGCAACAATGATCACATTGGCCAAGGCGTAAACTTAAACGACGACAAACCCAAATCGGGCTCGAACAAATATCTGCAGGACCGCATTGCCGTCGTCGACATCAATACCGGCAAACCGTTGCCAGGAGTGACCATCAAGTCGGAAAAAGACAATATTCTGGGTACTACGGGCAACGATGGCACTGTTATCATCGATCTCGATGCCAAAGCCCGCCAGCAGTTTGGCCAGCAATTAATTGCCGTCAAGGGTGACGACCGCTACGGGCTGCCGACTGGACTCATTTTGCTTGAAACCGGCAGCTACAGCAACAATAGTGCAGAAGTATTTACCGACCTGGGCGTCTATCGTCCGGGCGAGACCATCCACTGGGCCGCCATCGTCTATCGTTCCACTGAGAAGGGACGCGTTGTCCTCGGTGGCAAGGAGATAGAAGCCACCTTCATGGACAGCAACGGCAAATCAATAGATACCTTGACGCTGACGACCGACGAGTTTGGCCGAATCGAGGGCTCGTTTGTCGTGCCCAAGGACCGCATGAACGGCAGCTTTACTATCCACATCGAGGAAAAAGACGGCAGGACCAATAGCTTGGCTTGGCACCAAGTACACGTGAGTGAGTACAAGACGCCGACGTTTGAGGTAACCTTCCCCGACCCCCGACGCAGTTACATTGCAGGACAGCCCGTCAAGGTCACTGGCAAGGCCAAGACCTACAGCGGCATGGCCATCCAGAATACCGAGGTGCGACTGTCACTCATCCAGAGCGAATGGTCATGGTTGTGGTGGAGCATGCGCAACAATGGCGGCGAGCACATTCAAGACACCACCCTTATGACCGATGAGCAAGGCAACTTCACAATTGAGTTCCCTGCCGAAACGTTCAAGGAGAACATCGGCTATAAACCTGGCAGGCGCTGCTGGGCACGATATAATTACCAAGTCGTCGCCACGGTCACCACCGATGCTGGCGAGACCCACGAGGAGAGCACCTCGTTTATCGTGGGCACCCGCCGTGGCATTGAGTTGGGCAGCGAGAACAACGATATCTATCTGGGCGACAAGCCCATCAAGCTGCCGTTGAAGTACAACACAACCGACGAGGAGCACCCCGACACCTGGTGCACATGGGAGGTCACCCCGGTTGATGGCAAGGAGCCCGTACTGACCGGTAACCTCAACACCGCCGACCCGACCATCGATCTGAAAAAGCTGCCTTCAGGCCAATATAATCTGAAAATCCACATCCTCGATGCCGAGGAGGGCGAGCAGGATGTGGATGTGGAGCACGTGATCACCCTGTACCGCAAGGGAGACAAGACGGCTCCTGTCAAGGACTGCCCGCTGTGGCTCACGCCACTGGAGCAGACCGTGGACAAGAAAAACACGGGCCACATCACTGTGGGCGTATCCACCCCCAAGGCCTATATATACTATGTGGCAAGCACATGTGACGAAGTCATCGCCCAAGGCTGGCTCAACTACAACAAGGGGATGCATGACTTCACCGTCCAGCTACCCAAGGAGGCTGGCAAGGACGTGACAGTTAAGTTCATCACCTACTACGGCACCAAGCTGTGGGAAGAGAACGTCACGTTGCAGAATCCATATAAGGCCAAAGCCGTAAAAGTCACCGCCTCCTCGTTCCGCGACAAGCTCGTACCTGGCGACTTGGAGCACTGGACATTCAACATCACCGACCAGAACGGCAAACCCGTGCGTGGTGCGATGATGCTCGACATGTTTGACAAGGCCATCGCCAGCATCGCGGGTAATGATTGGACCTTTGACAACTGGAGACCTCGATTTAACGCATTCACAACCCGCACTACCAATTTGGGTCACTGGTTATCCTCCAGTACCTCATGGACGGGCAAGATGCTCGACTATTATGCTAATGCCAGCATCCTGCAGCCAAGGCTATACACCTATAAGCAAGGTTTCTTTGACTACGGCTATGGGCGAGAGCGCATGTTAATGAAATCGAATAGCATCGCCGACGTCAGCCGTGGCATGGAAACGAGGTCTGAAGATGCAGTGTTGTCAAACGATGCTGCTCTTGAAGATGTTGCAGTCATAGGCTATGGCACTCAAAAGGCTGCCAAAGGATTATACACAGGCGCAGCGACAGCAGTTAATGATGCATACGAGGCTTCCATGGCGCCTGAGGTCAACGAGAAGAACCTAGACAAGGTGACTCTGCGCGAGAGCGACGTGAAGACGGCCCTGTGGCAGCCTATCCTCACCAGTGATTTAGAGGGTAACATCAGCTTGGAATTTGAAGCGCCCAATTTCAATACCACCTGGATTACCCAAGCCGTGGCATGGGACAAGAGAATGATCGGCTCTACTTGGATGGCCGAGGTATTGACCCAGAAGCCACTGATGGTGCGCAGCAACATGCCGCGCTTCCTGCGCCAGGGTGACAAGGCCTCACTGGCTGCCACGGTACAGAACGCTACCGACGAGGCAGCCGCGTGTGATGCTGTCATTGAGCTGTTCGATCCGCGTACCAACGACGTGTATGCCACCCGCAAGTTCAACTTGACACTCGATCCCAACGGTAGCCAGGCTGTAACCATCGACTGGCAGGTGCCCGACACCCTCGCCTTTGTGGGCTTCCGCATCAAGGCTGCCAACAGCACCTTTGGTGACGGCGAGCAGGTGATGGTGCCCGTGTTGACGACCATCTCGCCCGTTATCGAGGCCCAGCCGTTCTATGTTGAGGCCGGGCAGGGGCACTTTGAGCAGCCGCTTCCCCAGTTCCCCAAGGATGCCCGCGTGACGCTGGAATACTGCGACAATCCCGTGTGGTACTGCGTGCTGGCACTGCCCACCATCTGGGACGACAACTACAATGTCGCTACCAGCGCGGCACACAGCCTGTTTGCTCTGCAAGTGGCCCAGGGTGTTGCTAAGTCGCAGCCCCAAATCAAGGAGGCTATCGACTACTGGAAACAGCACAAAGAGGACTCTGCTCTCGTGTCGATGCTCCAGAAGAACCAAGAACTCAAGATCGGCACCCTGCTGGCGTCGCCATGGGTGCGTGACGCTGATCGCCAGACTTTGAGGATGTCAAGGTTGAATGAGCTGTTTGACGAGGCCTTGATGGCCAAGGAATATGAGAAAATCATTACTGCGCTGCAGAACCTGCAGATGGGAGAT
>ONIL01000022.1 GCA_900317835.1 uncultured Prevotellaceae bacterium | reverse complement strand
TTGAGGATGTCAAGGTTGAATGAGCTGTTTGACGAGGCCTTGATGGCCAAGGAATATGAGAAAATCATTACTGCGCTGCAGAACCTGCAGATGGGAGATGGCGGCTTCACCTGGTTCCGCCACCCGAACTGCCGCTCTAACGTGTGGACCACGGGTGCCGTGCTGGAGCTTATCGGTGAGACCAAGCATCTGGGTTACCTGCCCACGGACGAGCGCTTGACGTCGATGATTAACCGTGCTTTGAACTACTATGACAGCGAGACTGTGAACCTGTATAATAAGGCTAAGAAATATAGCAAAGAGCCTGAAGGCCAGTTTACTGACTATGCTTACATCCGCACGCTCTTCCCCGAGGTGAAGCAGACCACGTCGAGCGCCGACCTGCTGAAGAAGGTGCTCAAGTACATGGACAAGAACTGGGGCAAGGGTATCACCCTCAAACAGAAGGCTTACTATGCCATGACGCTCAACCGCAACGGTTACCGGAAGACTGCCCGCAACATCATCGAGAGCATCCGTCAGTTTGCCATTGTGAAACCCGAGTTGGGCATGTACTGGGATAACCTGCAGACGGGCTACGGCTGGTGGGAATTTGACAAGGTGGCCTATACCAGCACTATCCTGCAGGCCATGAATGAGGTGGATCCGCGTCAGCAGGAGATTGACCTGGTGCGCAAGTGGATGCTGCTCATGAAGCAGAGCAATGACTGGGGTACCCGCAGCCTCGCCGCCGATGCCGTCTTCAGCATCCTGAGCACCGGTAGCCAGTGGCTGGAGCGTGCCGCCAATCCCACCATCACTGTGGCTGGCCAACCCATCACCCTCGACAAGATGGCGCAGTATGTGGGCTACTTCCGCACCACGTTGCCCGCCACCACAACCGGCAATGTCGTCATCGACCGCTCCGGTAGCGGCCCTGCATGGGGCGCTGTCTACAGCCAGTTCAAGGCCCCGATGACACAGATCAAGGAAGTTGCCATCCAGGAGATGTCGATCAGCAAGGAGTATTATGTATATGCCGCTGATGGCTCACTGCACAGTGCCACCTCGTTTAAGGTGGGCGACAAGGTCAAGGTGCGCGTCATCATCAAGACCAACAAGGACATGGACTTTGTGACCATGACCGACGAGCGTGCCGCCTGCTTTGAGCCAGTTGACCAGCTGTCGGGCTACCGCAACGAGGACAACACCTGGTTCTACCAGGAGACCAAGGACAGCCAGACCAACGTGTTCATCACGAGCCTGAATAAGGGCACGCACATCATCGGCTATGACGTGTGGGTGACCAATCCCGGCGAGTTCACTTCGGGCATCGCCACGATCCAGTGCCAGTATGCCCCGCAGTTGAGTGCCCACAGTGCTGGAAAAAGCCTCAAAATTGAAGACAAATAACTGTTATAAAATCCTGTCAAAGGTCAAGGGAAAAATACCCTTGACTTTTTTTAATAGATAAATAGCACAAGTTTTCACTCTATTTTACGCACTTTCGATTTGTATTTTTATTTATATGATTATCAGTGATTTGAGAAAATTTTTGGGCACTTTTTGACAAATTTATGGTCAAAAAAACAACAATTTCTGCAAATGATTTTTACTATTTATTATAATACACGCTGTATAGTAATAGTATTTTTGTAGTGCAAAAAGCATTTTTTCAGATTTTCAATATAAAACAGCCTCTTTAATGAGGCAAAACAATATGGATAAATGCTAATAAAGATATAAAGATCTTTTGATGGTAGTTAATGTTGATTAATGATTATTTTAGCCCGATTTCTAATCCTATTACCTATTATTTGAAAACGCAAGCAATAAAACATGAGAATTAACGGTGTCTGCGAGAGTAGCCACCGTTTTTTTTCTTTTCCTTGAAAAATATTATTACCTTTGCAGTGAGATAATAACCAAACAATGAAGTGATATGGCAGCAATTAAGACTATTGGCGTATTGACATCGGGAGGTGATGCTCCCGGCATGAACGCCGCGATACGCGCGGTGACGCGATCAGCGATCTATAACGGCTTTAAGGTAAAAGGCATCTATCGTGGCTACAAGGGCCTGGTTGAAGATGAGATTGTGGAACTCAAGACCCAGAGCGTGTCAAGCATCATGCACCATGGAGGAACCATCCTGAAGACCGCTCGTTGTAAAGAGTTCAGGGATGTAGAGGGAAGGCAACGGGCCTATGAGAACATCAAGAAGCACGGCATCGACGCGCTGGTGGTCATTGGCGGCGACGGTTCGCTGAGCGGAGCCCGTCAGTTTGCCAGCGAGTTTGACTTCCCTATTGTGGGACTGCCAGGCACCATCGACAATGACCTCGCCGGCACCGACCACACCATCGGCTATGACACGGCACTCAACACCATCATGTGGTGTGTGGACCGCATCCGCGACACCGCCAGCAGTCATGAACGCCTGTTCTTCATCGAGGTGATGGGACGCGAATCGGGCTTCCTGGCCTTGAACGGTGCAATCGCCACTGGTGCCGAGGCAGCCATCATCCCCGAGATTTCGACTGAGGTTGACCAGTTGAAGGAACTGATAAGCAGGGGATTCCGCAAGAGCAAGAACTCATCCATCGTGCTTGTGGCCGAGAGCCCTGTTACTGGAGGCGCCATCGGGCTAGCCGAGAGGGCACGCAAGGAGTACCCGCAACTGGACGTGCGCGTGACCATCCTGGGGCACCTGCAGCGAGGCGGATCGCCCACTGCTCAGGACCGCATCCTGGCTTCACGAATGGGAGCGGCAGCCATCGACGCACTGCTCGAGGGCCAGCGCAACGTCATGATAGGCGACGACGATGAGAAAATCGTGTATGTGCCCTTCAGCAAGGCCATCCATAACGACAAGCCCATCGACCGCGACCTGCTGGAAACACTGCGACGGTTATCCATTTGACACAACGTTAAACTAAGGCATAGAAAAAGAGGAGTTAACGCCAATAGGCTAACTCCTCTTTTCTTTTTCGTCTAGCGTCATATCACTTGTACTTGGGTGAGGGGCCGTACTTGTTTTCGCTCCACTTGCTGTTGATAACCGCGAAAATAAAGGTAATTATGAAGAAGAACACCGTGCCAAGAGCACAGCAGATCATGATTGTCGCTGCAACAGGCGATGATTGGACTGAATTGACCATGGTCTCAGCCATTTCCCAGGAATCGGTCATTCCGGCCAGGGACTCGATGTTGGGGCCCAACAGATAAGCCAAAGCACCATAGTAACCAAGGAAGAAGAGGCCAAATATCAGCACCCACCAGCCACTGTGGTTAGTATCATGCAGACGGCGCGTCAGTGCCGACAACTGCGGGATGATAACAGCCAGGCTGAAAATGGCACTCAGGTAGCTAATTGCAGGCACAAATCCGGCCAAGAACGTGAGCACGCTCGAGACAATCACTACAAACAATATGAACCACCAGAACTCGCTGCGGCGGGCACGTCCCTTGAAGTCAAAGTACTTCATGAAGCAGGTCTTCACTGCCGTGACAGGATCCATCATCGGGCTGGCAGTCACGCGGGGTTGATACTGTGGATCAGGCCCTTGAGGCTGTTGCGGCTGATTGAACACAGGGGGTTGCGGTTGATTTTGCTGTTCCATAATCTATTGATTTTTAAATGTATTGTTATTGATACCACAAAGGTAACATATTTTGATTGATTCCCGCAAATAAAGCCATCAAAAAAGCGGGCACGCCACCAGGCACACCCGCTAACCATCATTTGTCACTGGTACTTGGGGGATGGACCGAACCTGTTCTCACCCTTATCGCTATCTTGAAGCATAAAAATAAGTATGACAATAGACATACCCCAACTCAACAAGGAAAACAGCAGCAGCAGGCTACCACCCACCGGAGAAGCCTGGAAACCATGAACCAAGTTCGTAATCACATTTCTACTCTCAGCATATGAGCCACCGAGGACGAAGACCGAAGTAATCTCATAGGGTATTCTGGACAGAAGGGACCAAACGAGCCACCAGCCACTGCGACCCGTGTCATGCAATCGCCTCACCTGCACTGCTATTGACGGTAAGAGAAAGAGCAAGCAAACCAATGCCAGCATAACCTCGAATATCGTAACCACCACATCAGGTGTTGAACTAAGCTTTTCTGGGTCCACAGTCAATGATCCTCCCTGAACCAAATTCACAATCGACAAGGTGATGACAGGGAATGATGTGAGTAATAACATGAACAGACTGAACCACCAGTACTCACTGCGACGGGCACGACCCGATAACGTGGCATACTTGCTCATGCAAGCGCTCACAGCCTCTTTAAAGGTCATTCGCGGCTGTGTCTCATGAAGTTTTGCTTGATTCACCTTTGTCGGATTAGCCTTAGGGCTCATTTCATTGTTTGCTTCCATAATCATTAAATTGAAACTGTGAATAATTTGTTGTCTTAATCAGTTATGCAAATTTAGTTCTTTTTCTTCTTCCTTGCAAGCAATTCAGGGCCCGATGAAGTGCATTGTCAATTTTTTAGACACCATTCTGTCAAATTTTTAGACAATGCTCGGCAATCTTTTTGTAATTTTGCAGACCTTTACAATAATGACAATGAAAAAGCAAATCAAGATATGGCTGGAGTGCTTCAGGCTGCGCACGTTGCCCGTGTCGCTGAGTGGTGTCGTCATCGCAATCGGCCTGGCCAAATGGCACCATCACTTCCAATGGGCACCTGCACTGCTGTGCCTGGCGTTTGCCTTGCTGGCTCAAATCGTGTCTAACACTGCCAACGAATACTTTGACTACCTGCACGGGGCCGACAAGCCGGGCCGTGTGGGACCACGACGCGGCGTCACCGAGGGCGACATCAAGCCCAACACGCTCAGGAACGTCACTTTCGGCCTGCTGGTGCTTGCGGGAATCGTGGGCTGCTGCTTGATTCCCTATGGCGGCTGGTGGCTGTTGCCCGTGGGCATCGTCATTGCGCTGGCTGCGCTGGCCTATAGCACAGGCCCCTACCCTCTTTCTTATCACGGTCTGGGCGAACTGATGGTTTTCATCTTCTTCGGCCTCGTGCCCGTGAACTTCACCTACTATGTCCAAGCCCTGCGTTGGGACCCACTTGTATTGCTCGCCTCAATGACTACGGGGTTGTTGGCCGTCAACGTGCTGCTCATCAACAACTACCGCGACATGGACGATGACCGCGAGGCAGGCAAGCGCACGTCGGTGGTCATCTTCGGACGCCCGGCTGCCGCCCTGGCCTATCTCATCAACGGCTATGCCGGCATGGCATTGCTCACGGTGCTGTGGATCATGATTGGTTTTGGCCGCATGATGCCCTTGTGGACACTTGCTATCCCAGTCATATATCTGGTATTGCACACCGCCACATGGTACAAGCTGCGGCACCACGACGGAGCAGCGCTCAACCCCCTCCTTGGCGGAACAGCGCGCAATATGCTCATTTTCACTCTATTACTCACTATTGCATTCATTATCTACTCATAAAACATGTCCCTGATTGACGACATCCGCGCCCTGCGCATCGCCGACTATGACTACCCGTTGCCCGACGAGCGCATTGCTAAACACCCGCTGACTCAGCGTGAACAGTGCAAACTGTTATATTATAAATGCGATGAGCCGATGCAAGAACGGCGCTTTTGGGAAGTGCCTTCGCTGTTGCCTGAGCACTCAACACTCATTTATAATAATACGCGCGTGATCAACGCACGACTGCGCTTCCGCAAGGAGACGGGTTCAACGATTGAGATATTCTGTCTGGAGCCGGTCATGCCACGCGACTACGAACAGATTTTCCAAACCACAGGACACTGCGTGTGGCAGTGCCTGGTGGGCAACAGCAAGCGTTGGAAACAGGGGTCGCTCACCCAGATGGTCACCATCGACGGTCAAGACGTCACCCTGGCCGCCACCCGTGGAGAACAACGTGGAAACGCGTGGGAAATAGCCTTTGACTGGGACAATAAGCAATGTACTTTTGCCGATGTTCTCGACGCCATTGGCGAGATACCGATTCCTCCTTATTTGAACCGAGGCACCGAGGCAAGTGACTCGACAGATTATCAGACCGTTTATAGCCACATCGACGGCAGTGTTGCCGCTCCCACTGCTGGCCTGCATTTTACCGACGAGGTTCTGACCGATTGCGACCAACGCGGCATTGTGCGACGCGAAATCACGCTTCATGTGGGCGCTGGCACCTTCCAGCCCGTCAAGAGTGAGCACATCGGCGACCACCCGATGCATTATGAGTTCATCAGCGTGCCTCGTGACGTCATTATTGATATCATCAACGCCCCTGGCCCTATCATCGCCGTGGGCACCACCAGCGTGCGCACCCTTGAGAGCCTGTACTATATCGGTCAGATTCTTGAAGACAATCCCGAGGCCGACGAGGACGCGCTCACCGTTACCCAGTGGATGCCCTACACCACACCTTGCGAGATTCCGACACGGCAAGCACTCCAGAATATCGTCGATTATCTGGAGCGCCACAATGCCGACACCTATATGGGCAGCACACAGCTGATGATCGCCCCAGGCTTTAAGTACCGCATCGTGGACGGCATGATCACCAACTTCCATCAGCCTCAATCCACGTTGCTGCTGCTCGTGGCGGCTTTTGTCGGCCAGGACAAGTGGCGCACCATGTACGACTATGCCATGGAGCACGATTTCCGATTCCTGAGCTACGGAGACGCCCAATTACTGCTCCACTGACACGATCCATTCATCTATGAAATAGTGCGATTTGTCGCATTTTTATGCCCGAAAAGGAGATTTTCGGGCTAATCCTGCATGTATAGCTTTAAACTCGGCATGAACGTTGCAGTCTAAAAGACATACGAATAAAAAATTAAATCACTTGTTGAACAATTATAAAACAACACGATTATGAAAACTTCTGTTAAAAACTTGATGATGAGCTTCGCGCTCATGGGATGCCTGATCATTGGTGCATCCGACGCTTCGGCCCAGGGCCGCAGTCGTTCACAAGGAGGCAGCACCACCAGCAGAAGCCAGTCGGCGGCTGTCTCACGTCAAAACACTTCTACCGCTCCGACGGTGAGCCGTGCAAGCTCCAGCAGCTCGGTAAATCGCAGCAGCTCGGTAACGGCAACGCCGCAGGTCAACCGCACTAGCAATTCAAGCAGTGCAACCACCCGCAGCACAGCCAGCCCCAGCACGGTTACGCGCTCGACCAGCAGCTCCAGTAGCTCGGTGAGCCGCAACAGCTCGGCAACGGTGACGCCGCAGGTCAATCGCACCAGCAATTCAATCAGTACGACTACCCGCAGCACAACCAGCCCCAGCACGGTTACGCGCTCGACCAGTAGCTCCAGCAGCAATGTAGGAACTCAGGTCAACCGAGGCACCACTGCCATCAACAGTTCTAGCAGCAAGGCCACGATCAACGGCGGCAGCAAGAGCATGACGGGCAATGGCACCGGCAGCAAGAGCACGACTGGTACAGGATCGACAGTTCGCCGCAGCGACAATGGTTCGCATGTATCGAGCGACCGCAGTGCCAGCACCATCAACCGCACTTCCACTGTAACTACTCGTAGCAACGGCTCCACTAAGGGAAACGACAATAATGGCGGCAGGCCTGGTGGACGTGACGGAAGGGGTAATGACAACAATGGCGGCAGGCCTGATCACGGCGGCAATGGTAATGGACACGGTAATGGACACGGTGGCAACGGTAATGGACACGGCAATGGTGGTAATGGACATGGAGGAAATCATGGTTACGACAACAAAAACCACTTCGACTACACCAACCACCACTACAGAAACGACTTCCACAACTACTACACTAACCACCTGTGGAGTTGGAGTCGCCCCCTGCCCCCTCCCGTACGGCCCTATCGTCCCGCTCCTATCGTATGGTATCGCCCTGTGATCCCCGTTGGATGGCACCCCTATGCCGGAGCTCCCATCATCGACCGCATCCTGGGCATCACCTTCGGAACGCTCTTTGACACTTCACTTGACTATCTGTACTACAATGGCTTCGAGATTGATGGCTATGCCGACCACATCATCTATCTGAGGAATGTGCCTCTGCTCCATCTCATCTGGGACGATGTCATGCTCTGCTACGATAGTGCCGACAGACTGGTAAATGCTCAATTTGTCTTCCAGACTTCCTACTATGACCGTCACCGCTACGACAGAGTTTACAGGAATCTGTGCAGGGTATATGGTCAGCCCATCACTGGCGACAACGAGAGCATCAGTTGGTACGGAGGCAACAACACTGGTTGGATAACGCTCTCGATGCACAGCAACCTGGGTCACTGCTACACTACCCTGTCGGTTGGATACTAAAAACACAATTCACACGATAATTTCTTCACCCACGTGGCGGGCACCAAACTAGGTGTCCGCCACTTGTGTTATAATCTTAATTCCCACTAAATTGCCAATAATATGTACTACCAAAAATCATAGGAGCTTCTTTTAACAATTTTTGTAGGGATTTTTACAAATATTAGATAAGATAATTTGTTACATTAATGTAATAACATTAATTTTGCGACAAGTTTTTTCATAGGATTAGATTTTTAAGGTTTAAAGTGTGCGAATTGTTGTGAAACAAGCGCACATTTTTGTTAGATATCTATTACCAGATTACAATGAGAGTAAATATAAAATTTCCAGACTTGGCGTGTTGCCAAGTCTGGAAATTTTTACTAAACATTGCCACTGGTTTTTACCAGGATTTCATCAACAAGTAGTCGATCAAGGCCGTTACGTCCGAGATCAAGATAGAGTTGTCTTGGTCACAGTCGGCATTCTCGAGACTGATGCCCTGAGCGTTACCACTCAACAGGTAGTCAATCAACACCGTTACGTCCGAGATATTAACAAAGCCATCCATGTCCACATCACCACGCATGAATGGAGTGGGCTCGGTCCACTTGTCAACTACAAGGATGCCCTGGGACAGATAAAGCGTCAGATTGTACTTGCCCGTGGGAATCCTGAAGGCATTTTCACCTGCCACAACCGTCAGGTTGGTACCCAAGCGGTCCTCGCTAATGAGATAGTTGCTGGTAGTGGCACCCATGCGATTACCTGCAATCTCGGCCCAAGCGGTGGCACTTGATGCCAGTGCCGTTGTGAAGCTGAAGTAGCTGTAACCGCCATAGGGATCCACAAAGTTGATAGTAGCAGTGTATTTCTCACCATTGTTGGTCGTCATCTCAAAGCCATTGTTGGGTGCCCAACCGGTCGTGTTGATGTTACCCAGCACATAAACATGCTCATAGCTGGCGGCGCCTGCGCCTGCATACTTCTCGGTCACATCGAGATAGGTATCGGCAGCGTCATAGTTCCAAGCCGACAGGTCGGCGGGATAGATGAAGAACGCGTCGCGGGTCACGTTGATGGTTGCCGTCTGGTTCTCGAAGCCGCCATT
The DNA here is from genome assembly GCA_900317835.1 of uncultured Prevotellaceae bacterium. Classification (GTDB taxonomy): domain Bacteria; phylum Bacteroidota; class Bacteroidia; order Bacteroidales; family Muribaculaceae; genus Sodaliphilus. Next base: position 98,928 of record ONIL01000022.1, on the reverse strand, counting down.
GCCGTTGTTGAAGATGAGAGATACCTGATCAGCATCCACGTGCAGACAATACCACTCAATGTCGTTGACGGTCACCTTGTCAAGTGTGTTGATGGCCTTGCCGGGCCAGCTGTTGCCCGTCACACTGCCCTGGCTGGTCCAAGCCCAAACGTTAGCATTGTTTGCCGTTGACCTGATATATACATTCAAGCCCGTGGTGGCAGCGCTTGTGATCGTATAGATATAGGTCTCTACATTCTCAATCTGGTTGCCATTGAGCACGCCCACCTTGAGGGTCGTGTTCTCGGTGAAAGTGAACGACTGAGAAGCGCTCAGGGTCTGGCTCGCAGCAGTGGGAATACTGCCGTCGGTGGTATAGACGAGAGTCGTGCCACTTGCGCTAGGAGCGACGGTGAGTGTCACATTACCCACATAGTTGCCTGAGGCCTTGCTCACAACAGGATAGCCCAGGATGCGGCCATCCTTAGCCACGTGCTGCCAGTCGATGCCGTTGCTGATGAACATGTTGTAGCCGTCACCGCCCTGAACGAGGGTGTAGCCGCTGGGAGTGCCGTTGTTCACAGCACCGCCCACCTGCACATACAGGTTGCCGCGGGTACCCTGGGTCTCCAGGATGTAACCGCCGTTGCTCTCCTGCTGCGTGAGGATAGCGCTCTGGTTGTGAACGCCAGCAGCGCGGCGAGCCTTGATGCAGTTGTTGATCTCGTCGGTGTAAACCAGGTAGTTCTTGTAGAAGATACACGGTGTGCCAGGCATTGCCAGAATAAAGGCATTGGCGGGCATGACGTTGTTCTTCAAGCAGCTGTAATTGTCGTTTTGACCCGTGTCGTGGTTATCGACGAAGGTCACCGAGTAGCGCTGATAGTTGGCATCGGCGGCAAGGCCCTTGTCATTGAGGGCACTCCAGTCACCACCGCCAAAGGCGCTGTTAATCGGATACTTCAATGAGAAGTCAAACACGGCGCTCTGGATGCGGTTGTCCTGCTTGGTGCTCTCGAGCCACCAGCGCAGGGTCTCGGCATTACCATCCCAGTACTCGCCCACCGAGAAAGCGGGCTCGCTAGCCTGGTTGTAGAGGCCCACGTAGTAGCCTGAGAAACCCTTACACATATCATAGCGGAAGCCATCATAGCCCAGCTCCTGCATGAGGTACTTCTGATAGGTCCTGACGTTCTTCTGCACATTGGCACTTGTGTGATCCAGGTCACGGCTGCCGTCAAAGTCCTCGCCCTCGTCGGCTGCACCCGTAGCAGCATAGCCAGCTCCGACGCACTCATCGGTGCGGCAGATGTCGGCCAGGGTCCATGACACGCTGTATTCCTCACCCGTCACGGGGCCGGTCACGTTCTCGTTGGCCAGATCCACCCAGCCACTCTTACCGCTCTTGTGGTTGATGACCATGTCCATCATCACACTGGTGTTGTGCTGGTGCAGGGTCGAGATCATCTCGCGAAGTTGCGTCTCGGTACCGAAGCAGGTGTTGTGTTTCAGCCAGTAAACGGGCATGTAACCCATGCTCTGGGCGACGCCATTGTTGTCAACACTTCCCGAGTTAGGAACCCAAACCACGTCGAAGTACTGGCCCAGATCCTGAGCATTCTCGGTGAAGCTCGACCACTTGGTGGCCTTGAAGCTGTCCCAATAGAAGCCTTGCAGCATCACGCCGCCATACATTGCAGGCCATCCCTTGCCGGATACCGGGTCGCCGCCACTCTCACGCGTAATCACGCAGGTGCGGTTAGCCAAATTCACAGTAATGGCATAGGTACCAGCAGGAATGCGGAATGCCACATCGACGTTCACACCATAATCATTCAACTGGATGGTGTTGCCCAACATCGATGATGTTACCCAGAAGTTGGTGCCCTCATCGGCAACAGGCGTCAAGCGGTAATTGGCTATCGCCTCCCAATCATCAGCACTCTCAGCCAGCTTGGTCGTGAACGAGAAATAGCTCACATTGGCGTCTTCCTCACTGTTCTCACCATTGAACGTCACCGTTGCAGCATAGAGACCTGTGGCCTCATTGTACTCCATCGGCACACCCACGTTGGGGCTCCAACCGTTACCGTTAGCCTCGCCAAGGATAAACAGGTCACCTGAGGGCTGAGGACCAGGCGTGTCGCCATCTTCCTCTACCAGCAAGGTGCCGTTAGTCAAGCTGACGGTAAATTTCCATGTTCCTGCAGGAATCATGAAAGCCGTCTCACCTGCCTGCAGCGGCATCGGCGTGCCCACGGTCACAGCGTAATCCTCACTGCCCTGTGCACCATAGCGATAACCACTGATAGCGTCCCAATCGGTCGATGACGTGGCCAGCTTGGTTGTGAACGAGAAGTAGCTGAAGCCCGAATTCTCACCAGCGGTGGTTACCGTGGCGGTATAGACATCGGCATTCCCGTTATAGGTCATGGCCTGACCCACATTGGGAGCCCAGCCATTGCCATTCACCTCACCCAGGATGTACAGGTCAGTCGGGCCTGCAGGCGTGGAGGCAGCAATGCTGAACTGGTTGTTGGAGCTGTTGAAGGTGAACGTGTAATCACCATTGCCCGTGAACATGAACGCATTGTTGTCCTGACCTGAATAGGCAGTGTAGGCAGTGCCCGTCGTCACCAGATAGTCATTGGTCGTGGGACCCAAGCGATAGTTCGCAAAGGTTGACCAGTCATCGGCAGTCGAGCACAACTGGGTAGCAAACACAAAATAGACCGTGCCGTTGATGGTAGCATTAGCGGTATAGGTATTACCGCTCTGCGACATCTGCATGCCAGCATTGGTCTTCCAGTCCCCGAAGGGAACACTGCCCACGATATACATCGCGGCACTTGCCTGCAACGTCATCAATGCCATTGCAAGCGACAGAAAGAATGTTAGCGTTTTTTTCATTTTGCGTAAGTTTTTAGAGTTATGAATAAATAATTTTTGGTTATTCCGATGGTTGCAAGGGCGAGGCGCCCATTTACTTTAGCTGTCCCCAAAGTTAGTGATTTCTATTGTCTTATCCATCCCTTCATCAATCATTAGCTCTAAAAAAAACAATGCAAACGATTGCACCCATGCCGGCAGATTCCTTCCCATGAGTCAAAAACCAGGATTTTCATAACCATTGACTAATAGCAAGACGATCATTTGTTTTGCTCAATAGACATCATTCTTTTTCAAAGCGAATAATTAACTGATGAAAATAAATAAAATGTCATGATTACGAAAAGGTTGCTAATATAATTTACGATAATGAATACGATCTCTGATATGATGATGTGACCCGCCTGGGACAGCAATGCCGGGAGGAAAAGCACAATTATTTTTGGCTTTTCACGCGTTATCGTGTACCTTTGCAGTAAAATTGAGAACGACATGAAGAAATTGGTGATATTTGACCTTGACGGGACGCTGCTCAACACCATCGAAGACTTGGGACAGGCGGCCAACTATGCGCTGGAACGCAACGGCTATGCCACCCATAGCATGGCAAGTTACCCCTATTTTGTGGGCAACGGCGTGAGGCGACTGATGACACGCGTGCTACCTGAGGACGCTCGGGACGACGAGACCGTTGACCGCGTGCTGGGAGACTTTCTGGCGTACTACGACGAGCATTGCACCGACTACACCAAGCCCTATAACGGCATGCCTGAACTCTTGCAAGACCTGCGCGACATGGGAGTAGCCATGGCGGTAGCCAGCAACAAGTACCAGAAGGCCGTTGACAAAATCATCCCCCACTACTATCCCGACATCAACTTCGTCGCCATCGAGGGTCACCGCGAGGGCGTCAATGTCAAGCCTGATCCCAGCGTGGTGTTCTCGATTCTTGCCACAGCACGTTTGCCCAAGGCAGATTGCCTCTACATCGGCGATAGCGGCGTGGACATGGAAACTGCCCGTCGGGCCTGTATCGACTCGGTCGGTGTGACATGGGGTTTCCGCAGTAAGAAGGAACTCGTTGAATACCATGCCGATGTCATTGTCAACAATCCCGTTGATATTCTCGACATTGTCGAGAACGGCATACGCATTTCTTGAAATCTAAAATCCAAAATCATGAGCTGGTTAACAGAATTATTCATCGGTAACAGTGTAGCGCACACCATCCTTGTATATGCCATAGTAATTGCCATCGGTGTCATGCTGGGCAATGTCAAGATTTTCGGAATCTCGCTGGGAGCGACCTTTGTGCTGTTTTGCGGTATCCTTGCAGGGCATCTTGGCATCGATGTTGACCCGGCAACGCTCAAGTTCATCCAGGAATTCGGCCTCATCTTGTTCATCTTCTCTATCGGTCTTCAGGTGGGCCCCAGTTTCTTCTCCTCGTTCAAGAACGAAGGTATCCAACTCAACGGCATCGCTATGCTCATTGTGGGCCTGAACGTCGTGGTGGCGTTTGCCATCTACTTCATCGCCGGCAACATCAGCATTACCGACCTAGTGGGCGTGATGAGCGGCGCTGTGACCAACACTCCCGGACTGGGTGCTGCCCAGCAGGCCCTCATCGAGACCGTGGGCGATCGCGCTGGTGACCTCAACGAGTCGATGTCCCTTGGATATGCCGCCGCCTATCCCCTTGGCGTTGTGGGAATTATCCTGTCGATGGTGCTCCTCAAAGCCATCTTCAAGATCAACGTTGACAAGGAGGTCGAGGACATCGAGCGCGAGAAGGAGGCCAGCCAACTCAAGCCCCACGTCATCACCTATCAGGTAACTAACAAGCTCATCTATGACATCCCCGTGACGCGCCTGCACGCCATCATCGACCACAACTTCACCATCTCGCGAATGAAGCGTGAGGATGGCACCGTCGAGATTCCCCAGGGCGAGACCATCATCCGCAAGGACGACGTGCTGCGCATCGTCATGAGCGCCCACGACCAGGACATCTTCGATGCCATCATCGGGCCTCATGTGGACTTTGACTGGCAACTCGAGACCGAACCCAAGGGCATCGTCAGCAAGCGCATCGTTATCACCCAGGGCGCGCTCAACGGCCGCAAAATCGGCTCCATTCGCTTGCACGAGGGTTACAAGGTGAATGTTACCCGCGTCTATCGCGCTGGTGTTGAACTGCTTGCCAGCCCCAACCTGTCGCTGCAGATTGGCGACCGCCTCACTGTCGTCGGCCGTGAGGAGGATGTTGACCGCCTAGGCAAGCGCATGGGCAACTCCTACAAGCGACTGGACCACCCCAACCTGTTCACGATGTTCATCGGCATCGTGATGGGTATCATCGTGGGATCCATTCCCATCATGTTGCCCGGTATGTCGGTTCCCATGAAACTTGGTCTCGCGGGTGGCCCGCTCATCGTCGCCATCCTCATCGGCCGCTATGGCTACAAGGCCAAACTCGTTACCTATACCAGCAATGCAGCCAGCCTCATGCTGCGTGAGTTGGGACTGTGCCTGTTCCTTGCCTCGGTGGGTATCGCAGCCGGTGGGCGTTTCGTAGAGACCATCTTGAGTGCCAATGGTTTAACCTGGGTGCTCTACGGCTTCCTCATCACCATCATCCCGCTGATGATTGCCGTTATCGTGGCTCGTAGCAAGCTCCGGCTCAACTATTGCACCATTATGGGCCTTGTCGCTGGTGCCACCACCGACCCGCCCGCATTGGGCTACGCCAACACCACGGCAGGCAACGACACCCCAGCCGTTGCCTATGCCACAGTCTATCCTTTGACGATGTTCATGCGCGTCTTGATAGCCGAGCTCATCATCATCTTCGCCGTTGCCTGAGGATCCCTGTCCTATTCCTTAGCCTCTGCCTAAACGTTGTTTTAAAAGTAACTTAACCGCCCACAGGGCGGTTATAGTTTCATCTATTGAATGATGAAACGACCTCTAATAGGGTCTGTCCTGTTCCCCAATCACATTTCATACATTAATCCCAGTATTTCATCCAATATGAATATTTTATCTTGGATGCGCCACTGCGTCTATTTACCTTTGCATCACAAACAAGAAATCATTAACCAATCAAAACAATCACAATTATGAAAAAGATTCTTATCGCACTCATTCTAATCGCAGGGGTACACGGACAGACCAACGCCCAATTCTTCAAAAAACTGGGCAATGCTATCGAGAAAGCCTCCAAGACCGTTGACGACGTCACTAACGCCATCCTGGGCGAGGACAGCAACAACAGCAGCAACACCCCCAACAACAAGAAGCAAAAGACAAAATCCTACCAGTTGGGAGACACCAAGGTGAGCATTATCGGTGAAAACCCGGGGGTGAGCATGACTTCGCTCCACGCCACCCGCGTCTATGGTTCCAAGGACGTCATCCTGCACATGCAATTTTACAACAGCAGCGACGAGTCATGGAAAATCTACTCTGACATCGACTATTGCGTGGCCGTTGATGACAATGGCAATCAATTTACTAAAGGTGGCCTTGACATGGAGAACGATAATACTTTTTCCTCAGATCGCACTTCCATGACGATTCTTGACGATACCAAACTGAACATGAACTTGCTATTTAATTATGTGAATCTCGATGACACCAAGTTCAAGAGGGTTGAGATGGGTTATTATTACCTTGACCATGATTACAATACACTTCATGGGACATTCCGCATGGACAACGTGCCCATCACACTGCTACCGAGCTTGAAAAGCGACGGTGTCTATGGTGAAGGCAAGGTTTTAATTGGCTCGGCCATCGCCAACCTACCCCAAGCCATCCCCTACATGTATGACAATTACACCATCAGCAAGTTCACTAACGATGGCAAGAACTACATGCTGATCACTTTCACACTGGGTGGCGAAGTGATGTTCAAGGGCATTTCGGCCGACCAAACCACCATCAGCTACATCTGTGTGGACACTCCTCATGTGCAATTCAAGGTTGGCGAGAACTTTTACAAGATTGACAACTACCTTTATCAAGACGACAAATTCTGCACCCCGAACGCTAACGGAGACCTTACCTTCAAAGGCTTGCTGCTCAAACGCGAGAAGAGTCCGGTCACCTATCACGAGGAAATAAAGCGTGTCTTTGCAGGACTTTCCACAAAATAATTCTCCAATTTAACAATAACCACTCATTTTAAAAAACACGATTATGAAACACTTGTTCAAGACAGCAGCGGTTACCGTGGCCGCCATCATTCTCACCGCGTGTAGCGTTAATGCCAACCAGGGTGAAGGCGATAATCCAGCCGACACCACGCAAGTAGCCGCGGAACAGAATGCACCTGTTGAACCAATATTTACCGAGGAAGGAGTGTCTCCCGTTGTCCTGGGAGCCAATGTCAAGGATCTGCCCGAAGCAGTTGATGGATTATATGCCCGCAAGGAATATGTCAAGCTAAATGACGAAGGTTCAGACGAAGAAATCGGATTATTGGAGGTTGAAGGATGGTACTTCTACGACAAGGACAACAACCTGATGTTCACTGCTGAGGAAAACGAAGGCACCATCTACCGGGTAATTGTTCACTCTCCCAACATCAAAACCGCCCAAGGAATCCACGTTGGCATAAAACGCAGCGAGGCGCTGGCAATCAAGGGCACTAAACTGATAGAGCCCAGCTCCGAGGCCGATTATGAGATTTATTCCCTTGAGTACGGTAAAATCTCAATGGACCTGGATTTCGAGAACAATAACGAGATTATCGACATGTCGGTGGCCGACTGGAGTATCGTTGAACAATAAGCACCGAATGTCCCGCCCACAGGGCGATCATATTCCAGCAGTTGAATAATGAAGTGAACCCCAAAAGCATTTTCCAACTTTTGGGGTTCATTTCATTGTAGTTTCCAGGCTTTTCGGCCTGCTGATTCTGTTTTAATGAGCCATTACGGAGGCAGGAGTCCAGTTTTGGAAAAAACGCAGGGTGCGCTCCTTGTTATAGCCCTTGCCTTCCTCCAGGAAGACGCTGTCCTGAATGTGGATGACATTGCCCTCACCGTCCAGCACGACAAACACAGGGAAGCCAAATCGGGCGGGATTGCCCAAGCGCTGCAGCATCTGCTCAGCCAACTTGACGCGGGCTGCATCGTCCTTGGCACGCGGATTATAGTTCACATGGATATAGATGAAGTTATCCTCTATCACCTGGTTGATGGTGCTGTCGTTGGTGATAAAGTCGGCAAAACGCAGACACCATGGGCACCAGTTGCCACCCACCTGACAGATGACATACTTGCCCTCGTCGCCAGCGCGTGCCACGGCCTGGTCAATCTGTTCCAACGGGTTAATCTGCTCGTCATATACCTTCTTTAAGGGCGCCTGTTGTTCCTGTGCACCTGCCAGTATCGCGATAGCCATTACCATCACTGCAATAATCAGTCTCTTTCTCATGATTGTCATATCGTAATTCTTTTTGTTCAAAAAATATATTTATTAGAACGGGTAACCTACCGAGAAGTGGAACTCGCTGTCTCGTTTGAATTTGGGATGCAGCAAGGGCCAATGCTCTTGTCCGCTTGCGGGATTGTGAGCCTTCATACCCATATCCACACGCACCAGGAAGTACTTGAAATCCAAGCGGATACCAGCTCCATAGGCCGCAGCAATCTGCTCATAGAACTTATTGAACTTGAATGCGCCACCAGCCTGGTTTTCATAGTCCTTGATGGTCCAGATATTACCTGCATCCAGGAACAGGCCTAATTCGACAACCCAAAACAGTTTGGCGCGGTACTCCAAGCTAATGTCAAAGCGGATGTCACCACATTGATAGAAGAAGTTAGACAGGCTATCAGTACTGTCGTAACTGCCTGGGCCCAAAGTACGCACGCCCCAGCCACGTACGCTGTTGGCACCGCCACTATAGAAACGTTTCTCAAACGGCAAAACGTCACTGTTACCATAGGGGAAAGCCACACCAGCCCCCACATGGAACGCGATGGACTGGCGCTGATCAAAATAATGGGTGAAAGCATAGTCGGCATCGGCCTTGAAATACTGCGAATAACGGATACCCAGCGCCTTGTAGGTGCCATCGTCGCCAGCCTTTTGGCCAGTGAGATGCGATAAACCGTAGAGCAGGTTGCCAGCTGTCTCAGCATTGGCGCGAATGGTGAACACATTGCGCTGGAAACGGCCCATCTGCAATACATTCAACTCAGCTTTGTTGGTTCGGTAGAAGTTGTAGCCCATTCTCATGATCAAGTGATCCCTGTAACTCTCTTGCAGCAGCAAGTTGATGCGGTCAAGGAACTGTTGGTTAAGCTTGGGGACACTGATGACACTCAGGTCAAACAGCGTCAACGTGTGCGCCAGTCGTCGGCTGCGCTCACTCCACTGATATCGCCATGCCCCACCAGCTATCACTCGTGTGTACTCGGGGCGCGCCTGATAGTCAAAATTCACCGAGAACACAGTTGACGCCTGTATCTTGCGCTTGAATGACCGCTTCAAGAGCGGGAACATGAATTTAGGGAAAGTGATACCCAACTCGGTTGAGTATTCACTGTAATTATCATTAATCAGACCAGCCAAGTTTCCTGATATGCTCTCGTAGGAAGCCTTGAACTTGCCACTCAACACCTCGGCGCCCTTGAAAAGATTGCGGTGTTCATAATCCAATCCCACACCGAAGCCCAAGTCACCCTCACTGTTAGTACCTTCAAGTGATACCGAGATGTTTTGTGACCTATCGGGCTGCAGGAGCACAAAAGCGTCAACCATAAGAAGACCATCAACCTCACCGACGGGTCTCACGTCAATATTGATTGACTTGAGCACATTCAATCGCCCCAATGCACGGTAGGTCCTGTTCACAGCCTCGGCGATGTAGAGCGAGCCCGGCTCGATGTAATTGCACTCATCCAGCACCTCGGGGCGCAAATAACTCACTTCGCCTTGAATGACCTTGACTCCCCCTCTAATCGTAACGGTGTCATCGCCGAAATACCCGTCGCGCATCGCCACGGGGTCATAGTCGGTGATATAAGTCACATTGCGGATGTAGAACGGTTCATGCTCGGTATAATAGGGCATTCGGTCATTATGATAGGGAGCACGGCTGAGGAGCGTGAGATCCACCGCATGGGAACCTGTAGCAGTATCGGCGACAAATGTAATATAGTCCTTATTAAAAGCGTAGTAGCCCTTGTTGCGCAGGTTGTCGGTGATCATTTGACGCCATTCGTTCAGATGGTTGTAATCCAACAGGTCACCACTGCTCACGGTAAACCGTGCCGAGTCGGCAAGAATCGCCTCCTTTAACGTCTCGTCAGCGATGTCATAGTTGATAGACTGAATGTAATAGGGCTCACCTAACGAGATGTCGTAATCGACCTTGGCTTTTCGGCGCGCACTGTCGGCATCCACGCGATAGGTGACCGAATTCTTCATGAAGCCCTTGTTTCTCAATGCAGTGCTCAACTGGTCGGCACTGGCTATCGTGAGCGTGCTGTCATAGATCACAGGCGGCGTTCCCACGCGTTGAATCCAGCGGTTAAACCAGTTCTTGCTATTCTTGCCGGATAGGTTATAAAAACCCAACTGGAGTTTGAGGCCACCCAGAACACGGTGATTGGCATTCTGACGCAGGTAATTGTACAATTGAGCCTTCTCAACGTCCTTGTGAGGATCCTCGATATTGATACTCACCTTGTCAAGCAACATTTTGCCCTCGGGCACATGCTTGGTTGATGAGCATGACGCCAACAACACCATCGACAAAAGTGCCATGGTGACGCCTCTCAATACCGATGAAACAGGGCGCTCCATTTATTTACCGCTTGAAACCTGGGACTTAATCTCCTTCGACAAAATTGCGCACGGACTTATCAATGAGATTCTTGAACTCCGGTTCACTGCGAAGGGGCTCAAAATTGACGGTTGATAATTTGTCAAGCTGAAGCTTGTACAGACTGCCATAACCGTTTTCAATGGCCTTTTGCAGATATTCAAGAGCCTTGAAATGATCTCCCCTATTGACCATGAACAGAGCAGCGCTAATAAAATTATCGCCACCTGGATTGTGGGCCGAAGTCAAGTTCTGCAACCATGCGAAAGCATCATTGTCACGTCCCAGCTCGCTCAACGCTATCCCCTTGAGGTTCATCATGTCATCGCTCAACAGCGATATGGTGTTCAAGTCTTTTGTACTAAGGTCCTTCTTGCCCAGTTTTTTAAGCAACATGGCCCGCGTGAGCAGAGCTTCTTCATCGGTGGGGTCATTGGCAACCGCCGCATTCAAGTAGCCTAAAGCGGTTGCATCCTGGCCCTGCGCCATCAATAATGAGGCCTTGGCCAACAGCATCGGAACATATTGCGGTGTTTGACTCGAGCAACGGTCCAATACATCCCAAGCCGCATCAAAGTTACCTCCATCACCCACGTTATACTCGGCCAACGATTTCACCAGATAATATTCGGGTTGATCGGGTGCCATGGCTAATGCTTGGTCCACATTGACGAGCGCTTCATCAAACCGCTCCAACTCCAGATAACACTTCGCGATGTTGTAATACACAGCGTGGGTATTGTACAAGCGGTTGCGTTTGATGAAATTAAGGTCCTTCAATGCCTGGCCATAGCGGGAATGGTCCATCGCAATGCTGGCCCTCAAGTAACGGTAGATGCCATTGTCATTTGTTCTATCGGCAACATCAGCCAGCGCACGCATCACCTTGTCATAGTGGGTATCGCTCAGGTCAAACAGACTTTGCACAGCATTACCGCCGTCACCCACTTCCATGCCTTGAATCAAGTCACGCACAGCCGCATCAACGTCGCCTTGACGGGTGTAAATGTCAGCGCGATTCACATATACCTGCGGTTCGGCGCGGAACAGGCTGACCGCCTTATCAACATTCTCCAGGGCCCCCTTGGGATTATTGCGGCCCATCTCTACGAGAGCCAAGCCATAAAGGGCGTCATAATTCATCGATTCGGCACGCAGGATGGTTTTAAAGGCCTTTTCGGCAGCATCATAATTACCCACCTTGAGGTTCGCTTTAGCAATCAGGTCGGTGCATGCGAGCGACTTGGGCTGCAACTCCAGAGCCAGGCGCAGGTCGGCAAGTTCGCTGGCATAATCCTGACGTGCATCGCTGATGCGTGCTCGCAGGATGTGTTCATCAAAGCGCAGTTCCTTGTCAGTCTTGGGTGTGAGCAACATGGCCTGATTCACATCGGCAAGAGCTGCTGTGTATTCGCCATTATAGTAATGCTGATGGGCACGGGCAAACAACGTGTTGTAATCTTTAGGATCCTTGGCAAGTTGGTCGTCATATACCTTCATTACCGCATTAGTGATCTTATCCCTGACCACTGCATCACTACTTTGGGCACTCACGGCAATTGCGGTCAATGCCAAAAAGAAGGAAAGAATAGATATTCTGGAAATGCTCATGATAATTCGTTATTAATTGATTATCAGATGTTATCGATTTTGTTAACAGCGTCTTTCAGGTAGCTCAAACGTGTGAGCAATCCCTCGAGCAAGTCAAGGCGAAGCATGTTGGCGCCGTCGCTCTTGGCTACTGAGGGGTCTTGATGTGTCTCGAGAAAGAGACCGTCGGCACCAGCGGCGATAGCGGCACGAGCCATGGTCTCGATGAGTTCAGGACGTCCGCCGGTCACACCTCCACCCTGATTGGGCTGCTGCAGGCTGTGTGTCACATCGACAATGACTGGAGCATAGGCCTGCATCACGGGCACACCGCGGAAGTCAACCACCAAGTCCTGATAACCAAAAGTCGTGCCGCGCTCAGTGATAGCCACCTGGTCATTACCGGCGTCGCGCACTTTCTGTACGGCATAGCGCATCGACTCGGGAGCCAGGAATTGCCCCTTCTTGATGTTTACCATGCGACCCGTGTGGGCGGCAGCGACCAGCAGTTCAGTCTGGCGGCACAGGAAGGCGGGAATCTGCAGCACGTCGACATACTCAGCGGCGATGTCGGCCTCAACGGGCTCGTGGATATCTGTCACTACAGGAATATAGAAAGTCTCGCCCACCTTGCGCAGGATGCGTAGGGCCTTCTCGTCACCGATGCCGGTAAACGAATCGATGCGCGAGCGGTTAGCCTTGCGGTAACTGCCCTTGAACACATAGGGGATTTCCAGCGCCTGGGTGATCTTGAGCGCTTTCTCGGCAATGTCCATTGCCATCTGCTCGCCCTCAATAACACAGGGGCCAGCAAGAAGGAAGAAGTTGTGACGTGGCGAAGCCAATAATTCGTTCAACATAAAAATATGATCTTTCTTTTAAGAGTAGTCAATAATTTAAGCCAAATCCAACGCATGAATGCAAGCGACGGCCATCATGCCTGCTGTCTCGGTACGCAGTCGGCTCTCGCCCAGAGTGACAGCGATGAAATCCGCTTCACGGGCCGTCTGCACTTCCTCGGGGCTGAAGTCGCCCTCGGGGCCGATGAGAACCATCACGTTTTCGCCGCGCTTATATACTCGGGGAAGCGTCTGCCGGTCCTCGCGTGGCAAGAGCGCATCACAGTAGGCCATGCAGCGGGTACCAACAAATGGTTCAGCAATCACCTGCTCAATGGGAGTCATCTCATCCAGCTGGGGCAGTGTCGCCTTGAGAGACTGCTTCATAGCCGAGACCATGATTTTCCTCAGCCGCTCAGTTTTCAACACAGTGCGTTCGCTATTGTGGCAACGCAACGGAATGATGCGGTCCACTCCCATCTCGACGCACTTCTCGACAAGCCACTCGATGCGGTCCAGGTTCTTGGTTGGCGCGATGGCCAGCACAATCTGGTGCCCCCAGTGAGGCGGCTGCTTCTCGCTTTCCAGCACCTCGATGGCGCACCGCTTGGGATGCGCCATCATGATTCGGCAAGTGTATAAAGTTCCGTTCCCGTCCACCACCTCGATGGTGTCGCCCTCACCCATGCGCAACACCTTGACACAGTGCTTGGAATCCTCCTCGCCCAGCACCAAGGTATCAGCAATATCAGGACAATAAAAACGGTGCATATCTTATTTTACACGTTCGTGCTTGTACTTGAACAGGAACATGAACGACACAGCCACCACGAGGGCAAAGCCGGCGAAAATGTACCATGCGGTGCTCCAACTCGTCGGGGTATTGCCCACCAGGAAGCCGTCATCGGTCCAGTGACATAGGCTGTTGACAATGGCGCCAGCGGCAAGCGTGCCGATGGTTGCTCCCAAACCGTTAGTCATCAGCATAAAGAGACCCTGAGCAGAGGCCTTGACATTAGGTGCGCACTCCTTGTCCACAAAGATACCACCCGAGACGTTGAAGAAGTCAAACGCAACACCATAAACCAGACATGACATGACAATCAGGATGACACCGGGGAAAGCGGGATTTCCGGCACCGAAGAAGCCAAACCTCAGTACCCATGCAAACATGGCGATGAGCATCACCACCTTGATACCATAGCGCTTGAGGAAGAACGGGATGAGCAGAATGCACAAGGCCTCGGCAATCTGTGAGAGCGACACGAGCATGGTAGCGTTGTTGGCACCAAAAGTATCGGCCATCGCAGGATCACTCTTGAAATGGGTCAGATAGGGCGTTGCAAAACCGTTGGTCACCTGAAGCGACATGCCCAACAAAGCCGAGAAGATGAAGAACATGGCCATCTTTTTGGTCTTGAACAGTTTAAAGGCGTTCAAGCCAAGCGACTCGACAAGCGACTGAGATTCCTTCTTGACCAGCTTGCACTGCGGCAAGGTAAAGCAGTACAGGAACAGCAAGACGCCCAGCAGACCCGATACCATGAACTGCATGAAGGTGTACTGGAACTTGAAGTCGTTGTGACCCAGTGTGAACCCGAAGGAACCGCCGTCAAGCACAGCGCAGTTGACAAACCACATCGTGGCGATAAAGCCAATGGTACCGAACACACGGATGGGCGGGAAGTCCTTCTCGGTGTCCATTCCGTTATCCTTGAGAATTGTGAAGGCCACCGTGTTGGACAAAGCCAGTGTCGGCATATAGAATGCCACACTAAACGTATAAAGAGAGATGAATGCCACCTTGTTTGGCGTGGGATTGACCATACCCATATAGGCCAATGCGATCATCGCCATACCTGCAATCAGATGGCAGATACCCAGCAGACGCTGAGGTTGAATGTACTTGTCGGCTACAATGCCCATGAGCGTGGGCATGAAAATCGACACAATGCCCTGGATGGCATAGAATAACGAGATTTCGGCACCCATGCCGGCGCGTCCCAGATAGTTGCCCATGCAGGTCAGGTAAGCACCCCACACGGCAAACTCCAGGAAGTTCATCACAATGAGTCTCAACTTCAGATTTTTCATTTCATTAAATATTTAAAATTTGATATTTTCAACTGGCAAAGTTAACAAAAAACAGTCATTTACTCACCACTTTGGGTGGGATTAGTTTTTTGGGCGATGATTTTCTGGACCTTGGCCGCCTTCTCATACTGTTCCTTGTCGACATACTGCTGCAAACGGCGCTCGAGCTTCTCAACGGGCAAATCTTCGAGGCGCACTGGCTTGTGAGCCTTATAATCGCCGTCACGACGCCATTCATAGCTTGTCAACTGCATCACTTCGGGGGTGGTATAGATAGGCGCACCTGTGCGCAGGGCGATAGCGATGGCATCGCTGGTGCGGGCGTCAATCTCGACCTTAGTTGTGGGGTTGACCACATGAAGCATCGCGGCAAACACACCATCCTTGAAACTATAGATCACCACGCGCTGCAATTCGATGCCAAACACATGGAACATGCTGACAAACAGGTCGTGAGTCAATGGCCTGGTAGGCATCACCTGCTCTAGATGGACAGCGATGGACTGTGCCTCGGCTGCTCCCACCACAATCGGGATGCGCCTGGCCTCATCGGTCGTGCTGTCAGCATTTTCCAACAACAGTGCGTAAGCACCGGGCTGCACCTCGCTGCGGGTGATTCCCAGCACCTTCAACTCTATCAAGTTATCGTTTTCCATTAAGTTATACTCTTAACTCTATTTTCAAATTATACTCTAAGCTGTTATAACTCCGCTGCCGTAACACAGGTGCCCTTGAGGGTCATACACCACGGCAAACTGGCCAGGGGCTATGCCCTGAACGTCCTCCTCGCTCTCGATGACCCATTGCCGGTCGCCCTTTCGGGTGAACTTGCCTCGCATCAGGTGGGGCGTGTGACGGTTCTTGAACATGATGTCCACCGGAGCATCAATTCCTTCCCATGGATTACCCGAGATGAAATGCATCTCATCAAGGCGCAGCGTGCGGCCGTACTGCTTATCGGTTCCATAGCCGTTGCTGACGTAAATGACGTTTTCATCGACGTTTTTGCGCACGACATACCACGGACCTCCGCTCAAGCCCAAACCTTTGCGCTGGCCGATAGTATGGAACCAGTAGCCACGGTGCTCACCCAATTTGCGACCCGTTTCAAGCTCGATAATGGGTCCTGGGCGCTCTCCCAAGTGGCGGCGGATAAAATCGTTATAATCTATTTGCCCCAAGAAACAGATGCCTTGGCTATCACGACGATAGGCGTTGGGCAGACGGGCAGCCTCGGCGATGCGGCGCACTTCCTCCTTGGGCATATTGCCAATGGGGAAAATGACGTGCTGCAACTGGTCGTAGGTAATCTGAGCCAAGAAATCAGTCTGGTCCTTGACGGGATCGACGGCCGTAGCCAGGTACTTCACGCCGTCGATGACTTCGGTCGTTGCATAGTGCCCTGAGGCGGTAAAGTCGAAGTCTTTTCCCCAGCGTTGCTCAAAGAAGCCGAACTTGATCATGCGGTTGCACATCATGTCGGGATTGGGTGTGAGTCCTGCCTTAACCGTGCGCAAAGCATATTCCATCACATGGTCCCAATATTCCTCGTGCAACGACACCACCTCGAGAGGCAAGCCGTAACGGCGCGCGATGAGGGAACACATCTCGATGTCCTCCTCGGCACTGCAATCTCCCTCGTCATTATCCATGCCGATGCGGATGTAGAACAAGTGCAGGTCCTCGCCCTGTTCCACGAGCTTGTGGACCACCACAGCGCTGTCAACACCTCCCGATATCAATACGGCAATCTTTCTCAAATCCTTATCGTTTAATCAGTTAACACAATACGATTAATACATTTCACGCATTATCGATAGTCGCCTCGTCGGCTGGCGTCTCGGTGAAATGGGCGGCAATGATATAGTCCAGCGAAATCTTTCCAGGGCCAGACAACAACATGAACACAAAGATGCCGATAAACATCACGGGATAGCCTGGCTGGAAATTAAACAACTGGTCGGTCATCGACGTCTGTGACGACAAGATAACATCCTCGGCCACAAGCATCAGCACCAACGGGAAAAGCACCGACAGCCTGGTCAAGAGGCCCAGCATGATGCATACAGCACACAACAGCTCGACAGCCACCAGCACCGTCATCGACACCTCGGGTGAAAGACCCATAAATCCTTGAAAATTAGGTACTATAGCATCAAAGTTCAGCATCTGCCGGATGCATAGCTGCAAGAACATGATGCCTGTGAACAATCGCAGGAACAGACGGGACAGGTTGCTGTAAGTATGTCCCACGCTATACAAGAACAGATTTTTGAAAAAACCAGTCATAACTCATTGATTATTAATAATTAGGATTTACAGCCGACATCAGTCCCTCGACCGACAGGCTCTTGTTCACAATCGCATGCTGGCTATCCAAGACATAGCAGCAGGGCAGCACGCGCAAATCCAGGTTGCTGGCCAACTGATCACTACAACCGACAATCCAGTTATTGGCGTATCCGGCGGCTGCCGTGGCCCAATCACTACTGTACTTCCCTATCGACAGGCACACCAGTGTAACCTGACCAGACTCGAGCAAGGCATTGACGGCCACATCGGTGCTCAAGCGCAAACGGCCTATCGTGCTGTCGGTACTGTCATCGATAAACAGCAGGATACAGTTCTGACTTTCAGGCAAGTCGCTCAGTCGCATTTTCTTTCCATTAATGTCAATAAAGTCAAAATCCAGCTCAGCACCTACTTGTACAGCGTTGATGCTAGCCAACTGCTTGCCATAGTGCTCACGCACATCGCGCGGCAGCTGCTTGGATGCGGCCAGGGGTTTAGCAAATGCAATATACACCTCGTCACTCCAGTATTCGGCTTCGGTGCCATAAAGAGCACGCTCGGCCACCTCGCCCACCTTCTTGAGGTTAGAGGCATTGGACTGCGCCTTGTTGACAAAATCTCGCACTGCATTCATCACCACATTGCGGTGGCCGAACTTGAAGAACTCCACAAAGTCACGAAAGGTGCTTTCAAATGCCACATCATCGCTGATTGGCTTGCTGATGTCAAAATTATCCCAAAAGTGGGTGATGATGAAATTGCAACGGCTCTCGAGCGTCATGCAACTGTCAGGAGCCAAAGGATAGGCAAACAATCGGCCTGGCTGCAACTCGGCCAACTGAACCTGAGCCGACGCAGCAGCGACTGTCAGAACCAAGGATGTGATTAACAAAGAGATATGTTTCATAGTTATCATTCGTTTGCCTTGACGGCACATCAATTAAACTGCTAAATTACTACAAAACGCCAATTCCAGCAATTCCCATCGCCAAAAATCGCGTTCCTACAACATTTTTTCACAATATATAAATAACAGGGACATAAAAAAGGCTGGAAATGGGTTTCATTCCAGCCATCAACTTTATATCATTCTATGTTTTCAAGAGTTAATAATTTTGGACATGAGGGTATTTGCTTTTCGCTTGCAAAATTACTACTTGTAGTTTTTCAAGACTATAAAAAAAGCCAAAACAATTTGAATTATTTGTCTTTTTTAACCCTCAAATTTGTCAATTTTTAACCCTTAAAACATGTATCTAATTAATTAACAACCAATTAAAAATACAAATTGATTTACAAACCACTTTAATCCTTATCAGTCTTCCCAAACGCATAAACCCGACTACAGCAGTTCAGGGAGCTGGAACAAGCGGATACCATTTGAGCCCTTAATGAGGATGAACTGGCCCGTGGGGCAATCGGCAGCGATGGCAGCCTTGACCTGATCGACGTCGGCAAACTTGCGGTACGGGCACTCAATTTCCATGAATTCATCGCCCACAAGCCAAACGGTGTCGAATGGGCATGCCTTCAGCTTTTCAACCAAACGGACATGTTCCTCACGACTGCTGGCACCCAGTTCACGCATTTCGCCCAAAATCGCCATCTTAGGAGCCACCTGCATCAGACTGAAGTTATCGAGTGCCGCCGCCATCGAGGTGGGATTAGCGTTATAGGCATCCACGATGAGGTGATTCCGTCCGGTCTCAGTGAGTTGGGAACGATTATTTGAAGGCACATAGTTCTCCAAGGCACGACAAATCATATCGGGTGACACGCCAAAGTGCAAACCCACAGTCACTGCAGCCAGCGCGTTATCGAGGTTATAACTGCCGATGAGGCGCGTTGTCACCTCATGCCACGGGCCTTCACCAGCCCTCCAACGCAGGCGCAAGAACGGGTCACAGGCGATGATTTCGCCCAGCACATCGAGTTGTTTACCATCAGCATTTCGTCCATAGCGGATAGACTTGACCCCTTCAGGCAAAATGCCCATCAAGTGTTCATTATCGGCATTGACAAAGATGACACTTCCCTCACGAGACGCCAGATTGTCATACAACTCACCTTTGGTGTGAATGACGCCTTCCAACGAACCGAAGCCTTGCAAATGAGCTTTACCAACGTTGGTAATCAGGCCGCAGGTGGGTTCAGCAGCCTCGGCGAGGGTCTTGATGTCACCAGGGTGGCTTGCTCCCATCTCGACGACGGCAATCTCATGGTCGGCATTCAGACGGAACAGCGTTTTGGGCACTCCGATGTCATTATTGTAGTTGCCCTCGGTGGCCATGACATGATAACGCTGTGACAGAACCTCACGCACGAGTTCTTTGGTCGTCGTCTTGCCGTTGGTGCCAGTGATGCCCACGACCGGGATGTTGAACCTGCGGCGATGCTCACGCGCCATGTCCTTGAACGTCTGTAATGTGTCTGGCACAAGCACCATCTGCTTGTTGCCATGATAACCGTTAAAGACCTGCTCATCGCTCACTATTGCCACCGCGCACCCCTTGTCAAGTGCCTGAACGGCAAACTGGTTGCCGTCAAAGCTGTCGCCCTTCAGGGCGATGAAAATGCTGCCCTCGGGGCAGTCACGGCTGTCGGTGGTAATGACAAGATGTTGCTGATAGATTGCGTAAAGTTCCTTGATATCCATTTTGATGTCCATTATTTTGCCGCAAAAGTACACAAAAAATCCGCTTTTTTATTTAATTTTGCACCCGATTTTTAAATGTGTGCGCAATTATCAACGAATGACAATGAATAATACAACCAAGAGGACTATAGCCATCGTGTGTGGTGGCGACTCGTCTGAGCACGAGGTATCGCTTCGTTCGGCTCAGGGTATCTACTCGGCATTTGACCACGACCGTTACAACGTCTATATCGTCGTGTTGAGGGGCCAGGACTGGCACGTGAACCTGAGCGATGACAACCAACCTCAAATCGACAAGAACGATTTCTCGTTCATCAAGGATGGCGAGAAGATTCGCTTTGACTACGC
This sequence comes from uncultured Prevotellaceae bacterium, assembly GCA_900317835.1. GTDB lineage: Bacteria > Bacteroidota > Bacteroidia > Bacteroidales > Muribaculaceae > Sodaliphilus. Next base: position 78,398 of record ONIL01000022.1, on the reverse strand, counting down.
CTATATCACCATTCACGGCACCCCTGGCGAGGACGGTGTGCTGCAAGGCTACTTTGACCTCATTAACCTTCCCTATTCAACCTGCAACGTGCTGGTCGAGGCGTTGACATTCCACAAGTTCGCGCTGAACAACTATTTGCGCGCTTTCGGTGTCAATGTGCCTGACAGCATCCTGCTGCGTCGCGGAGTGGACCATGACTGGACTGAGGAAAAGATTGAGCAGTACCTGGGCATGCCCTGCTTCGTGAAACCCGCCGCCGACGGGTCAAGTTTTGGCGTGACCAAGGTCAAGAGCCGCGACCAGTTAGCCCAAGCACTGGAATTCGCATTCAAGCAATGCGCCAACGTGATGATCGAACGCTTCCTTGACGGCACCGAGGTTACCGTGGGCTGCTACAAGACCCGCAAGAGGTCGGTCGTGTTCCCCGTGACCGAAGTGGTGACCGATAACGAGTTCTTTGACTACGACGCCAAGTACAATGGCCAGGTCGATGAAATCACTCCTGCGCGAATCAGCGACGAACTGACCGCCGCCCTGCAGGCCGAGACCATGCGCATCTATAAGATCCTGCATTGTAACGGCATCATCCGCATCGATTACATTATCACCAAGAACCCTGACGGCACCGACCACATCAACCTGCTGGAAATCAACACCACTCCAGGCATGACCGTCACCAGCTTTATCCCACAGCAGGTGCGCGCCGCCGGAATGGAGTTGAAGGATGTCCTGACCGAGATAGTCGAAAATCAGTTCTAAGCGTCGGCAAGACAAGAAAGGCCTCTAATAGTCTGAATTATCGATATCGGGTCACAGGGATTGGATTATTTTTACTACCTTTGCGACACGAAATTAACTTATTGACAATAACCTTTGTACACATTATCTAAATGATTAACCAGCAATTACTGAATCCAAAGAGCATTGTCGTCATTGGCGGCAGCAACAACGAGCAGAAGCCTGGTGGCGCTATCGTGCGCAACCTGAAACAGGGCGGTTTTAAAGGTGACCTCTATGTCCTCAACCCCAAGGAGGACGTGGTACAAGGCATCCAGGCCCACCACGACATGAAGGACCTGCCCAATGCCGACCTGGCTATCCTGGTAGTGGCAGCGAAGTACTGCCCCGAGTATGTTGATTACCTGACTGAACACAAGGGCGTGCGCGCGTTCATCATCATCAGCGCAGGCTTCGGTGAGGAGACCCACGAGGGAGCCTTACTCGAGCAACACATTCTGGACACCTGCGAGAAATATGGCGCAGCCCTGATTGGCCCCAACTGCATCGGCCTGTTGACTACCAACCACCACAGCGTGTTCACCCTTCCCATTCCCGCGCTCAGCCCCAAGGGAGCCGACTTCATCAGCGGTTCGGGTGCGACAGCCGTGTTCATCATCGACTCGGGCGTGAGCAAGGGCTTGCAATTCAACAGTGTTTGGTCGATCGGCAACGGTAAGCAAATCGGCATCGAGGACGTGCTCCAGTACATGGACGAACATTTTGATCCCGAGCGCGACTCTAAGGTCAAGCTGCTCTATATCGAGAATATTTCACACCCCGAGCGCCTGCTGAAGCATGCCCGCTCGCTCATCAGCAAGGGTTGCCGCATCGCAGCCGTGAAGTCGGGTTCGAGTGAGAGCGGTAGCCGTGCCGCATCTAGCCACACCGGCGCTATCGCATCGAGCGACACCGCCGTTGACGCCTTATTCCGCAAGGCCGGCATCGTACGCTGCTACTCGCGCGATCAGCTGACCACCATCGGTTGCGTGCTCACGTTGCCCGAGATGGCTGGCCGCAATGTCGCCATCGTCACCCACGCCGGCGGTCCTGGCGTGATGCTGACCGACGCACTGAGCAAGGGTGGCATGAATGTGCCCATGCTCGACGCCAAGATTGGTGAGGAATTGAAGGCTCAGCTTTATCCCGGTTCATCGGTAGCCAACCCCATCGACTTCCTGGCCACAGGTACTCCCGAGCATCTGGGCATCTGCATCGACTACTGCGAGAAGCGCTACGACAACGTGGACGCCATCGTGGTGATCTTCGGTACTCCGGGTCTGGTGCCCTGTGACGACGCCTACAACGTCCTGCACGAGAAGATGCTCACCTGCAAGAAGCCCATCTTCCCCGTGCTGCCGTGTCTGAACATTGCCGGCCGCGAGGTGAAGGAATTTATTGACAAGGGTCATGTGAACTTCGCCGACGAGGTGGCTCTGGCCGAAGCGCTCATCCGTGTCGCCGACACGCCCAAGCCCGCCAGCGCCGACAACCTGTGCCCCGAGGTGGATGTCAAGGCCGTGCGAGCCATCATCGACGGCATCAAGGAAGACGGCTATATCGCGCCCGACCAAGTGCGCGCTCTGCTGCAGGCTGCTGCTATTCCCGTGGTTCCCGAGAAGGTATCGGCTAACCGTGACGAGCTCGTTGCCGCAGCCCGCGAGATGGGCTATCCCATCGTGGTCAAGGTTGTTGGCCCCGTGCACAAGAGTGACGTGGGCGGCGTGACACTGAACGTCAAGGACGACGCACAGCTCATTGCCGAGTTTGACCGCATGATGCATATCCCCGATGCCACTGCCGTGATGATTCAGAAGATGATCAGCGGCACCGAGTTGTTCATCGGAGCCAAGTACGAGACCAACTTCGGTCACAACGTGCTGTGCGGATTGGGCGGCATCTTCGTAGAGGTACTGAAGGATGTTCAGTTTGGCCTGGCACCGCTATCGCAGCCCGAGGCCGAGCACATGGTACGCTCCCTCAAGGGTTACAAGATCATCCAAGGTACACGCGGCAAGAAGGGCCTGAACGAGGAGCTGTACGTCAAGATCATCATGCGCCTCTCGACCATGCTGCACTACGCTCCCGAAATCAAGGAGATGGACATCAACCCGCTGCTGGCCGACAGTGACCACGTCACCGCCGTTGATGCCCGCATCCGCGTCGAGAAGTAATATCACTCACCAGGGCAGAGCCCTGGCCCACGAGACACGACGACCGCAACTCGCCCCGCAAGGCGCCATGCAGCCTGTCCCGTGGGCCGGGGCTCTGCCCCGGTTAATTGAGAACCACGACCATGCCATTGAGCGAGAACAAGCAGCGGTGGCTCGCCGCCCACCCTGACCTGGGGCGGCACCAGTCGATGAAGCGACGGCACGACCATCACGACTACCAGTTGCCATGCATCTACATAATCACTCTCGTCATCAAGGACAGGCGCCCGCTATTGGGCGCTGTTTGTGGCTCTGACGACAGTCACCAGCAGCCCTGGTTCAAGCCATCTCCACTGGGTGAGCAAATTGCCCAGTGCTGGCGCGAGATTCCCCAACACTATCCCCAGGTCAGGCTACTTGCCGTGCAACTGATGCCCGATCACCTGCACGGCATCATCCACGTGACCGAGCAGCTACCACGCCACCTAGGTCACGTGATCAACGGCTTCAAGGTGGGCTGCAACAGGGTCGCCAAAGAAATGTCGTTGTCACCCCTCTGGGAAGAAGGCTACAACGACCGCATCCTGCAAGGCCGAGGCCAGCTCAACAAGATGTTCCAGTACCTGCAAGACAACCCGCGCCGCCTGTGGACCAAACGCAACAAACCTGAATTTTTCAAAACACAACAAGACATCATCATCGGTGACAAGAGCGTCACGGTCATGGGCAACCTTTTTCTGCTTAACAGCCCGAATAAGGTAGCAGTAAAATGCTCAAGAAAATTGAGCAAGGAAGAAATAGAACGCACCACCACCCGCCACCTGATGATGGCACAACGGGGCGCCGTCATGGTCTCGCCCCGCATCAGCCCAGGCGAGAAATCCGTCATCGATATGGTTCAGGCCTCGGGCTTTCCGTTCATTCTAATACTTGAAAACGGATTCTCGCCCATGTGGAAACCCGGCGGAGAGATGTTTGACGCCTGCGCCAGCGGGCAAGTACTACTTGTCGCTCCCTGGCCTTACCATAGCGACCGCCGCACCATCACCCGCGACCAGTGCAACCAACTTAATGACCTGGCGGCCCTCATCTGCTCATTGTGACCAAGTCCGAGCACCAACGCCTCGTGATGCCAATCTAATACTAAACACAAGGAAGCTGGCCATTAAAATGACATACACATGCACTATTTGTATTGTGGCCGCATTTGTCTATTAAATCATTGCGTTAGTCTATTGTGAGCTGAACGTCATTTAACCTTTTGCGCAATTGCGCATCTAATAAGCAGATAAAGATAATGTTTAACCAGTCCTTTTCTTATAGAATTGAACCGGACACAAATAACAAAAATTATGAAAACTCACATACACATATCTGCCTTATTAGTAGTGGCCATCACTTTCCTTTCTTCTTGCTCACTCCTTGTTTCAAGCCCACTACCTGGTTATGCTTCTTATGAGGAAAGACCTCAGTGGAACAAAAAGATCTGCAAAAAATCATTTCAGGTTCCAGTTGATGGAGGTGTATTTGAATTTGAATGTGCGAATGACCAGTTCTATATTTCAAAAATATTTGACTCGTCGATGCCCACACCACCAGCACACACTAATTGCCGTTATTCTCCCACAACAGACGATTATATCGATGTGGACGATTTGTCCTATTATGGTTCATTTTATACAGTCACGTGCAATTTGGATCAGCACAATTGGATCATAAAAGTTGACCCATTAATAGCAACTACCGACGAGTATAGTTATAGAGAAATCTGGGTGTTCATGTGGGATGAATCTGATGATTATCATTTTGTTTTCCGATTTGAACAGAATGATTTTGACAGCTTTGAACGTATTGAATAGGCTCGTCGTTTAAAGGCATAGGCGGTTGAAGAACTTATACCAAAATTATAACAGTTAGGACGAGCGCCAGCGTCTCATGAACACCAATGCGAGTAAGAGAGCGCAATGTCATGCTCACATGAAAATTGCCGAGCGTGAGCATTGAAGACGAAGTCAATAATCACCCAAGAATAAACGAAAGTAGAAAATAATAGTCTAATAATAAGAATTAATAAATTAATTATATGGATATGGTTCTACTACAAAATCATGTGCCTCTTGAAACATTAGGCATTTTAGTTGTGTCTATAATTGTTGTGCTTGTTTTGTTTGCACTATTTGTAAACCACAAAACTAAAGGTGGTGAGTGGGACAAGGAAATTTCTCATAGAGCAACAACTGTTGATGATTATATTGCAATTCATGGTGAACCCGAAGAAATTCTTGTTCTTGACAGCATAAGAGCCAACGACCTCAATTCTGTTGTTTTAGTCTATGAGGAGGTAATAATTGTTGAGGGTAAATCGATTATGAGAGATTGCATAGCTGATGCGTCATTCTACAATGCACAAGTTCCTTATATGGATAAAGAGTATCATTTGGTTTTAACTTTATCTGACAAAGACATTAAAACTATTGAAGTACCCATCGGTAACGACTTGGAGAATGCAGAAAATGTTGTTGAACAATTAAAGAATCGATTGAGTTTATAATCATTTGTGCATAATCCTGACGTCTTTTATAGCCACAAGCGGTTGAGCAACTTATATCAGAATTATAAAAGTGCAGGACGAGTACAAGCGCCTCATGAACGATTAATCACCGAAATCTAAAAGAAAATGAAGTGTTTTGCGAAACAATCGCTACCTTTGCACCATTGACAGAAAGATGAATCGGAATTTAGCAGAACGATGAGTATTCGCAATTTTGTTTTCTTAGACTCTCCTATTGAGCAAAGCGATAAAAGAAGGTTGATGTATTTCTATTGGGCATTGATTTGTTTCGTGCTCGGTCTCCTTCTGGCTTTCACTTATAGACCTTTTATCTATTCGAATCATATAAATGACTGGCATTTGGCCGATACCATCGGTAACATCGTTGCGGTTCCGGCCGCGGCCTTCTCTTTCTATGCCACATACAAGTCCATCCGATATACCAAGTTGACAATCCTTGTTCTGGTTTTTTTTGCCTGGTGCTTCTACGAGGTTGCCATATCCCAAACATTTGATTGGTGGGACATCCTTGCAACTATGATCATGTGCTTTGTGACATATCCTATTCTGCAAGTACTCGAAACAGAGTCGTCGAGTAAGAATGTCTCTATGCATTATTTAAATCCAATTGATGTGCGAGCCGGGAGCAGAGGGAAACTTGTTTCACCCTCCCGAGGCGAAGCCATCAATCGGATATATTCCAATTTATCGGCACGACTTTTCAAGGCATACGCGGTTGATTTACTTTTGTGGTAATCCAACTTATAGTTGATGATACTAAGCGGTTGCAACCCGATGAAAGGTTTGCAGCCGCTTAGCGTTAAGTGAGCGGGGTTTATTGCTCCTCTTGGTCATTGACATAGAATCCCCCTTCGGTGGGATGGTCGTAGATGGTGCAGCGAGGATCTTCCTTGAGTGCCAATAGGGCGATCATGAGGTCGCCCGAAGCCATTGATATCATGATGATCGAAAAAACGAGCAATGAAAAAGAACCGATGGCCAGAGCCACAATGGCTGGAATCAAGCCCGTGACAATGCCGGGCATCAAGGCACCCCACAAGTAGCCATTGCGAGGCAGCGGGTCACTGCAATGGCAGTAGGGGTTCAAATACTTCTTCATGATACCAAACTTGATGCTGCGCAACCCCCTGGGCGCAAATAGGGACCATGTGAGACCATGGATGAGCTCATGCACGACAATGGCCACAATCAACCCCAGTAAAAGCAAAATGCCACTGCCCGTCAGACCCTCGCCATCGGTCCACCGACCCCAAATGAGCCGAAACAGCCCAGCTAAGACAACACCCACGACGACGAGCATGACTATGGCAAACCCATTGGCCTTGTTCATATCGATAATCACTTCGCGTTTCTCCATACCTTATCTTATTATGAATACCTCGCAAAAGTATATAAAAAACTCCACTTATTAAAACCCTTGCAAAATAGACAAATCCGAGGGTGGAGAAAAGGGGAAATTTGCAGTGTAAAGGGCCAAAATGGAGCGGAGAGCCCTACCTCGACTGTTAATCTTTGTTAAATATTGATAATTTGACATGGTTTTTGGGTGGTTTGAGGGGGTTACAAGGAAAAATATTTTGGTGGGGAAAATGAAAAGCAGTACCTTTGCGCGCCGATTATTATCAAAGTTTGAGCTCATTAGGGCAATGTCGTGTGGAATTTGGCCGTTCCGCATGGTGTTGTTTGGGCAATTAACTAACTATTAATTAGGAATTTAAAAAAGTGGATACTTTAAGTTACAAAACCATTTCGGCAAATGCCGAAACCGTACAAAAGGAATGGGTCGTAGTGGATGCTACCGACCAGATCTTGGGTCGCTTGTGCTCCAAGGTGGCAAAATTGCTGCGCGGCAAGTACAAACCCAACTTCACCCCGCATGTTGACTGCGGTGACAACGTGATCATCATCAACGCCGACAAGTGCAAGATGACTGCTTCAGGCCAAGAGCGAGAAGAAGAAAGACCTGCGCAAGGGTATGCACCCCCTGTACATGCAAGTTATCAAGGGCATGCTGCCCAAGAACCGTCTGGGTGCCAAGCTGTTGAAGAACGTACACGTTTACAATGGCCCCGAGCATCCCCACGAGGCTCAGAATCCCAAAGTTATTGACATCAACAAACTGAAATAAGAAGCATGGAACAGATTAATGCAGTAGGTCGCCGCAAAGCCGCTATCGCACGCGTGTATGTGAAAGAAGGTAATGGCGAGATCACAGTGAACAAACGTCCGTTGTCAGACTACTTCCCCAACCCCATCCTGCAATTCATCGTTAAGCAGCCGCTTAGCACGCTGGATGTTGCAGAGAAGTATGACATCAAGGTTAACCTCGTCGGTGGCGGTTACAAGGGACAGGCCGAGGCCCTGCGTCTGGCTATTGCCCGCGCCCTGGTGAAGATCAACCCCGAGGACAAGAGCGCACTGCGCAAGGAGGGTTTCATGACCCGCGACCCGCGTGCTGTAGAGCGCAAGAAACCCGGTCAGCCCAAAGCCCGCAAGAGATTCCAGTTCAGCAAGCGTTAATCGCCGCATGACGATGATCCACGGCTTGCCGTGGCTCAATGCTTGCTCTACATTATATAATAGGCATCACCTCACGAGTTGGGGTTGGCTTATTGAAGAGTTTAGTATCCAAATCGCATAGACTCACACTGGGAACTGCGGTGGCTACTATGCGATTGATTTAGTCGAACGTAAACAATTTATTAAAAAACAAAAAACAATGCAGACACCTAATTTTGACCAACTGCTTGAGGCTACTTGCCACTTTGGTCACCTGAAACGCAAATGGAACCCCGCTATGGCGCCCTACATCTTCATGGAGCGTAACGGTATCCACATCATCGACTTATACAAGACCAGCGCCAAGCTGGAAGAGGCAGCAAACGCACTGAAGAATATTGCCAAGAGTGGCAAGCGCATTCTGTTTGTTGCTACCAAGAAGCAGGCCAAGGACGTGACCCGCGAGCGTGCCATGAGCGTTGATATGCCCTACGTGATCGAGCGTTGGCCTGGCGGTATGCTGACCAACTTCACCACCATCCGCAAGGCCGTGAAGAAGATGGACACCATCGACAAGATGGAGACCGACGGCACCATGGCCAACATGTCTAAGCGCGAGAAGCTGCAGCTGAGCCGCCAGCGCGCCAAGTTGGAGAAGAACCTGGGTTCTATCAAGAACTTGAACCGCCTGCCCAGCGCACTGTTCGTGATTGACGTGCTCAAGGAGCATATCGCTGTTGCCGAGGCTAACCGTCTGGGTATCCCCGTGTTCGGTATCGTTGATACCAACAGCGACCCCAACAACGTGGACTTCGTGATCCCCGCCAACGACGACGCCAGCAAGTCAATCGACATCATCCTGGCCACCGTTTGCGAGGCCATCAAGGAAGGTCTCGAGGAGCGCAAGGTTGAGCAGATCGACAACAAGGACGCCGAGGCCGAGGCTGATGAGGTAAAAGAGGCTCCCAAGCCCCGCCGTCAGCGCGTGCGCCGTGCCGCTCCCGCCGATGAGGCTCCCAAAACCGAGGAGGCTCCCAAGGCTGACGAGGCTCCCAAAGCTGAGGAATAATTCCAAACAATAACAACTAACAACATTTAGTTAACTAAAACAGAATTATGGCTGTAACCATCAATGACATCAAGAAACTGCGCGACATGACCGGCGCAGGCTTGAGCGACTGCAAGAAGGCGCTCATCGAGAGCGACAACGACATCACCAAGGCCATGGAGCTGATCCGCAAGCGCGGTCAGGCCATCGCCGCCAAGCGTGAAGACCGTCAGGCAGCTCAGGGCATCGCTATCGGCAAGACCGACGGCAAGTTCGCTGCTATCATCGCCCTCAAGTGCGAAACCGACTTCGTTGCCAAGAACGAGAAGTTTGTCAACCTCGCCAAGGCTATCCTGGATCTCGCAATGGCCCAGAAGCCCGCTAACCTCGACGAGCTCAATGCCCTCCAGATGGACGGCAAGAGCGTGAGCGAGCAGATCACCGCCCTGAGCGGTATCACCGGCGAGAAGATGGAGTTGGGCGCCTATGAGTGCCTGAATGCCCCCTCGACCGTTGTTTACAACCACTTCAACGGTATGCTCTCGGCTGCTGTTGCCTTCAACCAGGAGAACGTGGCTGAGGACGTTGCCAAGGCTATCGCTATGCAGGTTGCCTCGATGAACCCCATCAAGGCCACCCGCGACCAGATCTCTCAGGAGGTTATCGACGAGGAGCTGCGCATGGCTATCGACAAGACCAAGGCCGAGCAGGTAAGCAAGGCTGTTGAGAACGCCCTGAAGAAGGCCGGTTTCAACCCCTACTACTGCGCTACCGAGGAGCACCGCGACGAGGCTATCCGCAAGGGTTACATGACCGAGGAGCAGGTTGCCCAGGCACTCAAGCTCATGGACGAGACCGCCAAGCAGAAGGAGGCCAACATGCCCGAGCAGATGATCCAGAACATTGCTCAGGGTCGCCTGAACAAGTTCTATCAGGAGAACGTCCTGATGGAGCAGGTTTACGAGGCTGGCGAGAACAAGGAGACTGTTGCACAGTTCCTGGCTGCCGCCGACAAGGACCTCAAGGCCATCGACCTGAAGCGCGTCAACCTCAACGTTGACTAATTTCTCATTTCGAGATACATCGAGTGGGTGCCAGTTGTTTTTCAGCTGGCACCCACTTTTTTATGCCAATAGCATTGCCATGTCAAAAAAAAGCAGTAACTTTGCCCCGCTTTTTTGAAGTTTCCAGTGTGATGGGAGATTAAAGGAAGCGTTTTTACGAACCAATTACTTTAATTTTGAGTAACACAACCAATTAAAAATGAAGACTTATCAACTGAACGCAGAGGCTCGTACTGACCTCGGCAAGAAGGCCGCAAAGGCCCTCCGCAAGGAGAACAAGATTCCCGTTGTCCTGAATGGTGGCAAGCTCGTTGAGCTCGACAAGGACGGTAACTACAATGGTAAGCTGCTCGCTGGCGAGAAGGTCGTTCCCATTGGCCGCGATGGCAAGGCAATCATCACCACTGACCTGATTGTGAATTTCGCCGACGTTCGCAAGCTTATCTACAGCACCGACGTGTGTGTTATCGACCTGACCTTTGACGGTCAGACCCGCAAGGCCGTCCTGAAGGACCTGCAGTTCCATCCCGTTAGCGATGCTGTCCTGCACATCGACTTCATGGAGGTCTATGAGGACAAGCCCGTTGTTGTTGAGATTCCCGTTCATCTCGAGGGTCACGCTGTCGGTGTTAAAGCCGGTGGTAAGCTCTACCTGAGCATGAAGAAGGTGAAAGTTAAAGGTCTGTACAAGGATATTCCTGAGACCATCATGCTCAACGTGGACAACCTTGAGATTGGCAAGACCATCAAGGTTCGCGACTGCAAGTTCGACAACTTTGAGCTCGTTAACGCCAAGGATCTCGTTATCGCAGGTGTTCGCACGACCCGTGCTGCTGCTAACGCTGCCGCAACCGCCACTGAAGAAGGTGAGGCTGCTGAGGGCGAGGCCGCTGAGTAATCATCATTACCAGTTGCATTGGCAACGCAGTTATTTACAACCCTATGAAGTATCTCATTGTCGGCTTGGGAAACATTGGTGCCGAGTACCAGGGGACCCGCCACAACATAGGTTTTACAATATTGGATGCTCTCGCCGAGGCATCCAATATTGTTTTCACGACCCAGCGATATGGCGCCGTGGCCGAGTGCCGTCTCAAGAACCAGCAACTCATGTTGCTCAAGCCGTCCACCTACATGAACTTGAGCGGTGAGGCCGTGCGTTACTGGATGATCAAGGAGCACATCGACCTCGATCATCTGCTGGTCATCGTGGATGACATCGCTTTACCCTTCGGCCAAATCCGCATCCGCCCCAAGGGTGCCGACGGCGGCCACAACGGCCTCAAGAGCATCAACGATCTGCTGGGCAGCCAGCAGTGGGCCAGACTGCGCTTCGGCATCGGCAACGATTTCCCGCCAGGAGCCCAGGTGGACTATGTGCTGGGTTACCCCACCCCCGAAGAGCTCAACATCCTGCCCGAGCGTGCCAAGGTTGCGGTCGATGCCATCCGTACGTTCTGCTTGTCAGGGGTAACATTCGCCATGAATAATTATAACAACAAGTGACTGTTATGAAGGAAGTGAGGATAGACAAGTGGCTGTGGGCCACACGAGTGTTCAAGACACGCACCATCGCCACCAATGCATGCAAACTGGGGCGAGTGACCATAGGTGGGATGCCCGTCAAGCCATCCCACGGCATCAAGGTGGGCGATCGCATCGATGTGCGCAAGCCACCCATTACCTATTCCTTTGAGGTCATCGCGCTGCTCAACAACCGCGTCGGCGCCAAGCTCGTGCCACTTTATCTCAAGAATGTTACCAGCCCCGACCAGTTGCGCTTGCTCGAGATGGTGAAGATCGACGGTTTTGTCAACCGCCAGCGCGGCCTGGGACGCCCCACAAAGAAAGAAGGCCGTGAGCTTCAAGACTTTACTGACGAAGCCTTCTTCGGCTTCGATGACCCCACGCCGCTTGACGACGCCTTTGACTGGGACGAGGAGGAGAACCCCTTGTGGACCCAAGAGGACGAGGATCGCTTGAACGAAGACATTGAGCGCCGCAATCAGGAGAAAAAGCAGAACCGCTGAGGTTACCAGCCCGACTTAGCCACGCTGCGGCGGCAGAAGTCGATGAACCGGCAATAGCCGCAGGCTTTGGCGTCCTCCGAGGCCTGTGTAAAGTCGGCCTCATACAGGGCCTTGATGGTACCGGCCATGTGCTTGCTGAATTCTTGTGCCACAGGATCATCCATCGCGAAAACATATTGGGAGCCCTGGTCACGGTCATTTCTCTTCAGGATTACCCCACTCTCCTTCATCGACGCCAACTTATAAATAACTGGGGTCACTTGATGGCAATCAGGATTCTCGGTCAGGTAAGCATAACTGTACAGGAATAATTGCAAAATGGCCTTACGGCGGTCGGCTTGGTCAGGGTTGAAGAGTGCCGTCAAGCCAGGAGCGCCGACAAAGGAAGTCTTGTCCTTACCCGTCTTGTAGTCCACAATGCGCACCATGCCATCGGCAAGACGGTCGATGCGGTCAGGGCGATAAGTGAAATTGAACTTGACACCATTAATTTCCATGGGCAACACACGGTGAGGCTCTTCGCACTCCAGAATCGTGAACGGGCCGCTGCGCTCAATCAGTTCAAGGTCATAATCCAGCACAAACTCTACGTAGCTCTTGATCGTATCAATGAGCATAAACGCCTCGCCACGAAGGGGCTTCATTTCATTATCCAGCTGGTCTTCAGGCACATGCAGGAACGTCTTCTTGATGTTGCGAATGACTGCTTTTTCCAACTTGTTTTTCTTGAAAAACTGGATATCGGCACTGGTGATGACACCACCCCTGGCCCGAGACTGCTCACTATAGTAACAATCGCCCAATGTGTCGTGAATAATCGTACCGAAAGTGCCATAATCCATGAAATCGCTCACCTCGTTGTCGTCATTCAGATTCTGGACATAATGCAGGTAGAACGACAACGGACAATTGATGTATTTATTGATCGCGCTGGCCGACAGGCATCGCCCCTGGCCCTTTTCAGGATCATCAGTATAACGCCTGCACAAGGCTTCGCCCTCATTGGGAACACTGATTGAAATGGGAGGCGAGGTGTTGATGCTGGTGGTTTTTTCAATATGTTTAACCGCGATGCCATATATTTTCTCGAGTTGGGCAATATAGCGTGACGGCTCACTCGTTCCCATGCTCTGAGTGCTCGAGTCAAAGACCAAAGTCACATGGCTGGAACGGTTGAGCAAGCGGTAGAAGTTGAAGGCCACAATCGCCTCTTGCTGCTCGATGGTGGACATTCCGTGAGCACGGCGTATGTAGTTGGGGATAAACGAGTTAATGCTGCGATGACGCGAAAAAATGCGTTCATTCATCGACAAGATGACCAGATGCCTGAAATCCAGGCTTCGTGTCTCCAGCAGCCCCATCACTTGCAGCCCACGCAACGGCTCGCCAGTAAAGGGGACGACCGCCGAACCCGTCAAGCGGTCCACCAGATAGAACAAGGTCGAGCGCTGTATCGTCTGCCCGCATGCGGCAAGAGAATGCTTCAACTGGTGGAGAAGATCGATATACATCACCAGGAAAGCCTGTTGAAGCGGCAACTCCACCTCTTCCTCATCGCCACCGCCGACTTGCTTACCCATTCTATCCATCAGCAACTCACAGAACGATAACAGATGATCAAGATAATCGGCCTGCTGCGCCCGCTCGTCACCCGATGCGTCGCTATCCATCGCCGGTGCGAACAGGTCCTTGAAATCATAGGGTTCAAACTCATTGGATGGTACCCTAAAACGATTGGTTACAGCAAGTTGTGACGCCAATGACAACGCTTGGTCAGTAAAGAACGACTTGATTAACGGATGGGACAGGATATCGTTGACATCCTCGCGATAATAGGTCCAAACCTTCCCTTCCCTGGTGGCCTGATGATGCAGCCGGGCAACGATGTGCATCAGGGAGACGATACCTGAACTGCGCAGTGGGTAGCCTAGCGTCACGTTGATGGCACCAGCGCCATCCATCGAGTGCAACAGGGGCACGAGCAGGTTCTCATCAGGCAGGACAATGGCAGTGTCGATGCCTACTGTAGCCTGGCCGTCATTCATACGCTTCACCTCTTCAAGGGCGACCTTGGCCTGGCCCACAGTCGATGGGACAGCAATAGCCCTAATTAAAGGCAGATTTCCTTCAAGAGGGGCTAATTCTTTGGCGCCGAAGCGTTTGCAGTAGCCGTCAATCAGTAGCGCTCCCGGATCATGAGGGGCTTTTTCCAGCATTCGCCCGATTCCGGCATTATCCCACCAGAACTCAGCCTTGCCCTCGAGCTTGAAATGGTCAAACAGTTTGACTTCGGCAGCCGAGAGGACACCAAAACCCACAAACACAAGCCGACTGTAAGGCAACGACGACGAAGCGCCCTCGGCAGCCTGCCGCAACTGCATACCAGGGGCGACAACCTGATTCATTTCCAGCACCTTGTGATAGTTGTGATAAATGGTTTCCAGAGCATTCCACAGGGTCAGGAATTCTTGCTTGACCTTGCCATCGGCAGCAGCATCCGATTTCTCGCCACGGTGCTGCCACAGGTCGGCGTCGTCGCTGGTGTCAAAAAATGCGGTAAAAAGGCTATCACCGAAGATCTTGCGCACCTTTTCCTCGACCTCGGGCGTGAGGTAGTTGCTGCGCAGGCTCTGTTGGTCGCTCAGGTTGCGGTATATCATGCCCGCATCGGCCAGCGAGCGGTCAATGTCGTTGAAGTCACTGATAATGAGCTGCGCCCAATAGACAAACTTGTCGAATTCCTGAGCCTTATCGCCCATCGCCTGGCAATAGGCGTCATAGAGGGCAAACAGCATCTCGATGTCGGTGGCAGTAACCGTTCCTGTCAGCCGGGCGACAAGTTCATTGATGGATGTCACACACGGCATGAGATGAGGCAACTGGTACCCCTTGTGGCCATCGGCGGCGATAAGCTCTTGTTGCAAGTAATGGATGAAGAACTGACCACTGCGCCGATTGGGAAAAACAAAACAGTAGTCCTCAAGACCTTGAGCCTCAAGATAATGACGTGCAACTTGCTGCAGGAATGGTGTATTCATAAAAAACGTGGTCGGTATCAGTACAATTGAGGTTAATGACTTATTTCCTGATCAGGATGGAGAGGCGGATGGTGAGGTCAAACAACACCAGCTTGGCGTTGCCGTTGCCGGCAATGTCGGCGCTGGCCCGCTCCAGTTCGGCTACAATAGGTTCCACATTGCGCTCGTTGATGAATGGCGAGAAACGGGTCGAGAAGGCCTCCTCCTCACGCGTCATGTAGTTGAGCTCGGGATTGTGCAGGTTATAGATGAAGTTTTCGCGCACCTGACGCACGGCATAGGCGAGAAAACGCCTAGCCTTCTCGCGCTTCATGTCGGCGATGACTTCGCTCCAGGACTTGAGTTTGACCAGGTCATGCTGATAGGACAGGCGCATCAGCTCGATGAAGCGCTCGCGGAACTCGTGGAACTCGCTGCCGGTCTGCACCATGCGCTCGGCCATGTTGACATTACCATCGGCAGGAGCGGCCAGGGCCATGGCATCCTGCATGTCCATACCGTAGCGATCGACAAGATATTGGGCGACCATGGGCGTGGAGGGCTTGCGCAGCTCTATGCGCTGGCAACGCGACAGGATGGTACCCAGAATGCCTTTCTCGTTATCGCTCACGAGGATGAACTTGCAGTCGTCGTAGGGTTCCTCGATGAGCTTCAGCAACTTGTTGGCAGCCTCATCCTTCAGCTTCTCGGGGAGCCACATGATCAGCACCTTATATTTGGCAGTATAGGCACTCAAGGTCATCTTGCGGATGATGTTTTCAGCCTCATGCACAAAGATTTGCGGCTGCGCATTGTCATTTTTCAACAACCCGAGCCACGCCTGGTAATCCTCGACGGGATACTTGGTGACAAATTCCCGCCATTCATCGATATAGTCGTTAGCGTCACAGGGACTGTTGCTGTCGCCCTTGCGGTTGGTAAACGGATAGCTGTAATGGGTATCCACCTGGTTGAACGACTGGTGCTGGCGGCACATCGGGCACACGCCACATGAATCGCCGTCGGTATGGTTGCGGCAGTGGAGATATTGCGCAGCTGCCATCGCCAGTCGCAGCTTGGGCACACCCGGCTCCCCATAGAGCAGCAGCGCATGGGGCAGCCGGTCGGCATCAATCATCCGACGTATCTGCCCGATAGCCTGCTCATTGCCTAAAATTTCGCTGAATTTCATCTTTTCCTCGTTTGGTTTTGGGAGTGTAAAGTTACAACATTTTCTCCATCCCACCTAACGTTATAACAAAAAACGAACTTTCATTACAACCGAGTTGTTCGGCCCGACAGTTTTCACTACCTTTGCTATCGCATTATCAAACCGAGTATTGACATGGCTGATAGGATGACACCAGAGCAGCGGCATCGTTGCATGAGCCGCATCAGGGGACGCGACACCAAGCCCGAACTGGTGGTGCGTCGGTGGCTGTGGCATCAGGGCTTCCGCTACCGCCTGTATGTCAAGTCGTTACCTGGTCGCCCCGACATCGTGATGCGCAAGTGGCGGACTGTAATCATGGTGAACGGCTGCTTTTGGCACGGGCACGGTTGCAGCAAGCACAAGCCTACGACCAACGCAAGCTTCTGGCAGGAAAAAATCGAGCGCAACCGCGAGCGCGACGCCCGCAATCAGGCGTTGCTGCAAGCAGCGGGATGGAACGTGATTGTCATCTGGGAATGCCAGCTGTCACCCAAGAAACGCCTGCAGACCCTCCATGACCTGGACCTGGCGTTGAGCCGAATCATCCTCGAGAAGAACGGTGCTGCCCCAAAACAATACCGCAGGCCCGACCATCAGTCCGAGCAAGAACTCATCGCGGCCGAATCTACAGGCACATATCGCCAAACCAGCCCAATATCGAGTACTCATCAAGAAAATGAATAAAAACGACAAAATGAAAGACAAAAGCGCACAAAATGTGCCTTTTTTCACTTTTCAAACATGAAAACTATGGTTTTCGAACCACCTAAAAACTAGTAGTTTTCACACCATGGCAAGGCATCAAAAAAAGGTAGCGAAAATATTTTGTCGGTAATAAAATAATGCCTAATTTTGAGCGCTTTTTAGCAACCATCTAATTGACAACATTAACGAACTTTTATTAATATTTAAATCGTTTTTTTAACTCAAACAATGGAGATCAAAACGGCAATGGCCGGAACGCTTGAATCCGGCGACATTTTCATCCAGATTGCGCCCAACGACAACGCTGGACTGCACATTGATCTTGAAAGCACGGTAGCCTACCAGTTTGGCGACCAAATCAAGAAAGTTATTACCGAGACCCTGCAGGGCCTGGGCATCGACCAAGCCGAGGTGAAAGCCACGGACAAGGGAGCCCTGGACTGCACCATCCGCGCCCGCGTGACAGCCGCCGCTGTTCGCGCCACCGGCAAGGACGTGTGGGCCGACTAATTAACCCATTAAAACCATCTAAAACGAGAAAATTGTTATGCAACGACTCAGAAGAACAATGATGTTTGTCCCTGGTAACAACCCGGGAATGATGGCCGACGCTCACATCTACGGTCCCGATTCAATCATGCTCGATCTTGAGGACTCTGTCTCAATGGCCGAGAAGGACGCTGCGCGTCTGCTGGTTCACAACGCACTCAAGACCATTGACTACGGTACGACCGAGATGGTGGTTCGCATCAACCCGCTGAACACCCCTTACGGCAAGAAGGATGTTGAGGCTGTGGTAAAGGCTGGCGTTCACGTCATCCGCATGCCCAAGACCGAGACTGCTGAGGAGGTTAAGGAACTCGAACAGGAAATCATCAAGGTGGAGACCGAGCTGGGTTGCGTGGGACGCACCCAAATCATGGCTGCCATCGAGAGCACGCTGGGCGCACTCAACGCCTACTCCATCGCCACCGCCAGCAAGCGCATGATGGGTATTGCCCTTGGCGCTGAGGACTACTGCGCTAACCTGAAGGCACAGCGCACCACGGGTGACTCGCCCAACTTCGGCATGGAACTGCAATTTGCCCGCCAATGCATCGTGACGGCTGCCCGTGCTGCCGGCATCGACGCCCTGGACACCGTGTTCAGCAACCTGAACGACATGGACACCTTCCGTCGCGAGGTTGAGATGATTAAGGCTATGGGATTTGACGGCAAGTCAATCATCAATCCCCGCCAAATCGAGATTGTCAACGAGATCTTTGCTCCCAAGGAGCCGAGAAGCGCGGCAGCGGCGTTATCGCCGTTAACGGCAAGATGGTTGACCGCCCCGTGGTTATCAGAGCACAACGTACCATCGACCTGGCCATCGCGTCGGGCATCTTGACAAAGGAGGACTTAGCATGAACAGTATCAAAGATAGGGCAGCCCTGATTGCCGAGGCTGCAAAGAAGATGAACAAGGCTGTCTATAACGACGCCCACATGAAGAAGAACATCACGCCGCGCCATGAGTTGCAGCGCACTAACGGCAAGCTCGTGACCCTCGAGGAAGCCATCAAGAAGAGCGGCCTCAAGGACGGCATGACCATCTCGTTCCACCACCACTTCCGCAGCGGTGACAAGGTCATCAACATGGTAGTGGCCAAGCTCGCCGAGATGGGTTTCAAGAACCTGACGCTGGCTTCGTCGAGTCTCATCGACGTGCATGAGCCCCTGATCGAGCACATCAAGAACGGCGTTATCACCCAGTTGCACACCAGCGGCTTGCGTGGTGCCCTCGCTACCGAGGTATCGCATGGCCTGATGGAGAATCCCGTCATCTTCCGTTCACACGGTTCGCGCGGCTATGCCATTAAGAGCGGTGAGCTGCACATAGACGTTGCCTTCCTGGGCGCTTCATCGAGCGACCCCCTGGGTAACGCTGCCGGTTACTCGACCAGCCCCAACGCCAAGAGCATCTGCGGCTCGCTGGGCTATGCACTGCCCGACGCCAAGTATGCCGACAAGACCATCATCCTGACCGATGACCTGGTAGATTATCCCAACCAGCACAGCGCCATCAGCGAGGCCGACGTGGACTACGTTGTTGTCGTTGACTCGGTGGGTGACTCAAGCAAGATTTCCTCGGGTGCCATCCGCGACACCAAGAACCCGCGCGACATCCTGCTCGCTAAGCAGGCTGCCAAGGTGGTGATGAACAGTGGTTACTTTGAGGACGGCTTCTCGATGCAGACCGGCTCAGGCGGCGCTGCCCTCGCAGTGACCAAGTACCTGCGCCAGGGTATGATCGACAAGGGCATCAAGGCCAGCTATGCACTGGGCGGTATCACCAGCCACATGGTGAAACTGCATCAGGAAGGCCTGATCGACCGCATCATCGACGTACAGTCATTTGACAAGGTGGCTGCCGAGTCGCTGATGAACGACCCGAAGCACAAGAGTGTATCGGCCAACGAGTATGCCGCCATGCTGGAGCCGGGTTCAGCAACCCACTTCCTGGATGTCGTTATCCTGTCGGCCCTCGAGGTGGACGTGAACTTCAACGTGAACGTGCTCGTGGGTAGCGACGGTATCATCCGCGGCGCTATAGGCGGTCACCCCGACACCGCTATGGACAGCGCCCTGTCAGTGATCGTTTGCCCGCTGTTGCGCGGCCGCATCCCCTGCGTGGTTGACGAGGTAACCACCCTGATCACTCCGGGTTCGAACGTTGACGTTGTCGTTACCGAATATGGTATCGCCGTTAACCCCAACCGTCCCGAGGTGAAGGAGCGTCTTGAAGCCGCTGGCATGAAGATTGTGGACATCCATGATCTGGCAGCCAAGGCCCGCAAGATCATTGGCGATCCCGCTCCCCTGCCCTTCGGCGACAAGGTTGTCGGTGTCGTTTTGAACCGCGATGGCTCGGTACAAGACGTAATCAAGAACATTGTAGGCTAAATCAAAGCATTTAGTTAACCTATAGACATCAGCGATGGAGATTACGCTCGACGCCCTACTGCAAAGCCGTGACAGCCGTCACGAGCTGCAACAGCAGTTACTCCAGCTGTACCCCGACAGCACGCTCGTGTGCCTGACGGTGATCATGCCTGGCAACGTCAAGCGTAATCTCTACTCATTGGTGACAGCACAGGCGGCAGTGACAGCCCTGCTCGAACGCATGGGCGACCACGTCACCGCAACGCGCGCCCGCGACTTGGCGACCGGTTATGAGGCCTATCTCATTACCGACTTGCCGACGCTCGAGGCCAAACGTGTGACTTGTGATATCGAAGACAGCCACCCGCTGGGGCGGCTGTTCGACATTGATGTCATGAGTGCCGACGGCACCCCCATCAGCCGCCAGGCGGTGGGTGGAGAACCGCGCCGATGCCTGTTGTGTGACCACGAGGCCCGCTGGTGCATGCGCAACCACAGCCACACTCAAGAAGAGCTCAAAGCCCGCATCCAACAATTGGTTGACGACTATGTACGATAACTTTGACATCTGCGACATGCCGCTCTCGCTCAAGTCAAACAGGACTCGAGTGGAGCGCTTCCTTGCCGACAATGGGCTGCGTCTCGAGGACGTGGACTACTATGCCGTGGCCACCGATGACGACGGCAACATTGTTGTGGGCGGGGGCTTGCAGGGCAACGTCATCAAGTGCATAGCCGTGGGCGAGGCTGCCCGTGAGACCGGCTTGAGCAACAAGCTCATCTCTCACCTCATCACCATGGCCACCCAACAAGGCGCTGAGACGATTAAAGTGTACACCAAGCCTGAAAACCTCATGGTTTTCCAGAGCATGGGCTTTACTGCCATCGCCAAATCGCCTTGCGCCGTCCTCATGGAGAATGGCGTGAAAGGTATCGGCAATTACACGAGCTACCTGAAGCGAGTGCGCGGCAACCGTCCTGATGGTGCTGCTGCCATCGTGATGAATGCCAACCCGTTCACCCTTGGGCACCGCTACCTCATCAACCAAGCCGCTCAAGAGGCGACAACGCTATACGTCATCGCCGTTCGTGAGGACCGTTCAACATTCAGGTACAGTGAGCGGTTGGCCATGATACAAGCAGCCTGCGAGGAGCTTGACAACGTCATCGTTGTTGAGGGTAGCGATTATGCCATCAGTGACCTGACGTTCCCCACCTACTTCCTCAAGCAGGTGACCGACGCCACCGACACGCACATCACGCTGGATCTGGACCTGTTTGCTTGCCACATCGCACCCGCCCTGGGCGTGACCACACGCTATGTGGGCAGCGAGCCCATCGACGCATTGACAGCACGCTACAACCAACTCATGCACGAGCAGTTGCCGAAGCATGGCATTGCCGTCAAAGCCATCGTGCGTTTTGTGCTTGACGGTTCGCCCGTGAGCGCATCACGCGTGCGACAATCACTGGCCGATGGTTCGTTAGCACTTGCCTCGGCACTGGTACCGCAGACCACCGAGCCTTACCTCATCGCTCACCTGGCCTGTGATGCCCTGCGCACTGAACTCAACACCACGCCCAAGCCCGGGTTGGTGGACCGCAACGACAACGGCGCGCACCGCGACATGGATCTGAGGTTGATGAACAAGAGCATTGACTCGTTACTGCCCTACTTCATCCGGCTGGCCCTCTATGGACATCGCTGCGGTGAGAATTATGAGGTGCCCGATGCATGCGAGGTTCGCCGCATCGGCCTTGAGGCTGAGGAGGCTATGCTCAATGCAACCGGTGGTGTCAACACACACCGTGGAGCATTGTTCTCAATGGGGCTGACCACGCTGGCAGCAGCCTGGTGTTCGACTCGTGACGTCAGCGTAGGAAGCAAGCAGCTGCGGGAACTCATCATGCAAGTGGCAGGACAATTCTCTCCCACGGCAGGCACCCACGGCAACGATGCCGTGAATGCTCACCGCGTGATTGGAGCCCTCGACCTTGCCAAGGCAGGTTATCCGCAGCTATTCAGCGACTGGTTGCCCGCTTATCAGGGCTACCTTGCTGATGACGCCTCGACCGCCCCTCACCGGTTGCTCTTGCTCATCATGAGTCAGCTTGACGACACCAATGTCATTCACCGTGTGGGCTATGAACAGGCCCAACAGGTCAAGCGCGAGGCCCGTGAATTGCTCGACAACTACACCGAGCCAGCCATGCAGCAGATGAACCGCGACTACATCGCACTCAACATCTCGCCAGGCGGCAGTGCCGACATGGTTGCGCTCACTTTATTTATTCACTCGATATTGAATTAATAACCCTATATCAATTAACATCAAAATTTTATCATGGTAGAATTAATCAAACAAGGAGTTTACTTAATCAACGGTAACGAAATTCGCACTGATGCAACTGGTCTTCCCACGCCTGACGAGGCTCGTGAGAACACCATCACCTACGGCATCCTGCGCAGTCACGACGTAGACGGCAGCAAGGGTAAAAAGATGCGCATCCGCTTTGACGCGATGATGTCGCACGACATCACCTACGTGGGCATTATCCAAACCGCCCGCGCCAGTGGTCTCGAGAAATTCCCCCTGCCTTACGCAATGACCAACTGCCACAACTCGCTGTGCGCCGTCGGCGGCACCATCAACGAGGATGACCACGTGTTCGGTCTGTCGGCAGCCAAGAAGTACGGCGGAATCTACGTTCCCGCCAACCAGGCCGTTATCCACCAGTTCGCCCGCGAGGCAATGGTGAAGTGCGGTAACATGATCCTGGGTAGCGATAGCCACACCCGCTACGGTTCGCTCGGTAACATGGGTGTCGGCGAAGGCGGTGGTGAGCTCGTTAAACAGCTGCTGCGCAACACTTGGGACATCAACGCTCCCGAGGTTGTCCTGGTATGGTTGGAAGGCGCACCCAAGAAGGGTGTTGGTCCCCACGATGTTGCTATCTCGCTCGTTAAGGCTACCTTCGAGAGCGGCTTTGTAAAGAACAAGGTGCTCGAGTTCGCTGGCCCCGGCGTGAAGAACCTGCCCATCGACTTCCGTAATGGTATCGACATCATGACCACCGAGACCACCTGCTTGAGTTCAATCTGGGTTACCGATGACGAGGTGAAGCACCACTACGAGATTCACAAGCGTCCTGAGGACTTCAAGGTGCTGCAACCCGGTGAGGTGGCTTACTATGACAGCATGATCAAGATCGACCTGAGCACTCAGGAATGTATGATCGCTCTGCCCTACCACCCCAGCAACGCTTTCACAATCCACGAACTGCAGGCCAATCCCGTCGAGATTCTGCGTCAGGTCGAGGAAGACACCAAGAAGCGCTTTGGCGACAAGGTACAGTGCGACCTCGTTGACAAGGTGATGAAGGACGGCAAGGTACAAGCCGACCAGGGTATCATCGCTGGTTGCTCGGGCGGTACCTATGACAACTTGAGTGCTGCCGCTTCCATCATGCGCGGCACCAGCATCGGTAACGACTACTTCACCATGAGCGCCTATCCCCAGTCAGTTCCCGTTTACATGGCAGCTGTTCGTCAGCGCATCGTTGAGGAGCTGCTCGAGACTGGTGTGATCATCAAGCCCGCCTTCTGCGGTCCGTGCTTCGGTGCCGGTGACGTTCCCAGCAACAATGGTCTGTCCATCCGCCACACTACCCGTAACTTCCCCAACCGCGAGGGTTCCAAGCCCGGTCAGGGTCAGATTTCGCTGGTTGCCCTGATGGATGCCCGCTCCATCGCTGCTACCGCAGCTAACGGCGGCATCATCACCGCTGCTACCGACGTTGACTACACCGACGATCACAAGCCCTACGAGTACGACGCTAAGATCTATGAGCGCCGCGTTTACTACGGCTATGACAAGGCTGAGGCTGACGTTGAGCTGCGTTACGGTCCCAACATCAAGGACTGGCCCAAGATGTATCGCATGGAGGACAACATGCTGCTCGAATTGGCAGCCGTTATCCACGACAGCGTAACCACTACCGACGAGTTGATCCCCAGCGGTGAGACCTCGAGCTACCGCTCCAACCCGCTGAAGCTCTCTGAGTTCGCCCTGTCACGCCGCGTGCCTGAGTACGTTGGCCTGAGCAAGCGCATCCAGGAACAGGATCACCAGCGCCGCGACGGCAAGTGCCCGCAGAACGTGCTCGACGCTCTCGCTAAGGTAGGTGCAAAGCCCGAGAACACCTCATTTGGTTCTTGCGTATTCGCACACAAGCCCGGTGACGGTTCCGCTCGCGAGCAGGCCGCTTCCTGCCAGAAGGTGCTCGGTGGTGACGCCAACATCTGCTACGAGTATGCAACCAAGCGCTATCGCAGCAACTGCATCAACTGGGGTATCGTTCCCTTCACCATCGCTCCCGATGTTGAGTTCAACTACAACCCCGGTGACATGGTATTCGTTCCCGGTATCCGTGAGGCCATCATCAATGGCAAGGAGGAGATTGATGCTAAGGTTATCGCTGCCGACGGCGTACATGACCTGCACTTGTTCTTCCAGAACCTGACCCCCGACGAGCGCACTATCCTCGCTGAGGGCTGCCTGATGAACTTCTATGCTTCGCAGAAGAAGTAATATAACGACAATAACTTTTATCAATCAAATTTATAAACGAAACTGTTTTAATCAATCAGAATGGAAAAAATTAAAATGACCACTCCCATCGTGGAGATGGACGGTGACGAGATGACCCGCATCCTGTGTCAAGAGTGAGTACTACGACCTGGGTCTTGTAAAGCGCGACGAGACTGGTGACAAGATCACCATCGAGGCTGCTGAGGCTTGCAAGAAGTATGGTGTTGGCGTGAAGTGCGCTACCATCACCCCCAACCTGAAACGCATGGACGAGTACAAGCTGCACGAGATGTGGAAGAGCCCCAACGGCACCATCCGTTCAATCCTCGACGGTACCGTATTCCGCGCTCCCATCACCATCCCGAGCATCCACCCCGTTGTAAAGAACTGGGAGAAGCCCATCACCATCGCTCGTCATGCTTATGGCGACGTTTACAAGAGTGTTGAGCTGCGTGCCGACGAGCCCGGTGTTGCTAAGCTCGTCTTTGACGGCGTTAGCGGCAAGCACGAGGAAGTGGTAATCCACGAGTTCAAGGGCGAAGGCGTCCTCCAGGGTATGCACAACCT
Organism: uncultured Prevotellaceae bacterium; assembly: GCA_900317835.1. Taxonomy (GTDB): domain Bacteria; phylum Bacteroidota; class Bacteroidia; order Bacteroidales; family Muribaculaceae; genus Sodaliphilus. The sequence goes on along the minus strand of ONIL01000022.1, from coordinate 53,239 downwards.
CGACAAGTCCATCCGCTCGTTTGCCCACAGCTGCTTCAAGTATGCTATCGACACCAAGCAGGATCTGTGGTTCTCGACCAAGGACACCATCAGCAAGAAGTATGACGCTCAATTCCGCATCATCTTTGAGGAGGTTTACGAGCAGAACTACAAGGCTGAGTTCGAGAAGTTGGGTCTGGAGTACTTCTACACTCTGATCGACGACGCCGTTGCTCGCGTGATTCGCAGCAAGGGTGGTTACATCTGGGCCTGCAAGAACTACGACGGCGACGTGATGAGCGACATGGTCAGCACCGCCTTCGGTTCACTGGCTATGATGACCAGCGTGCTCGTTAGCCCCGACGGCAACTACGAGTATGAGGCTGCCCACGGTACCGTAACCCGCCACTACTACAAGTATCTTGAGGGCGAGGAGACTTCCACCAACCCCATGGCAACCATCTTCGCTTGGAGCGGTGCCCTGCGCAAGCGCGGTGAGAAGGACGGTTTGAAGGACCTCATGAACTTTGGTGACCAGCTCGAGGCTGCTTGCTTCGACACCCTCAACTCGGGTATCGTTACCAAGGACCTCGTGAACCTGATGGAAGGCGTTGAGGCTAAGGCTGTCAACAGCGCTGAGTTCATCAAGACCATCCGCACCAACCTCGAGAAGCGCCTCGGCTAATTCCCAGGACGTTTTTCAAGAAACCCTAACGAGGGCTGCAGCACCAGTTGCCGCAGCCCTTATTTCTTTTCATGGGCTGCTAGCCTGTGATGATGTAGCAGTGATACTTTTCTCATTCAAGAATGCTATTTTTAAGGAAATGCATTATCTTTGCATGATTAAACGAGGAGGGACCAGGTTATGATCAGTTATTGGAAATGCAAGGAGGGCTTCAACGAGATAAACCAGTGGAAGTCGGGATGTTGGATCAAAGTCACCAATCCAACGGCTGAAGAGTTGTCGCTACTGAGGGAACGCTTCGCTATTCCGCTGGACTTCATCCACGATGCCCAAGACATCGAGGAGCGTCCGCGTGTCGATCATGAGGACAACTGGATGCTTGTATTCATTCGCGTGCCCCGCAAGCACATCGACGAGGATGGCGAAACCCAGTTCACGACAACCCCGCTCGTTGTCCTTATCCGCGATGACGTGTTCATTACAGTCAGCTTCTATGACAACGAGGTGCTTGACGACTTCATCACCTGGAGCAGGCGCCGTCGCTTGAACGCGACCAAAGGCTATGACCTGCTGTTGACATTGCTGCTCTCCACCTCGGTATGGTATCTCAAGTACCTCAAGCAGATGAACACCATGTTGAATGCCGCCGAGGAACGCATTGAGAAAAAGATGGACAATGACGAACTGCTGCGGATGATGGGCCTGGGCAAGTTCCTAATCTACTTCATCACGTCGCTCAAGGGCAATGCCACCGTGATGGCTCGCCTGAAGATGCGCCTGCGCAGCCTGCCCCACGACGAGGACTTGCTTGAAGATGTGGAAATCGAGATGCAACAGGCCCTTGACACCGCCAGCATCTACAGCAACATCCTTGAACAGCAGCAGGAAACCTACTCGTCGGTTATCGGTAACAACCTGAACCGCATCATGAAGACGTTGACCATCGTCACCATCCTGCTGATGGTGCCCACCGTAATCGCCGGCTACTATGGCATGAACGTGCCCAACGGCATGGAAAACTGGCCATACGGATTCCCATTCGCTATCGCCGTATCGGTGGTGCTGATGGCATGCTGCTACCTGTTCATGCGCCACAGCAAGTTCTTCAAATAGCCATACTAGTGGTGACAAGCCTCAAACTGCACAAGATAGTCAGATCAGAAAATTGCTTTGATTATTGCTATTCAATTATGTTTTACATATATTTGCAGGTAAATAACCATTCATTCTTTAATTCATCATATGTTCAACCTTTTAAAATGATCATTTTATGAAACGTACAATTACTCTGATTACACTTATCGCAGCACTGTTCGTGCCCACCCTTGCCATAGCACAGCACCGCTCGCCCAAATCAGTCATGAGGCTCTCGCATTTCAAGGCACCTGCCGCCTCTCAGCTTAGAGCCGAAGAAGAGCCCATCATGGATGTCCCCGAGGGCATTCTTCATGACAATATGTATGCCTCGTCGTTTGCCTATGGTCTAGGATGGGGTGACATCTACATCCAGGATGTGGATGGCGGCATCGGCAAGGTAGTAGAGGGCACCGATGGAAACCTATACATCTACAATCCCATCTCACAGGGCTACATCTGGTTTTCTATCCTGCCCTGGATCAAGGCTGAACCGGCAGGTGACGGCAAGTTTGTCGTGAAGCTGCCTCAACTCTACATTCTCGACTACGGAGATCCCTATTATGCCTACAGCATGCACTACGATGAGGAAGAGGGCATGCCTGTAGTTGAAGAAGAGGGCGAAATCGAATTCACGTGGCAGGACGGTGTTCTCACCCAGCTGGGCGACAAGTTCATTGGCTTGTGTGACGCCACGGCCGATTGGTTCTACATGGCCGACCAGCACATCGTGTATGCTCCTCAAACCGATGAGCCTATCGAACTGACTGACGACATGTATTATATCCAGAGCTACACGATGACCTATCTGTCGAACCCCGACGATCTCACCATGACCAAGGATCGCATTGTTAACGTGGTTATCGATGGCGAGGATATCTACATGGGCAACCTCAACAACAATAACCCGACCTCATTCATCAAGGGAACCCTCGTTGACGGCAAGGCAACCTTCCCCACCCGCCAATATCTGGGTGTTGACGCTTACTACAACGGCCACATCTATGTGCTCACTGGTGACGCCTTTGTCGACACCGAGACCTACGGCTCCCCTGTGTTCAACTATAACCTCAACGACGAGATTGTCTTCAATGTTGATGAGGAGGCACGCAACATCGTTGCCGAGTGGCCTGCCTCGTTGATAACCAATGTGGGTCCCAGCACGCTCTCAATCATCAGCGACTATGTGGCTCCCGGCCTCGTTGCGTTTGACGAGTTCCCCGCCACACCTGCAACGCCCATCTTCACCGATGGCGACATCACCGTTAATCAGAATGCGGGTTGGGTTGTGCTGCACTTCACTATTCCCACTGTAGATGTTGACGGCAACAAACTTAATGAGAACAAGCTGTATTACAACATCCTCCTGGATGACCAAGTGTTCACCTTCAACCCCGAGACCTATATCGGCCTGTCGGACGCAATGACCGATATCCCCTATAAGTTTGAGGACAACATCAACTTTGATATCTACATGAGTAATGGCCGCCACACGGTTTATATCTACACCACCGATTTTGCTGCCGTGGGTGTACAGAGCTTCTATACCGCTGGCGGTGAAGTGAACCGTTCAGAAATCGCTTATGTCAATAACCCGATTGAGCCTTCGGGAATTAATGAAGTTGCCGCAGGCAAACAGATTACTGACATCCACTACTATGACCTCACGGGCCGTGAACTGCCTTCGGCTCCCTCCACAGGCTTGTTCCTGCAACACGTCAACTACAGTGACGGATCTTGCGCAACCATCAAGGTCGTGAGATAATCAGCATTGTACACAGCAATTTGTAAAAATGATGGGGCCGCTTGAATGCGGTCCCATCCCTTTTTATCAGTCATTTCAGGCTTTTACCTTAACGCAGGGCAAAGGCTGTGCCGCCGATGCCCACCAGTTGCTGATAGGCAAGCACACCGGGCTGTGACAGTTCCACACGGGTGTAGCTGCCGTCACGGGTGATGACGTCGACATGTGTGTCATCAACAAAGGTGAACAGCTTCACCTCCTGGCCGTTGTTCTCGAGCGACCACGAGTTGTCACGAGCATCAAAGTTGAAGCGGGTCACCTGCTTGGTCTTCATGTTAGTGATCACATAGCCATTCTCGTTGCTGGCCACGAGATACTGGGCATCCTTGCCATCGATGACCTTGGTCTCGGCCATGGCGGGATTGGTGCCTGACCAGAACTCGATAGAGTTGAGGATCAATAAATCGGCAGTGAAGCACAACTCATAAACCGGCAAAATCCACATGGCCACAAACACGATCTCGTTCACAAATTTGTCACCCACATGCTCGTTCCAATTCTTCACCTTGTTGAACAATGCGAAACTACCAATGCATGACTGCATCATCATTGATGCTGACAGAGCTACCACAGTAGCCACAATTAACTGTTTCTTTCTCATAAGTATCGTCTCTTAGTTATAGATATTGTTATTTCTTGAAATTCTTCTTGTAGTAGTCATACCGGGTGAGCACCTTGACCACATACTCGACCGGCTCGGTGCCACGGCAATAGCCGTTGGAGCACACCGAGTCGTTGTAGTACTCGGGATCCATCTTCCACAGCATGGCCTGCTCCACATTCTCGTCCCACACGCGCGGATTCAGCTCATGCTTGCGTGCCAGGGCAATAGCGTCGGTCACATGTCCTGATCCCGCATTGTAGGAGGCCAGGACATACTTGATGCGGTCCCCGGCACTCGTGCGACTGCGCATGATGCCGTCCAGCTCCTTGAGAATCTTGGACGCCAGGCGGATGCTCACCTCGGGATTTCCCAAATCTTCCTCCTTGACACCAAACGATCGTGCCGTCTTGGGCATGACCTGCATGAGGCCACGGGCTCCCATCCATGATGTCGCATTGGGGTTAAACCCTGACTCGGAATAGGCGATTGCCGCCAACAGGCGCCAATCCCACCCAATCTCTTGGGCATACTTCTTGAACACTTGGTCAAAGGGTGAAATGGCTCCTGCTGGAGTGACCAACGGAGTATCCACCTTGATTGAATCGGGTTTGGGTCCACGATTAATCTCAAAATAGTGCTTCAAGACCTGCTTGGAATATTCCTGGGCATTGACACTTGCCGCCCACAAGTCAATGCTGTCGGCCAACCATTGGTCGCGCTTGGCAACAGCCCATGACGATCGTTGCACAAAGCCGACCCTCAAGCCGATGTTGATGCTGTCATAGTAGGCCAGATTCATCTGGGCAATGTCACTGTCCACGATTGTGAAATCAATCTCATGACGCGAGACCCGCTGAATCAGTTCGGTGGGAAGGGCCTGCTCGCCTTCAACGGCATGGATGATGATGCCACCGCCCACCTCGTTATCGAGGTTGCGCAATCGGGACTCATATTTGGAGCCCTTCTCAACATACACTTCGCGGCCAATCAGTTGAGTCACGTCATAGATCATGCCCTGGCCACTGTGCTGCACCAGCACCTGATAGGTCTCGTTGATGGCCCCACAATGCAACACGCGGGACTTGTACTCGGCAGTGACGGGAATCTCACATGCAAGCATGTCAACCTGCTTTTTATTGAGCATCTTCAGCATGTCGTCCATGCTGCGCGCCACCTTGAAGCGAAGGGCGATGCCGTGGGAACGCGCAAAGTCACAGATGCGGTCATAGTCATAGCCCATCGTGTCCCCCTTGAGAATGAAGAAGCCCGTGGGGCTATACAGCGTGCCCACATTGAGCGTGTCGGGCAAGTGGTGCACCTCGGCCACTGCATCACCACCGCGCCCCTGACATGCCATCACAGCCACCAGCAGCCAAGCCAGCAGCAAGGTAGGGATAATGCCACGCAGATGACTCATGGCTATCAATCGATATTCGGAACAATGAGAAGTAGATAAATCAGCACGGCGGGAGCCACCAGCAGCAGGCTGTCGATACGGTCAAGGATACCACCATGCCCAGGCAGGATATTGCCCGAATCCTTCACCCCGACTGTGCGCTTGATGAGTGATTCCACGAGGTCGCCAAATGTGGCAAACACCGCAACGACCACACTCAAGCCGACCCATGTCGTCAAGTCGGGAACCTGGAAGAACTCGTCAAACCAGTAGTGGGTAATATAGGCCCCGGCAATGCACACCGCCACTCCACCGATGACGCCTTCCCACGATTTCTTGGGAGAGATCCGCTCAAACAGGCGGTGGCGGCCCAACAGCATGCCCACACAGTAGGCACCCGTGTCATAGAGCCAAATGAAGATGAACATCCCCAGCAGCAGCCGTGGTGCTGTAATACTCATGATGCAGTTGAGCAATGCGACGGGCAATGCCACATAGCCCAGCGAGAAGAAAGAGCGCTCGAGGCTGTGAACGGCATTCTGCTGCGGGCGGTACAGTTGCACAATGGTGCGCAGCAGCAGGTAGAACGCGATGGGCAGCAGCCACAGGGCACGCGATTGCATCGTCTCGCCCTCGTAGTGCATGTAGAACGCCACAAACAGCCCCGCTCCACCCAGCATGTCAATAATGTTTACCAGCCAGGATTGCGTCGCATCATCCTTAGCCATTGTCACCATCTCACTGATGCCCAACACAATCAGCAACGGGAACACCAGCAGATACATCACTGGGGAATTATCCAGCAACAGGATCGCTCCCACAATCAGCGCTATGTAGATGGCACCCGAGAGGATGCGTTTAATCAGATTCATCATGATGGATATCGATATTTGGTGCAAATATACACTTTTATCACGACATGGACAAAACCACAGGCGACTGATGAAAAAAACGAACGCTCATTTCACCGAATAAGGCGAAACCTTCCCGCATCACATGGGGAAGGTTTCTTTTTTCCTTGGAGAGGGGCGAATTGTCTCAATTGACAATAATCGACTCTAATCCTCTCGGCAACTCGGCGTTGTACTGGTAAACCCGGGCAAATTGTCTCAAGAACTCGAGGGTTGCCTTCTTCGGGCCTTTAATTGCAGTCATCACGTCATTTTCTTTGTTAGTCGAAGTAGTCGTTTTGTGCATAGGCAGTCATGTTTTAAAATTGTTACATCTTCATAACGCATTGTAATGCCTTAATATTATATCGTCATCTCAATTTAAGTTTTTTTTTCTTTTTGATACTCAATAAAGTGAACAGGGACTTGCAACTTCCTTCAGTTGCAAGCCCCAGATACATTTGTTCATGCAATAAACGCCTTACTCTGTGAGACGGTCAAGCACGGTAATAACCAAGTCCTTGACTGCGGTCTTGTAGTTTGGGTTGACGTCGGTCGCCACACGATTGGCGATAATTGAGCACACGGTCATAGCACGGTGTCCCAGCATGAGCGCCATGCCCTGCAGGGCACTGCTCTCCATCTCATAATTGGTGATGTGGCCACCATTGTATTCAAACTGCTCAATGCGTCGGTTCAGTTCAGGTTCAGCAAGGTCAAGGCGCACTCGGCGGCCCTGGGGACCGTAGAAGCCCACTGCCGAGATGGTGTAACCGCGCACCATGTCGTCACGTCCTATTTTCTCGACCAGCCAGGGGTCGGCATCAACAACGTAGGGCTTGGCGAACAGCTTGTTCCACTTCACGAACTCACAGAATTTCTTCTCGAAGTCAAGATCGGCCACCTTGTTGCGGTCAGCATAATAATTGATCACACCGTCAAAACCGATGGCTTTGCTCGCAATGACCGGAGTACCAACGGGAACATAGGGCTGCAAACCGCCCGAGGTGCCAATGCGCACGATGTTGAGCGTGCGATGCTCGGCACGGGGAGTGCGGGTGGCAAAGTCGATATTGGCCAAGCCATCAAGCTCGGTCATCACGATGTCGATATTGTCGGGACCGATACCGTGGGAAAGCGCCATGATGGGTTTGCCGTGATAGGTGCCGCCGATGCCGTGGAACTCACGGCTCGAGGTCTCCCATTCCTGGGTGTCAAAGTAGGATGCAATCATGGTCACGCGGCCTGGATCGCCACACACGATGATATTATCAGTCAACTGCTCAGGCTTCACATGGATGTGAAATGCAGAGCCATCATCATTGATGATGAATTCTGAATCGGGTATTCTGTCAATATTCATATCGTTCTATCATTTAAAGTCTAGTTTTTATTGGAAAATGAAAATTCAAAGATACTGCTTTATTTCAAATCGTCAAGCAATTCAAATGTTAAAAAGCGTGAAAGTCTTTTCAGCCTTAGTGTTGGGCGCTGGCAAGAAATCTTTCTTACTCTTAATTGACACACCCGCTGAAGACCAGATACTAAAGTATCGTATATCGGCACCCTGGCAAGGTGGCAATAACCTTCTTGCAATCGAGTTCAACAAGAATGCTCATTAGCTTATAGACAGGCTGTTGCAGTGCATCGGCAAGAGCATTGAGGTGAATTTCCCCGTGATTGCGTATCACATCAATCACAGCCTGCTCTTCCTTGGTCAGGTCGGGGAACAGCTCAAGTTGCTGTGGCTCAGGGCTTGCTGATTCCCAGCGCATAGCAGCCATCAGATCATCGGCACAGGTGATCAGCGCGGCCTTGTTGGTGGCAATCAGCTTATTGCAGCCTGCTGAGTACTCATCGCCGCAACGTCCGGGAACAGCCATCACATCGCGGTTATAGCTCATGGCCAGCGATGCCGTCACCAGTGCTCCGCCCGAGCCCGCCGACTCGACGATGACGGTGCAGTCGCTCAGTGCCGCCACAATGCGGTTGCGCGCCAAGAAGTTACTCTTCTGGACCTCGTCCTGGCTGGTATAATCAGTCAACAACATGCCTCCATGCTTGACGATAGCGATGGCATCGTCACGATGCGTGGATGGATAGATGCGGTTCAAACCCCGAGGCAGGACCGCCACGGTGGGCGCACCATGCTTGAGAGCCGCACGGTGAGCCGAGATGTCGATGCCATAGGCCAGGCCGCTCACCACCACCAAATCGGGAAGGCGCTGCGCCAAGTCCCGGATGAGCGTGTCGCAAAAGCGGATGCCATATTGTGTCGCATGCCTCGTGCCAACGACGCTCACCACATGGGCACTCTCCAGGTCGCACTTGCCCAGGGTATAGATCATCGCAGGTGCATCTGGTGCCTCAAGCAGGCGGCGGGGATAAGTCTCGTCGGTAAAATAGGTGGCACTGATACCGTGTTCCCGCACAAACGTCTCCTCTTGATAGGCCCGTTGCAGGCAATCATGGCGGTAATCGTCACGGTAGATCTTACTGCGGCCTCGAGTGAGCGCGCGCAGGTCTTTCTCATTCATGGTGAAGAACCGTTCCTCGCTGCCCACAACATCGAGCAACTTGCGCGCAAGATCCACACCCATGCCCTGCAAGCTGGCAAAGGCTATCTGATAAACAAGAGCTGAACTGGCTGAGGTCATGGCTTCTCAAAATACTTGGAAAGGCGCGCCACCAACTCGTCGCCACGATTGATGCGTCCGTTTTTCTCCATACACACAATGGTGACCGCGGCACTGACGACCAACTCGCCACTATCCTTCTTGAAAATATCCTGATAGAAAATGAAACGGGCACCTTCACGCTCAACCCACAAGCGGCTCAACATCACATCGCCACTGTGCAGCGGCGTGTGGTAGTTGATGGTCATGCGACGTACCACAGGCACCAGCCCATCGCTTGTCATGTTGCCGAAGGGGATTCCCTCCTGCTTGACAAAGGCATGACGGGTGTGCTCCAAATAATGCAGATATATGGCGTTGTTGACAATGCCCTCGCTGTCGAGCTCATAGTCGCGCACCGCTATCTCGAGCGTAAAGAAGTATTTGTTCTGTGCCATGATCATGTCCAATTATAGGGTCACAAAGTTACATAAAAAAAAGCTGTAGTATCATCTTTGGGGGCATAAAAAAGCCTGCCCGCGGACTCATTGTGAGCCTGCGGGCAGGAATATATCTTGGATTGCGCGAAGATTACTTCAGCCAGTCCTGTACCTTGTCATTGGGGACCATGCGCTCCTCAAAAACGTAAGCGCCAGTCTTCTCGGAGCGGACCATCTTGATCACCTTGCTCCATGAGCGTCCTTCACCAGTTTGAAGGGTTGCAACTACTTTCTTTGCCATAACTTATATAGTCGTTAAATGGTTGTTCTACTCTATTACTTGATCTCCTTGTGAACGGTCATGCGTTTCAGATAAGGGTTGTATTTCTTGAGCTCCAAACGCTCGGTAGTGTTCTTGCGGTTCTTGGTCGTGATGTAACGGCTGATACCGGGAACGCCACTGCCCTTCTGCTCGGTGCACTCCAGGATGACCTGCACGCGATCGCCTTTTGCTTTCTTTGCCATAATACAGTTGCTCCTTTCTTACTTGTTGATAACTTGGATTTCAGTGAGGTGGCCTTCCTCGGCAGCCTTCTTCAGGGCAGCGTCGAGACCCATCTTGTTAATGTTGCGCAGACCTGAAGCCGACACGGTCAGGCGAATCCACTGTCCCTGCTCGGGCCAGAAGAACTTGCGATTGAAGACGTTAACGTTGAATTTGCGTTTCGTCCTGCGCTTGGAGTGCGACACGTTGTTGCCCGTGATCGCCTTCTTACCGGTGATTTGACAAACTTTAGACATAGTTTCTCGTTTTGTTTAGTTATTGATCTGTTTTCTTTTTCTCTCTTCACGATTCGCGATACATGCCTGCCTGTACACAGAAAAACACAGGCGCAGCACAATATTCCGGGTGTGGACATCCAGCATATCAAGGCTATCCTACCCCACCGGCGTGAGAAGCCACCGGCATCACGGGATGGAAAAGCAGTTGGGTGTCTCGCTCGTTTTAATATCGTCCTACGCTTGAGCACTTAGCATCATAGCCTTGACATCGAAGTTTCAACGATCAAGTGTCACACTCTTGACTTGACTAACGCATGAGCATCAGGCCCAGCAAGACAATGTGCCGCGAAATCGGCTGCAAAGTTAGACACAATTTTTGAACTACACAACAGATTGATACCACTTTTTCAATTTCCACGCTATTTTTACCCCCAAGGCCGGGCTACCCATGATCGAGAAGGATTCTGGCAGTATCCACTCGTCATGGGTAGCAGACTATTGGAGCAAACTTGTAATTCTTTACTCTTGACCATCCGGTTCCATTGTTTTTATCACTTTATTTATCGTCTGGTCTCTCATCGAGCGCTGCTGTTTTCAAGGAAGTGGAGGCCAGGAGCCTTACTTCTGCAACATATTCATCCTGGTCCCTGTGACTCCTGGCCTTCTTTTCCACTTCAGGTAATTAATAAACCACAAAACACTTATGAAAAAATTATTACTCATTGGTTGGCTGGCAACCACACATTATGAAAAAACAGTAGCACTTCTTTTATTATATAGCATTCTATCTTATAAGAGCGTATAGGGCATGATGCCAGATGCCGTCCCCGACCAGCCAGGAGCAGCAACAAACATTGACGACATTGCTATCGCCTGCCACCAAATACACATCATTAACGTCAAATGTTGCATCATCACTTGAATGTTTAGATCATTAATAATTAGTCTTGCCGCATTGGGCTTTAAATCCAAATAGCTGTCCACCTCTTTCCTGTCAGCTCATCATGGGGAACAGTTCCCACATGATAGTATAAGATAATAAATGAGTCTGCCTTGCCGCCTATCCATTGCGTTCAAGCCACACCTGCTCTTGAGATTGTGGAGGAGGTCTCATTTCTCTCATGTTTTGTCGCCACTATCGGGTCCGTCACGATGGTGACTCATGTTTAGCCTATCGGTAACGTTTTCTTGAACCAGGAACACCAGGACCGCCCGCTTGTGATTGATTGACATCGCGCAGAGTGCGAGAGGCACCCCCAAGTTACATTTTGTTACCTTTTAAATTAGTAAGCCTTTATCCAATTGCAAAAATAAACGATAATTTTGCAATTTGCAATTATTTTGATGAAAATTTTTACAATTCGTCTATTTTTTTACCGTTTTCGGTAGTCTTGTCGCTCGTGGTTGTTCAAAAAAGGCTTTCAGGGCGATAACAGGCTCTTATGGTCTATTTACGAAAAGAAATAATTTTTTTTTGAAAATTTCATCATTTTCTTTTGTAAATTCAAAAAATGTGTTTACCTTTGTGCATTCAAGCAAATATGTGAACTATGGAAAATTCATTGTTTAACGCAAGCTGGGAAGTGACGCGTGAATAAAGTGCTTAGTAATGGTTTGTTTTACAGAACGATAACCCGAGACCACATGAGTCTCGGGTTTTTCGCATACATGATTATTCCTCAATTAACTACAACGATGGCACGGTTTAACACCCGCGCCATCGCTGCTATGGTAGATAGGAATATCGATTTCCAAGGATAAATACCTCGGGGTTGTTAACCGGTGGCTTATCGCAACGACACCTCAATGTCGTCCTTGCCCTCGGCGAAGTTGAGCTTGCCTTCCTTAGCGAGCCAACCCAGAGCGCAGTGCATTTCGTTTACTTTGAGCTTAGATACCTTGCGCAGGTCCTTCAGAGTAAGAGCCTTCTGCGCATCGTTCAGGGCGTTCCAAACAGAACCAGCCCAGTTACCAATGTTTTCAGTGTTCATAAAAAATAAATTAAACCTTCTAATAAAACAATCAATAAATTGTAAAACTGCGGCAAAGGTAATTGTTTTTTGAAAAACAGAGCCAAGAAATCATGCAAAAAGTCGTGCAAATGCCCGAAAATGGTCATGCAATCCGTTGCATAAACATATCTTAGTGCAACTCGTGCAACGGTTTTTAGTGGTTTTCACTAGATTTGGCCACCCAAGAGAAGGTAAAGTGCAAGGGTGTTGGCAAAGTCATCCCTCTGGCCATCGGTGAGTACCTTCACACGGCTCACTCCTGCCCCACCCTGCAACTTGAGCATCACCCAATGGCCATGGGCAAGCGCGTAAACGAGATCCCTGTATGCTTCGCGCAACTCATCGTCACTGCTAGCCCAGTACAGGCCACCATCGAGCGAACCATGACGAGGATCCACGGGATAAAACAAGTAGTCATAGCCGTCAATGGTGAATACCGCCTGGTCATACTCAAACGCGCCGGAGCCACTATAGCGCACACATAGTTGTAACGGTCCAGGCAGGCTATCGCCGTCCTGAATGGTGAACGCAAAATATACCTCATTGCCCACCGAGTCACTGGAGACATACTTGGAACGGCACACGCCATCCTCTATCGTGAAATAAGGAAGCAACTGGTCGATGGAGACGGTGACGGGTTCATCACGCCAAGTCATGCACACGCCGGCATCATCGATTTCGCCTCGATCCAAGCGGCGCCCCACGACAGCAGCGCTGTCCTTGACGGCCACGGGCACCACATCGACCTCGCCCCACACCTCACCGCTGGTGTCCCAGGGATCGGCTTTGGGCTCAGCCTTGCGTGACATCTGCTCTTGCAAGAGTTTTATCGCCTTGGCCCGCTCACGCTCGGGATGCAGTCGGCGTATGCCCCGCTGGATGCTGGGATCCTTGTCGTCATCGTCACGCGCCGGGCTCGCCATCCCGACGGGCACGGCAAGCAGAGCGGCGAGCACTAATACTATACATCTCTTGAAGCTCATATTCAATCCAGTTCATTCAATAACGACAAAAGCAGCAATTGTCCCTCAAGGGTGGCGCGGGTAATGACGCGGTCACGGTCTCCAGGCAAGTGCTTGACCTGAGCGACAACGCGGTCGCCACATTTTGCCGCTATCCATACGGTGCCCACCGGTTTTGTGGGAGTGCCGCCGCCAGGGCCTGCAATCCCGCTAGTAGCAATGGCACAGTCGGTGTCGAGGGCCCGGCACACTCCAGCAACCATCTGCCTCACGACGGGTTCGCTCACCACACCATGGGCAATGACATCCTGCTCATCAACACCAAGCAGAGATATCTTCACCTCATTGGCATAGCAGACCACTGCTCCCTTGAAATAATCGCTGCTGCCAGCAATGCTGGTAATCTGGCGGGCAATGTTACCGCCTGTACAGCTCTCGGCGGTCGAAAGGGTCAGCCCCAACTGGCGCAGGCGCTCGCCCAAGATTTCAGGAAGACGTTTGTCTCCATCGGCGATGATGTGATTGCCCAGGATGTCATGCAACTGCCGTGACAGGCGCTCCATGTCAGCATTAATCTGACGGGCATCGGTCGAGGAACCCGTCAGACGCAGGCGGATGATGCCGCCTTCAGGCAGATAGGCCAAATGGATGCCGTGAGGCAGATCGCGCTCAAAGGAGTCAAGCTGCATTGCCAACGCCGACTCGATGATGCCGGTGACGACAAAAGTGCGGAACTCGATGTCCTCACCGTCGTTGAAGCAGGCCAGCAATTGCGGGATTACAGCACGCTCCATCATGGCTTGCAACTCAAAGGGGACACCCGGCATGCTCACCAGCACCTTGCCGTCGCGTTCAAACCACATGAGCGGCGCCGTTCCCACTTCGTTCTGGATGACACGGCACGACGAGGGCACCATCGCCTGCAGGCGGGTGTACTCGTTGAGCTTGAGGTGACGGCGCTCCATGACCTCGCGCACATTGCGCTCCACCTCACTGTTGAGCACCATCTCGCCACCAAAGTAACGACACAGCGTCGGCTTGGTGATGTCGTCCTTGGTCGGACCCAGACCGCCGGTCATGAGAACCACGTCGGTATGCTCCATCGCCCGATCGATCGCACGTGTGATGTGGCCGGCATCGTCAGGGACGACCTGCACCGTGTCCACATCCCAGCCGCACGGGGTAAGGTGACGGGCAATCCATCCCGAATTGGTATCGGTCACCTGCCCGATGAGCAATTCATCTCCTATCGCAATGATACTGTACTTCATTATTATCAGTCTTGTTTAATCTTGGTGTTGACTCCTATGCCTCCTGATTGCTCGGCAATAATTACGACATTCAAGCAACAAATGCCGTTACGGTCGCGAGGACCATAACGGCTTGATGCGTTATAGAGTCGCAACAAGTGTTGCGATTCCCTGTTTTACGAGGGATTTACTTATAGACGGTATCGCTGACGGTCAGGCTGTAACGACCCTTAGCGCGACGGCGGGCAAGCACCTTGCGGCCATCGGCGGTGCGCATACGACTACGGAAGCCATGCTTGTTGGCTTTCTTACGGTTCGAGGGTTGGAATGTTCTTTTCATTGTTTATCTCTGTTTTTTAGTTGTTCCGAAAATTTTTCGCAAAATGCGGTGCAAAATTAGTCCTTTTTTTCAAATTACACAAGTCCTAACGCATTTTTGCAGAAAAGTTTTTGTTTTTTTTCTCAAAATCACTACTTTTGCACCCACAATAGACTGAAACAAACAATATTCACATAAAACAATAGCACAATTATGATTAATGCTCAAGACATCAAGAACGGAACGTGCATCCGCTTGGATGGCGATCTGTATTTCTGCATCGAATTCCTTCATGTAAAGCCCGGTAAGGGTAACACCTTCATGCGCACCAAACTGAAAAACGTCGTTGACGGCCGCGTGCTGGAGCGTCGTTTCAACATCGGTGAGAAGCTCGAGGACGTGCGCGTGGAGCGTCGCCCCTATCAGTACCTGTACATGGATGGCAACGATGCCATGTTCATGAACAACGAGACTTTTGAGCAGATTCCTATCGACAAGAACCTCATCACGGGTGCCGACTACATGAAGGAAGGTGACATCGTGGAAGTTGTCAGCGACGCCTCTACCGAGACCGTTCTCTTCGCCGAGATGCCCATCAAGACCCAGCTCAAGATCACTTACACTGAGCCCGGCGTGAAAGGCGATACCGCCACCAACACCCTCAAGCCCGCCACCGTCGAAACCGGAGCCACCGTTCGCGTGCCCCTGTTCATTGACACCGACGAGATCATCGAGGTGGACACCCGCGACGGCAGCTACGTGGGCCGCGTGAGGTAATTATCCCGTGACACTAATCAATCGAGTAGATCAAGGAGCGAGAGTTCAGGCTTTCGCTCCTTTTCTTTTCACGACGCTTCCTCCACTTTAAACCCGCAAGTCGCTTCTGGGTTCGTCAGCGACGCATGACAAGTCCATTGCACAAACAAAAGAGGGTAAGCTATTGTATTGGCTTACCCTCTTTCTTTATTCAGCAACTGTCAACGGGTTTGCCCCGGTGGACTAATCGGCATCAGGTTCAATGGCTAAACGCAGACCGGAATCTTGAGCCGCCATCGTTGGGGTGTCACCGGTTCGGCCACCGCATTTGAACCAGTTGTTATTATTGTAACGCAGATAGGCTGAGCCGCGGCATACCCTGGTGTCGCCAGTAGCAGGACCTTGAGGATCAATCTGAGCCTCGCTAGTATAGTTGCCCAGGTAGTCCTGACACCACTCAAACACGTTGCCGCTCATGTCGTATAAGCCCAACTCATTGGCCTTCTTCATGGCTACTGGATGGGTGGAGTTACCGGAATTACTGTTATACCATGCCACTTCGTCTAGGTTGTTGCTGCCAGAGTAGATGTATCCCAGGCTCTTATTGCCGCCACGGGCAGCAAATTCCCACTGGGCCTCGGTGGGCAGGCTGAAGTTCTCTCCAGTCATGGCACTCAACTTATTGACAAACTCCTGGCAAGCGTACCAGTCCATATTCTCTACAGGCCGGTCATCGCTTGACTGATTATAGCTCGGATTGCTGTGCATGACAGCCGTCCACAATGCCTGGGTCACCTCGGTCTCGCCAATGTGATAGTCCGACAAAGTCACCTGATGAACGGGAGTGGCAAGGTCATCGCCCTCAAGACCCATCATGAACGTGCCGCCATCCACCTTGATCATGTTGAAATGACAGCAATTGATGAGGAACTCACGGCGGGCAGAACTGCCGGTTGTGATGCTGCCAGCGGTATCATCCAGCAATTGGTCAATCAAGGTTGTCAAGTCATTGATCGCGAAGTCGTTGTCACCATTCATGTCAACGGCAGCAAGATTATTGGGCGTCTCTTCGCTCAGCAGCAGATCGATCATGGCTGTCACATCGCCAATGGTGACGGAGCCGTCGTTGTCCACATCACCAACGATTGCCGGCTCAACGTCTTGCTTACTAACGATGTTAGCGAATAGGCCCCACATGCTATCGTTGCAGTAGTCCTCGTGTGAACCATAGGGAACCCTCAAAGCCGCGCTCTCGTAAACGGCCGGCATAAAGGTGGTGTTGTCGCCTTCATCATAGAGCGTCGGGGGCACCTCGGCCAGACAGGTCACTTCGGCAATCTCCGGGCAATAATAGAAGCAAGTCGATCCGATAGAGGTCACGCTCTTGCCGATCACCACCTTCTCCAGGATTGAGCAGTTGCGGAAGGCCATCGAGCCGACTGTCGTCACCGAGTTGGGAATGACCACCTCGCGAAGGTTCACACACAGCCAGAAGGCATTGTTCTTAATATTAGTCACCGAGAAGGGGATGACCACCTCGCTCAGATCCTCACAATAGTGGAAAGCATAAGAGCCAATCGTCTCGATGGTGGTGGGCAACGTGATTTGCGACATGCCCTTGCACATCTTGAACGCATAGTTGCCAATGGCGTTGACGGTATAAGTCCTGCCGCCATAGGGCACGAAGCTGGGGATAACAACAGCATCCTCGTAGCTGTCGCTGTAGTCGCCGTAGTAATCGGTCTCACTGGTCACCTCGACAGTGCTGGTACTGGTGATGTTATAATAGACGCCGTCTTTCTCAAAGTCGTAGATTTTCTGTCCGTAGTGGGTGAAATTCATCCAATAGTCGGCCGCCTGGTAGACTGGCTTGCACGACTTGGGAACAATAATCACCACATCGCTGTAATGGCTCTGATCAAACGTGTTGCTCTCAATCGCGGGCGGCGTGGTGTCGTCGATGATGAGTTTTTTCAGAGCAGGCGTGTCATGGAATATATTGCCATTCAGATAGCTGAAGCCGCTGCCCAGGGTCACTTTCCTCAGATTGTGACACATCTTGAATGCTCCGTCAGCAATCATCTCAACAGCGTCAGGCACAATGATGGAGGTGATTGCGCAATCCCTGAAGGCATTGTAATCAATGGAGGTGATCGTGCTGGGAAGTGTCACACTCCACAGGTAGTGACATTCAGCAAAGGCATTATTGCAGACCTTTATCACTTCATAGGTCACGCCTTCATATTCCACGGTCGCAGGAACGCTGACTTCCCCTCTATAAGAGCCATAACTCAAGTCCTTGCAAGCCACGCCCACATAATTGCCGTAAATTTTCTTGTAATAGATGCCATCAACCATAAAGTCGCAATCCGTTATGTCCCTGTTTTGGAACAGATTCCAGACGGGGGCTTCAGCATAGAGTGACTCCGATTCTTGTGGTACCAGGAGAAAGGCATTGGCATAAGTGGCCTGGGTAAAGTCTGTCTCATCCATCACCGGCGGGGTCTTGGCAAAGCAGGTCACGAATTGAATATTGTTACAATTCTTAAACACGTTATACTGACCGGTAAAAGAACAATTCTCCCCGATGATCACATATGTCAGATTTGTGCAGCCATAAAAAGCCATGCCACCTACAAGGGTTACCGAGTTGGGGATATCAACCTTGGTCAACGAGGTACACCCAAGGAAGGAAGAACCATCAATCAGTTTTAAACTGGATTGCGGGAACTGAATAGAGGTCAAGCCAGCACAAGAAAAGAAAGCATTCTGACGGATGCCGGTCACCAAGTAAGTTACCCCGTCATAGGTGATCTGATCGGGAATCACCACATCGCCTGAATAGCTATTGTAATTCTTGTCCCTATAGCTCACACTCACCTTGTTGCTACCCGTGCGGATATAGTACAGGCCATCAACGAAGAAGTCATAGTCAGCATCCTTGATGGTGGTGAAATTACTCCAGTAGTCGGCATTTTCATAAGCACTCATCGACATGTAGGGAACGGTCAGCGTGGCCGTGGCATATTGGTCGGACAGCGTGGCCGTCATGATTGCTGGTGGCGAATAGGCCCTGCAACGGATGTTTGTCAGCGACGTGCAGCCAGTAAAAGTAGAGTTGCCCATCTTGGTAAGGCCAGAACCCAAGTCCACAGACGCCAGGTTTGTACAGCCCTGGAATGCCCACGAGGCGACATACCACACATTGTCAGGAATTCTGACACCAGTCAGCGACGTGCAGTTATAGAAGGCATAAGTACCAATATACTGAAGCGTCGAGGGCAAATTGATGACCGACAAGTTTGAACAACCGCGAAAAGCTTGAGAATCAATATTCGTCACGATGTAAGTCACATTGTCATGGGTGACAGTTTCAGGAATGGTAACAACGCCACTGTGAGCACCGAATGTTTCATAAGTCACAGCCACCGTCTGTTCAGCGGCATTCACAATCCTGAAAGGGATATTGTCCTTGATAAAGTCGTAATTCAGAGCCTGAATATTGCTGAACTGGCCTCAATTAGAGTTGGCCTGGTAGGCGCTGACCGACGACTTGGGCACCTTAAGGTTCACACTGCTGTAGTGGCTCTGAACAAAAGCGCTACGGTAGATGATAGGAGGAGTCATCGCCAAGCACGTCACGTTGGTCAGGGCAGTGCATTCCTTAAAAACATTTTCATTCATGATACTGACACCACTGCCTAGGGTCACGTTAGTCAACTTTTTGCAGCCGGTGAACGCGCCAAAACCAAGATCAATGACAGCATCAGGAACTACCACCGAAGTAAAACTAGAAGCCTCAGATCCACAATATGCAAAAGCATAGGCACCAAGGTAGGTGAGGCTATTGGGAAGCGTCACTTTTTCCAACTTTAAACAATCATAGAAGGCATAGTTCCGGATATCAGTCAGCGTAGAGGGTAACGTCACATTGGTCAAGTCATGACACTTGTAAAACGCCTCCTGACCGATAGCCGTCACCGTGTAGGTCGTCCCATCATGGGTAACACTTGAGGGAATATTAA
This sequence comes from uncultured Prevotellaceae bacterium, assembly GCA_900317835.1. Classification (GTDB taxonomy): domain Bacteria; phylum Bacteroidota; class Bacteroidia; order Bacteroidales; family Muribaculaceae; genus Sodaliphilus. The sequence continues at coordinate 33,585 of ONIL01000022.1, read as the reverse complement.
CACTGCCAGTGTACTTATGGTAGTCGTTGTAGTAGGTCACCTCAACAGTCGCCGGGTCTCTGCTCGTGATGTTGTAATAGATGCCGTTTGACTCGAAGTTATAGGCTCCAGCACTTACGGCACACACCAGGCACGCCACAAGTGCGCACCACCTCATTAGTCGTCGTTTCATCATAATAACTACTTTTAAAAGTTAATAGTGGATTCTCTTGCGCATATATACATTATTTTGCGCAAAAATCAAATAAATGCTAATTATTGTTTTCAACAATTTGCGCATATCAATGGAAAAAATCAAGGAAGCATGGCGGACTACCGCGACGCTTCCCCTCATCATAGTTATGAATAAACCTGATTCTGTTTGGTTATGCTAAATAATATCAGAAGTTAATATTGATTGTATCGATATTTATTGGATAACCGCGAACATGGAACTGATGGCATCGACGCTGCCATTGATGGCAGTATAGATGCAACTCAGCAGGCCAATGAAGATGATGCCCATCACACACAGGATGAGACCTGTGCGCTCGGTCCAATGGCTCTTGAACGCAGGAATCACACACTCGTCCTGACGGATGAACATCGCCTTGACTACCAACAGATAGTAGTACAGGGAGATGATGGTGTTGACCAACGCGATGAGTACCAACGCATAGATAGCTACCGAACCCTGATGGCAGGCACCGACAAAGATGAAGAACTTGCTGAAGAAGCCCGCAAACGGAGGAATACCACCCAGCGAGAACATCGCCAGCATCATCGTGAAGGCAAGCCACGGATTGGTCTTGAACAGACCGTTATAGTCGTCCATGGTGACCTTGCCCGTTTGACGCTCGATAGCGGCAATCACACCGAAGGCTGCCAGGTTGCTGAAGATGTAAACCAGCACGTAGTAGATCATCGAGGACATACCCATCACGTTGACAGCGATGACGCCAAGCATGATGTAACCAGCCTGGGAAATTGACGAGAACGCCAAGAAGCGCTTGAGGTTGCGCTGACGGATGGCGAACAGGTTACCCAGCGTGATCGTGAGCACGATGAGGGCATAGAGCATCCACTCCCATACCTGAGAGTAGGCCGAGCCGAACACCTGAACAAGGATGATCAGGAACGAGAAGGCTGCAGCACCCTTGCTGATGACCGACAGGTAGCTGGTCACAGCTGTGGGCGAGCCCTGGTAAACGTCGGCCGTCCACAGGTGGAAGGGCACCAGCGAGAGTTTGAAGCCAACACCGGCAATGACAAAGGCCAGAGCTGCGATCAGCAGTGCCGAACGGTTACCGATGAGTGCCGTGGCGATATCGCTGAAGTACAGGGAACCGCTCATGCCATACACAAACGAGATACCCAGCAGGAAAATCGCCGACGAGAAGATGGCAGTGAAAATGTACTTGGCTGCCGCCTCATGTGACTCGTAATAACGCTTCTCGAAGGCTGCCAGTGCCGCGATAGGCAACGAGGCGGTCTCCAGACCGATGACGAACAGCAGGAAATGCCGTGCCGATATCATGAGGAACATGCCGAACAACGTCAACAACGTCAACTCGTAGAACTCGCCGCGGCGGATGCTCACGAAGTCGCTGTCGGTCCACTTCACAGCCTGCAGGAGCACCAGCAGCACACCCACACTGAGGATGTTCTTCATCACCCAAGTGGGGGCACTGGACTCAAACATGCCACCGAAGGCTTCTCCCGCCACAGCAGGCAGGCAGAAGCAATATATCGTGTAAAGCGCCATCATGATGACCGAGAACACGGCCGTAAAGCGCTTGGAGCGCTCAGGCATGAAAGTGTCGTATAAGAAAACAAGCACGAAAACCACCAACAGGCCAATCTCCTGCGGCATATACAAGATTTGTGAATAATCCAGATTGAAATCCATATCTCTATCTTATGCTTTTATTATCAGGTTAAACACTTTCATCACAAGGGCAATGCAGCCTGCAACGCCTTAACGACGGGGTCAAAGCTGCTACTGATGATGTTAATAAAGAAGTTGGGGAAGCAACCGATGGCAGCCACAGCCAGAATCAGCGTGGCCGTCGAGAGGCGCTCCTCCCAAGTGGCGTCGGTCAGCGAGCGGTGGTGCTCATCCTGCACCTCACCGAAGAGCAACTTGGCGACAACGCGCAAGATGTAAACCGCCGTCACGACAATCGAAGTGGTCGCCATGATGGTGAGCACACGGTGGAAGGTGTCGGTGTGCTGGAACGAGCCCATGAAGATGGTCATCTCGGCAGCAAAACCGCTCAGGAACGGCAGACCCAACGATGCCAAACCGGCAATCACATAGCCCACACCCAGATAAGGCATGATGTGCATCATACCGCCCATGTCGCGGATGTCACGCGTGTGGGTGCGACCATAAATCATACCGATCAGGGCAAAGAACAATGCCGTCATCAGACCATGCGAGAGCATCTGCAGCACAGCACCGGTCATCGCCGTGGTGTTGAACATCAGGATGGCAAACAATACCATACCGCAGTGGCTCACCGACGAATAGGCATTGATGTACTTGAGGTCGGTCTGCACACAAGCGCTCAACGCTCCATAGACGATGCTGAAGCCTGTCAGCAGCAGGAAAATCCATGCCAGTTCATTGGCGGCAAACGGCATCAGGTAAATAGCAATGCGGAAGCAGCCGTAACCACCAAGTTTCATCAGCACACCGGCGTGGAGCATCGACACCGCAGTGGGCGCCGAGGCATGACCGTCGGGAGACCATGTGTGGAACGGGAACATGGCACCCAACACGCCGAAGCCGACAAACGTCAGCGGGAACAGTACATACTGCCAGCTGTGCGGGATGGCATCGTTATGAGCAATATTCAAGATATTCATCGTCAAGGGCTGACCCTCGGGAGCCGAGTGGAAATAGATTCCAATCAAGCCAAGCATCAGGAAGGCTGATCCTCCCATCAGCATCAGCGTCAGTTTCATGGCGCTGTAGTTCTTGTTGCCGCTACCCCAAACACCAATCAGCAGGTACATGGGAATCAGAGCGACCTCATAGAACATGAACATCGTGAACAGGTCAATCGAGATAAAGAAACCAAACACGCCCGTGGACAACAGGAAGAACCACATGAAGAACTGCTTGGGCAGGGGGTTCATCTTCCACGAGGCGAACACGCCGGCGAACACGATGAACGCCGACAGCAATATCATCACCACGCTGACGCCGTCAACTCCCAGCGAGAGCTGAATGTTGAACGGAGCATACCACATGACGTGACTCTGCAATATCATTTCGCTGGTGTCACCAGCGCCACGGGTCTGCAGGAAAATGCTCACCAGCCAGATGGCCAGCACCATGAGCACGCTGGCACCCACGACAGCAACGGTCCTGATGGCCTTGATGCCGCGATTGCTGCACAGGGCCAGGCCTCCAAGCGTCAACAGAGGCACGATCACAAAGTAAATCAGTATATTATTGAAAATTTCCATTGTATATCCTTTCTATTTTGATAGACCGTTGATATTAGAACATTATACATATCATTGTGATGACTGCGAGCAACAGGGCTCCTATCATATACACAAACACATAACCCTGAATGGTTCCTGACTGCAAGCGGCGGATACCGAACGATACATTATTGGTCACATCGGCCAGCAAGTTCATGAAGCCGTCGATGATGTGACGGTCGAACCATGCAATGGGCACACAGATGCCCTGGAAGATCACCTTGTGGGTGATGAACTGGTAGAGCTCATCCATGTAGAAGCGCTTGTAGCTTGCTGTCCACAGGCCGCGCATTGCATTGGCCATGCGCTCGGGCAGCGGGTTTTCCTTGTAATACATTAACGTGGCCAAACCGATACCCACCAGGGCGACACAGATGCTCGAACCTGCAACCGTCCAGTTGAGAGCGGTGTGCAGGTGATGGCCGTCCCAGGTCACCAGGTTGTGGAAGGGCACAAAGCCCGCAACACACGAGATGGCTGCAAGGATAATCAGCGGCAGGGTCATCGTCCAAGGCTGATCCTTGGGCGCGTGATGTTCATCGTGCACCTCATGTTTCTTCCAGAAGAAGATGAGGTAATAGATGCGGAACATGTAGAAGGCGGTCATGCAAGCCACCATCGACATCCACAGTCCCCAACCTAGGCCACGCTCATAGGCAGCAACGAGGATCTCGTCCTTACTGAAGAAGCCGGCAAACGGGGGAATACCCGCAATGGCAAGACAGCCGATAAGGAAGCAGATGCTGGTGATGGGCATGTACTTGTGCAGACCGTGCATCTTGTCGTTCTCATTGCTGTGAACGGCATGAATGATAGCACCGGCACACAGGAAGAGCAACGCCTTGAACATAGCGTGGGTGAACAGGTGGAACATCGACGCCATGTAACCCAGGCCGTAACCCTCGTGAATCTCGATGAGCGAGTTGTTGTTGGAGCTAACGGCCAGCGAGGTCATCATGAAGGCAATCTGCGAGATGGTCGAGAAGGCCAGCGCACGCTTGATGTCGCTCTGGGTGCAGGCGATGGCGGCGGCATAGAAGGCCGTGAAGGCGCCAACGACCAGGATGATGTTCATCGCACCCTGCTCGAGGACATATAGCGGGAAGAGCCTTGCCACCAGGAACACACCGGCGACAACCATGGTCGCAGCGTGAATCAGCGCCGACACGGGGGTGGGACCCTCCATAGCGTCGGGCAGCCAGATGTGCAAGGGGTACATCGCACTCTTACCGGCACCGCCAATGAAGATGAAGGTCAACGCCCATCCCATGACCGAGCAGCCCAGGAAGGTGGCACCGCCGGCAGTGCTGATGGCACTCTGGGCGGTCTCGAGGCTACCCGACATTGTGGGCCCGAATACCAGCGCGTCGAAGTCGAAGGTGCCGGTATAATAGCTCAAAATCATGATACCCAACAGGAAGAACAGGTCAGCCAGACGGGTGACGATGAAGGCCTTCTTGTTGGCATGGTTGGCAGCGGGTGTCGAGTAATAGAAACCGATGAGCAGGTAGGATGACAGACCCACCATCTCAAAGAAGACGAAAATCTGGAAAATGTTGGTGGCCACTACCAATCCCAGCATCGAGAACGTGAACAGCGCCAGGAAGGCATAGTAACGCTGGAATCCCTTCTCGGCGTTGCCATCATGGTCGCTCATGTACCCGAGGCTGTAAAGGTGCACCATCAACGACACGGTGGTAATCACCACAAGCATCATCGCAGCGATGGGGTCAACGAGGACACCCATGCGCACCACCAGCGTGTCGGTAAACGACAACCAGGCGGGATTAGCGACAACGACAGCCTGGCGGACGACGTCCACCATCTGGCCTTGGCCGCTCCCGAAGAAATAGGTGAGCGCCACGCCATAGGCAAGAACGGTATCGACCAGCATGGCCAGCACGCCAATCACACCAGTGATTTTTCTACCCATCTTCACCCCGACAAGTCCCAGGAACAGGAACATCAGCAGGGGCAATACTACAACTACTATTGCTAAACTTAGTGGCATAATCGTTAGAATTTCAGTTTAGTGATTTGGTTGATGTCCACGTTCTTGGCAATGCGATAGACATTGATGATGATGGCAAGGGCAAGAGCCGTCTCGGCCGCTGCGATGGCAATCGCGAACAGCGAGAAGAACATGCCGTCCATCTGGCCAGGAAACAGGTAACGGTTAAACAACACAAAGTTGATATCGACCGAGTTCAACATCAGCTCCAGCGAGATCATGATGGCAATCATGTTCTTGCGGGTGATGAAGCCATAAACGCCACAGCCAAACATGATGAGGCTGGGAATGAGATACATAAACAGTGTCAAATCCATAATCTAATCACGTTTTAGCGGCGACGGGCGATAACCACACCACCGATGATACAAGCCAATAACAACACACTGATGGCCTCAAAAGGCAACAGATAGCCAAACTTGTCGGTACTCAACAGGAATTGGCCGATCTTGTCCATATTGATGTCCACCCCGCTGCTGAGCAGTCGGCCAACGAAGCCTGAAAAGCTGAACAGGCCATAGCCGCACACGGCGACTCCAGCCAGCGCAGCCGTCAGTCCCAACCAGCGGCGATGCGTGGCCAGGGCATCGGCACTCTTGCCGGGCTGTTGCGTTAGCATGATGGCAAACACAAACAGCACCATGATGCCGCCGGCATAGACGGCAATCTGTACCGCTCCCAGGAACTGATAGTCCATCTGGAAGTAGATGATGGCTGTGGCAAAAAGCACAAACAGCAGATAGGTTGCCGAGCGCAGAATCTTGCGCGTGGTTACCGTCAACACCGAGAAGACGATGATGGCGATGGCAACGATAAAGTACAAAATGATGTTACCTACTGATTCCATTATTGTTCTTTGTTTTCTTTGGGTTCTTCTACTTTAGTCTCGGCAGCAGCGGGCTTCGCTTCGGCAGCAGGAGCCGCAGGCTTGGCGGCAGGTGCGGGAGCGGGAGCGTCGTCCTTCTCGGGCAGGTAATTGAGCTGCTTAACAAGCTTCTCACGCGTGAACACTGCTTGCTCAAAGTCGTTGCTGAACTTGATAGCGTTGGTGGGACACACCTGCACGCACAATCCGCAGAATGTGCAGCTGCCCAAGTCATACATGTACTTGTCGAGCTTCATTTTCTTTTTGCCGTCGGGCAAATCGACCATGCGCTTGGTGATGCTGATGGTCTGGTTAGGGCAGTTGCGCTCACAGCTACCGCACGCGATACACTTGTGTACACCATTCTCATCATAGATGAATTCCAGTGTAGCACGGAACCGCTCGGGAATGTTCAGTGTAGCGCGATTCTCGGGATATTGCTCGGTCACCTTGGGGGTCACCAGCTCCTTGCCGGTCACCGCCATGCCCTTAATCAGGCTGAAAAAGCCTTTAAAGATTGAGACGAAATACTCCTTAATGCTCATATTTCTAATTATTTTCTTGTTTTCTTTACATTTCGCATTAGCGTTCCACCTGACCGCCCAGGATGTCGAGCAGCTCGGTGGTGATGCCCTGTTGACGCAGCTTATTGTACTCCAGCTGCAACTCGTCAAGCAATTCCTTGGCATTGTCGCTTGCCGCCTGCATGGCCATCACGCGTGCGCTCTGCTCACTGGCCGCACTCTGGATGAACACATCCTGGAGCATCGACTTGATGTGCAGGGGCAGCACGGTGTTGAAGATGGTGTTGGCATCGGGCTCAAACAGGCAGGGACTGTTGGCGGCTCGGGGGTCAACATTATCAGCCAGACCCTGATAGCTCACGGGGAGCAGCTGCTCGCGCGTGAACACCTGCTTGCCGGTCGAGATGAAGTGCATGTAAAGCATCTCCACCCGGTCAAAGGCATGCTCCAGGAAACGCGTTTTCATCAGGTCGGTGAAGGCATACAGTTCCTCACTGTCGCTGCGGGTGTTGAGCGCCACACGTTCCATCTGGATGTCCTTGCCCTTGCCAGTGATTTTCTGGACCGCCTTGGTCATTTTCTTGCCCACGGGCACGATGGTAATACCCACCTGCTGACCGTATTGCTTGCGCACCTCATTAATGCTGACAAGCAACTGCTTGAAGATGTTGACGTTGAAACCACCACACAAGCCATCATCGCTGCCAAACACCACAAGTGCCACACGCCCTACCTCACGCTCGGCGATGAGCGGCGAGTCAAACTGCTGGTCGGTCACCAGCAAGTGGCTGATGACGTGTTGCACCATGTGACGATAAGGGGAAAGACGTTGCAGTTGGCCTGTAGCCTTGCGCATCTTGGACGACGAGATCATTTTCATGGCACTCGTCGTCTTCTGCGTGGAGGCTACCGATCCAATTCGCGTCTTGAGTTCTCTTAATGTTGACATCTTGCGAAGTTAATGTTTGCGGTATTAACTGGCGGCAACTTCGGCATACTTTGCCGAAATCTGGGCAGCGGCGGCCTTGAGCTTGGACATGACGTCGTCGTCAATCTTGCCGTCGCGCAGCACGTCGAGCACATCGCTCTGGTGCTTGCCGCGCAGGTACTGGATGAACAGTTTCTCAAACTCGGCCACCTTGTCCAGGGGCACATCACGCAACAGGCCGTTCACACCACAATAGATGATAGCCACCTGCTCCTCGACCTGCATGGGCGTGTACTGGGGCTGCACAAGCAGTCGCTCGTTCTTGCGGCCAGTGTCGATGGTGCGTGCCGTAACGGGGTCGATGTCGCCACCAAACTTGGTAAAGGCCTCAAGTTCACGATACTGAGCCTGGGCAATCTTGAGGGTACCAGCCACCTTCTTCATGCACTTGATCTGGGCGTTACCACCCACACGCGATACCGAGATACCCACATTCACAGCGGGACGGATTCCCGAGTTGAACAGCGCCGACTCCAGATAGATCTGGCCATCGGTAATCGAAATCACGTTAGTGGGGATATAGGCGCTCACGTCGCCGGCCTGAGTCTCGATGATGGGCAATGCCGTCAACGAGCCACCACCCTTGACAATGGGCTTGAGTGGGGCCGGCAGGTCGTTCATCACGCTGGCCACATCCTGATTCTCGTTGATCTTGGCGGCACGCTCAAGCAGACGGCTGTGCAGGTAGAAGATATCGCCAGGATAAGCCTCACGTCCCGACGGACGCTTGAGGATCAGCGAGATCTCACGATAGGCCACAGCGTGTTTGGAAAGGTCATCATAGATCACAAGGGCATCACGACCGGTGTCACGGAAGAATTCACCGATGGCGGCGCCGGCGAACGGTGCGTAGTAGCGCATCGAAGCCGAGTCGGCAGCCGTGGCGGCCACAACGATGGTATAGGGCAGTGCGCCGCTCTCCTCAAGCTTGTTGACGAGGGCAGCTACGGTCGAAGCCTTCTGACCGATGGCGACATAGATGCAATATACCGGCTTGCCGGCCTCGAAGTTGGCGCGCTGGTTAATGATCGTGTCCACCGCAATGGCGGTTTTGCCGATCTGGCGGTCACCGATGATGAGCTCACGCTGGCCACGGCCGATGGGAATCATCGAGTCGATGGCTTTGAGGCCCGTCTGCAACGGCTGGTTCACCGGCTGGCGGAAGATAACGCCAGGAGCCTTGCGCTCCAGCGGCAGACGCAGCTTTTTGCCCTCGATGGGGCCTTTGCCGTCGATGGGTTTGGCAAGCACGTCGATCACGCGGCCCAACAGACCCTCACCGACCTCGATGGATGCGATTTCACCGGTGCGGCGAACTTTCATGTTCTCGGTAACGGTGTCCACCTCATCCAGCAGGATGATACCCACGTCACTCTCCTCCAGGTTCATGGCGACTCCGGTCACACCGTTCTCGAATTGCACGAGCTCGTTGGCCTCCACGTTGTGCAGACCATAAGCATGAGCCACGCCATCACCCACCTCCAGGACGGTGCCTTCTTCTTCAAAGACCACCTGACGCTTAGCGATATCCTCGATGAGTTGCTGTTTCAGTATATCAGATATTTCACTGGGATTAATCATCTCTTGAAAATTCAGTTATTTCTTTTGCAATTGTAATCGCAATTCGTTCAATTCTCTCTTTACCGACGCGTCAAGTACCAGACCGTTGATCTTGACGGTGAAACCGCCTATCAATTCGGGGTCGATGATCTGCTCGATCTCGAGTTCCATCGCTCCCAGTCGCTTCTTGACGATGTCGATAATGGCATTGACCTCGGCCTCGGGCATGGGGACTGCCGTGGTGATGACCACATGGGCTATCTCATGGGCCTCGCGGTAGAGATCGACGTATGCGAGGGAAATCTTCTGCAGATACTCGGCGCGGTTGTTGCGCACGACCAGCAGCAGGAACTTGTCCAGCGAGCTGCCGGGCTTGCCGCCCGCAAGCTTGAGCATATAGGCTCCCTTGGCTTCGTCAGAGATTTCGGGGTTGAGTACAGCGCGCTTGAGGTCGTCGATAGCGGTGTGGCGGAAACTGAGCTTCTTCAAGAGCTCATAGATTTCCTGCGAGTCGCCGTTCTCGACGGCGTACTTGTACAACGCTTTGGCGTATCGGCGTGGAATTAGTCCGTCACTCATATCGCGTTAGTTTTTAGTCTCAACCTCACTCAGATATTGGTCAACTAGCGCCCGCTGGGCATCGTCGCTGGCGATATTCTTGCGAATCACCTTCTCAGCAATCTGAAGTGCCAGGTCACCCACCTCGGCGCGCAGTTGCTTCTCGGCCTCCTTGCGGGACTGCTCCAGCGATACCTGAGCGGCCTCGCTGACCTTCTTAGCCTCGTCAGCAGCCTCGCTGCGGGCATTCTCGATGAGCTCGTTGCGCATCTTGGATGCTTCGCGCAGGATGTCGGCCTGCTCGTTACGGGCCTGGGCAAGCAACTTGTCCGCTTCGGCCTTGGCATTGTCCAGGTGCGACTTGGCTTCCTGTGCGTAGGCCACACCCTTGTCAATCAGGTCGGCACGCTCTTCCATCGACTTGATGATGAAAGGCCATGCCCACTTGGCAAGGATGAAGTACAGGCACAGGAATGCCAGGAACATCCAGAAGACCAGGCCAAATTCAGGCGTGAAAAGTTCCATCTGAGCCTAGAATAATTACATGATAATAGCAAGCACACACACGATGAGGGCAAGGAAAGCAACACCCTCGATCAGAGCGGCGATAACAATCATGTTGCTACGGATATCGCCAGTAGATTCGGGCTGGCGGGCGATTGCCTCCATGGCACTGCCACCAATCCTACCAATACCGATACCAGCTGCGATAGCTGCGATACCTGCTCCAATAGCTGCGCCAAGGTTGGCCATAGCTTCTAATAAAATCATTCCTAACATAGTACTAAAGTTTTTGTTGTTAATATTTTTTTTGTTGTAATTCTTTTGTTATTAGGCCTTCTTGTGATGAGGTTCCACGAGTGCCATCGAAATGAAGATGGTGCTCAGGATGGTAAACACATAGGCCTGGATGAAGCTCACCAGCACATCAAGCAAGAGCATGAACAGCGTGAAGGCCACCGAGAAGATGCTCGTGCCGACACCCACGCCCACACCGAAGAGATTGGTGAAAATGAAGATAAGCAATACCAACACGAGGACCACCATGTGGCCGCTCATCATGTTGGCAAACAGACGGACCATCAAGGCCAGCGGCTTGGTGAACATACCCAGCACCTCGATGAGCTGCATCATGGGGACGGGGCACTTGAGCGCCATGGGCACCTCGGGCCAGAAGATCTCTTTCCAGTACTCACGCGTGCCGCTGAAGGTCGTGATCAGGAACGTCAGCAGAGCCAGCACCAGCGTCACGGCAATGTTGCCGGTCAGGTTGGCGCCACCCGGGAAGATGACGATCAGGCCCAGCAAGTTCATCGTCAGGATGAAGAAGAAGGCGGTGAGCAAGTAGGGCGCATACTTGGGCGCATGCTTGCCCAGGATGGGGCGGATGGTGTCGCTATAGACAAAGTCCACAACCAACTCAAGAGCACCCTTGCCCCCTCGCGGAGCCTTCATGCCGTTGCGTACATACCAGCGCTTGAGTGACATCACCATCAGCACCACAACAATTGCGGCAATAATGAGGCCTGCTACATTCTTGGTAATGGAGAAATCCCAAGGACGGTACTCGCTTCCATCATTGAGCACTTGCACGACTTTGCCGTGATGCTCCTCGCTGGTCGAAATCTTGAAACCGTCATAGGTCTCGCCGCCAGTGATGCGGTTGCTCATGAAGCAGTGCAGGCCGTCCTGTCCCCACACAATGATGGGCAACGGAATGCTCATGCTGTGATTGAAGGGCACCTCCCAGCCGTAAGCGTCGCCCAAGTGCTCAAAAATGGTCTCCTTGGGGTTCAGCTCGCTGCTGTGACCGTGTGCACGATGCTGGGCGGTGCTGTAGTAACCCCACCCCATCAACGCCACAATCACGAGGGCGACAATCGCAGTTATTATCTTGCTTTTCATTACTCTGCGTTAATACAGGCAAACCGACACCACATTATCCTTGACATCGGCCACACCGCCGTGAATGTCACGCTCCACGGTGCTGCCATCGGCCACATAACTCATGCGCCCCGCGGTGAGCGCAGCGATGAGCGCGGCATGGTTTTTCAGCACTTGGAAACTGCCCATGACGCCAGGAAGCGTCACCTGTTCCACGGTGCCTTCAAACTCAATCTGTTCAGCCGATATGATTTTGAGTGTCATGTTATATTATTATATAATGTTTAACTCTGTGAAGCGGTTTTAGCTTTGCTCAAGCAGCTTCTTGCCCTTGGCAATGGCTTCGTCGATGGTGCCAACGCTCAGGAAGGCCTGCTCGGGCAGGTCGTCCACCTCGCCGTCGAGAATCATCTTGAAACCGCGGATGGTCTCGGCCAGCGGTACCATCACACCGGGCAGACCGGTGAACTGCTCGGCCACAAAGAAGGGCTGCGACAGGAAACGCTGGGCGCGGCGTGCACGCGAAACGACCAGTTTGTCCTCGTCGCTCAGCTCCTCGACACCGAGGATGGCGATGATATCCTGCAGCTCGTTGTACTTCTGCAGCAGGTGGATGACGCGCTGGGCGACATCGTAGTGCTCCTCGCCGATGATGTTCGGGTCCATGATGCGGGAGGTCGATGCCAAGGGATCTACAGCGGGATAGATACCCAGCTCGGCGATCTTACGGCTCAACACGCAGGTAGCATCCAGGAAGTTGAAGGTGGTAGCGGGGGCAGGGTCGGTCAAGTCGTCGGCAGGCACATACACGGCCTGTACCGAGGTAATTGAGCCCGTCTTGGTCGAAGTGATGCGCTCCTGCAGCTTACCCATCTCACTGGCCAGTGTGGGCTGGTAACCCACAGCCGAAGGCATACGGCCCAACAGTGCCGACACCTCACTACCAGCCTGGGTGAAACGGAAGATGTTGTCCATGAACAACAGGATGTCCTTACCGCCGCCGTCCTGGTCGCGGAACTGCTCGGCCACCGTCAGACCTGACAGGGCAACACGCAGACGCGCACCGGGAGGCTCGTTCATCTGGCCGAACACGAGGGTGGCTTGAGAACTCTCGACCGCCTTCATATCGACGTCCTTGAGGTTCCACTCGCCCTTCTCAAGGCCTTCCTTGAACTTGTCACCATAGTTGATAACGCCGCTCTCGATCATCTCGCGCAACAGGTCGTTACCTTCACGGGTACGCTCCCCGACGCCAGTAAATACCGAGAAACCGTTGTGTCCGTGGGCGATATTGTGGATCAGCTCCATGATGAGCACCGTCTTGCCCACACCAGCACCACCGAACAAACCGATCTTACCACCCTTGCTGAAGGGCTCGATCAGGTCAATGACCTTGATACCGGTATAGAGAATCTCCTGGGAGATCGACAGGTCACTGAAGGGAGGAGCTGGCTGATGAATAGCACGGCGATTGCCTTCATGCAACGGCTGCAAGTGGTCAATGCTCTGACCGATGACATTCAATAGGCGGCCCTTAATCTGGTCACCGGTGGGTACCGAGATGGGACGTCCTTTGGACAGGACACGTGCGCCACGCTTCAAGCCATCGGTACTGTCCATGGCGACGCAGCGAACGGTGTTCTCGCCCACATGCTGCTCCACCTCCAGGATGAGCTCGGTTCCATCAGGACGCTCTACCGACAACGCGGTGTAGATGGGTGGACGCGATGCGCCCTCCTGCTCAAACGCGATATCGACAACGGGTCCGATAACCTGTGTTATTTTTCCATAATTTTCAGCCATAATGCGATGATTGACTTTATATTGTTGTTATTGTTTTTTGCTTGATGAATTAGGAACCGAAGTACCAGCCCTGAGTCACGATAATGGCCATGACCACCAGATTAACAAGGCCGATAGGCATCAGGTAACGCCACTCCAGAGCCAGCATCTGGTCGATGCGCACGCGGGGGAAAGACCAACGGATCCACATGAAGATAAAGGTCATGAAGAACGCCTTACCCAAGAACCACACCACACTGGGGATGTAGTCCATCACGGTATTGAAGCCTTCCCAACCGGGAATGTGCAAGGGCATCCAGCCGCCCAGGAAGAGCAGCGCAGCGATACCCGACACGATAAACAGGTTCAGGTACTCGGCCAGATAGAAGAAGCCGAAATGGATACCCGAGTACTCGGTGTGGTATCCAGCGGTCAACTCGTGCTCGGCCTCGGGGAGGTCAAACGGGCCACGGTTGTTCTCGGCGTTGGCTGCGATTATATATATAATGAACGCGAGAATGGCGGGGAGATGGCCCTTGAAAATGAACCATCCGTCTTGCTGTGCCTCGACAATGCCCGTGATGGACATGGTGCCGGCCAGGCACACAATCGTCAGGATGGAGATTCCACAGGACAGCTCATAGCTGATCATCTGTGCGCCACTTCGCATTGCACCGATGAGGGTGTACTTGCTATTACTTGCCCAACCGGCGAGCAGGATTCCCAGCACACCGATCGAGGACACAGCGACAATAAAGAACACGCCGATGTTCATGTCGACAATCTGCAAGCCCTTTCCCCACGGCAGGCAGGCAAAGGTGAGCATCGATGCGATGAGCACCAGATAAGGCGCCAGTTTGAAAAGGAACTTGTCAGTGTGCCACAGGGTGATCAACTCCTTCTGGAGAATCTTGATCACGTCGGCAAACACCTGGAGCAAGCCCCACTTACCCACGCGCATCGGGCCCAGGCGGCACTGAATCCAACCGCAGACCTTGCGCTCATAAAAGATGTAGAACATGGCGATGAGCGAGTAAGCCACCAGCAGTCCCACTGCCACCAGCACACACTCGATTGTCGTGGTCAACCAGCCTGGCATGAAGCTGTTCATCCAGTCATTTAACCATCTCGTGACTATTCCGAAGTCAAACATATCTGTTATCTCTTTTAGTGGTTTTGTTCTTTCTCTATTTCACTCGTTGACATTATCGGTCGATATCGGGGATAACGAAGTCGAGCGATGCCGTGATGGTAATCAAGTCGGCGATCATGTTGTCCTTACATGTCAAGTCCACAACGCCAATCAGGTTGAAGCACGGTGACTGGAAGTGAACGCGCACAGGCTTGGTATTGCCGTCACTCTCGATGTACACGCCAAAGGCGCCGCGGCTGGCCTCGACCTGCTGGTACCAGTGACCAGCGGGCAGTTTCATCACCTTGGGCACCTTGGGAGCGCAGTACTCACCCTGGATACCCTCGGCCTCGAGCTTGTCACAGGCTTGGCGCAGGATCTTGATGCACTGCTCCATCTCCTTCATGCGGACCATGTAGCGGTCCATCGAGTCTCCATTCTCGTAAACGACCTCATCGAAATCGAACTCGTTATACAGTGAGTAGGGATTGGTTTTGCGCACGTCGCAGTGCCATCCGCTGGCACGGCCTGACGGGCCAGTGATATCATAGTCGATGGCATCCAGCTTGCTGAGGATGCCCACACCCTTCATGCGGTTCACGGCAATGACGTTGCCCGTGAAGAGCTGGTGGTACTCCTTGAGGTTTTTCTCGATAACATCACAAGCGTGACGCACATCCTTGATGAAGTCCTCGTGAACGTCGGCGACAACGCCACCGATGGTGCTGTAGCTCATCGACATGCGGGCGCCACAAGTGCGGTCAAAGATGTCGTAAATCAATTCTCGCTCGCGGAAACCGTAGAAAAACGCTGTCGTGGCTCCCTGGTCCATCGTCAAGCAACCATAGCTCAACAAGTGTGAAGACAAGCGCATCAACTCGTCCATCATCAGGCGGATAAGTTCGGCACGGCGGGGCACCTCAAGGCCAAGAGCCTTCTCAACACACATGCACATGCAGTGGCGGTTGATGTGGGCAGCCATATAGTCCATGCGCTCGGTATAGAGCAGCATTTGGGGATAAGTCAGGTTCTCGCACATCTTCTCGATGCCGCGGTGGATGTAGCCGCTCACAACATCAATCTTCTTGACAATCTCACCATCCAGGCTGGCACGGTAGCGCATCACACCGTGGGTTGACGGGTGCTGCGGGCCCACATTGACAACATACTCGTCGTCCTCGAAGACCTTGCCATCCACCTTGGTGACCTTGCCATTCTCGTCCTCGACCCAGCGGCAAGTGTAATCCTCGTTGGTCTCGTCGTCGAGACGCAGGGGGTTGCTGGCGGGATCGTAATCCTTGCGCAGGGGGTAACCCACCCAGTCGGTGCGCAGGAACATGCGGCGCATGTCGGGGTGGCCGATGAACACGATGCCGTAGAAGTCATAGACCTCGCGCTCCTGGAAATTGGCCACGGGCCACAAGTCAACGACCGAATGCAGCTGCGGGTTCTGACGGTCGGTAGTGGCGACCTTGACGTGCAGCAACTCATGGGTACTTGTATTGGTCAGGTAATAAACACAGCCCAGAGATTCGGTCCAGTCCATACCCACAACGGCGCTGAGCACGTCATAGTGCAACTGGTTCTTCAGTGAGCGGGCCAGGTCATGCCAATGCGCGTCATCAACGGTGATCAGCGGGAACTCGCCGGTGGTATCGACTTGCGCCTGCGGGCACAACTGTGTGATTTTGTTTTCTATATCTGCCATATCAATGGATTTTATCAGGTTTATTTGGTTTCCTCCTTCAATGCCGTTCCGTCATACTTGAGTTCCAGCTTCTCCTTGCGGTTCACGCCGCCAAAGTACTTCTGCACCTTAATCTTGCGCTGTAACTGCATCAGGGCATAGAAAAATGCCTCGGGACGTGGCGGGCATCCGGGCAGGTAAACATCAACGGGGATGATCTCGTCAACGCCCTTGACCACACAGTAGCTGTTCTTGAAAGGACCACCGCTCACAGTGCATGAGCCGCAGGCAATGACATACTTGGGCTCGGCCATCTGCTCATAAAGACGTTTCAGTGCCGGAGCCATGCGGTAGTTGATGGTACCCTGGCACATGATGTAGTCGGCCTGACGGGGACTGTTGCGGGCCACCTCAAAGCCGTAGCGTGCCATGTCATAACGGGCGGCACCCAAGCACATGAACTCGATTGCGCAGCAACTGGTACCGAAGCACAACGGCCACAGTGAGTTGCTCACACCCCAGTTCATCAGTTGGTCGAGTTTGCCCACGATGATGTTGGTGCCACCAGCACGCAACTGCTCAACAAGATTGTCGATATACTCATTGTCCTTGAAGTCCTCATGCTTCATCGACTTGATTTTCACTTCCATCTCAACGCTCCTTTCTTCCAGGCATAAGCCAGACCTAAAACGAGAATAACAAGGAAAGTGCCCACGGCGAACAACGCCTGGCTGCCGATGTTCTTACAGATGGTTGCCCACGGGAATAGGAAGACCGTCTCGACGTCAAACATCAGGAACAGGATGGCGAACAGGTAATAACCCACATGATACTGGGCCATTGAGTCACCTCGGGTGGGAATACCGCACTCGAAGGGTTCGCCCTTCTTCTTTGTGTAGCTGCGCGGGCCGATAAGCCACGCAATAACCAGCGCACCGACTACCAGCAACACGCCGGTCAAGGCCGCCGTGATTGCGAGAGTCGTGCTCTGTACTCCGAAAATTGATAAATCCATAAAAGAAGTTCTATCTATTGTTTGTTTTAATTTTTGGCAGGTTATTTGTAACTACAATTCAAAAGTCCCTACTGCACAATTATTTACACGCACACAATGCGGTAACAACAGCAGTGAAACCCTTAAACTCGGTGCAAATATACACATTTTTAATTAAATGACCAACCTTTTTAGACACCATTTTTTTGCAGTTGTTAACAAGTTAACACCCATTTCATTTTCCCATTCTACAGCCGCTATCATTTTTAATAGTTAAAAGCCAAATATTTATCCGCTCAAAAAGTAATTCGTTGGGGTTTTTATTATATTTGCAAATGATTACCAAAATATTGAATACTATGGATTTGAAGGTTTTTATTGAAAGTTATCGAGAAGTATTCGGGGAGGGCGCACAGTTGCCCTTACTGTTCGGCTACAGCGAACAGGCGATGGCCGACACGGCAAAGATAGGCGGCTGCTTCTTTAAGGGGCTGCAAGCAGCACGTGAAGGCACGCCCGTAAGCCTGAGCGCCGAGGTCATCGGCTGCGGAGGCGGAAAACTGTACACCGGCTTCAGCGACATGCCTGAACGGGTGCCCAAGTTTGTGTCGTTAACCGAGAAGTACAAACGCAGTCCCGAGATGGTCGCCGACTATGTCAAGAGCCTGGAAATGCCCCGTGCCAGCAAGCCCTACCTGAATTTTGTCAGGGCTGATAAGGCCGAGTCATTCGACGGCTTTGAAGGCGTGATGTTCTATGCCACGCCCGACATGCTTGCGGGCTTGTGCGGCTGGGCTTTTTATGACACCAACGAGCCCGATGCCGTGGTGGCCCGGTTCGGATCAGGCTGCAGCACGGTGGTCTCGATGACCGTCGTCGAGAATGCCCGTCAGGGGCACCGCTGCTTCCTGGGACTGTTCGACCCCTCGGTTCGCCCATGGGTGGGCAAGGATGAACTGAGCTTGACCGTGCCCATGAGCCGCTTCAAGGCAATGCTGGGCACGATGCGCGATTGCTTCTTGTTTGGTTCTCATGCCTGGGAACGAGTGAAAACCCGCATGCAGGAATGAAATTTACAGGATTTATTTTGCATCGCTTTAAAAATTCTGTATATTTGCAACTTCCTAACGAAAAATTATTACCAAACATCATTAATAACCCAAAAAACTATTGAGTATGAAAAAAACTCTACTTTTTAAACCGATGTTGATACTCATGGGGTTGCTTGCGGGCATACAGACCGCTGG
Source organism: uncultured Prevotellaceae bacterium (assembly GCA_900317835.1). Classification (GTDB taxonomy): domain Bacteria; phylum Bacteroidota; class Bacteroidia; order Bacteroidales; family Muribaculaceae; genus Sodaliphilus. The sequence goes on along the minus strand of ONIL01000022.1, from coordinate 14,876 downwards.
TGCCTATGACTTTGAGTACAACGGCATTTACTATCAATTCAACTACGACAGGGTTACGGTCTCGGTCACCGATGACGGCATTCCCAGTTATGACCCTCGCGGGCATGTGAAGTATCGCGGCGATGTGGTGATTCCTGAATCTTTCACCTTTGAGGGGGTAACCTACACGGTTACAGGCATCGGAAAGAGTGCATTTTCCAGTTGCGACAGCTTGATGAGTGTCACTCTTCCCAGCACGCTGAAAACTATCAGCAATAACGCATTCTGGGGATGCAATCATCTGTCGAGCATTGTGATTCCTGACGGTGTCACCGAAATTGGTGATAACTCTTTCATTTACTGCACAAACCTGACAAGCATCACGTTCCCCGACAACTACGTCAAGTATGGCAGCAATGCGCTTGACAACACGGGGTGGTTTGAGAGCCAGCCAGATGGCTTGGTTTATGCGGGAAAAATCCTGTATAAATACAAAGGGACGATGCCCGAGAACACCAGCATCACCATCCAAAACGGCACCTTGGGCATTGCATCAAATGCTTTTAAGGATTGTGCAGGACTGGTAGATGTGACCATTCCCAACTCGGTCACCTATATCGGCGGCTCGGCATTCAGTAATTGCAGCAGCCTCACAGAGATCAACGTCCCCAGGATGGTCACCTATATTGGCGGTTCGGCCTTTGCCGGCACGGCCTGGTTTGAAAACCAGCCCGACGGCTTGATCTATATTGGCAAAAACGCCTATAAGTACAAAGGTACGATGACCGACAGCACAGACATCAGCATCAAGTACGGCACTGTAACAATCTGCCCTGGAGCTTTTTCCAGCTGCACCCGCCTGCGTAGCATCACCTTCCCCTACACGGTAGAGACCATCGGCTCGAGTGCTTTCAGCAGTTGCACAAACATCAAGCAACTGGTCTTGCCCAACTCTGTTACCACGATAGAGTCCAGCGCATTTGCAAATTGCTATGCCTTGACCAGCGTGACGCTCAGCAACAATGTTGCCGTGATTCCCACCCGATGCTTTAACTATTGCTACCGATTGCCACACCTCGATATTCCCGAAGGCGTTGAATACATCGATGATGAGGCCTTTTATGAGCTCCATGGATTGAAAAGCATCTCACTGCCCAACACCCTCATGGGAATGGGAAATCAGATATTCATGAGATGCTATGGCCTGGAAGAGCTCAACATCCCCAGCTCAGTCAGGAAAATCGGATGGGGCATCACCACCGAGTGCAGGAATATTGCCGGCATCACAGTAGCGAGCGGGAATCCCTATTACAATTCGCGCAACAACTGCAATGCCATCATCGACAGCCGCTCCAACAAACTGATTGCCGGATCGATCAATTCCACCGTCCCCAGCGGCGTCACGGCCATCGGCAAGTATGCATTTTATTACATCGGCGTGTCTCATTTGGAATTCCCTATAAGCCTCACCGAGGTCGAGGAACTGGCCTTCCGCAATAGCGGATTGATTTCGGTTGAGCTACCTAACAACGTGACTCGAGTGGGCAATCAAGCATTTGCCAGTTGCGAAAACATGGCGGGATTGACATTGTCTAATTCTCTCGTGAGCATCGGTAGTAGTGCGTTTGCAGGTTGTGATCTGCTGCCTTATGTCGAGTTCCCCAACTCGCTGGAAAGAATCGGCATGGGGGCATTCGGCGGCTGCATCAGTATGGAAGAAGTGTACTTCGGCGACTGCCACGTTACCAGTTTGGACTATGACACTTTCAGCGATTGCACCAGCCTCAAGACCGTCACACTGCCCAATTCGTTGAAGAGCACCGGTCCTTACTCGTTCCAGCATTGCAGCTCGCTTACCGAGCTGAACTTTGGTGATTCTCTTGAGGTCATCGAATTCTATTCGTTTGATGGTTGCAAGAGCCTGAAAACACTCAACATCCCCAACAGTGTGAAGGTTCTTAGGGAGTTAGCCTTTACCAATTGCACCAGTTTGAAGGAGATTAACTTTGGAACTGGCCTCACCGACATCTATTCGTCTGCATTCAGCAACTGCACCAGTCTTGAGAGTGTAACCCTTCCCGATAACCTGCAGGCGATACACGGGTCGGTATTCTTTGGATGCGATAATCTAGTCGATGTGAACTTTGGCCGCGGCATCAAAACCATTACCGACAGGTCATTCTGCCTCTGCCGCCGGCTGAGCAGGGTCGTTATCCCCGATAACATCACTACCATCGAGCAGCAGGCATTCATGGCATGCGACTCGTTGCGCAGTGTTGTCATCGGTAAGAATGTCCAGTCCATCGGGCGCCAAGCATTCATGTATGATTACCAATTGACCGATGTGACCTGCCTGGCCACGACGCCTCCCGTTCTAGCAACCCAAGATGTCTTTAACGAGCAAAACTACACCGATGCCAACCTCATGGTTCCTGCCGCATCGGTCAACGCTTATGCCAATGCCGACTACTGGAAGCTGTTTAACAACATGATAGGCATTACTGGTGGAGCTGGTGACATGAATGGTGACGGCATCGTCAACATCGGCGATGTGACGAATATGATTGACACGTTGTTGAGCAACGGCAATTATGATTTATCTGCTGCCGACGTCAACGGCGACGGGGAGTTCAACATCGCTGATGTGAGTGCGCTCATCGACATGGTGCTGAACGCCAATTAACCTACCCTATCAGGATTTCGGCATTCCAAACGAATGCTGAACACATACAAAGACAAAGCACCTCGCGTTCAACCGCGAGGTGCTTTGTCTTTACATTTCAGGTCGCACGCTGCCCTCAATAAATTGACCCACCGTTCACCGAGGGGTTGTGAGCCTTGATCTTGCCTATGGTGGTCTTTGCTCCATGGCCTGGGTAAACAACGGTGTCGTCGGGGAGCAACTGCAGGATATAGTCGATGGAATCCATCAACTGGTCATAGTTGCCGCCCGCCAAGTTGGAGCTGCCTATATCGTCATCATACACCGTGTCGCCCGAGAAAGCTATCCCGGCCTCCTCGCAATAGAAGATTACCGAGCCTGGGGAGTGACCCGGCGTGTGGATAACCTTCAGTTTATGGTTGCCAAAGGGGATTTCCTCACCATTGGACAGATAATGCTCGGGCATGGGAATCTCATAAGGATATGTCTTGTAAATCTGGGCGATGCGAATGAACAAGTGCTCCTTCATGATCCACTCGTCATCCTTGTGGACCTCGGGCAGCAAGCCGTAACGGTCGCGCATCAGGTCGTTACCATAGAGGTGGTCGTGATGGGCATGGGTGAGCAGCAGGCGCACGGGGTGCAGCTTGTTTTGCTCAATGAATTTGACAAAGCGTTCACGCTCTCCAGGCTTGTACACGCCGCAGTCGATGATGACGGCTTCGCGCGTCTCATCCCAAATAATGTGCGTGCATTCCTCAAATAAGTTTGCAGTTACTTTATATACTTCAACCATACTTCAACTGTTAGCCCTGTTTTTGGGTGCAAAAGTAATCTTTTTTCCGATATGCTGCGGCATCATGCCTGAAAATCGGGATATCGCAGCGTTGAGGTTTTCCGCTCCACGCTCTTGAGATATGAATTTCTCAGGAAAAAACACTATCTTTGCAGCCATGAAAAAAACAACTTCAATCATAATGGCGGCATTCTTGTGTGCCGCAGCATCAGCGACACCGACAGGGGCACCGACCTCGATAGGCGACACGCTGTCGCTCCAGGAGGTGACGGTGACCGCCATCAAGCAGAGCAGCGACATGCGCACCCAGGCCACGGCTCTGACGGTCGTCACCCCTCAGGAAGCCGAGCGCAACCAGGTTGTGTCACCTCGGTCGGCATCGGAACTGGTGCCCAACCTGTTCATCCCTGATTATGGTAGCCGCATGACCTCGACGGTGTATGTCCGTGGCATCGGCACACGCATCGACCAGCCTGCCGTGGGTCTGACCATCGACAATGTGCCCGTGATGACCAAAGAGAACTACGACTTTGACCTGATGGATATTTTCCGCATCGAGGTGTTGCGTGGTCCGCAGAACACCCTTTACGGGCGCAACACGCTGGGAGGCCTGATGAACGTCTATACCCTGTCGCCGCTCAATTACCAGGGCACACGCGCTGTGGTTGAGGGCGCCAGTCACGGCACTTGGCGCGCGGGAGCGAGCCATTACCGACTGCTGGGTCAAGACCTGGGAATATCACTGTCGGCTCAATACAACAGCACCAAAGGCGAGTTCACCAACTTGCACAACGGCAAGCGTTGTGACTGGGAACGCCAGTTCAGCTTCCGCTCGAAGCAGGAATGGCATGGCACTAATGATTGGTATGTCTCCAATGTGCTGTCGGTAGTGACCAGCCGACAAGGGGGCTACCCTTATGAGTGGGTCGAGACCGGCAAAATCGCTTACAACGACACCTGCTTCTACCGCCGCACGTCGGTCATGGACGGCTTGACGGTGCGCAAGAGTTTCGACCGCTTTACCCTGTCAAGCATCACCAGCTACCAGTACATCGACGATAACATGACACTGGACCAGGACTTCACCGAGCACGATTATTTCACCCTCACCCAAGCACGCCGCGAGCATGCTGTAACCCAAGATATCATCTTTCGCGGCCATGAGCAGTCTGAAGGTTACAACTGGCTCACAGGCATCAACGGCTTCTATCGCCGCTACCGCATGGATGCGCCTGTGAACTTCTACGACTACGGCATTGAGCAGTTGATCGAGAATCACTTTAACGATGCCTTGCCCACGTACCACATCTCATGGGACACCCGCTCGTTCTTGCTGGGCAGCAACTTCACCAGCCCTAGCTGGGGAGCCTCGCTGTACCACGATTCCCACTACAGCTGGGGGCAATGGACGGTGTCGGCCGGACTGCGTCTGGACTATGAACACGCGCGGCTCAACTACCACAGCGAGACTCACACCGGCTACAGCTTGTTCGTGAGAGCCACTGGTGAACTGTTTGCCCACGGGGCCATCGACATCGATGAGCGAGGCAGCCTCAACAAGGACTTTTTTGACATACTGCCCAATGTGAGCATCACTTGGCATCCATGGCCAGGCAAGAACCACACCATCTATCTTGCTGCTTCGCGAGGCAGCAAGGCTGGAGGCTTCAATACCCAGATGTTCAGTGACGTGTTGCAGCAGCGGCTGATGAAGATGATGGGCATCGGCATGAACTACGACGTGGACAAGATGGTGGGCTACAAACCCGAAAAAGCATGGAACTATGAGTTGGGCGGCCACTTTGAGTGCTGGGGTAACCGTGTACAAAGCGACGTGGATGTCTTCTTTATGGACTGCCGCGACCGCCAGTTGACGATTTTCCCGCCGGGAACGACCACAGGCCGCATGATGACCAATGCGGGCAAAACTCACAGCTGGGGCGCAGAGTTCGCCATGGCCGTGACACCCACCGAACTCACCCATTTTAACGTGAGCTACGGCTTTACCCATGCCACCTTCAAGGACTATAACGACGGTAAAGTGGACCATAGCGGCAAGCGCGTACCTTATGCCCCGATGCACACACTGTTTGCCGAGGCCAGCCATGCCTTCAAGATTGGTGGTGACACTGATAAATTGCTCTCGCTCGCTGTCAACATGCGCGCTGTGGGCGACATCTATTGGGACGAGGCCAACACCCTGCATCAGCCGTTCTACGCGCTGTTGGGTGCATCGGTGACATGGAAGCAGCCACGATACAGCCTGCAACTGTGGGGCCGCAACTTGACCGATACCCAATACAAGACTTTTTATTTCGTATCGATCCAGCACCACTTCCTGCAACGCGGCCACGGCCGCATGTTGGGCGTTACCCTGCGCCTAGCCCTTGATTGAACAGGACAGCAAATCTCATCAAAATCAACCATCTCCACCTCACCATAGCCTAAAAGCAGAAAATAGTTTTTATGGTTTGATAATTATTTGTAATTTTGCAGCTCTGTATAGAAGTATTAACAACTAATAACGTAACAATTAATGAAAAAGTTGATTCCAATGCTGCTTTTTGCAGCCCTGTTTTTAACCTTTGCCGCCTGTGGCGATGATAAGGACGAGCCTGAAGTGCCCAAGACCCAAAACTTGACAAGTGTCCACGAGGGCGAAAACGACATGTATTTCGTGTTTGACATCGACATGAACAAGGAAATGGGCACCATCTACATGTACAACATCCAGTTTGCAGGAGCCCCCATGACGATGAACCTGCGTGTTAATGTCCCCGCGAGCTTGAACCCAAGCGGCAGTGCCTACATCATGATGGGCACGAACCTGGTGTGCGACATGGACATGCCGAGCACCGGCTGGGTTCCAATGACTGACGAGAGATACCAGTTGAAAAACCTGACGTGCACGGTTAACCCCAAAGGCAAGCTGTATTCCATCTCCTTTGATGCCCACGGCGGCCACTTCGAGGATAGCGGCAAGCTCCAGTAAAGGCGTTTTTAACGTCATTTAATATAAAAATCATTACAAATGGCGCAAGATTCGGTGCGCCATTTGTTTTTTAGTATATCTTTGCAGCGATTAATACATTCAATAAGACAATAAACAGACATGAAAAGAATCCTGTTACTGATCGCTGTTATCGCCTTGATGTGCACAGCTATATCGTGCAGTAACGACGATGAGCCCAAGCGCGACAATCGTATGGTCACCATCAATACTCCGATGGTCAACCACATGGTCAATACTGCCAGTGGCGACGTCCTTGGCTTCACCACCACCCAAAACAAACTTGTCATCGACGTCGACAAGCGCACAGCCTCGATCGAGATGATTAACAACGGCGACACCACCAGACTGAATGACATCATCGCAACGCCCAAGGAGGACTTATCAGTCTTCCAGCTGTCATCGGCCAGCGACCCGTCGTTCAAGGGTTATGTAGATATCTATGAGGGGACGTCGATCCGCTACCGCTACATCACTGCCGATGGCATCCGTGTAATTTCAACCACGCCCGAGGTCTTCTTTCTCAAGACCAACAGCACCATCGTGTATGATGATATGACCCCATCATCCACGACTGAGGAAACCAGGTATCAGTTCACCATCCAACCGGCAGGGCAGAATGCGACCATTCAGGTCACGCAAATCGTCCATGCCAAGGATCTGAAGTACTTTGAAAGCATTACGTCCAGCAATGTCCCGATCACCGTAACGCGTAACGGTTTCACCATCAGTGGTGAGAATCTGCCGACCACGGCCATCTACCGTGCCTACAACGACTCAACGGGCAGCACAAAGACGACAACCAACCAGTACCCGTTCAAGACGTTCAACGCAACTGTTGACCTGGTAAACGACCGCATGGAGGCCAATTTCATGATGGGTGCCAGCGCCACAGTCACCGCTACGGGCCGCACCTATCCCGACTACAGGGAAATCGACTGGTAGTTAATATTCTATCTTTTCGCACTCATGACATTTGCGACTATCACTTCATGTGGCTTTAATGACGATGACAAGATTAGGCTCACTTTCGCAAGCCCGATCAACAACCGTACCGTCGATGGCAACAAGGTCGTTTTCTCTTAGTGAAATCCCAATGTCGAAATCAATCTCATTCAGATGATACTGCAACTGTCCAGCGAATTCAAGGACATTCATGGCACGGGAAGCACCCATCTAGATTATATTTCCTATTGATTATCAATACACTAAATATTTTTAAAAATGAAAAAAACTATTTATCTTTTTGCGCTGCTGACGCTTGTCTTGTTCTCATCTTGCAACAAAGATGACGACCCCGTCAACAAGTATACGCTTTATTCTAACATCAGTACCCGCTTGATCGATTCCAATGACGGCTCAATCGTTTACTCACAAAGCAAAGGCCAAATTGAGTTCGATCAAATCAACATGACCGTCAAATTCATTTGTGCTTATAAGGACAAAGACGGCCTGAACCAAATGTTGACCTCGCCCGAATTGAAACTCGTCCCCTTAAAGGGCAATGCTTTCTATATGAGTAATAGTAGCCAAAACAGCAACGAAACATCCTACCCTGGCATAATTGACTTTGATTCAGGCATGATGTGTTACAATGAGGCTAATCCCAATGACGGGACTGCGATTTGCATGACGACCCAACTGCTGGATTATTCTTACACCAACACCATCATCACCAACCCTGAGAACAACAACTCTGGCAACCATCAGCAGTCGTCTTACGGGTTTACACTCGATTCACGCGGTGAGACCTGTGATTTGATCATTCAAGACTTCAGCTCCAACCTCAATGGTGTTGTTGACGCGCCCGTGCTTTCTTATAAAGGCTTGATGGTAACACCCACACAAACCGGTTACAAGATTACCGCAGCGACCGCCAGCGCAAGTTCCTCCACGCAGAGTCCATACACGCTCACCGACGTAGAATTCAACATCTACCAGCAGTGCTTGGTATTTAATGGCACTTTCAAGTGCAACGGACTGAATTACAACGTATCAGGAAACCTATTCCCCACTGAATAATCAAACAGATTCATAACGTCATCTCGTGTCATCCCCACTGTCCTCATCGACAACGGGGATGACATTATTTATTAGTGGAAATGCAAAAAAAAGCATAAAATGAGGGTGCTTTTGGTGCATGTTGGCAAAATTATTGCTATCTTTGAGGCTCGAAACAAAAAACCAGGATGGCATCTCGCGAGAAATATGACGAGGCGCTGGTGGTTGAGCAACTGCGCAATCAGGCGACCTGTAAAGCGGCGTTCAGTAAAGTCATTGAGCACTACAGCTCACAGCTTTACTGGCAGATTCGCCGCATGGTCATCGACCATGATGATGCCAACGACGTGCTGCAGAATACCTTCCTGAAAGCATGGACCAGCATCGACAACTTCCGCGGCGATGCCAAACTCTCGACATGGCTCTACAAGATAGCCATCAACGAGTCCATCACATTTGTCAACAAGAAGAAGGTCATGAACCAGCTCTCGATTGACGACGATGAGAGTTTCCTTGTCAATCAGCTCGAGAGTGACGAGTGGTTTGACGGCGACCAGGCCCAAATCAACTTGCAGAAGGCCATCGCTTCCCTGCCCGAGAAACAGCGCCTGGTGTTCAACCTGCGCTACTATGATGAGATGAAGTATGACGAAATGAGCGAAATTCTAGGAACCAGCGAGGGTGCCTTGAAAGCGTCATATCATCATGCTGTAAAAAAAATCGAACAATTTTTGGGTGAAACCGATTAAACTTTTTTGACCTTTGTTAGTCAAATAGGCGTTATGAAACAAGAAGACTCCACAATATTTGATAAATATGGTAAGGATCCGGGCTTTAAGGTGCCGGAGAATTACTTCAATGATTTCAACAAACGGATGGCCGAAATGCTGCCCGATGTTGAAATCACACCCATCGACATCAAGCCCACGATGTGGCAGCGTGTCAAGCCGCTTGCCTACATGGCCGCCATGTTTGCTGGCGTGTGGTGTATGATGTCGGTATTCAGCCATTTCACAAGCACCAACACTATGAACAGCGTGAGTGCGGTGGCCGAGAAGCTCAACGACGACAAGAACAACGTTGAGGACTTCATCATGAGTGGTTCGGTCAGTGATTATGATATTATCAGCTATGAGGACTCGGTAGCCATGAGCAATGAAGATGATGCCGAGGACAATAATTAATCAAGAAAAGATGAAAAGGTTATTTTCCATACTGATAGCCGTGCTTGCCGTCTCGGTCATGACGGTGGCCCAGAATAGCAACAGGTCCAAGTTTGCGACCGACATGTATCAGGCCAAGCATGAAATGATTATCGAGCAACTGGGACTGACCCAGACCCAGCAGAAGCAGTTCATGCCGCTCTATGAGCAGATGGAGCGGGAAATCTATCAGGTCAACCGCAACGCCAGGGCACTGGCTAGCGAGGTTGAAAAGAAGAAAAACCCCACCGACCGTGACTATGAGGCTGCTGCATCAGCATTGTCCAACACACGGGTCCAGGAGGGTGATATCGAAGCCAAATACTTTGAAAAGTTCAGCAAAATCCTCTCCAAGAAGCAGCTGTTCCTGCTCAAGCAGACCGAACGCAAGTTCACTCAGGAGATGATTTCCAAGAAACGCAAGAAATAAACCCGTTAGACGCCACACACGAATAGAATATAAAAGTTAAACATGATACAATAGCTAACTCAAATTCAATCAATTGCTGTGAAAATAACAACACACGGGAAAACTCCCACAACAATCTCACTTGTTGTGGGATTGTTTTTTCGGTGGTTTTTATTAATTTTGCGCCCAGTATTTGAACGTTAAACCATCGTAACTTAAAAACTATTGGAATGAAACATTCACGATTTGTAATGTTGTTGGCAGGACTGATGTGCTTAGGTCTTGCTGCCAATGCAGCCGTGGGCACCACAGTACCGGGTGACCCCACTGCCACCAAGTGCTACACCCTGAGCAACGGTCTCAAGGTGTTCCTGAGTGAGAACCACCAGAGCCCCCGCATCTCGGCACACATCGCCGTGCGCACCGGCTCGCGTAATGACCCCGCCGAGACCACCGGTCTGGCCCACTACCTGGAGCACCTGATGTTCAAGGGCACCCAGCAGTTCGGCACGAGCAACTATGCAGCCGAGGCCGCCCTCCTGGACACCATCGAGGCGCGCTATGAGCAGTATCGCCTTGTGAAAGATCCCGAACGCCGTCGCGTGCTCTACCATGAGATTGACAGCATCTCACAACTGGCGGCCAAATACAACATCCCCAACGAGTATGACAAGTTGATGGCTGGCATTGGCGGCATCGGCACCAATGCCTATACCAGCACCGACGTCACTTGCTATACCGAGGACATCCCCGCCAACGAGGTTGACCGCTGGGCACGCATCCAGAGTGACCGCTTCCAGAACATGGTCATCCGCGGTTTCCACACCGAGCTCGAGGCTGTCTATGAGGAGTACAACATCGGTATCGCCAAGGACCAGTGGAAGCTCTTCGAGGCCATGAACGCCAAGATGTTCCCGACGCATCCCTATGGCACCCAAACGACTATCGGTACGCAGGAACACCTCAAGAACCCGTCAATCACCAATATCAAGAACTACTTCCACAACTATTACTGCCCGAATAATGTGGCCATCTGTATGGCAGGTGACTTTGACCCTGATGAGGTCATCACCATCCTGGAACGCCACTTTGGCAGCTGGAAGCCCAACTACAACCTCACCCGTCCCGAGTTTGCACCCCTCAAGCCCATCGTGGCTCCCATCGACACCACCGTCATGGGCCAGGAGGCCGAATTTGTGGCCCTTGGCTGGCGCTTCGATGCCGGCAATACCCTGCAGGTCGACACCATGGATGTTGTGGCCGAGATGCTTTCTAACGGTACGGCAGGTCTCATGGACCTCAACCTGAATCAGCCCCTCAAGGTGATGATGAGTGGTGCCTATTCCGACCAAATGACCGACTACTCGATGCTCATGTTACTGGGCTATCCCAATGATGGCCAGACGCTTGAGGAAGTGCGCGAGCTCATGCTTGGTGAGCTTGCCAAGCTGCGCGCCGGCGACTTTGACGACGACCTGCTCGTGAGCGTTGTCAACAACAACAAGTTGAACTACCTGCGCGCTATCGACAACAATAGCGCCCGCACCCGCCAACTGGTCAACGCCTTTATCAATAACATTGACTGGGCACAGGAGGTCGGCAAGCTCGACCGCATGGCTGGCATGACTAAAGAGCAGATTGTAGCCTTTGCCAACCGTCACCTGAACAACAACTTCGTGTGTGTTTACAAGCGCATGGGCGAGGACACTACCGCCAAGAAGATTGACAAGCCTGCCATCACCCCCATCCCCACCAACCGCGACATGCAAAGCGACTTCGTTCGCAATATCCTGAACGAAAGCGTTGAGCCCATCCAGCCGCAGTTTGTGGACTATAGCAAGGAGATGACAGTGGGCCAGACAAGCAAGAAGTTGCCGCTGCTCTACAAGCAGAACACGCTGGATGACCTGTTCTATCTGACCTACAAGTATGACTTCGGCAACACCGCCGACAACCGCTACGAAACCGCCTTGAACTATCTGGACTACCTGGGCACCAAGAAACTCACGCCCCAGCAGTTCAAGCAGCGCATGTACAAGCTTGCCTGCAACATGTCGTTCAACGTCTCGGACAACGAGACTTATATCTCACTGAGCGGATTAAGCGAGAACATGCCCGAGGCTATGGCACTCCTCGAGGACCTGATGCAGAATGCCCAGGTGGATGAGGAAGCCTACAACAACATGGCTTGGGCCATTATCAAGATGCGCAACGACGCCAAGACCAATCAGGAAGAGTGCTTCAACCGCTTGAGTGAATACGGCATGTATGGTCCCCGCAACGAGTACACCAACATCATGAGCGAACAGCAACTCAGGAACACCAAGCCCGCTGAACTGCTCAACCTCGTCAAGGGCATGAAGGACATGAAGCACACCGTTATCTATTACGGCCCCATGGCCCTGAAGGATCTTGACAAGTGCCTCAAGAAGGCCCACAAGACCAAGAAGAACCTGGCCGCCGTTCCCGTGGGCACTCCCTACATGGAGCAAATCACACCACAAACCGAGATCCTGCTGGCCCCCTATGATGCCAAGAACATCTACATGATGCAGTACCACAACGAGGGCACTAAGTGGGCTCCTGATCACGCCGCAACCATCAACCTGTTCAACGAGTACTTTGGTGGCGGCATGAACGGTATCGTCTTCCAGGAGCTGCGCGAGGCTCGTGGTCTGGCCTACTCGGCTGCCGCCTACTACCGTCAGCCCAGCGAGATCATCCATCCCGAGTATGCCATGACCTACATCATCACCCAGAACGACAAGATGATGGACTGCGTCAACGAGTTCAACAACATTGTGGGCACGATTCCCCAAAGCGAGGCTGCCTTTGACCTGGCCAAGGAGTCACTGATGAAGAAGCTGGCGTCGCGCCGTGTTGTTCGTTACGGTGTTCTCAACAGCTATCTCGCCGCCCAGCGCATGGGCCTCGACTACGACATCAATTCGGTTGTTTTCAACGCCCTGCCCAACCTCAAGCTGAACGACATCGTCAAGTTTGAGCAGCAGTCGATGGCTAACAAGCCCTATCGTTACCTCATCCTGGGTGACGAGAAGGAACTCGACATCGAGGGACTCGAGAAGATTGCTCCGATCCGTCGCTTGACCCTTGAGGATATCTTCGGCTACTAATCCGTTAACGATTACATCATTTTTAGGGTCTATAGACTCCACTGGGGCTTTATAGACCCTAATTTCATTCATTTTAGTCACCTTTCTTGACCTACACAATGCAACCGATTGCATGATATTTATCGGGTAATTCAACTGATTAATATTGTGATTTTTAGCATAAAATTGCTATATTTGAGCCGTTATTATCCAAACAAATTACAAACTGTCAAGATGAGAAACCAGAAATCCATTTTCCGGATCATCCTGGCCCTTATGCTGGCTGTGGTAACGGTGCAGCAGGCGTGGGCGGCTTTTGTAGGGCCGCGGGATGACTTCCGTGACGAGAGTATCTATTTTGTGATCACCACACGTTTCTATGATGGAGATCCGAGTAATAACGCGCAATGCTGGGACGCTGGCGCCGCCAACAGCGGAGACCCGTGCTGGCGAGGTGACTTCAAGGGCCTGATCGACAAGCTGGACTACATCAAGGCACTGGGATTTACCGCCGTGTGGGTAACGCCCATTGTCGAGAACGCCTCGGGCCTGGACTACCACGGCTATCACGCCAGGAACTTCTCGCGCGTTGACCATCGCTATGAGAGCGGTGACACCACATTCCAGACGCTCATCGACGAGGCGCATGCCCGCGGAATGAAGGTGCTGCTTGACGTGGTGCTGAACCACACGGGCAACTTCGGCGAGGAAAACCTGTGCAAACTCTTCACCCGCGACTGGAATGCCAACCAGTTCAAGATCAACGAGTGCATGCTCCCCTACACCACCGACTCGGTGGGCGGCAAGTTGCCGACGAACTACAGCAGCCTGCCCTCAGGCCAGCAGTATGACGCCCGCCTGAAGCAGATGAAGAATACCGACAACCAGAATCACGACAACCACAACTACTGGCACCACTTCGGCCAGTTCAACTGGGACGACAACACACGCTGGTGGGCCCAGATTGCCGGTGACTGCGTTGACCTGAACACCGAGAATCCCGCAGTGGCCGATTACCTGATCAACTGCTACGGCACGTTCATCAAGATGGGTGTGGACGGCTTCCGCATCGACACTGGCGGTCATATCGCGCGCCTGACGTTCAACAAAATATATATTCCCGCCTTCCAAGCATTGGGTGAGCAGTACCGCTATAAGCGCTTGAACCAGGCCGACTTCTTCTTGTGCACCGAGGTGTGCGCCCGCTACCAGGGCAGCGTCACCTACCGCAACCAGCCTGTGCTGTCGCCCTACTTCTACACCTGGGCTGAGAATAAAAACTACAGTTGGAACAACAATGCAAGCTATTGGGACAATATCGCCATCTATGAGAGCACCAATCTGAACACGCTGGACAACATCAGCTCGTGCCAGCAGATGTACAGCGACAACAGCACCGAGACCAGCAGTGCGATGCCCACATCGACCAACGCAGTGCTCAATGGCAACACCTATCATGCCCCCGACGTGAGCCGCGCCTCGGGTCTGAATGTCATCGACTTCCCCGTCCATTACTCGTTCCACAACATCGGTAGCGTGTGGAACCTCGCCATCAACGGCGACAAGTACTACAACGACGCCACCTACAATGTTGTGTATGTCGACAGCCACGACTACAGCCCCGGCCCCAACGACAACATCCGCTTTAACGAGGGCACAAACCAGTGGGCCGAGAATCTGTCATTCATGTTCACCTTCCGCGGC
>ONIL01000054.1 GCA_900317835.1 uncultured Prevotellaceae bacterium | reverse complement strand
TTCTCAAGTATTTGATGGTAGTTCATGTCGTTGTTCTTAGTTTGTGCCCCCATGCTGATGCTGCTCAGCATGAGAGCGATGATAAAAAATAATTGTTTCATTTCCTAAACACTATATGGGAACAGCAGTTCGGCTATATGATAGTGGGGCTGACCAGCAAGTCGTAACCCTTCTGTGCAGTAATGGCAGTAGGCAACAACCTTTTTTGTCTGATATTGTTGGCAATGTTCTTCCATCAGTTGCTTTTGCTCCTCTTCCGTATGTGTGACAAACATACCCTCTGCATCCTCTACGAAGCGCTTGGGAGCCATCTTCAGATTGCGGGGAGGTGCAGGACGATAGAGTGAAGTTCATCCGTCGCAACAGTTCACGCACGGCAGCTTGTTCTGCCTGGTTGTCGTATTGTCGCCAGCAGTCTTGTATCGTCATACGCTCACAACCATAGTCGGGATAGTGGAAATCAGCATCGTGTTGCAAGATGAACTCCCAAAGAGAAAGAACGTTGATGTCAGGGTGGCTCTCTTGAAAAACAGCAGTGCAGTTGTGACAGATGGAAATCATCGTGGTGTTAGGCTCGAAGGGGATATAGTGTGGCGTTGCCTTCCACTGTTCACAGACGGATGGTGCCATCACCTCCTCAAACTGCCGCACTTTGTATTTCTCGGCACAGCAGCGGATAATCTCCATTCCAAAACGCTCCTTCAGATAGTCCTGTATGCGCAAACTAAGTTCCGGGTAGTCCCTCGTAAAGACGCAACTGGCAATGTATCGGTATTTCATATTTGTTTCTGTTTGCTAAATTGGAATTTATTTGTCAATTTTCTTTATCAACGACAAATCACCACTTGACAAGGCTTCAAAATTTGCCTCAATTTTCTCTATGTCCCAATCCCACCATTTCAGTTGCAGCAGATAGGCGATGAATTCGTCGTCAAAACGCATCCTGGTTACTCGGCAGGGATTCCCTACCGCGACAGCATAAGGTGGAATATCTGAGGCCACCACCGAATTGGCTCCGATAATGGCTCCGTCGCCTATATGAACGCCTGGCATGATGGTTACATGCTGACCAATCCAGACATCATTGCCCACAACGGTATCACCCTTCAGAGGCAATTCATCTTTCACAGGAGCAATGGCACTTCCCCAGTCACCGCCAATAACGTAAAACGGATAGGTTGTCACGCAGTCCATCCTATGATTGGCACCATTCATGACAAACTCCACACCCTTGGCAATAGCGCAGAATTTGCCAATAATCAGCCGGTCACCAATGAAGTCGTAGAAATGAGTGACATGCTTCTCGAACTGGTCTGCCCCATCCACATCATCGTAGTAGGTGTAGTCACCAATGATGATACGCGGGTTCTTCACCACGTTCTTGATGAAGCAAAGGCTTGGAATCTTCGGATTCGGGAAAGCCTCATTGGGATTGGGTCTACTTCCATTTTTGAGAACAGGTTGATTACGATAACGCCTGCCATAATCAGCGCGATGCCGATATAGGCTGGCAGGTCGGGCACCTGCTTGAACACGAAAATGCCGATTAGCGTTATAAGCACGATGCCAAGGGCACTCCAAATGGCGTAGGCGATGCCGATGGGCAGCGTGCGCAGTGCATGGCTCAAGCAATAGAACGAAAGCAGATAGCCAACTGCCATTGCGATGGTAGGCAGAATCCTAGTAAACTGCTCAGAGTATTTTAGCATAGTGGTGGCGAACGTCTCCAGGACGATAGCACCAATCAGGAACAGCCATTCTTTCATCGTTTACTTTTTTGCAGATTTCTTGACCTCCTCATGATAGAAATAGTTCACCACGATGGGCGGTGCATCGAAGGGACGCTTGATGCTGTCGTCATCGCGGACATACGGCAGACCAAGTTCTTCAGCGTATGCTTTCAGCTCCACGTTCAGCCGCTCCCAATAGTCACGCTTCCCCTTGACATAGATTTCCTCATACAAAGGAACTAATTCAGGTCTTTTCTCTCGTATATAATCCATGATCAAAGGCTTGAAAGTACCACGTAGGTTTAGATTCTCCAGCCAAATGAGGTTACATTGATTTTTGGCCCGGTCGATGATGGCCTTTACGTCGGTTATTCCGGGAAAGATGGGTGAGATGAAGCAGGTGGTTCTCACGCCCGCATCATGGAACGCCTTCATGGCTACCAGCCTTCGCTCTATGCTAACGGCTTTGTCCATATCATTCTTGAAGGCTTCGTCCAAGGTATTCACCGACCAGCTTACGCGCGCCTCGGGGAAGGTCTTGATGAGGTCCAGGTCACGGAGCACCAAGTCGCTCTTCGTGGCTATGGAAAGTTTGATTCCACTCCCCCGCAGTTGTTCCAACAACGTGCGGGTCCGGCGATACTTCTCCTCTTCGGGCAGATAGGGGTCGGTGACGGAACCGAAAAACAGTTCCTTGCCGCGCAATCGCTCGGGATTCTTGATATCAGGCCAATGCTTGATGTCAAGAAACTCGCCCCAGGGCTCGGTGTGCCCCGTAAAACGCTTCATGAACGAGGCATAACAATACTTGCATCCATGCGTACAGCCTACGTATGGATTCACCGAGTAGTCACTGACAGGCAGATTTGATTTAGTCAAGACTGTCTTGACTTCCTTCTCACTTATTTTCATAAATTCCGATTTGTCTTTCAGTTATTGCTGCAAAGATAGTGATTTCTCGCGATATACGCTGAATCTACAATTGACATTGTGATTGATATGCCGTTAATTGATGGCGAGCAGCTCGATGTCGAAGATGAGGGTGGAGCCGCCGGGGCGAAGTCGCTCAGCGGCATGAGGCTGTAGTGGAACAGCTCAATCCAGCCAGCGCTGCCGGCTGGTTGATGTGCGGAACGTATAGCAGCCGAATACAACCCCGTGACCAGAGCAAGTGAATTTCCCATGCAACGATGGAATGGTAGAGCTCTTATCAAGTGTATGTTGTCTCGGGGGATTGGTGTTTGTCCCATTGACAAAAAATGTGGGGAGTCTTGATAGCGCCCCACACCATTGTACTCATATCGTTAGTTTTTCGGTTAATCGTGGTCTCATTCACCCAGCCTGATGACACTGCGGTCCTCTTCCTGCTTCTTCTGACCTCCTGCGGGCTTGAAGGAGTGGAAATTCCAACTGATGCCGAGCCACAGCATGCGGCTGCGATTCTTGCTATTGTTTACGAGCGTATAGACTGGATTGTCTGACGAGATGTCCCATCGACGCGTGTTGAACACATCGGTCAGCAGTGCCGAGAGCGTCAGCGACTTTTTAAGCAGCTGCTGTTTCACACCCAGATTGCAGTAGTGAACGGTCTTGGTGGTGAACTGCGGGAAGTATTGGGGTGAAGTGACGAAATACTGGGCCTGGATGGTCATCCCCTTAAGCGGTATGATGTTCAGTGTCGCACTGCTGTTGCTGGTCCAGCCGTGATTGCTGAAGGTGACTCCCTGGCTGGTGCCACGCGCCCTGGTGTAGAAGATGTTAGTGCCCAAGTCCACACCCAGCCATTGCAGGGCGTTCCATCTGACATTCTGTTCATAACCCGTATTCAGGTACTGGTCGCCGTTAATGTAGGTTGTCACAAGGATATCCCGGTCAAGGTAGGCGATCTGGCTGATGTAGTCCTGCGTATAATTGAAGTAGGCGGTGCCGTTCAACTTCACGGCCCGTCCAGCATAGGAGTAGCCGAGGTCAATTTTGTTGGCCTTCTCGGGTTTCAGACGGACGTTGCCTGTCTCATAGGTCTGGTTGTCGATGAGATTGACATAGGGGTTGAGCTGCGGATAGGTCGGACGCGATATGCGGCGCGACAAGCCGAATGAAAACTGCAGCGGCTGGCTTACGCGATAGCTCAACACGACATTGGGCGACAGGAAATAGCAGTTGCTGCTCTCGTCCAGGCGGTCTTTATCGTTCTGCAGTGTCACATGGCTGTATTCAAAGCGCAGTCCAGCCTTATAAGTGAGTTTGTCATTCCACTTCGACGAATACATGACGTAGGCGGCAGGGATGAATTCACGGTGGCGCAGGTCGTTGCTCAGGGGAATCGACAACTGCCAGTCGCCTGTCGCCTCGTCATACGCGTACATCTTGTGGTCAATGTTGTTGTGGCGATAGGTCATCTTCACTCCAGTCTCCAGCTTGCCCTTGCCCAGCTGTGACATGTAGTCGAGTTGCCAAGCCGCAATTCGCGGATGACCGCCAGACCTGGAACGCTGCACCATCTGGCCCGCTTCATAGTAATAGGATGGGCGGTGGCCGTTGATGGCCGACAGCGATGCCGAGGTACTGATCTCGCGCTTTCCTGGCACGTAGATGTGCCTGTAGGTAAGTGAGCCCTCTACCATTTCACGGTTGAAGGTGATGTCGGTCTCACGAGCCTTGTCGCTTGGCACACCGTCGGTGATGTAGTGATTATGGAAGGTCTGATAGTTGCTCATGCGAGGGAAGCCTGCCTTGACATCCAGCACGACAACATCCTTTTTCGTCGCTTTATAGTTGACGTTCAAGCCGATGTTGTGCCCCGTGGTCTTCTTTGAGGCATCAATGATTTGGTCGATGCTGTTGCCTGTCTGCAGGAACTGGCGGTGCAGCTCGCTCTCGATGCGGTCTTTCTCATATTTGCCGTTGTAGTTCACGCGAACGCCCCATTTGCCCGCGTTATAACTCATGGCCAGGTTCCCGTTCATGAAGTTATTGAAGCCGTAGTTTGCCGAGGCCATCAGGGCGAAGGCATCTTGCGTCTGTTTCTTGGAAACGATGTTGATGATGCCGCCTGTTCCCTCCGAGTCATATTTCACGTCGGGGCTGGTCACGATGTCAATACTCTGCACGTTGGCAGCGGGAATACCCCCCAACCCGTCAAGTGCAGTGGGGACGCCATCCACCAGGATGAGCACGTTGCTGTTGCCGCGTATGGAGACTTGACCTGCTCCATCCACCGAGACTGCCGATGAGCCGCGGAGCATGTCGAGCACCGACCCCGTTGCTGCGCTCATCGATGCGGCAGCATTGATGCTGGTCTTTTCCAGAGTCACCGACTTGTCGGCAGAACGTCCTGTCACCACAACACCATCCAGTAGCGTGGCTCGTTCCGTCATCACGATTTGTCCGAGGTCGTGTGACTTGCCGTCGGATAAAATGAGGTCCTTCAGAACGTCCTCATGGCCTATCGAAGTGATCTTGAGTTGATAACTGCCCTTGAAAGTGCCTTTCATGACAAAGAGGCCCGTCGTGTCGGTCAATGCACCAGCCGCGGCCTTTCCGTTCTGAATCATCGCCACCGAAGCATACATCACGGGCGTGCCGTCTTCCTCAACGACAATTCCCCTAATTCCAGTTGCATTCTGCTGTGCCAATAAGGTTAAACTGCCCAATGCCAAGAATAATATGAGAAAAAAGCGTTTTATCATGCTGTGTCCGATACTTATTAATTGATGGCGAGTAGTTCGATGTCGAAGATGAGGGTGGAGCCGCCGGGGATACCTGGCTGGGAGAATTTGCCGTAGCCCATCTCGGCGGGGATGTAGACTTCCCATCGGTCGCCGATGTGCATGTGCTGCATGGCGATAATCCATCCCTCGATGAGGTCGCGCAGTCGGCACGCCAGGGGCACATCGCCACGGCTGCTGTCGAATGTCGCCCCATCTATGGTCTTGCCCGTGTAATGGGCGGTGATCACGCTGCTGGGCGTGGGCGTTGCACCCGAGTGGTCGCCCTCGGCCAGCACCTTGTAATAAACGCCCTTAGGCAGCGCCTTCACGCCTTCTTCCTGGGACTTCGCCACCAGCCAATCCTTATTGGCCTGCACGTATTGATTCTTGTTCTTCTTCATATCCGTTGCAGTATTATAACTTATCGGATTCGATGATTTATGCGAGTATTTCTACTCTAACTTATCGAATCGTTGTATTTATCTATCTCTGGTTTTTGCTATATACCTGTTCAAAAATCTCCATTTCACGTTTGGCAATACCTAGTCGTGTGGCGATTGCTTTCCATTGGCTAACCCCTGCTTTTACTTCATCGATGATGCGTTTGGCCTCATCCTTACTAATCATATATTCCTCTGATGACTCAAGCAGCACATCAAGATCGGCATAATTGGTAGTCGAGTTGATAAGCAGTGCCTGGTATTCATTCAGTGTCGGGTTCATATCATATGCAGGTGACAGCGTCCAACCACGAGGAGAGAGCAAGAAACCATGATTGCGGAAATGGTCGTCACTGTTGCCAATGGCGATATTAAATGCCACTCTTCGATATAGCTGACGCAGGTTGTTGTTCACGTCACAACAATTAAGCAAGATGAAGTCCACGATGTCGAGGTAGCCGTTGCCGGACTTTGCATCGCAGCCATCAGTCAGGCCCAAAAGGGTTAAGGCCGTAGCAAAATGCTTCCGGCGTTTACTTTGAAGCCTGTCAAATCGTTTTGACAAGAGGGTATGGTACTTCTGTCCTGTTTGAATCGTACTCGTGCTAGCGGCGTTTACTCCAGCTGCTTTTGCTAAGAGATGGCTGTGATGCTCCCACAGGGCCACATCGTAATCATCGTTCCTCGAAGGGAATTTAGCTACGTAAAGGTTTCCTTCACTGTCGATTACACTGGCTTTAGGACGCGCACCGCCAAGCGAGGTGCCTGGATGAACCAGCTGCTGGATCCAACGTGTTTCGGGCAATTGGTTCAGTTCTTCGCTTTTTTCAATTTCCATACTTGCCACTGCCAATGAACGGACATCGGCCAATGGCGGGATGCGCAGGCTTGTCTGAGTGTTAATGAAGTCTCCGTCGAGATCTTCCTTAAATCGAAGGCCGCCCATGCGAGAAAAATCATCGATACCCATGAGATAGTCGAATGAGGACAGCTTGCGAATTGGGCGTTTTTCTTCCCTGGCAAGAATCTGTTCACGTCTGTTGAGCAGTAAGCGCCCCCAACGATCGGGCAAAGCATCACTGAAACAGCCGAAGATGTCTCGGTCTGGTTGAGTGTACTGCGGGCCGGGATAGTTGTTGATGTCGGCGCTCAGGAACAGGTTGCCAAATCTGTTCAGCCACTCATTGTCGAACTTGAAAGAGTACGAGTCAGAGCCACGCAGCGATTCGTAGCCAAGTTCACCAACCAGCTTGGGCTCATCCAGCCAGTCAAAATCCGCAAAGACAAATAGCGTTCTCATGGCTTATGACTTTTTTGATGCTCGTTCACGACGTTTTAGGGCGAGATCCTGTAAGGCATGGCCCATCTCATCCTTTTGCGCCAACAACAGGATGTCATCATCAAGTTGCAAAGCGTAGAGTACCCTCAGATAGATTCCGATGGCCACCGTGGGGGTACCTTTCTCAATACGTGTTATCGTCACGGGAGAACACGTTGCACGCTCGGCTACTTGCGCAATGCTTAGGTTGCGACGCAGCCGTGCGAGTTTGATCTGTTCACCCACAGTCTGCATTTTCTGCTCCAGTTTTTTGGGCAACTTTGTACCCATTGTAGTCTTACTCATAATAATGACAACATTTAATTACAGGTGCAAATATAATACTTTTTCTATATTTTATGATATGTTGAGCGAAAAATCATTTTCTAATCAAGAGAGAGAATGTGACCTATGACTCGATATTTTTTGGACTTATAGCTCATCCGCGGGTAGTGCCAATTGTTCATTTTCGCTTACTCCAATAAGCGAAAAATGGCAAAAATCGCTTACCAAGATAAGCGAAAATCACAAAAATCGCTTATTGCGATAAGCATTTTTTGCCTTTTTCCTTGTCTCAGCTGATACTTCCGTTTCCTTGGGTTGTTGCCTGCCAAAAGCTTTAATTAAAGCAGCTACCCTGGAATATAGCTCATCGAACTTGGTCGGTACTTGTTCGGTGTGGTTTCTTCGGCACCAATGGGCAAAGAAAAAGCCACCTTGTGGTGGCTCCTTCTCGCTGGGTGCGCTGCGGCTCAGCAGGTGCGGAACACGTGACCGCCATCGCCCATGTCATAGTCTGACATGAACAGCTCACGGGCAAAAGCCTTGAAGTCAAAAAAGCGGGTGAT
>ONIL01000048.1 GCA_900317835.1 uncultured Prevotellaceae bacterium | reverse complement strand
CCCTGCTCGCGTCACAGGCGGGCAGGGACAGCTTTACGATGGAAGACATAACGGGGGCCTGCTGATGTATTACGGGGCAATAAAAGAGGTTGACATTGCGGACGGGGAGGGGGTACGTGTCTCCCTCTTCGTCTCCGGCTGCAGGAACTGCTGCAAGGGCTGCTTCCAGAAGGAGACCTGGAACTTCTGCTACGGCAGCATCTTTACCAAGGAGATTGAGGATCACATACTCGCGGCATTGGATAAAGAGTATATCGCGGGCTTGTCGGTGCTGGGCGGGGAGCCATTCGAGGAGGAGAACCAGGCCGTCCTCGCTCCCTTCCTCGTGCGGGTAAAGGAGGCATACCCGGACAAGAGCATCTGGTGCTTCACCGGCTATGTCTACGACAGGGACCTGAAGCCTGCGGACGGCCGCAAGCACACCGAGCACACCGATCAGATGCTTTCCTGCATAGACGTGCTCGTGGACGGCCCTTTCATACAAGAACAGAAGGACATAAGCCTCCAGTTCCGCGGCTCCCGCAACCAGAGAATCCTGCACCTGAAGGACGGGGAGCTGATTCCGTGAGCTTTCCCGCTAGCGTATTATTTTCTTGAGCAGCCTCAGCATCTTGTCGGTATAGGGGGAGTAACGGATCTTCATGTCGGTCTTGGTGGACTGGATCAGGACCGACTTCTTGTGCGAGAAGGTCTCAAAGTCAAAAACGGTTCCCTGCAGCAGCTCATACCTGCGCAGCATGCGCCACATCGTCCAGAAGTGTTTCTCACGATACATGGACACGCGGCGACTTGCCACAAACTGCGGGAATGTGGAGGTCACCGTTTCTCGATCGGGCTCTCCAATGAGTTCATCATCTTCCACTGCAGGCGCATTGAACTGAGCTATTACGTCCTTGAGCCACGTGGGGCTGATTCTGCTCCTGTCGGTTTCTTCCCAGGCACGGTTAACTGCGGAGCACAAGTCTTCGAGTTTATGCTTCATTTCGCGATGGTACTTCACCTCTTCGGTCATCGAACGGGCACGCAATACCATCTTATCGCCGTCCCAGTAACTGGGCTTGTCGAGAATGAAAATACCCGTTCCGGCCCGTTGATATATCGTGGAGCCCTGCCTGAAGGTCATGATGATCTCATTCCGGTTGAGTTCGTTGTGTCTTTTTGATAGTCTAAGATAGATAACTGCCATGATTTTCAATGTGTTTCGGTTTATTCAGCCACAAAGATAATCAATTTCTAACGTTAATGCAAATTTTTAACATTATTTCTTGTTACCAGTTGTTTTTATAAACAACTGGGTATAAGTTCAATATTATAGTTCAAATCTTGAATTTAACATATCCGTTTCTGCACCGAAATTGCACCGATAGCCGATATTTAAGATATTTTAATGTTATTTTACAATATCACTACATTTGTAATTTACTGATTTTCAGACAAGTTAATATCATTATCGAAATCCCGAAATCAATAGATATCATATTAATGTCCTCATCTTGGACACAATATATCGGAGGTTGTTGATTTTCAACAGCTTCCGTTCTTTTTATCCCCTACCCCATTAATTCCTTAGGCAGATAGCAGCCGGCTGGTTGAAGTACGGAGCGCGAATCAACCGAGAACAACCCCGTGACCATAGCGAATCAGATCCCTAGGTCAATGTAACGTAAATCAAGGCGCATCGCCAGCCGTGGTTGACGTTGCGCCTTGTGATGAGCGATAAATTGGAAACTATTTGCTTTGTTCAAACAGCCAGTCGCGCACGGCAGCAATCTTGTAGGCGTAGTCAAACGAGGCCATGTGCTCCATGCCTTTCCCTGATTCTGGAAGTACAGTGCCTTTCTCGAACTTGATGAAGTTGACGGTGTTCCCCTTGGCAATCAATTCCTCCGCTAAACGCTCCTGCTCTTCCTGCGGCAATTTTGCACTCCATGTGGCTGAATCCACCTTTACGTTCTGCTCTTTCAATACCATGGAAAGGTTGCGCATACCTCCAGATGCTTTCTCATCGCCACCAGCCACGATATAGAAGAACCTCTTCTGGCCGAAGTCCTTCATCTTCGACGTGTCCCACTGGCAACTCACGAACAATGATGCGGCAAACATGTCGGGATGCGTGATGTTGAAGTAGAATGACATCATGCCTCCCATCGACTGACCTGTAGTATAGAGACGGTTGGTGTCAACATTATATTCCTTGCAAACAGACTGTAGCAGTCGGATGGTCATTTCCACTTCGTCAGTCGTACTCCAGTCATCCTGGACGGCCCATTCCGTGTATTGGGGTACCAACACGAACGCATCGGCCATGAACAGCACCAGCGGATAACTCGCCTTTCCATCATAGCCTTCAGGGACAAGCAGGTTATAGGCCATCGTCTTACCCGTCTTGGCATCCTTGAAGGTGAGTTGTTTGAACTTCTTCAACGTCTCGTTCTTCAAGGCAACAAACGTGCTGTCAGAATCCTTGTTGATACTCATGCCGCCACCTTGGCGCGGCCCTCTTTCTCCGCCCTTCTTCTGGGCACAGGCAGTCAGGAACATTACTCCAACTGCCAATAAAAACATTACTTTCTTCATATTTTCTTGGAGTGTTTCGAGTCGCGGCTCTGGTCTCTGCAAGACCTTTCAAATAAATGATTATACTGTTCTTGTTTGTTAAATTGGAATTCATCCGATTTCTAGCATCGCCTCGGCATAGCTCAAACAAGTTTGGCTCTGCTCTCGCCTCGCACATAAATTGGAATTTATTGTTCGATAAGGTCTTTTACTGTCTGCCAAAAATCTGTATCAATCATTGTGATCTGCTCACCACTTCGAGTAAATGCATCAATGTAGTTATGATTGTCGAGCTTCAAAGATTCTATAGTACAGCCTGTGTCGTACAACCTCTTTTCAATGGTAGAGGCGTGATTCCTTATCTCATCGATATGAGCTTCAATGTAAGCATCCGACATTGCAAGGCAAATAAACCTTATTGACTGCAAATATTGCTCACTGAAATCATTGCGCCAACCAGAAGGGATATAACAGCCCTCTACGATGAGATTCTGATGATTCTCTATTGCTGTCTTCACCATTTCACGCACAATAGGCCAAAGCTCATCCGTGAGGAAATCGTCATCTTCTGGAGTGAGGGTGGACTTTCCACATCGAATAAAGCCCATTTTCAAATGGTCTATAGACAGATAAGGATACTTGTACTTTTCAAGCATCCGCTGGGCCAGTAGCGTTTTACCCGTATGTGATGCACCTGTTATCAGTATAACCATGGATGAGAAACTATTGATTAATCTTCCTTATCAACGACAGATCACCACTTGACAAAGCTTCAAAATTAGCCTCAATCTTCTCAATGTCCCAATCCCACCATTTCAGTTGCAACAGATAGGCGATGAACTCATCGTCAAAACGCATCTTGGTAACTCGGCAGGGATTACCTACCGCAACAGCATAAGGGGGGATATCTGATGCTACCACAGAATTGGCACCGATAATGGCTCCATCACCAATATGAACGCCTGGCATAATGGTAACATTCTGACCAATCCAGACGTCATTGCCCACAACGGTATCACCCTTTAGTGGCAATTCGTCTTTTACCGGAGCAATGGCACTTCCCCAGTCGCCACCAATGACATAAAACGGATAAGTCGTCACGCCGTCCATCCTGTGATTGGCACCATTCATGACAAACTCTACACCTTTGGCAATAGCGCAGAATTTGCCAATAATCAGCCTATCACCGATGAAGTCATAGAAATGAGTGACATGCTTCTCGAACTGGTCGGCCCCATCCACATCATCGTAGTAGGTGTAGTCACCTATAATGATACGCGGGTTCTTCACCACGTTCTTGATGAAGCAAAGGCTTGGAATCTTCGGATTCGGAAAAGCCTCGTTGGGATTAGGTCTGTCTTTTATCTCCATAAATTCCATTTCATGGCATTTAGGGCTTCGCCTCAGCATAGCTCATGTAAACTTGGCTCTGCCTTCGGCTTGCGCCTAAATTCCGATTTATCTTAATTAACGACAATTTACCACTTGACAAGGCTTCAAAATTTGCCTCAATCCATCTCTTGCAGCCAATCGGTAAGCACCTCGCAATACTCCTCATGAGCATCCACGAAACACATATGGCGGGAATGGCGGAACAGATGCCAACGGCTGTGAGGAATGTGCTCGTAGAGCGAGGCGGCGACAACGGGCGTACAGATATCCTGCGTGCCACTACAAATCAATGTCGGCTGGGATATCTGGCTCAGCTGGTCGGTATATTCAAAATCTTTCAGGCTGCCAAGCGGCTGATACTCATTGGGGCCCCAACCATAGAGGTAAGCCTCTGAACCAGCACGCTTCGGGCGTCTGAGACACTCTGGCGAGTGTTCATCGACGCTGGTCACGTAAAGCTCAAAATAGCGCTCGTTGGCACGCAAGTAGTCTGGATCGTCCCACTTCCCTGTAGCCTCTGCCCGTCTGATGGCCTCCTGATCTTCGGCCGACATATACTTGATGAGCCGATGCTGTTCACTGGCCCACAGCGAACTGGAAGCATGACCAGACGAGAGAATCAGCGACTTGATGCCAGCAGGCTTCTGATCTATCGCATACGCAATAGCCTGCATGGCGCCCCACGACTGTCCGAGAATGTGAACGGCGTCCAGATGAAGATGTTCGCGGATGGCGATGAGTTCGTCAATCCATGTCTTCAATGTCCACAGTTCTGGATGCCCGTCGAGATAAGAATTGCCGCAGCCGATCTGGTCATATGAGATGACTTGCCGACCTGTATCGGCGATGCAGTCGAGCACCTCGAAATAGTTGTGTGTACTGCCCGGACCGCCGTGAAGCAGCAACAAGGGAGCCTTCTCTGAAGGTTCGCCTACGATACGATAGTAGGTCTGATAATCCATAAAGGGCATATAGCCCTCAGTGATGCGATTGTTCATATTAATATTCAACGTTTTTAGTTATCTTCCGTTTTAGGATGCGAAAATACGGAAAAAACTCCAGATCTGCAAGCTTTCAAGGGATTATTAACCTTGATTGTCTTTTTCTTGTATGTCTTAATAAATAGGTATTTATGGTGATCTTCGGTGTGACAACACCCACTCTATCCTTTCGGGAGTGAATGCCGCAGAAGTCGCTTCGTGATGGTCTAACCCTTCCAGTAGCTGGAAGACGGCATTGCCTCCAAACAGGTTGATGTCATCGATCAATTGCTTCACTTGTTCGGATCTCGTTTCTAACGTACCTCGTGTACAAATTATGGGAGTACGAGCCAATTGTGTGGTATTATATCCCCGATATCCTCCCGAGGCCACCATGGCGGCGGCAAAAAAGTCCGGATAGTCGGCAAGCAGATACCAAACGCCTTGACCGCCCATCGACGAGCCGAAAACATAGATGCGAGTTGAATCGACACCGAACTCTCTTACATAATAATCGGCCAAAGCCTTGACATACTTGTTGTAGGCCTCACATTGCTGTGGCTCGCGAGGGCGACGCTCACCAGGCGATGGGCGACCGCCACGACTGCGCTGCCGTGGTGCATCTCCGTTCCATGAAGCGTTGCTCGGACATTGCGGCACGAGGTAATAGGCTTTGATGTTGTTCCCGTTCAGGTAATCGTAAATCTTGCCAACAGCAGGCGACTTCATCTGTTTCTTGTTGTCACTTCCGCCGCCGCTACCGCCATGCAGGTAAATGACCAGGATGGGTTGAGCGGTGTCTTGAGGAGCTGTTAGCACTTCGCGATACCGTAACTTTTTGCCCTGTAATTTCGTGGCCTTGTTACCAAAAACACCGAGTAAGTCTGACTCTGTTTGAGCGTTGGCCCCAAACAACAGTGAAGTGAATATCACCATTATTGTAAATGAAATGATTCTGTTCATGTTGCAAATTTAGGTATTTTCTGTGAAAATCAAGCCTTTTTTCCTGTGGTTTAGAGTTGGGTATTCAATGTGAATGAGATATTCTATCGATTTTAGTTTGTGGCAATTGTGGTGCAAGTCGAGCGCAACGCCAAGCAGTCTTGAGCGTTGCCGAGGCGTCGACCACAATCGCGGTAATTTATTTACCGCAAAGGCAGGTTTCCCATGTTAAATGTTAAAAGACACAAGATTTTCCCCAAAAAAGATGTCGATTCATGTAGCTTTTCGATGTATCTTTGCGTCTAAAGAGTGAAAGTAATAACCAGTAAATACGAGACATTATGGAACCACAAGAATTAATCAATGAAAGAAACAAGCTATTTGAAAATTACAAGAGCTACTTCTCAAGGCATGCCAAAACAAGCACAATAACCTTTGTCATTTTTTGCGTGCTTGCTGGATTGTGTATATTCGGTGCAGTTACTGGCTATATGGACTGGCTACCCTGTATTGCATGTTGTATTGTTTTCTTAGTTGCAGGGTGTCACGGCATAATCTGGTACCCCAAGCTTGCCAAAGCGGACGATGCACAAGAACTCTTAACCATCTACGACAAAAAGAGAAAGATTGAGAAGTGGACACAAGCACTATTCATAATTGCCTTCATTATTATGCTAGTCATTTTTAAAGTAAACATATCAACAGTCATTTTTGGGGGCGGATTATTATTGGTTTTATTGTTACCTTTAAGTTTTTTGAAAGATCCTGAAATGAAAGGTATCGAATGGTTGCGTGAACTGGTGCAGAAATCCTAAATAGTATCTGCAAGAAATAAAGCCGAGCGTTTCCCTTTTAGGGGATCGCTCGGCGCGGTTCCGTGAGGTGGGGGCGGCTCCCCACCTTGACAAAATTACTTTGGCGTCATGGGTAGGCAAAAGAAAAAGGTTTTGTATCTTTGCGGAAATTTAAAGACTTATAATCATGGGATTTTTCTATCAGTTGATTTGGCACCCCATCATGAGCGGTGTGCCCGGGAAAAGTCCTTTCCAACAACCCATATCTATTAATATTGATGCCAATGAGAATGAATGCTAAAATGTTGGTGATGATAATCGCTTTTGTCGCCATGGGATTGGCAGCTGCCAGTGCACAGATTACACAGGAGCAGCTGCGAACTGGAAGTGACGAACAGCTGCTGAGGGAATGGACTAAGGTGCTTGCCCATGATGAGTTTGGCGGGAGAAAGCCCATGACGCCCTATGAGGACAAGACGGTGGAGTATCTTGCCAAGCAGTTGGAAGTAATAGGTTTGGAGCCTGCCTTCAACGGCAGTTGGTTCCAGCCCTTTGAGATGATTGCAGTTACAGCCAAGCCCGTGGGTGGCAGGCTCTCGGTGAGCGGGAAGAAGAAATCGGTGCTTCGCTATCCCGACGACATGATCATCTGGACAACTCGCGCCACCAAGAAAATTGACCTGAAGAAGGCAGAGTATGTGTTTTGCGGTTTTGGAATCAACGCGCCCGAATACGGCTGGAATGACTATGAGGGCATCGATGTAAAAGGCAAGATCGTGGTCGTCATGGTCAACGACCCTGGCTTCTATGACGCTCAGCTTTTCAGGGGACGCAATATGACCTACTACGGTCGTTGGTTATATAAGTTTGAAGAGGCACAGCGCCAGGGTGCTGCCGGTTGTCTTGTGCTCCACCATACCGAAGCCGCCAGTTACGGGTGGCACGTCTGTGTGAATGGCCACCTGAGTGATAATCTCGCCATCTATAATCCCGATACGCGCAATGCAGGCGAATTGGCCGTCAGGGGATGGCTGCACGAGGACGGTTGCAGGAAGCTGTTTCTTGCGGCCGGCATGGATATGGACAAGGCGCTGGCTGATGCCAAAAAGCCGGGCTTCAAGAGTTTTCCCCTGAATGTGAGAGGTGATGTGAAGATGAATGTGACTTACGGCATTCAACAGACCCGCAATGTGGGCGGCATCCTTCGAGGGAGCGGTCAGGACGGTGAGGCCGTAGTGTTCTGTGCCCACTGGGATCACCTGGGCATCGGGAAAGCCGATGAGCGCGGCGACACGATATACAACGGTGCTGCGGACAATGCATCAGGCATGGCTGGCGCCTTGCTCGTCGCCAAGAAGTTTGAAGAGATGCCCCAGCCGCGTCGAGACCTGTTGTTCATCTTCCCCTCGTCGGAGGAGAGCGGACTGTTCGGCTCGGCATATTACTGCGATTACCCTGCCGTACCGATGGACAAGACTGTGGCCTGCCTGAATTTTGAGAGCATAGGACCTGCCGAGCTCACGCGCGATGTCGTGATTTTGGGCGGTGGGGAAAGCGACTTAGACAATTATTATGTGGCTGCCGCTGCTGCCCAGGGCAGGTACATCTATTTCGACGACGACAACTCCGACGGCTGGTTTTACCGTTCCGACCATTACAATTTCGTGAAAAAGGGAGTGCGTGCCGTGGTGCTGGAGAACGGCCTCCATCCTGTGGATATGAGCAAGCCCAATAAATACCCCATGCCGGTGTGGTATCACAAACCATCAGACGAGTATCGTGAGGATTGGGACCTCAGTGGCACATTGTCCAACGTGAACCTGATCTTTAGCGTAGGCCTGTCTTTGTCCAACAATTCCCGATAAGGCATTTCGTGCTCTGATTGAAGGCATTATATGTATCTTTGACTTTAATTGGCTTCGATGTATCTCATCTCTCGTTCCCGCCATTACTGCATAGTGCTACCGGCCGGGAGCGAAGGGTTGGGGGGCGCCGATCTGTTAAAGTCATGTTAAAATCGTCATTTTCTCTTGACTCGTCCCTAAGGGCACACATTAACTTTGCTTTCACTTAGCAATTGCTTCATAACATCGCGCGATATGAGTAAGAAAACAAGGTTAAAAATCGGAGAGTTCTCCCAGTTGATGCAAGTCACAGTAAAAACTTTGCGTCATTATGAGCAGAAGGGTCTGCTGTTGCCTGACGAGGTGGACCAGTTGACAGGCTACCGCTACTACAGCATCGACCAGATGCAGAAGCTGCAAGCCATCCGCGACCTGCAGCGCCTTGGATTCTCATTGGATGAGATCAAGGACTTGTTCGAGGACAACTCGCATATCCCAAGCATCCGGCAACTGACCGAGAAAATCAAGGAAACGGAAGCGCAGCTGAAGCAACTGATAACCCGCCGCAACCGACTGCTCGACTGGAGGAACACTCGCAAAGAGATGAAGACAATGGAAAAATTCAGCATTCAGTCACTGCCCGAAATCATCGTGGCAAGTCATCGTGAAGTCCTTCCCGACTACGCCGCTATCGGCTCCATGTGTGTAGAGATAATCGCTCCCGAGATGCAGCGTCTCGGTTGCAAGTGCCCACCGCCAGGCTACTGCTTTACTGTTGAACATAACAGGGATTACAAGCCGACGGACGTGGACATTGAGTATTGCGAACAGGTAGAGGAGATGGGAGAGGACAGTGCCATCATCCAGTTCAAGCGTCTGCCCGCAGTGCCCAAGGCGCTCTGCATGAAGCACGTCGGCCCGTATGAAAGATTCTACGAATCGTACATCGAAGCTTTCCGCTACATAGAGGAGCATGGTTACAAGCCTGTTGGTCAGTTCCGCACCTGCTACGTTGATGGAGTCTGGAACCAGGAGGACTCCGAGAAATGGCTTTCAATCATTCAAATACCAATAGAATAGCCGTTTATCCTAACCGCCCTAAAAAAACGATGGGGCGTCTTGGAAACCGGAGGCTATTGTTTTTTCAATGGTCTCCATTTTTCTTTATATCCCCAACCACGCTTAAACCCCATCTATAGCAATCAGGGCTCAGAGCCTTCTTTGAAGTGCCAAGGTGTACGGCCCCCTGATCCCCAATCACACAATGGCAGCTGGATTAGAGTTGGACTTGTTTAACATCATCTACATTTAATTGGAAGCTGGATTGTGGGTCCCTAGTTACGTTTTCTCCTATTTATATGGCAATTAGAGCGAATAAAATACCAATATTTTGGTATTGCTATGAATGTCATTCCCATTGTACATTTGCAGCCAACTAAAAAACAAAATGATATGGGAATATTAAAAACGTTCTTTACTAATTGTGCACATCCTAGAGGGATGATGGGGAGAATGATGCTGCGGTTCATGAACTTTGGTCACGCGCCGCTGACAAACTGGGGACTTGACGTTGTGGAGTTTCAGCCAGGCTGGACAATGCTTGACATCGGCTGCGGTGGCGGTGCGACACTGAAGAGATTGCTCAAGCGTAGCGACGGAGCACAGGTCTATGGCATAGATATTTCAGAGGAAAGCGTGGCAAAAGCTCGCAAAGTGAATGCCGCCGTGCTCGACAAGCAAGTGTTCGTCTGCCAAGGATCTGCCGAGAAACTACCCTACGAGGACGGGATGTTCGATCTCGTGACGGCTGTCGAGACGGTATATTTCTGGCCCAACATGCCCGGGTGTCTGCAAGAGGTGCGACGCGTGTTGAAGCCGGGTGGCCGTTTCGCCATTATGGTGGAGGTCATTGAAGGCGATTCGATGTGGACTGAAGTGGTGGAAGGCATGACCGCCTACTCGCCCGAGCAACTGAAGAAGTTGCTTAACGAGGCGGGGTTCATTGATACTGCCATCCACCGCAAGAAACCCTCGTATGCCGCCATCACTGGCGTGAAACAGGCATCGAAGTAATAGTTATGACCATACTTGTTATCGGGTTACTTATACCCTTATTGGGCACCATGCTCGGGTCGGCCTTCGTCTTTATGATGAAGGGCGAGATGTCAGTGAGGCTGCAGAAGGCACTGTTGGGCTTCGCTTCGGGGGTAATGGTGGCCGCTTCGGTCTGGTCATTGCTGATTCCCGCTATGGAGATGGAAACATCAGGTAGCGCATGGGCGGTGATGCCCGCTGCCGTAGGATTCCTCTTGGGCATCGGGTTCCTGTTGCTGATTGATGAGTTGACACCGCACCTGCATCTCGGGAGCAGCAAGCCCGAAGGCCTTCGTTCCCACCTATCCCGCACGGCGATGTTGGCCTTGGCGGTGACCATCCACAACCTGCCCGAGGGCATGGCCGTGGGTGTAGTCTTTGCCGGTGCCGACAGCGGTGTCACAAACATTTCACTTGCCAGCGCCATAGCCGTATCGTTGGGTATTGCCATCCAGAACGTACCCGAGGGGGCCATTATCTCGATGCCTATGCGCGCGGCGGGAAACAGCCGTTGGCGGTCTTTCCTCATCGGCTCGCTGAGCGGTGCCGTTGAACCCATCGGTGCCCTTGCGGTATTGCTACTGTCTTCCCTGATTTTACCCGTTCTTCCCTATATGCTCGCTTTTGCCGCGGGAGCCATGTTCTATGTGGTCGTCGAGGAACTCATACCCGAAGCATCAAGCGGCCAGCACACCAATGTCAGCACCATCGGTTTCGCCATCGGCTTCGTCCTGATGATGGTGCTCGACGTGGTGATGGGTTAGCGATAGTGTGTCATAATAGGCTCCTGGTTTTTTAGTCGGCCTTGCGGCCGATCAAAGCTCTAGGCGCTTATTATGACACACCATCTCAGCAAGCGAGCCTTACCAGTTGAGGGGCTCCTGCAGGATGTTGCCGTCGACCATGGGGCTGTCGGCCTCGGTGAACGGGGTGGCCTTGTACTGGATGCAGAGCATCGTCAGGTCCTCGTTGCCGGTGTTCTTCAACGCACGCTTGCCGTTGGGCGACACGCGGATCACACTACCCTCGCTTACGGGGAAGATCTCACCATCGACCTGGTACTGGCCCTCGCCACGCAGGATGAAGTAGAGCTCCTCGTGGGTCTTGTGGGTGTGAAGGAAACCGCTGTCCTGTCCGGGAACAAGCGTCTGGAAAGAGAACTCGCTGGCTGCAGCGCCAACGGCCTGTCCGCCGAAAACCTTGCCCTGAATGGTGAAGTTCGGGCCCATGGGCAACTCGTGTTCAATAATCTCGCTGATGCGGCCAACGTTGATAGCGGCAAAATTTGCACCCTGTGCAATCTTTTCAATCTGTTTCATTGTAGTAAAATGTGATTAATGGTTTTTATTGGATGAATATTTCTTGCGATCGTTCAAGATATCGGCCAAGTTGGCCAGCGCCCACTCAATCAGGCTGTTGATGTGAGGCATGAGGGACTTGCCGCGCTCTGTGATGCTGTATTCCACCCGTGGCGGTATCTCGGCATAGGCCTGCCTCAGCACCAGCCCGTCGGCCTCCAAGTTGCGCAGCGCCACGGTGAGCATCTTCTGCGAGATGTCGGGTATCGCTGCTAGGATGTCTGAATACCGCATCGACGTGTCCTTGCCGTCGAGCGTGTAAAGTATCAGCATCGACCAGCGGTCGCTGATGCGCGACAGGATATTGCGTATCGGGCAGTCAGGAAAGTATGGATCAACAATAATGTCTCGTAACATATTTTGTTCTGATTTTCAGTTTTACTAACTTTTCTCTCGTTTCGGTTGCAAAGTTACTAACGATGTTTCGAACCGCAATGAACCGCCCCAAATGTTCGCTACGCACCTTGATGTTAGAATTGGACAAATCAACGCCTTAACAAATTCACTTTTATGTTTTGTTAAGACTTCTACGCCCCATATCACCCCCACCCCACGCCCCCTTATTTCTCGCGGCGGTACAAGATACCCGTGGGGATGCAGCGTCATTGCTGCACCCCCACGGGTAAAGGTTGTTCAGAATCTATCGCCTATCTTACTTGACGAAGACTTTCTTGTTGCCAATCAGATAGATACCCTTCAGGCCCTCGAGACTGGTGGCCTGACGGCGCACCAGACGGCCATCAATGGTGTACACGTCCACAGGCTGGCCATTAAGGGTAATCTCGTAGACGCCACTGTCGATGTCTATAACAGCCGTAGCAGGAGCAGACTCCTTTCCGCCCTCATAAACAGCGGTCACTGCAAACGAGTGCTTACCGTCGGAGAGGCCCGTAGCAGGCATGTCATAGGTGGTTTCAGGAGTACTGCCGACCAGTTCACCATCGACATAGATGTTGTAGGCCACAGGAGCCGATGCACCACGCTCGAAGGTGACGTCGTCCAGCATGAGGCCGAAGATGTCTTGAGCCGTGTGACGGATGGCGAAGTACTTCGTGCCCTCAGGGAGCGTGAAGGTGTACTCGGTCCAGTCGGTGGCGTCGAGCCAAATCTCCTCGAGCGAGACAAAGCTATCGATATTGTCATCGGTAGTCGAATAGAGCACTTCAAAGGTCTCATAGCCATAGTCGGGCGTAATCACGCGAGCGAAGAAACTGATTTCCTGCTCATTGCCCATCAACTCGGGTGAAATGAGCCAGTGGTCAGTGCCAGGAATGGGATCACCACTGGAAACACAGGTGGACAGCAGCAACTGGTTGCCACTGTGGGGCTCATAGATTGAACCCACCTCAACGGGGAATGACTCATACATGGAATTGAAGACCATCCACGCCATGGGATCACCCAAGTTGGGAACCTCAAAGCCGGTGAAGCTGTAGCACCATACCCCGTTGCCGTCATAGAGCGACCAGTCACCAAATGCACCGTAATGCTGCGTGTCAGTGATGCCACCCAAGCTGAACTCGGGGAATGTGCCAGTGTCCTCAAATTCCTCGGTCACACGCATCGCGCCCTCAGTATCGGGAGCCGTCCATGAGAGGGCCAGATCGTTGCCACCTTCAATCTTCTCAACAACCAGGTCGGTGGGTGCAGGCAGAGCGGGCTCGACGATGGTAATATAGGCCAGAGCCTCATTGTTGGCGAGTTGTTGATCCATGTCATAGTCAACGCGAGCCACAATCTCTACATCGCCAGCTTCGTCAAGTACCGAAGTCGGGAAATCAACAGTCTGGGTCCAGGACTCGAAGGGAGCCAGCGTCTGGTTGGGCGTTACATCCAGCAACTGCTTGTCACCTGCCGTGAGCAGCACCCTGAAGCCGTTAGCGGCATTCTCGCCCTCATTGGTCACGGTAACCGTCATCGAAGCCGTGTTACCAGCCACAACGCTTGAGGGAGACGCAACGGTTATCGACAGGTCATGCTGATACAAGTCAGCGATGTGGATATTGTCCACCTGGAGCATGTCGCCAAGATAGACGACTTCACCCTCCCAATGATCAATCTCGGAGGCATTGACATACTCAGCCAAGAGGCCAATGCGGGCGTAGCGACCGCCCTGCAGGGCCGTCAGGGGCACCTTCACCTGTTTGAAGTAATTGCCCACTGGGATGTTGTCTTGAAGGACAGTAAACTCGCCACCATCAACACTGCCGATGACAGCCAGTGAACGGATGTCGGGGCTGGCGACGTCAAAGACAAGCGTCGGGTTAGCAACTCCGTCAAGGTCGAGTTTGCCCGAGCTGAAGAACACCATGCCTTCCTCCTCGGTAAGCAGTGCCAGCGACGAGCCATCATCGTCGGTAGATTGACCCGAAATCATAACCGTACCGTTGGTCTCCCACATGTAATGCATCTCGTCATCTGTGAAGCCCTCGACAAGCGGCAACTCATAGGGAGCACCCACCAGCAGGCCCGTTGTTGAACTCTGGCCTTCAAACTCGGCGTTGGCCTCATTTCTGGTCTCCACAATCCAGTACTCCATGCGCTGTTCGCCTTCGTCGGTGTCGAAGGGCACGTCGTAGGCGTCAGCATCGGTGAGCGTGGCGAGCAGTTCATTCTTCTCGATGGAGTAGTCGGTCCATCCCTCCTCGACAAACGTGCTCCACACGAGATAGTTGACCGTGGCAGGATTTACGGGGCCACCGTTCTCGCCGGTGTTGCCCACCTTGTCCCAATTCAGGGCAACGATGTTGACGCCATCGGCTGCAGTGAGGTTCTCGACAGGACTCGGAACATCGGGGCCGACATAGACGATCACCTTTTCGCTCTTCAAGCCCTTGCCCGACTCGTTATAGGGGATTGCCTGGTAGGTATGGTAGCCGACTTCATCAGGTTCATCAACATAGGTCACGGTTGCGCCGGGAGCGACATCCTCAACGCTGCCGACAACAACGCCGTCACGCAGGATGTCGATTCGTGTCAGGTTGGCGGTCAACGCATCGCCGTTGATGGCATAACTGGGAGCCGTCAACGTGACCTCGGCACGCAATGCAGCCAGTTCATCGGCAACAACGCTGATGGCAGGTGCGGCAGGGGCCGTGGGTTCGGCACCAAAGTCGATGCTGAGGCAATTCACCATGAGGCGATAGGCGTCGGCATCGCTGATGGCATGGATAGCCAGGTAATACTTGCCGTCCTCGTTCACCGAGAACATCGCCTCGTGCTCCTCGCCCTCGTCATCATAGGTGGTGACATCGGTGGGCAGGATGATCGTCGTGGTCATGGCCTCGGCCGTGGGCTCGGTACCCAGGAGCACCTCAAAGCGCTCGTCAATACCTGAATTACGGACCTTGACAAGCACCGTGTAGTTCTTGTGTGCCTCGAGCTGTATGGGAAGCGTTACAAGGTAGTCATTGGCCGCATTGTCGGCACTGTATTCGTAATTGGTCAAGTAAGTGTTATCCCAATTCCAGGTGCTGCCGTCCTCGTTGGCATCAATCACCGTGAAGATGTCAAAGGTTTCGGGCAGGGTCAAATCGGCGGTATAGGGCACATTGAGCATGACAATGACTTTCACGGTCACTAGCTCGCTCTTGTCACCGGCGCCCTTCTCGTTAAAGGCTACTGCATAATACTTGTGAGTACCTATGGTCAGGTCATCACTATTGTCCACCCAAGTGAGTGCTGCGCCAGGAGCCACGTCCTCAAAGGTGTGGATCACCTGGTCGTCACGCACGAGTTCAACCTTGTCCAGATTGGCTGTCAAGGGCTCACCGTTGCGTTTTACTGTAGGAGCCGTGAAGTTGAGCGTCACCTCGAGCTGCTCCTCGGTTTGGACAGCGGTCAGGTCGGTGGGGGCAGCAGGTGCCTCCAGCTCATAGAGGTCAACCATCACATTGTCCACAAACAGCTTGTTCATGTCGGCAGGTGAGATGGCATGGAAACCGATGTAATAAGTTCCCGATTCGCTCACGTTAATCTTGACCTCCAGTTGCTGGGGCTCTTCCCAGGTCACATCGGTCGGCTCAACAACCTGGATGGTCAGGCCCTCGGGGGTGGCATCGCTACCAGCCTTTACCTCGATGCGCTCGTCGTAGCCCTTATTCCACGTGTCGAACGTCAAGCGGTATTGCTTACCGGCCTCGAAGTGGAAGGCGGGCGAAATCAGCCAGTCGTCGGCATCAAAGGAATCATTGTAGGTATAACGCGCAAACCAGTTATCCTCGGTGTTGAAGGCGAAGTCCCACGTATCACCGTCACTGTTGGCGTCGATGATGGTGAAGGCCTCCTGTTCATCGGTGGTTTGGAAGGTGTTCAAGTAAGGATAGTCCTCGATGGGCTTGAAGGGGTCCTCACGGCTGATGGCCAGGTCCTCGATCCAGATGTCGTAGTTCACATTCTCGTCATTGTCGTTGGCAAGCAGCTCGACGAGTGAGGTGAATACCCCACCCTCCTCGTCATAGGCCATCTCATAGGACACCAGGATGTCGCCGTTGTAACCCACGGCATAGATGGTCTGGCCGCCCTGCTCGCCCAGCACCTGCATGCCGCCAAAGGTCACGATACCATCGTTGATGACGCCATGCATCCATGCATCAGGATAGCCGGCAAACAAGCCCTGCAGGTACACGTCGTCGCCATCAAAGCCCAGGTTGACCTGCCCACGGAATGGAACAGACGAACCCTCATAGAAATGGCCATGAGTGTACCACGTCTCGGTCTGCAAACCTGCGGGCGGAGTCACCGTCACCACATCGAGCGGCACAAAGTCGTGGTCAAAGGTATAGACGCTCTCATAGTCTCCAAAGCAGGTGAAAAACGAATTGCCGTCGTACTCATAGAACACGCCGATGATGTTGTCCTCGTTGGAACCCTCGAGCGTAATCTGGTCGCCGTCGATGGTGAAGGTGATGGCGTCGCGTGCATCGTCCCTGATATAGTCGCCGTCCACCTTCACGCCCCAATAGATGGCATAAGACGCCTCGGCGTAACTCTCATAGTTCACGAGTTGCCCAGTGGGAATGGTAATCGTGTTGCCGCTCAAGGAGCCCTTTACCCAGACGCTGTTGCGATAGGTGGAGATGAGGTCCTTGATATAGACATCGCCGTTGTCGCAGAACACGACATGCACCTTGCCGAACTGCTCGGTGAGCAGCCATGAGTAGCCGTCGGGGTCATAAATCAGCGCACTGCCCGAGCGGTTGTAGATTTTGCGCTGGCCCTCGGCTGGCTTAATGATCACACCATCATCGTCAACCACCTCTCCAGCACGCTGGGGAGCACAGTTACTCTTTAGACTGGGCCTCACCGCAGGATGATGTGCCATTCTCTTGATGGCTGTTTCTTTTTTTTCCTTCACTTTGGACACAGCAGCGGCTGCTTGAGCCTTAGTTTTCATGACGACGTCCCGCTTTTTGTCGGCAGGCGTCGTTTGTACAGTCGCCTCATCGGTTTGTGGAGCGACTATCGTTTTGGAGGGTTGATTTTTGATTTTCCTCAATCCGTCATGAGTGGTCCTGGCCATTCGGGTGGTCAAGTCCACGGGGCGCTGAGGCGAATCTTGTGCCCTCAACTGTGTAGGCAACAGCAAGAGCATTGCCACAGCAAGCAAAAACATGGTTTTCTTCCCCATAATGATGAATTTGATTATAAAATGAAACTTACGATAGATTTTTGCTCGCAAATTTAGCAAAAAATATTCATCTTGCAAATAAATTCATAGAATGCATTGCTATATAATCAGCCAAAGAACGCACCTACAATAGCATGAAGTGCACCCGTATCAAAAAAAAAAGGGAAATTAAAAGAATGCACACCAGTTCGCCCCGCGCAAGCTAGGCGGTGCCTCGGGAAAATCAAAATAAATTTTGTTTTCCACTCGACTTGCACTACCGTTCGCCCTGCGCAAGGTAGGCGGCGTCTCGGGAAAATCAAAATAAATTTTGTTTTCCACTCGACTTGCACTACCTTTGCGGTCTAAGAAGCTATTAATCCTGCGCAATGGCCATGTACCGCGCCAAAAACCATTTCACAACTTAATATGAACAAATTCATCACACTTGCTCTGGCAATAGGTCTCGCCCTTGCCGGCTCAGCGCAAGACCGTTCTCAGGGAGGTATCAGTCCCGACATGATGCGCCAGATTGTCGCCACATCGGCAGCCAAACAAAACAAGGCCATCAGCAATGCCATGGCTACAAATGCCATCGACGACCTTGCCCGCAACTACCGCAACAACAAGATTACAGACACGCATTTCAGTATCGAGACCCCCAAACAGTCGATCCACAATCAGCGTCAGAGTGGACGATGCTGGATGTACTCCAGTTTCAACGTGCTGCGCGCCAACTTTGCGCGCCGTCATGGTGACTCCATTGCCGTAGAGTTCTCTCACGACTACCTCTTCTTCTACGACCAGCTCGAGAAGGCCAACCTCATGCTGCAAGGCGTGATCGACTGCGCCGACAAGCCCATGGACGACACGCGCGTGCAATTCTTCTTCCACCACCCGATGAACGATGGCGGCACATTCTGCGGTGCAGCCGACCTTGCCGAAAAATACGGCCTCGTGCCCGTTGAGGCACAGCCCGAGACCTACTCGGCTGAACGCACCTCACGCATGAGCCAACTCGTCGCATCCAAGCTGCGTGAATTCGGACTGGAACTGCGGCAGATGGTCGCCGATAAAAAGAGCAAAAAAGCCATCAACCAGCGCAAGACCGAAATGCTGGGCACCATCTACAACATGCTCTCGCTCACGCTGGGCGAACCCATCAAGTCGTTCACCTACGCTTTCCGCGACAAGAACGGCAAGGCCGTAGGCCCCGCACGCACCTACACCCCGCAGGAATTCTACCGTGAGACGGTGGGCGGCCCCATCAACGGCACGTTCATCATGGCGATGAACGACCCCCGCAGAGAATACTACAAGACCTACGAAGTGGAATATGACCGCCATACCTACGACGGACACAACTGGCGCTACGTCAACCTCCCCATGGAGGACATCGCTGCCATGGCCATCGCTTCGCTCAAGGATTCCACCAAGCTCTATGCCAGCTTCGACGTGGGCAAACAGCTCAATCGCGACAACGGCTACCTCGCACTCGACAACTTTGACTATGCGACCCTGTTCGGCACCACGTTCTCCATGGACAAGGCCCAGCGCATTGCCACGTTTGACAGCGGTTCAACGCACGCCATGACCATTTGCGCCGTCGATCTTGACGAGAATGGCAATCCCGTCAAGTGGAAGGTGGAGAACTCCTGGGGTGGCGACAGTGGGCACAAGGGATACATCATCATGACCAACGAGTGGTTCAACGAGTACTCCTTCCGCTTGGTTGTGGACAAGAAATACGTGCCACAGCACATCCTCAAAGCCGCCGAAACCAAGCCCGTCATGGTCATGCCCGAAGACCCCCTCTTCGGTACCGACGATTGACACCGCAAAACAATAAACTACGAATTACGCCAATTAAACTAATTGGCATCCGCGTATAATTGTTACGAATGAAACGAATGGCATCGGAATGCCACTATGCCCCACGCTAAGACGCCAAGGCGCTAAGTTTCTTTTTGGGGCATCCGCATTGTAGGGGCTCGCCTTGGCGTGGCCGATGGGAGACAGACGGTAATAGGCTTGCAAATAGCCATACCGGCATGGCCTAAAATCAGGGGCCATTGGTTATCGGCCACGCCAAGGCGAGGCCCTACAGCAAAATGTGCCTAGATTGTATTGTTGATTAGCGGATTACAATGAGTTTAGAGACACTTGCCGCTGATGCGCTTGCGAACAATAAGACAACAAAATGCCATTTTAATAGCATTTTGCTTGCTGGTTTCAAAATTAATTGTACTTTTGTAAAGCAATTGCAGAGAAATTCTGTCATTTGCTCATTTTTCAATTAACTATCAATTAATCATTCATGTGTGGAATTGTAGGATATATAGGCAAAAATGAAGCCTATCCGATTTTAATCAAAGGACTGAAAAGACTGGAATACCGCGGCTATGATAGCGCGGGAGTAGCACTCATTAACAACGATGGCGGCTTGAACGTTTACAAAGCCAAAGGCAAGGTAGCCGACCTGGAATCCTTTTGTGAAGACAAGGACAAGACAGGATGCGCCGGCATTGCCCACACCCGTTGGGCAACACACGGCGAACCCAACAGCGCCAATGCCCATCCCCACTACTCGGCATCGGGCAGGCTGGCCCTCATCCACAACGGCATCATTGAGAACTACATGACGCTGAAGGAGAACCTGGTGGAACGCGGCATTTCCTTCAAGAGCGTGACGGACACCGAGGTACTGGT
Source organism: uncultured Prevotellaceae bacterium (assembly GCA_900317835.1). GTDB lineage: Bacteria > Bacteroidota > Bacteroidia > Bacteroidales > Muribaculaceae > Sodaliphilus. The sequence continues at coordinate 3,156 of ONIL01000048.1, read as the reverse complement.
TCAACTTATCGAGCACATCATGCTCAGCAACAATATTGAACTGCTCGAGGCCGTGCAAGTGGCACTGCACCAGGTCATTGGAGCCTATGCCATCGCCATCCTCGACCGCAACCACCCTGACACCATCGTGTGTGCCCGCCAGAGTTCGCCCCTGGTAGTGGGACTGGGAAAACAAGGAGAATACTACCTGGGGTCTGACGCAAGCCCCATTGCCGAATATACCGACCGCGTGATTTACCTCAACGACGGCGACATCGCCGTGATGCGCTTGGGCGAGGAGTTGAAGGTGGTCAACATGGACAACGAGACCCAGCATCCCAAGGTAAAACAGATTGACATCACCCTGGGACAACTCGAGAAGGGCGGTTACCCCTACTTCATGATCAAGGAAATCTTTGAGCAACCGACATGCATGCGCGACTGTATGCGTGGACGCATCAATGTGGATGCCGACCGCATCACCCTGTCGGCAGTCATCGACTACCGCGAACGACTGATTACGGCACGTCGCATCATCATTGTTGCCTGCGGAACCAGCTGGCATGCCGGCCTCATCGGGAAACAACTCATCGAGAGCATGTGCCGCATCCCCGTCGAGGTGGAATATGCCTCGGAATTTCGCTACCGCGACCCTGTCATCATGCCCGATGACGTCGTTATCGCCATCTCACAGAGCGGCGAAACCGCCGACACACTGGCAGCCATCGAACTGGCGCGCCAAGCTGGCGCATTTGTATTTGGCGTGTGCAACGCCATCGGCGCCTCCATCCCTCGCCAGACGCAGACGGGCGTTTACATCCATGTGGGGCCTGAAATCGGGGTCGCCTCGACCAAGGCATTTACCGGTCAGGTCACCGTGCTGTCGATGCTTGCCCTGAGTATTGCACGTGAGAAACAGACCATCGACAACGAGACCTACAAGCGCATGGTTGTCGAACTCACCCGCATTCCCGACAAAATGGAGCAGGCCCTCCAGACCAATGAGCAAATCGAGCGCCTGGCACCCATCTTCACCTACGCCAAGAACTGCCTGTACCTGGGACGAGGATATAACTACCCCGTAGCCCTTGAAGGGGCATTGAAACTCAAGGAAATCAGTTACATCCATGCCGAGGGGTATCCTGCCGCCGAAATGAAACACGGTCCCATCGCTCTCATCGACTCAGAGATGCCCGTGTTTGTCATAGCCACCCGAGATAAACTATATGAGAAGATTATTTCCAACATCCAGGAGGTGCGTGCCCGTGGAGGTCGAGTGACGGCACTGGTGACGCAAGGAGACACGCAGATACAGCAATTTGCCGATCATGTCATCGAACTGCCCGACACGATAGAATGCTTCCAGCCACTCATCGCCAGCATTCCGCTGCAACTGTTGGCCTACCACATCGCCGTGTGCAAGGGCAAGGACGTTGACCGTCCGCGCAATCTGGCCAAGAGTGTTACGGTAGAGTAATGACAAAGAAAAATGATGGTAAAAAACAAAAAACTGTTTTGTTATCCGCTTGACTTGAACTACCTTTGTGACGGTAAAAGTTAATCACGAGACGCTCAATCATGAGTAAAACAATGGAAACCAACCATCTAACCGTTGCACGAAAAACGATTGTAGGCATTCAGTTCCTTTTCGTTGCCTTTGGCTCTACCGTCCTCGTCCCCTTGCTTGTGGGACTTGACCCCGCCACCGCACTATTCACCGCCGGCATCGGCACTTTTATTTTTCACATGGTCACCAAAGGAAAGGTGCCCATTTTTTTTAGGCTTTAGTTTTGCCTTTATCGCCCCCATTATATCGGCCTCCAAGCAGTGGGGCATGCCAGGCACGCTGGCGGGCATGATGGGTGTTGCGCTAGTCTATTTCGTCATGTCGGCGCTCATCAAGTGGCAGGGACGCCGCCTGTTGGAGCGATTGTTCCCGCCTGTCGTCATTGGCCCCGTCATCATCTGCATCTGTAGGGCCTCGCCTTGGCGTGGCCGCACTCAGATGCCATAAAATAAAAACAACTCAAACAACTTAAACAACTAATGATAAGATAGTTGTAAACGTTGTTTGAGTTGTTTTTATTCAGAGTTGCAGTACGATATTCTGACCTTAGAAATAGTCAAAACCGATGATTGTGTCTACAAAGCGGTGAACATAGTTGCGATTGGTGGTAGGCCACTGGAAACCATAGCGGTAGAGCACCTGAGTGGTGTAGTTGTTGTCGGCTTCTATCCAGCGCATCTGGTGGGTGCTGCTCAGGTTGTAGGCCATCAGCGGACGCAGCAGCGTGACGAGGTCGGGGTTGTCCATCATCCGCTCTAAGGCCTCTTGAAATTCGGCCTTCTCCACACGCTTCAATGTGATTCCGGCATCGGCAAAACCGTTCAGAATATCGGCCAGGAACGGGCGGTGGATGTTATAAGGATGGAAGATGGTGCACTCTCGAGGTGTTGTAGCCAGCAACATGATGGCATGAGCCACGTCGTCGATGGGCGAGAACTCGAAGGACTCGCTGAGTGCCTCGTAGGGGACCATACCGATGATGACGTAAGCCCGGAGCAATGCCAGGAAGTTGTTGGTATTGAAGTTGATTTGGAACTCGCCATCCTTCTGACGGGCCGAGAGGTTGCCCACACGCATAATCTTGGCATCGAGACCATGATGATAAATGGCATCGAGCACCAGTTCCTCGGCCTTGAACTTGGAATAGACGTACTTGTTGGCATCGATGTTCTGGCCGAGCCACAAATCCTGCTCATAGAGCTTGACGTCAGGCCCTGGCACACCATCTACACTCAGGCCAGCAATGCTGGTCGTAGAAATGTGGATGAGGCGCGAACCGGTGCGCAGACAGAAGGCGATGAGGTGGCGCACACTCTCGATGTTGACCAGCTCAATGTCGTTGCCGGCCGAGAAATGCTTCACGTTGGCCACGCAATTGACAACGGTGAGACTCCTAGCGTCGAAGGAGTCGAGGGCTCCGGGCTGGGTGACCTCTGCGGCGAATGCTGAGACTCGCTCGTCGATACGATTAAACGCTTCGGTCTCTCCGAAATAATAGAAGAACATGGTTTTGAGGCGACGCATCGGGTCTTCGCCCCCATGGATGCGCAGCGGACAGTAGATGTGGCCATCGTGGGTTGTGAGCAACTCGTTGAGGATGTGGATGCCCA
>ONIL01000049.1 GCA_900317835.1 uncultured Prevotellaceae bacterium | reverse complement strand
AGCGTGAGGGTCCCACCTCTTCCCATTCCGAACAGAGAAGTTAAGCCTCACCACGCCGATGGTACTGCGAAAGTGGGAGAGTAGGTAACCGCCCCCTAAGAGAGGTGATGTCAGCAATGATGTCGCCTCTCGTTTTTTATAGATACTATAGAGGCTATAGCAGCTATAAAATCTATTGAAACTATAACTGGGCATTTTTTTAGGAGGGATTGATGGATGAATGGGCAATTTGTATTACCTTAGCGAGTTCAATAGAATGAATTAGTAACCAAATAGATACTCGTTAAGTTATGAGGTTCTCAGGTTTTTTAGTGGCTGTAATGGCCTTGGTGATGCCGCTAAGCGTTTCGGCTCGTGTCGAGACGGTGTATTCACCCGATCGCAATATCTGTGTTAATTTTGATGTTAAGGAGGGCGGTATTCCGGTCTATGATGTCGTGTTCATGGGCAAGCAGGTGATAAAGGAGAGCCGCTTGGGGCTGGAACTCGTCAGTGTCAAGGGAAATGGTGAGTTCAATAACTTTGACAACAAGCAGGTCATGAATCAGAATTCGTTGCTCGACGGGTTCTCGATGATGACGGCCCGTTACTCGTCATTTGACGAGACTTGGCAACCTGTGTGGGGCGAGGAGAGCAGCATACGTAATCACTATAATGAGATGGCGGTGTCCCTCTTCCAGGAGGAATTGAACCGTTATATCATCGTGCGTTTCCGTGTCTATGACGATGGCATCGGCTTCAGGTACGAGTTCCCGCAGCAGGAAAACCTCACTTACTTTGTCATCAAGGAGGAACACACCCAGTTTGCCATGCCTGGCGAAGTGACGGCCTGGTGGATTGCCGGCGACTACGACACGCAGGAGTATCAGTACACCTGCTCGCGCCTGAGCGAGATCAGGGGGCTGCTGCCGGGCACAATTACGCCCAATGCGTCGCAGGAGCAGTTCAGCGACACCGGCGTGCAGACCTCGCTCCAGCTCAAGACCGATGACGGCATCTACATCAACCTGCACGAGGCCGCGCTGGTCGATTATCCGTGCATGCATCTGAATCTCGACGACAAGAACATGGTGTTTGAATCGTGGCTCACGCCCGACGCCCAGGGCAACAAGGGCTACATGCAGACGCCGTGCCACACGCCCTGGCGCACTATCATGATTGTTGATGATGCCCGCAAGGTGTTGGCTTCCCGACTGATTCTGAATTTGAACGAGCCGTGCAAGATTGAGGACACCTCATGGATCAAGCCCGTGAAATACATGGGCGTATGGTGGGAACTGATTACCAGCAGGAACACATGGAACTATACTGACCAGTTACCGTCGGTGAAACTGGGCGAGACCGATTACACCAAATTGAAACCTAACGGCAAACATGGTGCCTGCAACGAAAACGTGATGCGCTATATCGACTTTGCCGCCGAGAATGGCTTTGACCAGTTGCTCATCGAGGGCTGGAACGAAGGCTGGGAAGACTGGTTCGGCAACAGCAAGGACTATGTGTTCGACTTCGTGACACCTTATCCCGACTTTGACATCAAGATGCTTAACGAGTATGCCCACAGCAAGGGTATGCGCCTGATGATGCACCACGAGACGTCGTCCAGCGCACGCAACTATGAGCGCCACCTTGAAGCGGCTTATCAGCTGATGAACAAGTATGGCTATAATTCGGTCAAGTCGGGTTATGTTGGCAATATCATTCCGCGGGGCGAACATCACTATGGCCAGTGGATGGTCAATCATTACCAGTACTGCGTGGAACTGGCTGCCAAGCATCACATCATGGTCAATGCCCATGAGGCAGTGCGCCCCACGGGTTTGTGCCGCACCTGGCCCAACCTGATCGGCAACGAGAGCGCCCTGGGCACCGAGTACCATGCGTTTGCCGGCACTCAGCCTGGCCACACTGCCATCCTGCCGTTCACACGCTTGCAGGGCGGTCCGATGGATTACACGCCAGGTATCGTTGAGATGGATATCGCCAAATTCTCGCCAGAGAAGCAGACCCATGTGCTCTCGACCATCTGTGGCCAGTTGGCGCTGTATGTGACGATGTATAGCCCCTTACAGATGGCCGCTGACCTGCCCGAGAATTACGCCCGCTTCATGGACGCCTTCCTGTTTATCAAGGACGTTCCCGTCGACTGGCAGCGCTCGGTCTATCTCGAAGCCGAGCCGATGGAGTATGTTACCATTGCCCGCAAGGACAAGAACAGCGACAGTTGGTTTGTCGGCTGCGTGACAGGCAAGAACGCCCACGACAGCAATTTCAAACTCGACTTCCTGGATTCTGGCCGCAAATATGAGGCAACTATCTATGCCGACGGCAAGGATGCCGATTACCGCAACAATCCGCAGGCCTATACTATCACCAAGAAGAAGGTGACTGCCAAAACGTCCCTTAAACTGCACAGTGCAGCCGGAGGCGGCTTCGCCATCAGCATCAAGCCACTGTAAGAGATAACTGCCACAGGATGGTGGCATAGTACTTAACGCATTGTGGCCTGCTCGGCATTACCGGGCAGGCCACTGTGCATAAAAAAGAATGGGCAACCAGCCGAAGCGTGGTCACCCAAATCCTCTCTCCACTGCGGTGTGTACGTGACTCGAACACGCGACCCCCTGCGTGACAGGCAGGTATTCTAACCAACTGAACTAACACACCATCATGTGAATGCTACGGGAAATTTCTTTTCCAAAGCGACTGCAAAGGTACTGCAAGTTTTTGAACTGACAAAGGATTTTTCAAGAAATTTTTCAAAAAATATCACACCATCTATTAATATTCTGAATATCAACGCTGTAAATAATAGTCAATTGAGATAAATCAGAGCATCTGATGGCGTGATATTGAAAGATGAAGCAGTGTTTTATAGTCGTTCCTTCTCGCTGGCGCCTGCACCGGTGCCCTTGTACTTGCTTTGCGCGGCGTTGAACTTGTAACGGACGGTAAACTCGATCTCGCGCGAATCACGACGCATATTTTGCCGCAGGTTGCGTGACCCGAAGCGCAGCTTCACGTGCTCCTGCGAGTCCAGCAGGTTGACACCAGCTAGACGAATCGACAAGCGATCGTTCAGGAAGGTCTTGGTGGCCCCGATGTCGAGCCGATAGGCCGGCTTAACCAGTGTCACATTCTCCATATCACCACTACTTGTGAAGTCAAAGCGTACATTGGCCGTCAAGGTGGGCATCAGCTGGAAATTGTTGTTGAATTGCACGAGAAACATAGGGTCGTGTGGACTGATGAAGCCTGTGGGTGAGGGAATCTTGATCCACTCCTTGATCATGGCCAGCGTGAGCGACGGCTGGTAAAGTCCAAAGCGCGGCGAGAGCGTGAGCATTAGGCGCATAGCGTCCTTGTGATCGACATTCTCCTTGGTCATCAGGGTGGTGGCCTCGCTGCCGGGCACCTCGTGAGCCACATTGACATTCACGTCGCTGTTGTGCTTGTAGTCCAGCATCAGGTTCACCCACTTGTACATCGCCATGAACGACACCGAATTGTTAATGGCCGGCTTGAGGTAAGGGTTACCGCCATCCCACGTGAAGCGGTTGGCATAGGTGACCGCGTTGCGCAGTTCCCAGTAGTAGGGGCGCTGGATTTTCATCGCATAGTTGAGCATCAGTTGCATCTGGCCAGCACGGGCCGTCAACCCCAGGCTGGGAAATAGGTGATGGTACTTGCGGCTCTGATCAGCCATGTGCACACCCTGGTTGTAGTAGTTGCTGGTGACATTCTCGTTACGCAGGCCCGCCTTCACTTGACCGAAGGGCAGCGGATGGGCGTACTCGGCAAAGAAGATCATATTGCGTTCCCGTTGCTCGCTGTAGGACGTGGGCACAACCTGCTCGGGGTTGATGTAGTCATCGTTGCGGCGCGTGTGGTCCAACTCGGTGCCCACTTGCAGATTGCCGCCCCATAATGCCCACGAGAGCACGAGTTTGGAAGCCCATAGCTGGTTGCGCACCACGTTATTGCTGGTCACGGTGCGGCTCTGCTGCTCCTGACTTACCTCGTCGTTGAACTGGCTCTTGCGGTCCTTGTAGAAAACGTAGTCGGTATTGAAGTCTATCGAAGTGCTGCCCACCTTGCCGTTGTAATACACATTGAGCGTGTGAGGCATATTGGACTTACTGGACATGTGTATCTTGTTGTCCAGGTGGTCGTAGAAGGCGCCATCGACCATCACATCGGCCGTGAAGGTGCCACGAGTGCGGTTCAGGAAATTGGCTTGGGTGTCATATTTGAATCCTGCCGAGTGATTGTCGTTGAAGATGTAGTTCATGCCTACAGACGTGTAGAGCAAGTTGCTGTGGCTCTTCAAGTCGGAATGCTCGTCCATGCGCCACAGTGTGTCGGCATCGACATCAAGGGTGAAATCGTCGTTCTCAATCCACTTGTAGTCGTTATACCACACGCTGCCGAACACGTCCAGCCCCCGATGGCGGTAGTTCCAGTTCAAGCCCAATGTGGCATCAGGACCCTTGCCCACAAAGTAACTGGCCTGAGTGTTGAAACTGAAGCCCTCGCCCTGGGGGCGCTTGGTCTTGATGAGGATGACCGACTCGACCGTGGCGTCATACTTCGCCCCAGGATTGGTAATCAGCTCCACGCTCTGGATGTCTTCGCTGCTGATTTGGTCCAGTTCGGTAGTGTTTTGCAGTTTGCGCCCGTTGATGTAGATGAGCGGTGTGCCCTTGCCGAAGACCTCGATGCCGCCACCTTTGCGCTGCACGCCCGGCAGGTTTTCAAGCACCGCCTTGGCGGAGCCCACCTTGCTCAACAACGTGTTTTCCACCTCGGTCTTGAGACCTTCGGTGGTCAACTTGAAGGCAGGACGCTGGCCCTTGACCATGACCTCGTCCAGCATGGTTGCCTCGGGCTCCAGTGCGATGGTGCCTAAGTCGCTGCCTGCTGTATCGAGCAGTCTTGTCTTGTAGCCTAGATAGGAAATCTTTATAATCGGCTTTGCTGCATTGCCGGTGATGCTGAAAGTTCCATCATCACTTGTCGTGGTTCCTGCTACAAAGGCGCTGTCACTGGCATTGAGCAGTACCACGTTGACAAACGGGACAGGCAAGCCCGCTTCATCGACCACTTTGCCTGTAAATGAGTCGGCAGTAGCCGTTACCACCACGAGCACCGCCATCATCAGTGTGAAAAAGTATCTTCTCATTGTCTATAGGTTTTATTGAGTTATCATCTTACCGGTAGCGAAATTATCCTACCGTTTTCCCTATAGACGCACTACAAAGGGTGAAAAGTTGCAACCTCAAAAAGAAAAACTGCATTTTCACACTTTAGGGTGTTAAAATGTCCGCGGCAGAGCCGCAGCACAGTGGACAGGCCACTAATCAAGAGGCAATTACTCGGTGTAGTCGAGGAGTTCTAGGCCGTAAGGGGTGTAGAGGCGTTTCATCTCCTCGGGCTTGAGCAGGAAGGGGTAGATTGGGGCGTCAATGGAACCCTGGGCGTAGCTGGCGATCTCATAGACCTGATAAACCGCGTGAAGCACCGTGCCGTCGATGAAGAAATCCCGTGGCAGGGGCAGCAGTCCGTTGTCGGGGATGAACAACTGGTCCTTGTCATAGTCATATTCATGCTTGATGCTTCTAAGGATTGTGTTGCGCAACAGGGTGGTGTCGGCGATAATGTCCTCGAGTGCAACGGCTTTCTCGTTCTTGAGGTCATAGGTGACATAGTTGTTGGCATAGATACCGTGGGCGGCTCCTGCCAGATAGGAATAGGTGCCGAGGTGGTAGGTGAGCAAGCGATCGGTCAATCTTTCCATATTCACTTTCACCTCGCTTGTCGAGAGTTTGTTCTCGCCGTACTGGACGCGTTCCACGGGCACGAGGCGTTCGCTCTCATAGTCAGTGTAATTGCTGGGATCGAGCAGGAAGTCGGTGACCATGTCAAGCTCGTTGAGCTCGGCGCTGTCGGTCATGGCACGGAACAAGGCCTGCTGCAGTTCGGGACAGGGCTTGCCGTTGATGACCTCGGGCCAAAATGCCGTGAACGTGTTGTCAAAGTAGAGCGTGTCGCGCTCCTCATCGTAGTAGGAGAACATCTTTTCCACCTTGATGTTGCTGAACTGGCACAAGGTGCTGTCGATATCTTGCTCTTGCTCTTGTGAGCTCGAGCTATGGTACCCACAGGAGCACATGGTTGCAGCCACGATAGGCGCGAGGGCTAAAAAGAGAAACTTTTTCATTGTCATGATTGTCGTTATGGTGATTACTCGCCGCAAAGGTAATGAAATTTGGGCATAAAAAAAGGAAATCCTCGACTCACGTCGGGGATTGCTTAACTAATTAACCTTCTAATACCATTAACATAAACCTTTTTTAAAACAATCTTGAAAAAGCAACTGTCTCTCGACACTTGGATTTTCATAACCTTAAAAACTATTACCATGAAAAACCAGTGCAAAAATAATGCTAAATATGTTTTACAACATAATTTTTGAACACAAAACGGCCACAATTTAACAAATATTCACAGCAATAATACCTATTGCTGTGAATATTAGCACTTGTTAACGATTTTATTCCAGCAAGCGACTATCGCTTGGAGAGGGTAGCAAAGTAGATCATGTCGATCTCCTCGTAGGAGAAATCGCCACTGAAAAAGTTACCTGTTTTGAGTTTCAGGCAGTCGGACAGACGTTGCAAGGCCTGCTCGAACATCAGCTGATGGTCAAAAGCCAGTGGCGGCAACTGGTGAATGGGGAACCATTGCGCCACCCGTGCATCGTCACCACCCTTGACATCCTGGACGCGTGTGAGGGTAAAGTAGGCAATTGAAATGACGCGCTCACGCGGGTCACGGTCGGGGGTGGCAAAGGCGCCCAGTTGCTCGATAGCTGTGACCGTAAGGCCCGTTTCCTCAAGCAGTTCCCGCCGCGCGCCGTCAGGAGCATCCTCGTCGATATTCAGGAAACCGCCCGGAAAGGCCCAACAGCCCTTGTAGGGTTCCCCGCCCCGCTCGATAAGCAGCACGTTGAGTTTCAGTCCATCATACCCGAACACGACACAATCGGTCGTCACTGCGGGATGAGGATAGCGGTAACAGAATTGTTGTCCCTGCATGATGTCACTTCTCGATATAGAAAACCTGTAATTGCTGCGGATCGACCGAGCGGTCCAGCGCGACAGCAGCGAATGGTACCAACGTGTAGCTGGTCTTGCGTCCGCGGTTCACCTGATAATAGAAGATGATGTTACCAGGGCTCTGTTTCACATCCATAGGGGTAACCATGGTGGGACGGTTGGTCTCAGGCAGCAGGACGGCGACGACAAACTGCCGTTTCCAGTTGATGTCGGTGGGCAGACCGCCCATGAGGGCCGCTGGGCCGAACACGGCATCAAAATCCTGCTGATTGTCAAAGATGAACCGCTGCAGCTGGTCGTGCTTCACATCGTTGCGGACGTAGTAGTTTTCCAGCGTCTTGAATGGAATTGACTTGGCCCCTTTCATGGCTTGCCTATACTGCTTGGATGTCGCGCACTGGCAGCAGAACAGGGCCACAATGGTCAATGACAAGATAATCGTTAACTTCTTCATGATTGGTTATGTTCGTTGATGATTTTGTTATAATAGAAGTTGAGAACGTCACTGGCGGCGACAAACGAAGTCTGCTTGCCGGCCAGCACGGTGTCCTCCTTGATGGAGAGCAGCCGCTCAATCTCGGGGTCAAAATAGAAGCGGGCCAGCAGCTGTTCATTGATGGTCTCGCGCATCCAGTAGCGTTCCTGCTCATGGCGTTTCTCATCAAAGTAACCGCTTTCCTTGACATGGGCAAAGTAGCGGTCAATCATGTCCCACACGCCCTCGATGTTGAGGTCATAATAGCCCGAGTAGGTGATGACCTCGGGGAGGAAGCCGCTGGGGGGAAGGGGATAGAGGTGAAGCGCGTTGCGGAATTGGGCTGCCGCCAGGTTGGCGCGCTCGATGTTGTCGCCGTCACACTTGTTGATGACGATACCGTCGGCCATCTCCATGATGCCGCGCTTGATGCCTTGCAACTCGTCGCCGGTTCCAGCGAGCTGGATGAGCAGGAAGTAGTCCACCATCGAGTGAACGGCGATTTCGCTCTGTCCCACACCAACGGTCTCGACAAAGATGGTGTCATAGCCTGCCGCCTCACACAGCACGATGGTCTCTCGCGTCTTGCGTGCCACGCCACCCAGTGAACCTGCTGAGGGGGAAGGGCGGATGAACACGTCGGGCTGTAGTGCAAGCCGTTCCATGCGTGTCTTGTCGCCCAGGATGGAGCCCTTGGAACGCTCGCTGCTGGGGTCGATTGCCAGGACCGCCAGTTTGTGACCCTGCTTGACGACGTGCATGCCGAAGGAGTCGATCGACGTGCTCTTGCCTGCTCCTGGAACGCCAGTGATGCCGATGCGGCGCGAATTGCCCGTGTAAGGGAGGCATTTCTCAATCACTTCCTGGGCAATGATCTGGTGTTCGGCATTGCGGCTCTCGACCAGTGTCACTGCCTGTCCCAGCACGGCGCGATTGCCTTTTCGGATGCCCTCGACATACTCGGCGGGCGTCAGTTGTGGCTTGCGTTTGCGCTTGAGGTAGGGGTTCACGATGGGCGGTTGCTCCACGCCGCTATTGACTTGCAGTCCGGTGTACTGATCGTCATTCTCGGGATGTTGCAATGAAGGACATTCCTCGGTATGCTGTACGATTTTGGATTTTGCCATTATTTAGTTGTCAATTTTTCAGTTGTCAGTTTTCAGTGTATCTATGATGCCGACCAGACGGATGGTCTGTCGCGGTGTCTCGGGGTCGTTGCACATGAGCGTGAGCGGCACGTTGAACAGGTTGTCCTGCACCAGCCCGGTATTGACAGTCACGGTGACGCGTGCCGTCTTGCCGCGCTTAATCTCATTGCGGTCGCAGCTCACGGTAACGCCCTCGCTGCCGGGCACCCACACACGGCGGATAGCGAGAGGTGATTTGCCCTTGTTGGTGATGGTGAACGTGCGGGTGACGGTCTCGCCGCGTGTCATGGTGCCGAAATCAATGCGGTCGCCACAGTCCACGCGTGCGATGGGTGCGTCGAGCCGCTCTTTGTCACTCATGCCGCTGAAGTCCTCGATCACCCGTGCCATTACATGGACATCAGCACTGCCTTCAATAGCCGTTGAGGGCAGGTGCAGCGGTCGGCAGGTCAATGTCAGCGTGTCGGTGTTCAGGCCCCATTGTGGCGCTTGGCCCGAGATGTATTGTACCGTCAGGGCGGTGACACGGGCGGGTAGCAAGGTGTCAGGGACGATAGCAGGCCTGATGTGGGGTTTTGCGCCGGCAACCGTCACCAGTAATGTGTCGGTCGAGGCATTATAGGCACTCAGGTACAGTGACTTGTTCTTGCCCTTGACGAGTTCGCCGAAGGGGATGCTCTGTTGACTGATGCGCAGCGATCCGGCCTGTAACGGATATTGCGCGTCGAGCGTCGCTGCCGTGGGAATCACGTTGCCCGATATTTCCAGTATTGTTCGTTTGGGTACGGTGTTGGTGAAGATGAGCACCTGTTTGGTGAATTGGCCGGGGCGTCCTGATGGATTGTAAGTGATGTCCACTGTAGCGGTGTCACCTGCTTGGATAGGTTCCTCGGGATAGTGAATGCCTGTGCATCCGCAGCCGGCTTGCGCCTTAACGATAATCAAGGGCTCGGTTCCGGTGTTGGCGACACGCATTTGGCACCGCACCTTGCCGTCATGCTCCATAAAGACGCCGAAGTCGTGATGACGCTCGAGCCAGGTCGCCTGTGGCTGGGCGTGTCCTGACAAAGAGATCAGCAAGGTCAGTAACGTCGCTATGTTGAGGGCGCGTTTCACTTATTTCTTGGGGATGACGGTACCCTCAATGCGCAGGGTGGTGGTGCGATCCTTGCCGTTGGTCTTGACTTTGATGGTCTTCTTGAATGCTCCAGGGCGTCCGATGGGGCTGTAAGTCACCTTGATTTTGCCCTTCTTGCCGGGTTTGATGGGTTTGGAAGGGTACTCAGGACGGGTGCAGCCGCAGGATGCCGTGGCGTCGATGATGAGAAGAGGCTTGTCGCCAGTGTTGGTGAACTCAAATGTGCAGGACACAGGTCCCTTGGCCTCCTGAATGGTTCCGAAGTCATGGCTCTTGGTCTCGAAGGTCGCCTCGGCGAAAGAGTCGTCGGCCATCGTGCTGAAAGCCATCATGCACATGGAGAATAACGCTATGAAAAACCGTTTGGTCATTGTTTTAATCTATATAAAAGATGGTTTAACTTGCAAAATTAGGAACTTTTTTTGTGATACATGTGTTTAAACTGGAAATTTTGATGTTGTTGTGAATAAGATAGGATTAAATGTTGGATTATCATAGGGAAATGATTATTTTTGCACCAATAATCCAAAGAATATTAACTTTTAAACTATAACCATTATGAAAAAATCAAGATTACTCATCGCGGTGTTGGTGATGCTGGTTGCCGCCAGCGGCTATGCCCAGGACAGTTACCGCCAGGCTGTTATGGATTACATGACAGCAGTAAACCAATTTGATCAGGAAAAGGCGTACATCTCAACGATGAGTATGATGTTTGATAGGGATGGTAAAGTGGACATTGACCAGTTGACAAAACGCTATCTCGATGAACAGTATGAGAATGACAAGATTGACTTCTATGCCTTCGCGTGGAAAGAACAAGGCATGACCGAGGCCGATTTGAGAGAATTGTCATCGCTGGTTTCCACGCCTGAGTTTAAGGTCTTTAGCGACCATTACAAAGACTGGATGATTGAGTTCGCCTCCTATTTGATGACACCGTTTATGGAGCGAATGAAAGTTTTAGAAGAACCGATGGAACCTGGTGAATACATGGACAAGGTAAAAAGCTACGTGTCTATTTTAGACTCTCCTGTTCAGCCTAGACCGGAAATTGATGCTGCCTATGCCGATAAATTCAATCAGGTGATGTTGGAATCGCCTTCTGTCAAGCTGACGATAGACATGATGAAGAAGAGGATGGATGAAGCATCTTCCGATAATCCCGAGTTACAAGCGTCGAATAAAAAGGTAAAAGATTGGATGACCAAGAATGTGCCCGTTCTCTTGCTGAATTTCGCTTACGACAATTTGACTATCGAAGACATTGACTATGCAGCCAAGCTTTATGCCAACGAGACCTATAGCAAATTCCAAAGCTTTGATCTGAGCAGCATTGATATGGAGAAATTATATAACAAACATGCTTATTTCAAGTATCTGAATTGGATGAAGGAACAGGGTGCAAAGACGAGCGAAGACCCCAACACCATCATGAGATTCTTCGAGTCGATGCTTGATTCTCTCAATACGAGTAAGTGACGATATCAACATTAAGGGATTAAAATCCTGCCGAGTGATTTTTCACTTCGCTTTGCAGTTTCTTGATAAAAGCATAAAATTAGGATATAAGTTTGTGAGTATGAAAAAAACCAGATTATTTATTGCACTGCTGGTGATGCTGGTTGCCGCCAGCGGCTATGCCCAGGACAGTTACCGCCAAGCCGTTAAAGAATACTTGACAGCAATTGGCCAATTTGAAAAGACGAAGTCGCTCCTTTCAGATATGAAAGCGCTGTTTAAGAAAAGTGGTCAGGTGGACATTAACCAGTTGACACAACGCTATCTTGATGAACAGTTTGAAGCTGACATGTTAGACTCCTATGTGTCCGCAATGACCGAAATCGGCGTATCCGAAGCAGATTTGAGAGAAGTCGCTTCGCTGGTTTCCACGCCCGAGGGCAAGACTTTTGCAGACCATGAGCAAGAATGGATGGCCGAGTTCTTAACGGAATTTATGATGCCGTTTATGATGCTGGATGAAGACAATGAGCCTGCCGAAGACAAGGATTGGAGCAGTGGGGGATTGGCAGATCTCCTGGGGAAACCCATTCAGCCCAAAGCCGATATCGATCCCGCCTATGCCGCCAAATTCAAGGATGTGATTCTGGATTCGCCTTTCACCAAGAATATGCTGGATGCGATGATGAAGAGGATGGATGAAGAATCTTCTGATGAGTCCAAGAAGCAAGAAGCCCATGAGGCTTTTACCAATTGGATGATCCCTAGCATGTCCGCTCTCTTGCTGAACAGCGCTTACGGCAATTTGACCCTCGAAGACCTTGATTATGCCGCCAAACTCTATTCCAACGAGTTCTATTGTAAACTCGAAAACTTCGGTAAATTAGATAATGATGAGTTGAAAATCGGCTTTTTTATGCTCAAATACATGGATTGGATGAAGGAACAAGGCGCGACGCTCAGCGAGGATCCCCAAGACGCTGCAGAATTCATGAAGTCAATGTTTAATTTAGACAACTTGGATTTTGACAAGTGATTCCGTCACTTCGCTTTTTAATAAAGATAAAAAACTGGATATTCATTATTTTTTTAAAACAGGTGAGTATGAAAAAAATAAGATTTCTCATTGCGCTGCTACTGATGCTGGTTGCTGCAAGCAGCTATGCCCAGGACAGTTATCGTGATGCAATAAAAGATTACTTGTCGGTATTAGGTCCGGCTGACCAGATGAAGACAGCCTTGCATGAGATGAACGAAGCCTTTTTTGTGCCGAGTAGCAATGTGGACATTGACTTCTTGACCGAGCGTTATTTCAAGGAGGTGTTTATGGACCAGATGACAGACATGTTTGAACCCATGATGAAGGAACGCAATGTTACAGAAGCCGACTTGAAAACTATCAATGCAATGGTGGCGACCCCCGAGTTCCAGACATTTTTAGCTCATCAGAACGAGTGGAATGAAAAGTTGACCCAGATTTCGGATGAATGCATGTCACTGCTCAAGGATGGTGATGAACCTGAGAACATTCAAGTGAATCCAGAAATCGATGCCGGTTATGCCGCCAAATTCCAAAAGATGTGGAAAGAAAGTGGTATCCAGGAAAAAACAATGGGCCTATATGACGGATTATCTTTTAGCGAGATAACTGGCGAGATAACTGGCGAGATGGCAAAACTCGGTAAATACAAGGCCTGGCTCGATGACAATTTAGGCACGATAGCTTTGAATGCAGCTTATGGCACGTTGACACTCGAGGATTTTGACTGTGGCATGAAGTTATACACCAATGAGTCTTTTCGCAAGATCACAGACACATCGGACATGAATATCTTTAGCTTAATTGGCCCAACTGCTAAACTCATTATGAAATATCTCGACTGGATGGAATCTCAAGGTGCCCAGCCGAACGAAAAGTTTCAAACCATAAAGATGTTCCAGCGTTTAATGGATTCGCCTGCGAAAAGCTATGACGAAGACGAATAAGCCTTAGAATCATTCAGCTTAAGGATTTCTCATCCTATTGCCATCAGCCGCCTGCATGACCATTGTGCAGGCGGCATTTTTTGCCCCTCATCAGATAATTTGTAGCGCAAAGTACCTGTTGGTACCGACTTTTTATCTATATTTGCAGGATAAAACCCAATCAAATTTATAGAATCTTATGATGAAGAAAATTTTGCTTTCCCTCGTCGCGGTGACTGCGATGACAGCGATGGCCGACACGCCATTGTGGATGCGTTATGCGAGCATTTCGCCTGACGGCAACAAAATCGC
>ONIL01000060.1 GCA_900317835.1 uncultured Prevotellaceae bacterium | reverse complement strand
CCCCCAGCCTCGGCAAAGAGGCCATAGCGGGACTGATTCATGGCGTAATCGGCACGCACCTTGGCGCCAAAATCGGTATAATTGGCTGTAGTGAATTGGTGCTTGTACTGGATTAAGCGGATAAAAGCAGCATCTATGTTGGCAAACGGCATTTGCAACTTGTCGCCAGTGTTGGCATAGTAGGAGGCATGGGCATTCACTGTCAGCAACCATTTGTCTGCTGGACGGATGAAGCACTGCCCATGCAGTTTGCCATAAACATGGCTGGCATCCATCTGCCGATGCGGATAGACATATTCTTCACTCACTGCTCGATATCCCGCTGCTATGTTGACGTTCCAGTTGCCTCGGCCATAGAGCGCACCAGCATAGGTGTCTAATATATGGCCGTTATACATTGTCAAACAAGCGATAACAGGGAAGTAGCGGGCATCGGACGTGCCGCCAACATGCTCATTGCCCGTGCGCCTGATATAGTCAGCATGTCCAAACACGGCTAGACGGTGATTTTTTTCTTGTTTCCAGCCGATTGTCGCCCCCACGTGCTCGTAATAGAGGTCGGTGAGCGGCATAGAGTTAAATTCAGCGAGTTTGCGGTGATAACGGTGCTCGTCAAGGGTGACGTCGGCATAGGGACCGCTCTGGCTGATTGGGGAAGCATGCAGCATGACGGCCACACCACCTCCGTCATAATAGAGGCTGCGCTTGTCGCCCGAGAAGCGGCTGTATTCCGTACCCAGACCTGTCATCTGATACTCAGGTATAACACCTTCCTCACGGTAGAAGGCGACGCTGTTGGTCTGCTTGTAGATATTGCCTTCAACAGCGGCTCCAAGGCGATACTGTCCCAAGTCGTAACCGCCGCCAAGACGCAAGGTCAAGTCGGTGACGATACCCCTCATGCGCGGGTCACGGCTGCGGTATTCCTGTTCAGCACGGACGTGCATCTCTGCTCCCAAAAGCCATTTGCTGATGCTGGTGGCATATCCTCCCGAGACGCTGTAACGTTCGCGTCTTGTGTCACCGCCCAAGGTGTCGGCGAGAATGTAGGGCTGCAGCAGGTCATAGTCGCTGGTAGAGTTCCACTTGATGTCGTGCATCTTGCCAGTCATGTAGGAGGCCTCGCCCCACACGGTGGAATGTCCGTTCAATGGATGGAAAGTGTTCACCTTGAGGTAGGGCAGGGTATAGCCGTTGCCTTTCTCGGGGACGAAGGCTTGGGATTGGTGCTGCATGTCGATACCCAGCGCCAACTGAGAGTACGGGGTCTGATAAACCATGCCCTGCAGGGCCGGGTTGCGCACAGCCTCCAGCATGGGCAGCCTACCTAACGAGGTGTGCTCCACCAGCGCCGTGTCAGCATTGGATGCCACAGCTGCCGCATGAATGGCTATGAAGATGAGTATGAGCAAAGATTGGCGTTTCATGTCAGTCGAGGAAGATGGTTTTTAGTGTGACCTCATTGATGTCGCGACTGATAAATTCCACATAGTCGCTCTGGCAGCGGAACTGACGCATGTGGGTGGCATTGTCGGACGACAGGCAAGTGGCAACGCCTTCAATGTCTATCTGATAAGCGCCACGCAATACCTCCACCGTCGCGCTGGTACCGTTAAAGTCGGCTACTGTCGTGACCTGACGCGTATTCACATTGGTCAGCTTCACCTGCGCTTGGACGCTGGTGATGGACTCTTCGCCCTCAGCTGTGACCGTGATGCTTGCAGTGGTGAAAATATCGTCTTCCACTGGGGCGCAGGCGGTGAGCAGCATGGTGAGTGCAAATAATAACAGGGTTAGGATGTTCAGTTTCATAGCTTGATATTCATTCACATGTCGACGGATGGTCGTGCCGCGGCTGTCATAGTCGGGCGTGTAGTCCCACAACTTGTTGCAGAACATGGCGACGTGGAGACGGTCGTCAAAGAGCTTCTTGGTGACCTTCATATTGACATTCATGGCGAACGGGACACGGTTTTTCTCGAACAGCGAGGGTGTGTAGTCTCTGACAAGCCAGCGCAGGTACATGTCATCCGCATCGCTGTCCTGCCAATCGTGGATGCTGCCGTCGGGGGCGATGTACTGGACAGGATAGTTGCTGACCTCCTTGCGCTGGGAAGTGGTGAACCACAGGCATTGGGCCGAGATGGAGAAGCCCAGCTTGAGGCGAGGCACATCGGTGTCGAGCGTGAAATTGGTGTTGAACGACTCCCTCACAGAGCCGTCGTCGTTGGCATATAGCCCTACGTACTGGATCTGCCGATTGTCTATCACCTGACTGGGGCGGTAAGAGTCCACAATGGAGTTGTCGTAGGTTGTGCGGAAGTAGGCACCGTTGATGGTTAGGCGCGTCAGGATGACGGGGAATCGCTTAGTCTCAAGGGTGTACTCGATGCCCTCCTTCAGCGTCATGCTGCCGTTGGTGTAGTTGCCATAGCCAGCCAATTCGTTGATGACAGTGTAGGGCAGGTCATCGAGATTGGGTTGTCCCGTGAGGCTTGCTGCATCGATGCCGCTGGCGTCATATTGCTTGTATTGATAAGTCTGATAGTAGGACTGCATTCGGAACCCCGAAGTCATCTTCTCGCGGAATGCAGTGATTGCCAGCCTGTTGCCGCCTATGTTAATATCAATCGACACCTCTTTCTTGAGGTTGCGGGCTGGCTCCAGGGCAGTGTTGCGCGGATTGACGATATAGGTCATCAGGTTGATGCGGCGGTAGTCGGGATTGTCATGATAGTAATTCAGCTGGATGAAGTCGATATAGAGCAAGTCGGGGAATAACTGCTCCATGGTGGGCATCTTGGTGTGCTGGCCGATGCCTCCCGCGATGCGGATGAATGTCGGTTGACCAAAGAGCGACATCTTGGGCAACGAATAGCCGATATTCGCACGCGTGTCCCAATACAGTTTGCCGTTCATCGTGTAGGCATCGTCCAGGTTAAGCAGCATTGTGCCTCGGATGCCTGCCGTCGCCTCCAGCGTTCCAATGGGTGTTGGCCACTTGAGGCTCTCCTCGGCATAGGCCGACAGGCGATGATTGGCGGGAATATCCTTGAGGGAACGTGCCCGAGACGAGATGCTGGTATAAACTGGCGTGTGGGGGTCGAACACCTGTCCGCGCCCCAGGTTCTTGTCCAGGTTCCAGTCTGCACCCAGCAGCAACGTGTTGGATAGGCGATTGTTGGGAATCTGCAGACGGGCATTCTGTTTGACATAGGCATTCACAGGCTTGCCATCCACCTCGTGATGGCCGATATACTTAAAAGGTAGGATGTACGCATCGTTTTCGCCCTCTTCCTTTGACAGGGGAGCAACGGTCATGCGCGACAGTTGCACCAGGCGGGTACGTTCAATCAGGTCCTTCTCGAGTGATGCCGAAACCGTCAACTCTGCCGATTTGAACCAGGAATTCTGCTTGCTCTTGTACTGCAAGGCGTTCAGCAGGGCATAGCGGTTGTAACTGGATCGATAGGAGTCCTCGGCACTATAAGTCTGGTCAATGTCTTCCTTGTCGTTGTCGAGCGATCTGGAAAAGTCAATATTTGATGAAAAGGTGAGGCTGTAATCCTTGTGTTCCCAGCTTTTTCTCAATCGAGTGGAGAAGGTCACTCGCTTGTAGTTCTCCAATCGGTTGCGAGGGTCTGCTTTAGCATCCAGATAATCAGCACTTATATTCAAGGTCAAGTGGCGCTTTTCCCATTCAAAATCCTTGGCACCATAAAAAAGTTTGGAGCCCATATCCGCTTTTAAACGGAATTTCAGGTCGTTTCCACCACGGCGGCGTTCAATCTTCACCAGTCCGCTGGTCAAGTCACCATATTCGACCGATGGTATACCGCGCACAATCTCCACACTCTCAATGTCATCGGTAGAAATACCACGCATATCTACACCTGCATTGGTGTTGTCACGGCTGGTGGCCATGTCATCCCAAGCACCTGCAAGATATTGCATGTTGGCACCAGTCGAGATGGGGGCTCCGTCAATGATGAAACTGGTGCCCAGCGACGAGGTCGCATAGTTGCTGTTGCCCGTGGAAATCTCGCGGATGTGGATATTGTTGGGCACGCTCAGCGACGGGTCAATGCTACGTCCACCGGGTATCAACTCAAGCAGGTCGGAGAAACTTGATGGCTGCAGGTGCTCCATCGCATGCTTCTCAATTTTTGACGATGTGGTCAATCCACGGTTCTCTTGGGCTGTCACGACCACTTCGCCCAGTTGGCTCACCTCGGCGTGCAGCAGGTAACGTCCGTCGGCAACGGGGGCGCTCACCAGTGTCTTGTAGCCGATAGAGGAAATCCTCAATTGGACCTCATTATTTTTAGGTATGCTGAAGGTGCCGTCCGCTTGGGTGACAGTAAGGGCCTTCCCCTGTTTGACGTCGGTAATGGTGGCACCGATAACGGGCTCCAAGGTCTCGGCATCGAGCACCGTGCCACGTATCAAAGCCTGTGCATCAGCGACTTGTATGTTGATGGCCAATAAGGCCAGTATGATAAATCTAATCAGTTGCATCTCAGTGATTTTGGAGTATAAAATTACTCCCAATCACCGAGCCCCACAATACCTAAAAATGACGTAAGATTTAAGGTGCCAACTACAGCAATTATCAGCCCCCACCTTGTTATATGGCGAGCCGTTTATTTAAAAGGAAAGTGTAAATGTAGATGATATTAATGAAAAAGGCGCTGAAACACAAGGGATAAACCTTGATTCCAGTGCCTAAATTGGAAGCGTGATCCTGTTGGGACTTTCGGACAGTACTTTAAGAGTCGTTATGATACGTTAAAGTATTGTGGTTTTGTGATTTATGACTGACCGCCATCCCGTAATAATTGTTGAAAACCCCTGTTATACCACAAAAGGGGGGTACATTGTATCCCCTAATAATCCACTGTCTATCAAGTGGAATTAACTGCTCTAAAACGATAGGTTTTCGGAGTTTTTTTGTAAATTTGCAGGTTCTATGGGACGTGGATTTTTGATAGCAGCGCCGAATAGTGGCTCGGGCAAGACGACGATTGCTCGGGGGCTGATGGCGTTGTTTGCCCGCAAGGGGTATAAGGTTCAGCCGTTTAAGTGCGGGCCTGATTATATCGACACGAAGTTTCATGCGGCGGTATGTGGACGGCCGAGTATCAATCTGGATACGTTTATGGCCACGCCTGAGCATGTGCGGGAATTATTTGACCGCTATAGCGCGGATGCCGATGTGTGTGTGGTCGAGGGGATGATGGGCCTGTTTGACGGCTATGACCGCGACAAAGGGTCATCGGCTGAAATCGCATGCGTGCTGGACCTGCCAGTAGTGCTGGTGGTTGACGCTAAGTCTGCAGCTTACTCGATGGCCGCACTTTTGTCAGGTTTCATCAACTTCCGTAAGGATGTGCACATCAGCGGCGTGATTTTCAACCGCGTGGGTTCTGCAAGGCATTTTGCTATGTTGCAGCAGGTGTGCGATGACCTGGGGGTTGAATGCTATGGCTATCTGCCCAAGAAAACAGAACTCGAGCAAGGCTCCCGTTATTTGGGACTGGATTTCAGCGAGAAACCCGAAAGCAGACTCTTGGTTGAATTACTTGAAAAGAATGTGGAATGGCAGCGGCTCTTAGAACTTTGATTGCTCGCAACGACGAGTCGTTCTCCTTTATCTATCAGGAGAATATCGACCGGTTGGAGAATGTATCATTCTTTGATCCTGAGCGTGATGTGCCTTGCCTTGACGATGTGTCGCTACTCTACTTGCCGGGCGGTTATCCCGAAAAGCATCTCGATGCCTTGGTCGCAGCCGAGGCGACACGACGTGCCATCAAAGAATATGCCGAGCGTGGCGGGCGCATCATTGCCGAGTGCGGTGGCATGATGTATCTGTGCGAGATAATTGTCACTGATGAGGGCGGATTTCCCATGTGTGGTGTGCTGCCCTACAGCATCACCGCCCGCAAAGAAGACCGCAAACTCTCGCTGGGTTACCGCCGCTTTACACTAGACGGCGAGGAATACCGAGGGCATGAGTTCCACTACACGCAATTCCTGGGCGAGATTCCGAGATCGGTGGCTCAGGTCTATAATGCCAAGGGAGAACCCGTGCCAACGCCTGTCATCCGTTACAAGAATGTTCTGGCCAGCTACACCCATTTATATCAGTTGCCAACAAGAAACTAGGGACTAAAAACTAAGGACTAGAAACTAATATGAAACAGATATATACCAAGACCGGTGATGAGGGCATGACAAGACTGCGCGATGGCGTGAGGGTCCCCAAGGATGACCCCCGCATCGAGACCAACGGGCAGATAGACCAACTGAATGCCCATTTGGGTGTCGTGCGGTCGATGCTCGATGAGACGCAAGATTTTGCGTCTCCACAACTCATCCATGCCGTGCAACGCGAGTTGATGACGGTCATGAGCCACATTGCCACGCCTGATAGCGGTATCAATCCCCGTGAGCTCCATTCAGCTGAGATTATCTCGCAGTTGGAGCAAGCCATTGACCGTGCCGATTATCAAGGCGGTTTTGTTGTGCCTGGCGGCGGCTCGAATTTGTCTGCGTTTATCCATCTTGCCCGTACTCAAGCGCGCACCGTGGAACGTCGCCTGTGGTCGCTGAATCGTGAGCATCCCGTCAATAATGATATCCTAGTGATGATGAACCGCCTGTCTGATTATCTGTTTGTCTTAGCCAACGAGAAAGAATGAAGCGATTACATCCCATTATGTT
>ONIL01000050.1 GCA_900317835.1 uncultured Prevotellaceae bacterium | reverse complement strand
GTCAACTTGGGACTCGTCCCTGTTGGCTGCGAGAGCCTCAGGGTGTTCGTGTAAGCGTTGGTTTGACCTACGGGATCATAAACGCTACGGTTGTCCACCAGGGTGAGGCCAAGGCGCTCGTTGACAGGCGTAGTCGATTGAGCGAATGCGCACAGGCCTACAATGAGCGCGGTGAACACCAACAGATGTTTAAAAATAAGTTTAGTCATGTTATAAAAGTTAAAGTTAAAGTATTCTATTCTAAATTGCCTAAAATAGATAGGCGTGAGTAATAGTCTTTTGATGATGGATTGATGTTTTTGGGTTCACCAAAATTGCACTTCTTCGCATTATATGTGCAAAAATAAAACGAATTTTAATAAAAACAGATAAAAAACCGTTAAAAATTCATTAATTGACTTTTTCCCATAGCGTATGGTCGTTCAAGTGGCCTCATTTGGCACAATTCCTTCTAGCTGATTCACAACAGCATCAAGGGCATCAGCAATGGGTAGTCGTTGAAAATTCTTTCGGTTAACTGATTGATCGAGAAGGTTAAATCGATATTAGCCTGAGGAGCAATGCGTTGCACAGTGCCGCCATCGATGGCATAGCAACCGTTGTTCTCGCTGATGTGCTCATCGCCAGTGACACGCAGCACAAGCAAACGGTCGGGATGGGCCGCGGCATACAGCCTCAGGGCTTCCAGAACATTGACAATGCGCACCATCCCCTTGTAATGGGGCTTGACGAGATAATAGGACTTGTCAAAGCGGCTATAGGCCTGGAGCGTTTCCCACATGCGCTCATCGTGTAACAGCACGCACGGTCGCGACTGCTGCCACCGGTCATAGGCCTCAAAGCCGTTTTCCACCACATTTTCATCTTGCACTGGAGCTGTGCCCACTTGGGCATAGCCCAGTTTTTCGTACATCTCCTGCAGACCCTCCTGCTCAATCAGCAGCGTGGAAAACACCTTGCCCTGGCACAGGAGCCCGCGGTGCATGTATTTGAACAGGCGTGAAATCTTGTGCTGGCTACGGAAGGCGGGCAGAGTGCCCACGGCATAGAGATAGACGGCATCGGCATGCTGGCCGTGGTAGTTCATGGAATAAGGAAGCGCTTGGGCTGCCGACACGACTTGCCCATCCTCGACGCGGCAGTAGTTACCGCCAGGGGTGTACACACGAGAGAAAAAGAGGTCCAGCGCCTCATCACGGTCGTTGAAAACCGTCTGCATCAGTTGGCGCACGCCTTCACGCCTGAGTTGCTCTTGTGCGGCCGACATTTCGGGATAGGAAACGGCGCGGTCTTTCTGGATCTGGTAAACAGGATGATAGGACAATTTGGCGCGGCGCAGCCCAGGCAGCCCCAGGTCCTCCTCCAGATTGATATAGGTGTACTGCTCGGGAATCTGCTGCATGAAGTAGTGTCGCACAACAGTGTACACGCCCTTGTAAGCGATGTCGCCCTTCTCGACGCACAGGTCAAATGTGTTGCCGTTGATGGGGACTCCGTAGGTGAATGCCGCCATCTTGCCGTCCACAAACAGCGCTCCACCGATGGCCCCGAACCGCTCCCAGTTGTTGAACACCTGACTGATGGATTCCCGTTCCATCACCTTGCTGTCGGCACCCTGGAGGTGGCCAAGGGCCTCGGCATTGTCGTTCCATTGCTGCAGCAGTTGCAGGCATTCGGGAAACAGGTTGGACTCCAGCGGGCGGTACTCGTGGTTTGGATAAAAACGGGGGAATTGATACAGGTGCTGGCGCTTGGGACGCATCTCCTTGCCCTCGAGGGCGATAATTTTCTCGCGCAGGCAGATGTAGTCATAGCGCTCGGGCATTGGCCCAGAGAACTCAAATTCGTTAGGGAACACGCGTTGCAGGAAGTCGATACCCTGCTGATTGATGTTGGTGATGCTGAAAGGCTGGTGATGGGCAAAACACTCGTCGCGCAGGGTACGGACGGCGCATTCCAGGCAACCGTCGCCCGCCTCGGATAGGCGCGGGTATTCAACCCCCTCGGGCACTAGCGGTAGCGGCATGGTGTGGGTGTATTGTCCGTCGTAGATGAACCGCAGCACCAGGTACCCCTTGACGATGGCATATTCCAACCCGAAGCGGTTCCAGGTGAGTAGGTTCACACCACTCCACTCGCAGCCCTGAACATCCTCCCACCGCAGATAAGGGCGGATGACATCCAGGTCCTCAAAGCCTATCGCCTTATACTTAATCATCAGGTGCCGTGGGGGCTCTTACTTGGTTGTGACGTAGTATCCCAATTCCTCAAGTTCTTTTTTGCTCATCTCCTTGCAGTGCAGACCCACGCGTTCCATCTCACAAGATCCATCCTTCTTGACAGTGACTCTCACGAGCAGGTCGTCACCTCCGTTGGGATGATCCTTGAAGTTCATTGACGGCATGGTGATGTGACGCACGTCGTTAAACATGCGGTCATCCCAGGCATGGACATGTCCCCAGAAGGCGATGGTCGTATTCCACTCCTTGAGTTTGTTGAGCAAATAGTACAACTCCTCGCGGCAATAGGTCGAGGCAAACTCGTTCATCGACGGGCGGAAGATGTTGGTGTGGGTAAAGGTGAAAGTATTGCGAATCGGTTTGTCGTCATTCTGTAAGGCGTTTTTATCGATTTCATCTGTCTGGAAATCTCCTAATGTGCCATTGGCAGAGTCCAGGAAGATGAACCGGTCATAACTGTCACCCACTTGGACAGTGAACTCATAGAAGGATGTCTTGAATTGGTCGCAGAACAAGGACCATCCGTTATGGGTGATATCGTGATTGCCCACAACAGGGTAAAATGGCAACTCCCAATCATACCATGCTCTAGCAAAATTCCTTGTATCGCGTTTTATCCTTTTATCATAAAACATTGCATCTTCAGCTTTGTGGTATTCATCAATGAGAGGTTCAAGGTATTTATTTCTCCATAATCTGGTCGCATTATATAATGCTGCTTTGGTGTTGTAATAGTACTCTGGCTTAGTATCGGCTAGGTCGCCCAGGTGGCAATAGAACAGGTCACCGTTTTCGAGGCCGATTTCTGCCATCTCGGCCAATCGGCCAGGATCGAAGGTGATGTGGCTGTCGCTGCCCACAAGGAAAGAATACTCCTCGATGCTGTCCACAAGAAACCAGTCCAAATCTTCGCCATGGTAGGCGTAGTAAATCATTGACTGCTTTACACGGTCGTCGACACTGGTATTGCCGATGAGTACACCTGTAGGGCTCACTTTCTCACATGAACTGAATAATCCGCATCCTGCCAGCAGGGCGGCTGCCATGAGGCTATATAATATTGACTTTTTCATAGTTATTTCCATCGATAAATTAAACCAACTTTGCCTGTTGTCTCATATTTGCTTGCCAACTGGCTCATCGAGCCTGCAGGGCGGATGTTAAACTCACCGAAGAGTTTCCATGTGGGGTTGATCTTGTAATAGAAGTCCAGTCCCCAGTTGATGTTCCAGTTCTCGTAGTAGAAGTCGTCATAGTTGCGGAACAGCAAGCCCACGTTCCAGTTGTTGGTGCGGGGCCTGAGCGTCGCATGAGCACCGAAGGTGAGTGTCGGAAGTTCGGTGTAGCAGCTCTCGCCAATGGTGTAGTTGATGAGTGTTTCGCCCAGGGTGATGTCCCAATAGCCGCGCTCAAAACGGATAGAGATATTGCCGTCAATCTCGTTGGTTTTGTACTTGACGTAGCGGTTATACAAAAACTCGGCGCTGGCAAACATGTGGAACGATCTGACTTTGAATTGATACTCGCCCTTTGCCTTGACGCCGTAGAGCTGCTTGGAGTACTGCATGTTCATGCCGCCGTCCACGCTCCAGTGATTGTTGAAGTAGTGCTTGTAGTGCATGGTGTTGCCGATGCTCGCACCAATAAGGATGTTCTTACCCGTTGTCACCGAGAGGGAGGCCTCGTTCCTGTGCTCTCCGTCAAATGTGTGCTCACCGCTGTAATACTGCGCCACAGCAGTAGTAGCAGCTAGAATCAACATGAGTGATAATGCTAGTCTTTGAATTGAAGCCATTTTCTAATTTATTAATTTTGAAGGCACAAAGATAGCCATTATTTTTGGTATATCACCGCCACAAACTTGTGTTTTTTACTCATCTGGCGGGTAATGAATGCCATTTCCGGAAAAAAGTTGTACCTTTGTCATTATTAAACCTATCATAATAATATGACAACACTCTTGATGATAGACATTAAATCGTTGTTGATATTGGCTGTTGTGACCATCATCGCCGTGTCGTGCGCGAGGATGTTCAGCCGAGGCGCAGGAGGCACTAAGGCGCTCACCGCATACTCAAATGTCAACGTTGATGATTTTCAGGCGCTGATTGCTGATGCCCATGTACAGTTGCTTGACGTGCGCACACCCGACGAGTACGCCGAGGGGCACATCGCCGGCGCTGCCCTTGTTGACGTCAACGACAGCTCGTTTGTGCAACAAGCGATTGAAGTGCTCGACAAGCAGCGGCCTGTGGCCGTCTATTGCCGCAGCGGACGACGCAGCGCCCGTGCTGCGAGCCTTCTCACCGAGCAGGGTTACACCGTGACCAACCTGAATGGTGGTGTAATGGCATGGCAAGATGCTGGTAAAGCCCTCGTCAAATGATCTCACGCAAGCATTACAACGTGGTGGCGGCCGTCATCGAGGTCGATGGCAAAGTGTTGTGCATGAAGCACGGTGTGACACGTTACAGCTACACCAGCCACTTGTGGGAGTTTCCCGGCGGCAAAATAGAGCCTGGCGAGACACCGCAGCAAGCCTTGAGCCGCGAACTGCTCGAGGAAATGGACCTTCATGTCGATGTCCATGAGCAATTGGCCACTGTGACCCACGATTATCCCGATTTTACCATCACATTGACGGCCTATCGCTGCACAGCGGCAACGACCGCGTTCACCATGCGTGAACATGCCGACAGTTGCTGGTTGCCGTGGGGAGAGCTGTCCTCACTATCCTGGTGCGCGGCCGACGAGCGACTGGTCGCCATGTTTCCCCCTCGCACAGCGTAAAACAACCCACTGCCCTTTAAACGCCGAGTTCCTGAAGGTTAACCTTCAAGAGCTCGAACACTTTTATGCTTCCAGGTCGATGTTGAACTGCTCGTGCCAGGGCAGACCCTGCTTGTTGAGAACGGCCAGGAACGGATCGGGATCAAACTCCTCGACGTTATGCACGCCTGGCTTACGCCACAACCCCTTCAGGAACATCATGGCGCCCGTCATGGCGGGAACACCGGTGGTGTAGCTCACGGCCTGCATACCTGTCTCCTCGTAGGCCTTGTGGTGGTCGCAATTATTATAAATGTAGTAGGTCAACGGCTTGCCTTCCTTGTCCAAGCCCCCGATGCGGCAACCAATGCTGGTCTCGCCGGTGTAGTTCTCGCCCAGGTCCTGAGGATTGGGCAGCACGGCCTTGAGGAACTGCAGCGGCACGATCTCCATGCCCTGATAGTTGATGGGCTCGATGCTGGCCATGCCGATGTCCTGGATCACGCGCAGATGGGTCAGATATTCCTCGCCGAAGGTCATCCAGAATCTCGCACGCCTGATGGAGGGGAAGTTGATGACCAGCGACTCGAGTTCCTCATGGTACATGAGATAGCTCTCGCGCGGGCCAATCATGGGGTACGTGAGGGGCTTGTGCACTTCCAGTGCGCCCGTCTCGACCCACTTGCCGTTCTCCCAGTAGCGGCCCTTCTGGGTAATCTCGCGGATGTTGATCTCAGGGTTGAAGTTGGTGGCGAAAGCCTTGCCGTGGTTACCGGCGTTGCAGTCCACGATGTCGAGGGTGTGCATCTCGCTGAAATGGTGCTTGGCGGCATAGGCCGTATAGACACCACTCACGCCCGGGTCAAAACCACAACCCAAAATGGCCGTCAGGCCCGCCTTCTCAAAGCGCTCGCGATAAGCCCACTGCCAGCTGTATTCAAAGTGCGCCTCGTCGCGCGGCTCATAGTTTGCAGTGTCCAGGTAATGCACACCGCAGCGCAGGCATGCCTCCATGATGGTCAAGTCCTGATAGGGCAACGCCAGGTTGATGACCATGTCGGGCTTATGTCGCTCGAGCAGGGCCACGAGCTGATTCACGTCGTCGGCATCGACCTGGTCGGTAGTGATGTTGTCCTTGCCGATGGCACGAGCCACGGCATCACACTTGGCGCGGTTGCGCGAAGCAATCACGATCTCGTTAAACACGTCAGGGTTCTGCGCGCACTTGTGTGCGCACACGGTGCCGACACCACCGCAACCGATAATAATGACTTTGCTCATAATTTTCAATAGATTATTTTTCCTGCAAATATACTATGCTTTGGTTAAAGTACCAAATATCACGCACACTCATTGGCGAGAAAAAGGGGATAAGGGAAGATTCATTAATTGAAGCGTGAACCTTTATTCGTCTATAAAAAATGTTGAATTATCGAAAATATTTGTTTGCTATCCATGATTTCCAGTAATTTTGCATCATCAATAACACGATATACATTATAACACGACAATAACATGAAGAAGATAGTATCATCGCTGATTGTCATCCTTTGCTTGACCAGCATGACAACACATGCCGCAGTAATCAATGGTGTACTTGTTGATTCCCAAGACACTACCGAGCTGATTGAAGCGACGGTGAAGCTGTTGCTGGCCACCAAGGACAGCACCATGGTCAAGGGCACCACTACCGACATGAATGGTGTATTCAATATCAAGGGTGTCAAGGCGGGCAAGTACCTGCTGCGTTTCTCCTATCTGGGTTACAACGACGTCATCAAGCACGTGACCGTGGGTGAGGACGGACGTGATGTGAACATCGGTGTGGTCAAGATGGACCCCAACACCATCATGCTCAAGGAGACCGTGGTCATGGGCGTCAAGAGCCCCATCGTGGTCAAGGAGGACACCATCGAGTTCAACGCCGACACCTACAAGACCCAAGCCAATGCCGTTGTCGAGGACCTGCTGAAGCGCCTGCCTGGCGTGGAAGTGGGCACCGACGGCAAAATCACCGCCAACGGCAAGGAGGTAAAGAAAATCCTCATCGACGGCAAGGAGTTCTTCAGCGACGACCCGACGGTTGCCAGCAAGAACATCCCGGCTGACATGATCAACAAGCTGCAGATCGTTGACCGCAAGAGCGACCTGGCCCGCCTGACCGGCGTTGACGACGGCGAAGACGAAACCGTCATCAACCTTACCGTCAAGAAAGGCATGAACAACGGCTGGTTTGGCACCGTCAATGCGGGCTACGGCACCGACGACCGCTATGCGGGCAACGTGATGATCAACCACTTCCGCGACGGCAACCAGTTCACCATCCTGGGTGGCGGCAACAACGTCAACAACCTGGGCTTTGGCGACGGTGCCTCGGGCAGGTTCCAGCGCTGGGGCGGTGACCGTGGCGTGACTACATCACAGTATGCCGGCATTAACTTCAATGTGGGTAGCAAGGAGGACGAGCACTTCCGTGTGGGCGGTGACATCATGTACAGCCACAGCGACCGCGACACCCGCACCCGCACGGCACGTCAGTACCTGCTTCAAGACTCCACCAGTTACGAGGATGCCAACACGGTGGCCCGCGATAAGAGCCACAACCTGCGCGGTGACTTCCGCATCAAGTGGGAGGTGGACAGCAATAACACTGTCGAATTCCGACCCAACTTCTCGTTCAATTTCAACAAGAGCGAGCGCGGCGACACGTCAAGTCTGGTTGCCGGTGACGCCGCCAGGACCGCAGTCAACCGCAGTTTGAGCAACTTCTTCAACGACGGCAAAAGCTACGAGTGGGGTGCACGCCTTATTTATAACCACAAGGTTGCCAGTCATCCGGGCCGCAGCCAGAGCCTGATGCTCAACTACCGCTACAGCAAAGTAAACGAGGATGGTGACACTTACACCGACAATACCTACTATCTTGTTCCTGAGAAGAACCAGCTCATTGACCAAACGGCCAACAACCGCCGCAAGACCCACAGCATCACGGGCCGCCTCTCATGGACTGAGCCCCTGGGTGACGTCAAGAACGCCCGTTTCCTCGAGCTTTCCTATCGTGGCAACTACCGCTATACCACGAGCGACAAGATGGTCTATGACAACGACCGCAGCGGTATCTGGCCCAGCGGCACGATTACCGATCAAGAGTGGAACGAGCGCTTGAGCAACAGTTTCCGCAACACGTTCTTCAACCAAGAGTTCAGCGTGGGCTTCCGTCAGGTGCGCAAAGAATACAACCTGAATGTGGGTATCAGTGTCAACAGCGCCATGTCCAAAAGCAAGGACCTCATCAACAGTGCCCGCAACATCAAGGAGCGCTGGGCTTGGTCGGTGGCTCCCTATGCGCGCTTCCGCTACAAGTTCACCGAGACGCGCAACCTCAACTTCTTCTACCGCATGCGCGCCAATCAGCCCAGCATCAACCAGTTGCAGCCCGTTGCCGACGAGAGCAACCCCAAGAATATTATCATCGGTAATCCCGAGTTGAAGCCCACCTTCAACCACAACATCAACCTGAGGTTTGGCGACTTCGCCCAGGGTGCCCAACGTAGCATCATGGCTATGATGAATGTGGACTTTGCTCAGAACAGCATCGTCTCGACTGTTACCACCGATGAGTTGACCGGTGGTCGCATCACCAGCTACACTAACGTGGGCGGTGTGTGGAGTGCCATGGCAATGAACATGTTGAGTTTCCCCTTCGGCGCCAGCAAGGTATGGTATTTCACTAGCCACATGTTCACCCGTTATGGTGTCACCAAGAGTGTCACCGACGGTGTCGAGAACCGCAGCAACACGTGGTTCATCAACTATTCGCCCGGACTGGCGTTCCGCAACAGTGTCTTTGACATTGAGTTGCGTCCCCGTTACAGTTTCCAGAACACCACCACCTCGGCGCTCAAGTCCAACACACGCAACATCCACACCTGGGGAGGCATGTTCGACGGCACCTACTCGGCTCCCTTCGGACTGGTCATCAGCACCGACCTGCGCTACAGCACCACCAGCGGTTACAGTGCAGGCTATAACAGCGACCAGTGGATCTGGAACGGCTCTGTGGCCTATCAGTTCTTGCGTGAAAAGCAGGCAGCTGTTACCCTGTCGGTCTATGACATCTTGGGCCAGAGGAAGAACATCTTCCGCAACGTCACTGGTGACTACATCGAGGATGTCTTCTACAACTCCCTTGGCCGCTACGGCATGGTGACCTTCACCTATCGCTTCAACACCTTCAAGAAGGGTGAGCAACCCAAGGACCGCAATGCCGACCGTTGGGGGCCTGGAGGTTTTGGCCCTGGTGGTCGCCCCGGCGGCTTCGGTGGTCGACGCCCCTTCTGATGATGTTTCACAATGAAGGATAAATCTGGCTCGGAACAGCCTCGGTGGCTGTTCCGAGCCAGTTCCATATTCCGACTACATTATATATATTATAAATGCAACAAACGCAAAACTCGAATTTAAGATTTTTTAAGAAAAAAAAGTCTGCTTCACTTGGCTGATTTCAGGAATTGTAGTAATTTTGCAAAAAGCATTATTGTGATATCACTCAAAATAACTTTAAAAAACTTCAATATATGAAGAAATTAGGTATTACACTCTCCATGCGGCCCTTGTCTGAGGAGCGGGGGACGTGTCAGTGTACCACCTCATGACAAGCCCTAAAGACGAAACAAACGATATCAGTTGATCCGAAGCACTTTGATGAATCAAAAGAATAACCAACTTGATGCACAACCAAATAATAGAATGAACGATACTTTTTTATTAACCATTTATTAATCTAAATTTAGTTTTTATTATGAAGAAATTTTTATTTACTCTTGCTGCTCTGTTGATGGCTGGTAGCCTGTGCGCAACAGAGTACCTCTACATCGAGGACTTCGAGGTAACTCAGGACCAACTGGGCAAGAACATCACTGTGCCCATGAAGGCTCACTTCGAGGCTGCCGTAAGTGCTGCTCAGGTTAACATGACTTTCCCCGAGGGTATGGTCCTCAGGAAGATCGACAAGGGTAGCAGCATTGCTAGCCTTACCTACTGTGATGACTACGGTGATGAGTGGACCGCTGACAACACCATCTTCACCCCCGCTGTTCCCACCAGCAACTTTGCATTTGCAACCGTTGACAAGGGCTACTATGAGGTAGACGGCGAATGGGTATACTACGGCGCTGTTAAGTTCATGCCTGGTGAGTATGACGAGATGGCTCTTATCACCATCCGCGTTAATGCTGAGTTCACCGGTGGTGAGATCGTTGTTGAGACCATGCCCAGCTGCGGTGCTGACGCTCGC
Organism: uncultured Prevotellaceae bacterium; assembly: GCA_900317835.1. Taxonomy (GTDB): domain Bacteria; phylum Bacteroidota; class Bacteroidia; order Bacteroidales; family Muribaculaceae; genus Sodaliphilus. Next base: position 1,074 of record ONIL01000050.1, on the reverse strand, counting down.
CCCTGGGTTGAGACCTGCGACAAGACTCAGGACAACTTCATGACCTGCGTTGTTACTGTCGAGGGTGTTGAGCCCCAGCTCCAGGATCTCGCTGGTACCATCGAGATTGCTTCCGAGGCTGACGAGAACGGCCTGCTCGCAATCAGCTACAACGGCACCGAGGAGGTAACCATCGTTGTTACCGTTAACGGTGAGGTTGCTGAGCTCGTTGACGGCATGGTTCAGCTCGCTGAGGGTGAGAACAACATCGTAGTTACCGTTTCGGCCGAGGGTTACAATGACCTCGTTGCTACCGCTAGCGTAACCTACACCGCTCCTGTTCCTCCCACTCAGACTGACAAGCCCGAGATCACTACCGAGGAGACTGATGAGGCTGTTATCGTTACCGCTACCGGTAATGGTACCGTTATCCTGTACTGCGACGGCGCTGAGGTTGAGAACCCCTGCACCATCATGAAGGGTGACGCTGAGCAGACCTTCACCTTCACCGCAACCGCTCAGGTTGAGGGTGAGGAACTCAGTGAGGTTGCTGAGCTCGTTGTAGTTGTTCCCGCTAAGGAGGTTGGTCCCGAGCCCGAGGATCCCCACATGCAGGGTTACTGGTTGGTACTCGTTGAGCACGACGGCAACCTGAACTGGATCCAGCTCGTTGAGGGTGCAAATAAGGAGTACACCACTGCTTATGACGTAACCTATCCTCTGCACTGGGATCTCGGTCACTTCTACTACATGGTTAACGGCGTAGCTTACGGTGCTGAGGCTGATGAGACCGAGGCTGTATTCGGCTATGCAAACGCTAACCCCCTGGTTGAGGGCACCAACACCTACACTGTACCTGTTGGCTATCGCTATCAGATCGGTCTGAACTTCATCATCGACCAGGATACCGATGAGCTCATTGGCTATGCAGCTTATGTTGCTCAGGGTAACCCCGTAAGCGTTGATGAGCTCGTAAACGGCAAGACCGTTGCTGGCGTACGCTACTTCAACATGGCTGGTCAGGAGATGCAGGAGGCTAACGGCATGACCATCGTCGTTACCACCTACACCGACGGCACCACCAGCGCTGTTAAG
>ONIL01000053.1 GCA_900317835.1 uncultured Prevotellaceae bacterium | reverse complement strand
GAGATGGGTGAAATCAGTTCCTATCCCGAAGGCTACAAGGAGAATGCGGGCATCTTCTGCCACAACAATCCTTGGGTCATCATCGGCGAGACGGTGGCTGCCCGCGGCGACGACGCTTGGAGCCACTACAAGAAGATCCTGCCCAGCTACGTCGAGGAGGACCGCCAGACGCTGCACAAGGTCGAGCCCTATGTCAACTGCCAAATGGTGGCAGGCAAGGATGCCTATCGTCCCGGTGAGGGCAAGAACTCATGGCTCACTGGCACCGCAGCGTGGATGTGGTACACCGTGTCGGAATTCATTCTTGGCATCAAGCCGCACTATGATGGTCTGCTCATAGACCCGTGTCTGCCCAAGACAGCGCACAACTACACGGTGACCAGGCGCTTCCGCGGTGCGGAATATGAAATCCATGTGAGCAACCCCAAGGGCGTGAGCAAGGGCGTTGCCAAAATGACTGTTGATGGAATGCCGGTCGAGGGCGCTGTCGTGCCCGCACAATCCGGCAAGCACATTGTCGAGGTCGTCATGGGATAATCTCTTAATTGAAAAGATGAACAACATTAACTAAAATATATCAAAACGATGAAAAGATTCTCTCTTATCCTTGCAGCGATGATGTTTCTGGGTTCCGGCACGATGAGTGCTTGGCAGGGTGACGTAGCTGTACAAACGCCCAACACCCAGTTGGTGCTACACGCCTATGAGGGCGGTGACCTGCGCATGGGCTACTACGGCAACAAGAGCGCCACTCTGCAGCAACTGCGTGACGGTGGTGCCGACCTTAACTTCTCGGCATTGCCCGCATTCGGCACCGTGGACGCCATCCAACTATCTGCTATTCAGGTACAGCATGCCGACGGCGACCTGAACCTTGAGCTCAAGGTCACCAACTACGAAACGAGCAGCGACGACCGCTCACTGCTTCACATTTTCACGATGACCGACAAACTGCTGCCCGTCACAGTGAAAGTGTTCTATAAAGCCTACAAAAACGTGGACGTGATTGAGACTTGGACTGAAATCTCTCACAAGGAGAAACGTGCTATCACGCTCAAGCGCTTCGATTCTGGCCACTTGACACTGCGCCAAGGCGACGTGTGGATCAGCCACCTGCACGGCAACTGGGCAGCCGAGACCGAACCCACGACCGAACCGCTGACCCAAGGTCTGAAGACCATCCGCAATACCGACGGCGCCCGCAACTCGCACATGGACGCCCCCGAGCTGATGATTTCGCTCGACGGTGAACCGCAGGAGACCACAGGTCGCGTCATTGCCGCCATCCTGTGCTGGAGCGGCAACTACGAACTCCGCATCAACACTACAGGCCATCGTCAGCACCAGTTCTATGCCGGTATTGACCCAATGTCGTCAGAATATGTGCTCGAGCCCAACGAACTCTTTGAAACTCCGCATCTGGCTCTTGCCTACTCCGAGGACGGTCTGGGAGGTGCCAGCCGCACCATCCATCGCTGGGCACGCACCGAGGGTATGTTCCACCGTGGCATGAACACGGGCGACATCCTGCTCAACTCGTGGGAAGGCGTCGTGTTTGACATCAAGGAGGAAACCATGATCAACATGATGGACGACATCGCCAAGTTTGGCGGCGAACTGTTCGTGATGGACGATGGTTGGTTTGGCGACAAGTATCCCCGCAACAATGACTCATCGTCGTTGGGCGATTGGGTGGTTGACAAGCGCAAACTGCCCGGCGACATCAGCACGCTCACCCAGGCGGCCCGTCAGCGTGGCATCAAGTTCGGCATCTGGATTGAGCCAGAGATGTGCAACACCGTGAGTGAACTCTACGAGAAACACCCTGACTGGATGCTCCAGACCAAGGGTCGCGAACTCAAACAAGGCCGTGGCGGCACACAGGTTGTGCTTGACCTTACCAACCCCAAGGTGCAGGACTTCATCTTCGGCATCGTCGACAACCTGATGACGGAAAATCCCGACATCGCTTATATCAAGTGGGATGCCAATGCCCCAATTCAGAACTACGGCTCGCTGTACTTGCCCAAGAACAAGCAGAACAATATCTCCATACTGTGGCACCGCGGACTCATCAATGTGCTCAAGCGCATCCGCGCCAAGTATCCCGACCTGGTCATTCAAGACTGTGCCTCGGGTGGTGGCCGTGCCAACTATGGCCTGCTACCCTACTTCGACGAGTTCTGGGTGAGCGACAACAACGATGCCCTGCAGCGCGTTTATATCCAGTATGGGACCTCCTACTTCTTCCCTGCCAACGCAATGGCACAGCACATCGGCGGCTCCCCCTACTGGAACACGGGCGGCCGTGTCATCCCCATCAAGTTCCGCTGCGACGTGGCCATGAGCGGACGTCTGGGCATGGAGTTGCAACCGCGACACATGAGCCAGGAGGAACACGACCAGTGCACACAGGCGTTTGCCGACTACAAGTTGCTGCGCCCCATCGTGCAGACCGGCAACCTCTATCGTCTGATTTCGCCGTACAACCGCAAGGGCGTCTCGTCCATCATGTTCAGCAACGATGCTATGGACCATGCCGTGTGGTTCGTCTACAAGGTTGACAACTACGTTGACCAGCCCCTGCCACGCATCCAGCTTGCAGGGCTTGACCCCAATCGCAGTTACACCATCACAGAGCGCAACATCAAGGTGGGCCAAAAGCCATGCGAACTCAACGGCAAGACCTTCACCGGTGCGAACTCAACGGCAAGACCTTCACCGGCCGCTTCCTGATGGACATCGGTCTTGAAGTGCCCCTGGCCAGCGACTACGCCAGCCGCATCTTCGAGCTCAAATAAAACATAGCTGCCAGCCCACCCCCTTGCGGGGCTAATGCGAATTATTATTTTTTCGTGTATTCGTCTAATTAGCGAAATTCGCATTAAAAAACTTTCAGGGCTGGCTGCTATATCATTCCCAAAACGAAAACGCCGCCCACAGGGACAACCTGCCGGCAACGATAATCACCTAAACAAAAACAATAAAAATGAAAATGATGAAACCAAGACTGTTGCTCATCGCCCTGCTGTTTGTTTTTTGCGCATCACAGGCAGGAGCCCGTGCACCCAAAGTTGAGAAGACCCCGGCGCAAAAGTTGATTGAGCGTCTCGCCAAGCTGCAAAAACGCGGTATCATGTACGGCCATCAGGACGACCCATTCTATGGCATCACTTGGGAGTGGGAGCAGGGCCGTTCCGATACCTATGACCTTGTTGGCGACTACCCTGGTGTGATGGGCTTTGACTTGGGCGGCATCGAGATGGGCGACGCCAAGAACCTGGATTCGGTACCGTTCAATTGGATTCGAGAAGAAATCATCAAGCAACATGAGCGTGGCGGTATCGTAACGCTGTCATGGCATCCGCGCAATCCCATGTTGGGCACCACCGCATGGATTGAAAGCGACATCAAGTCGTTTGAGGCAGCAAAGCCTTATCTTGAGAAAACCGGTCAGCTTGGTCTTGTCCTCGATCCCAAGAGCACGGTAAAGGAGATTCTGCCCGGTGGCAAGGGCCACAACAAGTTCATGACTTGGCTCAAACGTGTAGAGGCATTCATCCTCTCGCTCACCGACAAGGACGGCAATCCTGTTCCTGTTATCTTCCGTCCCTGGCATGAGTACAACGGCGGATGGTTCTGGTGGGGCAAGGGCAATTGCACCGACGAGGATTTCCTGCGCTTGTGGAATCTTACTCAAGATGAGCTCAACAAGAGCCTGTCCAAGTCCATCGTGTGGAGTTGCTCGCCCAACTTGGGTGTCAATCCACAGGAATTCTATAACCGTTGGCCTGGTGACGAGCGTGTTGATCTGTTAGGTCTTGACGCCTATCAGTGGGGTACCGAAGAAGATTTTGTCAAGCAGTGTAATGCCGATATGGACTTCTTGGATGCCTATGCCCAGGAGCATGGCCTGCTGCTGGCATTCACCGAGTGCGGCTACAAGAATTCGCCCGATGCCACCTGGTGGAGCCGCGTGTTGCTGCCCATCATGGAGAAACACCATCCCTGCTATTTCTTGCCTTGGCGCAACTTCAAGCGTGAGCACTTCGGCGCAGCGCCCGGCATCGCCACAGCCGATGATTTCAAGCAAATGGCGAAGAAAAAACAAATCCTCTTTGTCAAGGACATCAAGAAGGTGAAGTAACATTTGACTTATGATTGCAGTAACTTCCGTCAGCATCACAAACAATGGTGCTGGCGCTTTTTTTTCGCTTCATGAATTGAAAATTCCCTCACACCCGCGAGAGCATGAGGGATATAACTTAGGTTTTGATGAAGTTTTAATTCCAGATACCAGACAGCAGGTAGTCGATCAGGACGGGGACGTCGTCGATGTCCACTTGGCCATTGTCGTCCATATCACCCTTGACACCCACGGGCAGGAGAGTCACCGTACAAGTAGTGCTCAGATTACTGCCATCGGTGGTTATGGCTGTGATGGTGGCGGTGCCCACGCTGTGTGTTGTTACCAAGCCGTTACTGTCAACGGTGGCGACACTCGGATTATTCGATGCCCAAATCACGGTTTTAATATCACATTCCTCGGGCAGAACAGTCGCTGTCAGTTGCAGGGTCGAGCCCTCATTTAAACCCGCGGTCGTCACATTCAACTGTATGGACTCAGCTTGCACTTGCAAAACTGTTACATCGCAAGAAGCGCTCAAGTCAGTACCGTCGGTCGTTGTTGCGGTAATAACTGCATGACCGGCTGCAACGGCGCTGACCAAGCCACTCTGACTTACCGTGGCCACGCTCTCATCGCTGGACGTCCACATCAATTCCTGGCTGGCTTCGGCTGGCAGAACGGTGGCTGTCAATTGCTGGCTTTCGTTGCCATGCAGTGTGAGCGACGTCTTGTCAAGCGAGATCTGCTCGGCGAGCGTCAGGCTCTGAAAATGGCTGAAAAGGCCCCAGTTCTCGTCATTCCTGTATGCCTGCATGGAAGCACCAGGGACACACAAGGTCGCATAGGCATAGGCATCGAAACTGAAACTGTAATAGGAATACATCACCGGAGGCTCGGGTGCCAGACATGTTACTTTCCTCAACGCTAAGCAAGCATCGAAAGCCTTGTTTGACAGATATCTCACTGATGAACCGATCACCACGTCAGTCAACTGATAGCAATACTGGAAACAATACTCGTCAATAACGCGAACAGAATTACCTATCACTACCGATTTCAGGTTAGTGCACGAGTTGAAAGCGCATGGGAACAAGGTGACGACAGAATTGGGAATAACGACACGCTCCAATCTCTCGCAACCTCTGAAAGCGTGAGAGCTAATGCTGTCAACCGAATTGGGAATCTCGACGCTGGTCAGATTATAGCAAAAGCAGAAAGCTTTATAACCAATGGCCGTAACGGGATACTCCACACCATTGTGGACTACGGTCTCGGGAATTACAACGTCGCCACTGTAGCTGCCCACATTTTCGACCTCAAAGGTCACTGCAACTTCATCGCCGTACACCTTGTAGAATAAGCCGCCTTCCTTAAAGTCATAGGCCGACATGCTGGCTGGCAACATTGCTGCCATTGCCACGAATAACATTAAAATCTTTTTCATCTTTTAATTAATTATTGGTTAATATTAGATTCGTTTTAATCTATGCGGGGATAATTGGTATCATTCAAAGGTTTTGGATGGCTTCTGAATTATCACATCGCAAAATTACAGTTTTCTTTCTTTACCACCCAAAAATTCTTTTGGAAAATTGGTATTGACATCAGCGATGTTGACCTCACCGTCACCATTTACATCGCCTTCGAGGTACTCACCGTCGCCGGGAATGCGGGTATGACAACGTGCTGGTTAAGGCTCAAGAGATAGTTGATCAGGGTGGTTACGTCATTGATGTTGATGCTGCCGTCCTGGTCGCAATCGGCTGTTTGTAGCGCAGTCTCTCCACTCAACAGAATATCGATCAGGGCAGTCACGTCGTCCATGTTGATTTCAAGGTCACCGTTAACGTCACCCATGAATATATCTTCCACAATCTGTCCAAAATAGGGGTACAAGTTCTCGTCAGCCCGATAGTCATCAGCCGTCCCCTGCAGCACATGAAGCGTGCGACCAGAGTAATCACCATTATACACATGGAATTGTTCATTCCCGCTCGATACTCTCGAGAGGTCAGCAATGTAGCAATACACATCCGTCAGCCCATAGCAGCCATTGAACGCATGGTCGTCGATCTCAGTCATCGAATTGGGGATGACGATGCTGGTCAGTCCAGTGCACTTACCGAACGCTTGGATGCCAATCTTAGTTACCGAGTTGGGGATATCGATGCTGGTCAACCCCGAGCAGCCATAGAATGCCATAAAATCGATAGCAGTTACCGAGTTGGGGATGACGATGCCGGTCAGCCCCCTGCAGCCATCGAACGCATAGTCGCCGATCTCAGTTACCGAGTTGGGGATAATCGTGTTCTTGCAGCCAACAATTAAAGTATTAGAGGCGGTCTCTATAATTGCATTACAGTCGTTGTGCGAATCATATCTTGGATTGCCACTTTCTACCACAATGCTGGTCACACCTGGGCAGATAGCGAACGCCTTGTGGTCAATCCTAGTTACCGAATTGGGAATGAAGATGCTGGTCAGACCCGTGCAGCAGAATGCCTCGCCAGCGATAGAATCTACCGAGTTGGGGATGACGATGCTGGTCAGAGCAGTGCAGTCATAGAACGTATTGCCACGGATAACAGTTACCGTGTTGGGAATATTGACGCTGGTCAGACCTGTGCAGTGAGCGAACGTCCCGGAACCGATATCAGTTACCGAGTTGGGAATGACGATGCTGGTCAGACCACTGCAGCACTCGAACGCCGAGCCAGTAATTCCTGCTGTTCCTTCTTTTAAAGTCATACTCGTTCCGCTTGGCATCGTGCCTTTATACTTATAAGCGACCAAGCCGGCATAGACCAATCCGTCTGGCTGGTTATTGTACCATGCTGTACTATAGAAAGCATCCTCGCCAATCTTTGTTACAGACTTGGGGATGTCCATGCTAGTCAGGCTCTCGCAGAAAGCGAACGTCCAATAACCGATAGAAGTTACCGAGTTGGGAATGACGATGCTGGTCAGCCCTATGCAACTATGGAACGCATAGTCATCGATAGAAGTTACCGGATAGGTGGTTCCATTATAGGTAACGGTGGCTGGGATGACAACAGAGCCTGAATACTCATTGTCAAATGAATAATAATAACTACCTTTGAAAGTCACGGTGGCCTCGTTGCCGTTGATGTTGTAATAGATACCATCGACCTTGAAGTTGTGGGCCATTGCGAGTGCTGGCAACAGGAAGGCCAGCAGCATTACTGAAAAGCGGAATAGTTGTTTCATAATCTTAATGTTTAGAAAATAAATAACAGTTTATACAATAATTGATTTAAAGTTTCGCCAACAAAGGTAATAAACATTTTTTATCTCATCATCGGTTTGCCCATTTTTTTGGGTAGTCGCCTTATTATATATACTGAGATTTAACTAACACTTTTATTAACAACTAATTACAGCACAACGACAGTTTTTAACCGCCCTGGCGGGCGGGAAATTAATCAAATTGGAACAAAAATTATTCAAATTGAAATAATTATGCTTGATTTTATATATCATTTGAATAATTTCCCGTACGTAGCACGGTTTGTTTCAGCGACATTAAGTTTTGCAACAACAACCATTATCCGCATTTCACCTGACGCAAATGTTCCTTAACAAAGAAAGCCGGCAGCACAGTTTGCCGGCTTTCTTTGTTGATTCATCACTAGCTTCTACAACTAGGATTTAATTTGTAATTCCTCATTCCCTCGCTGCGCTCGGGCAAGACAGGCGGCGCCTCGGGATAAAAAAAGAATGAATTCTTTTTGTTCTCCGCTCGGCTTGCACTATCTTTCCTAGCTCCACGGCTTGAGGCCCAGGAACATTTGTGCCAGGTCGGTGTCGTTGTTGAAGTCGTTGATAAGCCTTTCTCCCTGATCTAAGCGGCCAATGGCCTCCATGTCTTCGCTGGAGAGTTCAAAGTCAAAGATGTCCAAATTGCTTGCCATGCGCTCCTTGTGCGATGTCTTGGGCACGGGCATGATGTCTTGCGACACTAACCAGTTGAGGGCCACTTGGGCGTTGGTTTTGCCATATTTTGCTCCGATGGCCTTGAGTGTCTCGTTTTCAAAGAAACCGTGTCGGCCTTGTGCCAACGGTCCCCACGCCATGAGTTGTGTGCCATAGTCTTTGATGAGTGCACGCATGGCCTTTTGCTGGGCAAACACATGCGTTTCGAGCTGTAGCACAGCGGGCTTGACGTCCATATGCTCAGCGATATCGATAAAACGCACATTATAGAAGTTGCTCAGTCCGATGGCCCTAGCTTTGCCGGCCTGATAGGCTTTTTCCATAGCTCGATAGGTGCCGTAGCAGTCACCATAGGGCTCATGCACCAGCAGCAGGTCAACATAGTCGGTGCGCAGTTTGCGCAGCGACTCATCGATGCTTAGTGCCGCACGCTGCTCGCCGGCGTTGCTGATCCACACCTTGGTGGTGATGAACAGTTGGTCGCGCGGGATGCTGCACTTCTTGATGGCAGCGCCCACACCTTCTTCATTCTTATAGTCTTGGGCAGTGTCGATGCTGCGGTAGCCCATCTCGATGGCGTCCAGCACGCAGCGTTCACATTCGGCTGGTGAGAGTCTGAATACGCCAAATCCCAGTGCGGGCATCTCCACACCATTGTTCAGTTGAATTGTTTTCATAGGGGTGATATCATGTCATTGAGTTACTATTGATGGCAAAGGTAATGATAATAATCGAAAAAACGCACAATTCTTGATTGCAACTACCGTCCGCATCACAAACAATGGTGCTGGCGGTTATTTTTCGCTTCATGAATAGAAAATCCCTCACACCTGGTAGAGCATGAGGGATATAACTTAGGTTTTGATGAAGTATTAATTCCAGATACCACTCAGCACGTAGTCGATGAGGGCGGTGACGTCGCTGATGTTGATGCTGCTGTCCTGGTCGCAATCGGCGGCTGGGTTGCTGATGGTGCCGCCGCCCAGCAGCAGGTCGATCAATGCCGTCACGTCGCTGATGTTCACGCTGCCGTCGCCGTCCACGTCGCCGCGGATGAAGTCAGGCTTCTCGGTGAAGTAGCCCGGGTTGCTAGGGCCACCGTCGATGTGGGCATAGGTCTTGTCAGTGTGGTTCTCGTCATAGGCTGTACCCATTCCACCCACCAGTGCATAGCAATCGGTAAACAAGCCTTCAGCCCATTCTCCATATACAAAATCCGTGGTCCATCCCTTGCCGACATAGATGGTAGCCAGGTTCGCACACCCCTTGAACATGTCGGTCATATACCAGACGTGGGAGGTATTCCAGCCCGAGAGGTCAAGCGTGGTCAAGCCCGTGCAGTCCTTAAACATATATTGCATGTCGTTGACACTTGTGACATTCCAGGCTGAGACATTCAGCGAGGTCAAGTTTTCGCAACCGTTGAACATGTCGTTCATGGCAATGACTTGGGCTGTGTTCCAGCCCGTGAGGTCGAGTGAGGTAAGATTCGAGCAACCAGAAAACATAGACACCATGGTCATTACCTTACTTGTATTCCAACCCGACAGGTTGAGGGAGGTTAGATTTCGGCAACCGTAGAACATCTGAGTCATACTGGAAACATTAGAGGTGTTGAAGCCCGACAGGTCTAGTGAAGTTAAGTTTTCACAGCCATTGAACATGTAGTACATGTCAATGACACTGGCGGTGTTCCATCCTGTGAGGTCGACGGAGGTCAGTCTCAAACAGTTATAGAACATGAAGCCCATGTCTAAAACATTGCCAGTGTTCCATCCCGAAAGGTTTACCGAAGTCAGGTTCTCGCATTCATAGAACATTTGGTACATGTCTGTTACATTGGCAACGTTCCAGCCCGACAAGTCGAGCGTGGTCAGACTTGAACAGTAACGGAACATTCTGTTTGAACTCGTCATTTCATCGGTGTTGACACGGCTCAAATCCATGCTCTCGCATTGGTTGAAATTATAGAACAGTTGTGAGCAGTCGCCAGTGAAACTCACTTCACTTGTGGCGGTGACGCTCTTGACGGTAGTGTTGATCACGTCAGCGCCCCATGCGTCCCAGTTATTGAACTCGCCCCAGTTGAGGGTTAACTCACCGGTAGCGCTGTTGTAGGTGTATTTGGGCGTTGTGGCTGCAACGCCAGTGACCGCATCATCGGACACTGCTTGCGCCGCCAGTACGGCTAAAAGCGCAACTAGAAGGAACAAAACTTTTTTCATTAGCAGAGACATGATTTGGTTATTAATTCTAATCATCTACAAAAGTAGCCATTTATTGGTGTAATCCAAAATAATCAGAGCCAGTTGGCAGGATTAAAAGTGAATAAAATATTAACATCCAGAAGTATTTTTTCTGGATTATTCTGTAGTGATAATTAAATTTCCAGACTTTAGACCGTAGCTGCTGCAGTTCAGTTGAAGGGCAGCGGGAGTATGTCCACTCTGGATGAGAATCTGGGCCAGTCCGTTGAATGCCGGGATTTGAAATGTGTGGCAGTCAAGTTCATTGGGATGGTCGGGACCAAGGTAGGATGGGTCTCCGTTGCCGACACCCAATATGCGGCCGTCTCCTTCAAGTGAGCAGGTCAGCATAGGGCAGGCATCAGGAACTATACGTCCTTTGTTGTCCTGAATCTCAACGGTCACGACGGCTAAGTCACGTCCATCAGCGGTGATGAGTTGGCGGTCGGTTGTCAACACAATTTTTGTCGCAGGGTTGGTGGTCTCAATAGTTTGTTTCAAGATGCGCTTTCCGTTCTTGTATCCGGTGGCAACTATGCGGCCCGGTTGATAGACTGCTTTCCATTTCAAGTGACCGTTCTTGGGCATCGACTGTCGACCCTGTTTCTTGCCGTTGACGGTCAGCTCCACTTCATCACAGTTGCTGTAGGCCCAAATCTCCACTTCTTCGCCCTCATGGCCTTGCAGGTTCCAGTGAGGGAAGATGTGCAGCACGGGCTCGTTGGTCCACCATGCTTTAAGAAAGCTGGCCTCTTCTTTGGGAAATCCGCAATAGTCAAGAATGCCGAATTCCGAGTCATGGGCGGGATAAGACAGGGGATTGGGCTCGCCACGGTAGTCAAACCCTGTCCAATAGAAGAGACCTGCCGCCCAAGGACGTTCGTCATAGAACTTCCATCCGCGCTCAATCACGTTCTCCACGCCTGGTTGGGTGCCACGGTTGATGCTGACCATGTGGCCGGGTTGGTCAGGTGAGTCAAAATAGACACCACGCGTGCCGCAGCCAGTGGTTTCCTCGGTGCCCACGATTTTCCATGTGGGGTTAGCTTTCTTGCGGTTATCCACATCGTTTTGTGCGATATAGTTGAATCCCACCACATCGAGTCCCTTAATCAATTCTGACCCTCCGGCATTGGCTATTGTTGAATGGCGGGTGGGATCGAGCAGGCGGGTATATTCACGCATGGCGGCTGCAACTCGTGTGCCTTGAATGGTATTCTCCAAGCCCCATTCTTCGTTGCCATCGCTCCACAGGACAATCGACGGGTGATTGCGGTCGCGCTTAATCATGTTTTCCAGCAGCCTCAGGTGCTCGGTATTGATGCCCGCAAGTCGGTTTTCGTCAATGACGAGTATGCCCTCGCGGTCGCAGATGTCAAGTTGCGCAGGCGTCATCGGGTTGTGGGATGCGCGATAGGCATTGCAGCCCAATTTCTTCAGCTGCTTGATGCGCCACGCCATTAGAGCCTCGGGAATAGCGGCTCCCACGCCGGCATGGTCTTGATGCATGTTCACGCCCTTGAGTTCAACCTCTTTTCCGTTGAGCAGAAATCCTCGGTCGGCGTCAAACTCCACATCACGGATGCCCGTTGTTGTCATGTAAACATCGGTCACCAGTCCGTTCACTCTGACGGTCGTTTCCACTTGATACAGATAGGGGTCGCTGGTGCTCCACAGATGCGGCTGGTCAAGTGTCAGCATTTGTTTGCAGCCGCTGGTCTGTTTGCCTTTCAGGTTAAGTGATGCAGTGTTTGTCCTGCCCACTTCGTTGCCTTGAGCATCGAGCAGTCGGTGTTCAACGGTACACGTTTGTGGTTCCAACGAATGATTGTTCACCTCGGTATCCACATGAATGATCGCCGAGGTGTAAGGAGCTTTGAGGTCGGCGTAGACAAAGGTGCCGAATGGAGCCACACTGACAGCCGCCGACTTGATGAGCCAGGCGTCACGATAAATGCCGGCACCTTCATAGAACCAGCCTTCTTCGAGCGTAGCGTCCGCTCGTACACAAACAAGATTATCACCGCCATAGTTTACATATTCGGTCACATCATACACCTGCGTGGCATAGCCGCTGGGTTCGGTACCCATATAGAAGCCGTTGAACCATACGCGGGCA
>ONIL01000057.1 GCA_900317835.1 uncultured Prevotellaceae bacterium | reverse complement strand
CGGCATATGTCAGATTACCGCTGCCGACGTCATTAACTGGGGTTTGGGCTCCGACCTGTCGCAGATCCATGTATTCGGTTACGGTGGCGCGCCGCTGAGCGAGACGATGCTCGGCGACAACTATGCCGACGACTTGCCCCAGGTGCCTGTCGTGCGCTCGGGCGACCGCATCCTGTTTTACGCTCAGGGACCCACTACCTGGCAGCGACTGAATGACAACATTCCTTATCTGCAGGTGCAGCACCCCTATGCCAACTCAGGATGTTACCTGGTCACCAACGATACCCGTTATAACGATATTGACATCGCCCTGGCCGACAACAATCCCACAGGCCCATTAAAGAGTACCTACACCGAACGCCTCTACCATGAGCAGGAAATCGTCAACTTGGGCAAGACAGGTCGCACATTTTTGGGCGAGAGTTTTGTCGAAAACCACCACCATGCATTCAACTTTGACCTGAACGGTCTGGTGAACGGCTCTACGGTTATGGCTTATCCCGTGTTTGCCGCCAAGACGACAGATGCGGCCAGCACCATCACCTACAGCTACAACGGCACACCGATACCGCCGCTCAGCAGCGACATCATTCAACCCGTGATTGACACGACCCGCGTACATTTCGCAGTAGCTAAATCGCTCAAAACGTTCACCCTTGACGACACCGATAAACTCTCTTTTCGGGTCTATTATAGCTGCCCCGGCACGGTGAAAGAGGCCCGTCTGGATTTCATCACCATCAATTATGAACGTCAGATGGAGTTGAAGAACGGTTGTCTGGCATTCGGTTTGGACAATGCGAGCAGCGACACCACTTACCAGTTGTCGGGCTGCACGGGTTTCACCCGCGTATGGGACGTGACCCGCCCGTTTGCCCTGGTGGAGCAGAACGTCACTATCACCGATGGCATCGCCACGTTCAGCCCAGCCACGAGAGGTCGCCGCGAGTTCATCGCCTTTGATGAGTCATCGGCCGCCTATCCCCATCCTGAGTTGGTTGGCCAAGTTTCCAACCAGAATATCCATGCCCAGGCAACGCCCGACATGATCATCCTTGCTCCTGCTGCCTATCTGGAACAGGCGCAACGGGTGGCAGCGTTGCACGAGCGATATGACCACTTCAACGTGTTGGTCCTGGACCACGAGCAGGTGTTCAACGAGTTCTCCAGCGGTACCCAGGACGCTATGGCCTACCGCAGGCTGTGCAAGATGTTCTATGACCGTGGCGTGAGTGCTGACGGCCACCGGCTGCAGTACCTGCTGTTGTTTGGCGGCGGCAGCTACGACAACCGCCTGGTAGGCACTGATTCCAACCTGCAGAATTACCCCAAACTGCTCACCTGGCAGTCCGAGTACAGTTCCAGCGAGAACTACTCCCTCACCACCGACGACTACTTTGCCGTGCTTGACGATGGCAGCGGCATTAACCCGAGTGACACGATGAGCATCGCCGTGGGCCGCATGATTGTCAGGAGCGAGGACGAGGCACGCACCGCAGTGGACAAGCTGGAGAAATACATCTCCCAACCCGATTACGGCTACTGGAAGAACCGGATTATGTTTGTCGCCGATGACGAAAACTCTGGTGTATTCATGAATCAGTCCAATGACATGATAGCAACTGCCCGTTCCCATGGTGGTGAGGATATGGCTTACAACTACGTGTACATCGATGCCTTTGATGCCGTGTATGAGGGCCGAAAACGCACCTATCCCGATGCGCGCGACAAGATGTACGGCACCCTCAACGAGGGTGTCCTGTGGTGGAACTACAATGGACATGCCAGCCCCCAGGAGTGGACCGAGGAGGGACTGCTGACGAGTTCCGACGTTGAGAATCTCTTGGATTACAGCCATTTGCCCGTGTTGTATACGTCATCATGCGAGTTCTGCCGCTTTGACAACGCTACGGTATCGAGCGGCGAGCGCATCTTCTTGAACGCCAACGGTGGCGCCATTGCGGTCATCACTCCCGCCAGGCTTGCCTATATCAGCCCAAACGGAGCACTCAATAATGCGGTGGCACGCCACATCTTTGCTGGTGATGAGAGTGGTCGTCCAACGCGCATCGGAGATATCATCAAAATGGCCAAGAACGATATTCATACTCTAAATGACAATAACCGCCGCTTCTTTGTGTTCGGTGACCCAGCCATGAGGCTGGCATACGCCCCCCTGACGGCTAGCATCGAGACCATCAACGGCCAAGCAGTTAACGATGAAAACTATGAACCGTTAGTGTTTGTGGCACATGAGTCTGTTGAGTTTGGCGGCAAAATCATCGGACTGGATGGTACAGTAGCTACCGATTTCAATGGGGTTGTAATCTCGACGCTGTTTGGCCCTAAACAGTCGGTGACCACAAACGGCTATGGCTTTAATGGTGAGGCAATCACCTATGATGATTGGTCCAACCGCCTCACCATCAATTCAGATACCATTGTGAATGGCGAGTTCACGGTCCGAGTCATTATTCCTGACGAAGTCAGCGATGAGTATGACAATTATCGCCCTGCGCTGATTAACCTGTACGCCTACGATAGTCGTGACACGCTGGAGGCAAAGGGCTCCAGCAGCGATTTCTTCATCTTTGGGAATGAGAAGACCGACACCATCGGTCCCGACATCATCACGATGGTCTTGAATGACGAATCTTTCGTTGACGGCAGCGACGTCAACCCGTCGCCGATGCTGCTAGCGACCGTTGCCGATGAGAGCGGGGTGAATCTCTCGCCGGCAGGCAGTGAGCACAGCATGACACTAACGCTCGACGGCAATACTATTTACGATGACTTGGTGAATTACTATACCCCCTTGTCAGCCCAGCAGGGAACGCTAGGGAGCATAAGTTACCAGTTGAACGACATGCCCGAGGGCATGCACTCCCTGACCTTGAGCGTGTGGGACGCGCACAACAACATGAGCGAGAAGACCATTACCTTCAACACCACTTGCGCAGTACCCGAGATTACCGCCCCCGAGAACCTTGATGTCTACTACGCGTTTGACGGCTTGAATATGACCTTCTATGTGCGACATCATCGTCTGGGTGCCGATGTGAGCGCTGCCATCGAGGTCTATGACCTGATGGGACGCTGCGTATGGCAGAGTGGACCGTCTGGTGGTAGTGGCATGCTCACTGTCACACCAGTTACATGGAATATGCAGGACAACGGCGGCACGCGTGTGCCTGGCGGCATTTACATCTACCGTGCTACGATCACGGCCGATGGCTTGCAAATGGCGACAAAAGCCCAAAAACTTGCTATACCAGCCAATTAAGTGTTGTGATAAACTATACGGAGAAAGACTCGACTTTGTCACTTCATTGCAGAGTACAGCGAAGCCGAGTTTTCCAGGAACAACACCGAAGCAATCAAACTCCACAATCGTGCCTTTGCCTTTAAGCAGGAAACAGGTGCGAAAGGTGCACTATGGCCCACGTTGATTACGACCTATGGCTTGAAAGACGGAATGCATTCATCCACATTTGTTGCAACGCTGACCATGGATGATTTGTTCAAGTAGCTGTCACTTATTGAAAATCATTTAGAGTGGCGGGAATTGGGCCGTTTTGTATTCCCCCCCGTTATGTGATATAACATACTAATCGTGCGATATGACTATTTAATCATCATTGTGCAATCTACTGATAACCAAATGTTTTCATTAGTATAACTATCACACAATCATGAAGCTTAATGATAATGAACCCCAAAAGTTTTTTGTCCAACTTTTGGGGTTCACTTCATAATTGCACACCCTGAAGGATTTCCTTTCTAATTACGGGTTTTGATATTCCAAGGTAATGCCGACGTTAGTCTCGATATGCGTCACTGGGCTAATTGAGGTCACGCCCAAGAGAACGTCAATCAGTTTGGTCACATCTGATATGTTTGTTTGACCGTCTCCGTTGACATCAGCTGATGCATTTTCTTCACCCCCGCCCATGAGGATGTCGATGAGAGTGGTCACGTCGGCGATGGTGATGTGGCTATCTCCGTCCACGTCGCCTGGCATCACCATGTTTCTCAACTCAAAATAGGCGCGGCAGGCGTTCACCTGTGCTTGCTCGCCAGTGGGGAAGCGCAGGGCATTGCCTTCGAGATAGAGTCTGTTCATCACATCGCCTTCCTTGTAGATAATTTCAGGCGAATAGGTGCCAGTGAAATCGACATAGATTGTCGAGGTGTTGGCTATGGCGTTATTGATGGTCACGTTATTGAAAACAGGGTTCTCAACATCTGTGCCCTCCGTCCACTTGACGATGTAGGGCTTTCCTGCCTCAATGCTTACAGCTGGGGAAAAACTGATCGTCAGTTCTCTCGTAGCCTCGTTAAATTCACTTTCGTCGAGCGTCATCAGCACGGCACCGGCCAGCGGACTCTCAGCAATCTGCTCTTCCCTGAGCGAGAATGGCAGGAACAGGGTACTCCATGCGCCGTCCTTGTGAAGCGTACGGCCCATTAGAGTGACGCTCTGGGCTGTCTTACCTTTGTTCTGGTAGAGAATCTCCGAGTTGTCAGCATCGTCGGCCAGAATGATGTTAACGCCCGTGTAGCGGGCGGTGAGGCTGACATCGGCACTGATGGTGTACTCTGCACCAGCCTCGAGAACGGTCTCGTCTTCGGCCTTCCAATAGGAAGTGATGCCCAGTTCTGTCGGTGTACCAACGGCCCAGCCAGCAAAGGTCACGCCATTGGGCAGGTAGGAGACGGGCGGAGCGGGAAGGTTGATGACAGTTCCTGTGGCAAACTGTTGTACGCGAGGTTCGCTGGCATAGTGGCCGTCAGTGTAATTGCCATCTACGGCTTCAGGCAGGTAGATGCCGACTGTGCTCACGGAACCACTTGCACCGCAGACGGTGCAGATGCCGTCCACAAAGGTGTGCTCCTCGGTGGGACTGTAGGTGCAGTAACGGCAGTGCATGGTGTGCGTGTCGCTGTCAATCGTGTAGGTAGCGCCGGCGTGGTTGCACGGTTCGATACGGGCAAAGGGACGGAACCAGCAGGCGGGAATGCGCTGGTCAGAGGTGAATACCGAAGTGCTGCCGGAATTCTGGCCGGCACTGACCTTCATGTCGTCGCCGAGTCTGAGCGTGCCACGGTGACCGTCACCGTCCTCGCTGCCAATGGCGCCTCCGTTCTTATCTGCAACATCATCGCCAGCAGTAGCTTCCACAATACCCCCAGTGATGACAACATCGGCACCGTCAGCATCCTCGCCGCCACCAATACCGGCACCCCAGCCGTCACCGAAGGCATGAACTTCGCCACCGGTAACGGTCAGTGAGCCACCGTAAGGGGAGTAGAAAGCACTTTGTTCGCCGCTGCCGATACCTGCAGCGTCAGTGCCGGCTTTAGCATAAACGTAACCGCCGTTGACAGTCATATGAGCGCCATCAGCATTTGAACCGCCACCGATGCCGGCACCATATTC
>ONIL01000064.1 GCA_900317835.1 uncultured Prevotellaceae bacterium | reverse complement strand
GAACCAATACGAAATATTGTCTCTACAGCGCAGGTGATTCTACGCCTACCCTCGCTAAATACGATTTTAGTAGCGACAATTCCAAATGGAACTTCCGCAATTACTGATCCAGGCAGAAGGCACGAATCTTTGAGATGTATTCGGCCTTATGCTCATGATATGACAAAGCATGCTCGGCACCATCGGCTACCCAAAGCCCCTTGGTGCCGGGTTTTGCTTCGTAAAGGGGATATACCATCTCAGGAGAAACAAACGTATCGGCACTGCCATGAATAAAGAGCATCGGATAAGAGCATTTCTTAACCTGTTCTAAGGCCGACGCCTCGCCAAAGCTCCAACCATAGCGCAATTGACAAAGCAGACTTGCGGAATACATCAACGGGAAGGGAGGCAAACCGAACTGCTCATTCAGCTGGTTGGCAAACTCATCCCACACGCAGGTATAACCACAATCCTCCACAAAGCGCAGATCCTTGATGCCTTCTGGCATCTTCTCGCCAGACATCATCATGGTGGTGGCAGCACCCATTGATACACCATGCACCACCATCGTATCGGCCTGGAAGGTCTTCATCCAATGCAGTACATCGAGCCGGTCCTTCCATCCCATCTGAATGGCGTCGCCCTCGCTTTCGCCACATGCATGCAACTCTGGCATCACCACGTTATAGCCTAACTCATGCTCATAGATACGGGCCAGCCAAAAGACACAAAGAAAGCATGATGACGTTCCCCTGTCGGCATCGTCATAAACGTGTCACGCAAAGCACCGATGCTTCGCAGACTGTCAACCCACTCTTTACTCTCAGGATAGGTTTCAAACTGCTGTCGATAACACGAGTCAGTGTCCATCCGGTTCGGATCGGGAGCCAGTGAGAAGTCAAGCATATAAAAGCTGCCGCCAATCAGTGCGATCACAAAAACCGTCACAATGACAACCAATGTCCACAGTATTTTCTTCATTTTCCTTAT
Source organism: uncultured Prevotellaceae bacterium (assembly GCA_900317835.1). Taxonomy (GTDB): domain Bacteria; phylum Bacteroidota; class Bacteroidia; order Bacteroidales; family Muribaculaceae; genus Sodaliphilus. The sequence continues at coordinate 1,133 of ONIL01000064.1, read as the reverse complement.
AAATTTACGATTCGGGTGCAAATATACAACTTTCTTTTTGAATTTCACTCATTAATTCGTATCTTTGCAACCATGCTAACGGAAAAGACGATGGAAAAGCTGCGCATTCTGGCAGAGTCGGCGAAGTATGATGTGTCATGCTCGTCGAGTGGCACTGTGCGCAAAAGCAAGCAGGGTATGGTAGGCTCTACCGTCGGTGGCGTGGGCATCTGCCACTCGTTTGCCGATGATGGGCGCTGTATCTCTCTGCTGAAGGTGATGCTGACCAACTACTGCATGTACGACTGCGCCTACTGCATCAACCGTCGTTCTAATGATATCAAACGGGCCACACTCTCTGTCAGTGAACTCGAGGAGATCACGATGGAGTTCTATCGGCGCAACTATATCGAGGGACTGTTTCTCAGCAGCGGTGTGGTGCGTAACCCAGACTATACGATGGAGCGCCTCACAGCCATTGCTCGCGATTTAAGAACCATTCATCGTTTCAATGGCTATATCCATCTGAAAAGCATTCCTGGTTGTTCGCAGGAACTGCTCAACGAGGCTGGGCGTTATGCCGACCGCATGAGTGTGAACATCGAGATACCCAAGGAAGAGTCGCTGAAGCTGTTGGCACCAGAGAAGAACCACAAGAGCGTGTTCACGCCGATGAAGCTGATCCAGCAAGGGGTGTTGGAGAATAAGGAAGACAGGAAGAAATATCGTCACGCTCCCCGTTTCGTACCAGCAGGACAATCCACGCAGATGATCGTAGGCGCTACAAAAGAGACCGACAAGGACATCCTCACGATGTCATCCATACTCTACGGACAGCCCACCATGCGGCGTGTCTATTATTCAGGCTATGTCAGCGTGAACACCTACGACCCGCGATTGCCGATTCTCAAACAACCGCCCTTAGTACGTGAGAACCGACTCTATCAGGCTGACTGGCTATTACGCTTCTACCACTTCAAGGTAGAAGAGATTGTCGATGACCTGCATGCCAACCTCGACTTGGAGGTTGATCCCAAGCTCGCCTGGGCGCTCCGTCATCCAGAAGCCTTCCCTGTGGATATCAACACAGCTGACTACGAACAGCTGCTACGAGTGCCAGGACTCGGCACGAAGTCGGCTTGGCTCATTGTCAA
>ONIL01000065.1:937-3317 GCA_900317835.1 uncultured Prevotellaceae bacterium | reverse complement strand
CGCAAGTCTTCAGCAATCCAGCGGCTTGGACCGCGATGATGGGTATCAATAAATTCGCGAAGTTCCTTCTCTATAAACTCGCGATTGTTTTCATTCCAATATATTGTTTGAGCAAACTTTTGAATAATTGCCTTAACTTCATTTGTATCACGATAATGGCTTAACAGATACATATACTTAGTAAATATTTCACCTTCTTGTCGCCTTGGGGTGCGTCCGTGCTCCTCGCAGAAGGCAATAAGTTGTTCGAGTTTCTCTTCATATGTCTCAAAATTCAACTCCAATGGTGAAATCTTCTTCAGAATATCACGAAGTGGCTGTTTATAGTCAACTATGTTGAATTTTCGTTCTACATAGTCAGGCATTTCACTCTTCAGAATCATCTGCCATCCGTCAAAATCATCCACCATTCCGTGTATGGCACTGGTAGTAGTGATATTATCCACCATATCCAGAATCACAGGGCGCTCAGTGTTAGCTGCAGTCAGGCATCGACCAATTTGTTGCATATAAATAATCCTCGACAAGGTGGTACGCAACATTAGCACAGCTCCAACACGTGGTATATGTACACCCTCGTTTAGCATGTTAACACTGAACATCAGACGAACGCCATCACCCTCGTCGCTCTCAAACTCTTCCATGGCCTCTCGTAACTGTTTATCAGTTTGTCCAATATGTACAGTGCAACTGCTTGCTACCGTAAAGCCTGCCGTTTTAAACCATCCAATTACCGTTGATCGCATTGCCTCCAGTCTCTCTATGTTGGCACAGAAAACAATGATACGTTTTATCTTTGGCTCGAGATGTCGCCTAAGGATAGGTTGATGCGCTCTTCTGCATCAACAACAATATTATGGAAGTTGAAAAGACCTGTAACAAACGTTGGTATTGGTAATATTGAACGACTCCAAGCCTCACCTATGGTTATATGACTGGCCACGTTATGATTGAATATCTCATCACTCATGTCCCGTTCTTTATCCAGGTAGCGTATAGGTGTGGCAGTAGTACCAAATATTTTAGCGTTTGGATTCGCTTTCAGGAGTTCATCAACACGTTCGCCCCATCCTGGTGCACCAATTCTGTGAAACTCATCGAGGCAAATAAGGTCATAACCCTTCGGTACTTCTTCCATAAACACCAGCATCTGATAAGTCATATAACTCACTCCCTCATGTCGCCATTGAATCACATCGCGTACCTGATTAAGCACAAATACGTTTGGTCCTAATATCAATACACTTTTATATTTTTCACTCACAGCTGCAATCAAGTAACTTTTACCGGTTCCTGTGGGATGCACTACACATGTACGATTGGTAGATTCAAATGTCTTAATTATCTTTTGATAGGCAATTTTGTTATGTTGTACTCATTTCTTTTTTTCAAATTTCTTTTCTACTGAAGCTTTGATAACACAATAATAAGCACACAAGGATTGAAAATCCTGTGCGAGCGGAGGGCAATATAAATTGTCCCTAAGTGGAAAAGATATTTATGATGGAGAATTCTCAAGGAGAGCACCCATCTTAAGGAAGGCTGCCCAGCATTTTGAGTCAATATTCGGTGTTCTCATCAAATTGAAGTCTCTGGTTTGTTATTTTTGCGTTGCAAAGGTACAAATAATATTCTAATCATGCAAGAAAACATTGCAAAATTTTGTTAGTTCCTCTTCGGAGCTACTCAAAACGGCCATTTAAAAACGAACTCACAGACCTAGGGTGAGCGTATCTCATTCATGCCCCTATTCCACCCCAACAAACACCCCTAAAGACAAAAAAACTCAAATTTCCCGAGAAACAATATAACCCTCCATATCGGTAATATTTTCAAAGAAGGTGAATTGGTCGATTCCGCAGTTCGTAAGGAATCCTTACTAACTGCTGCTGATGGTAAAAAGTATAAAACTAAATTATATAATCTTGACGTTATTATTTCTGTTGGTTATCGAGTTAAGTCAATAAGAGGCACGAAATTCCGCCAGTGGAAGGCATCTTCTACGACGGGCAGATTTTCGATGCCTACGTTCAGATTGTCAACCTCATCAAACAGGCAAAACGATCTGTCATCCTCATCGACAACTACATCGACGAGGCCACTTTGACAATGCTAAGTAAGCGCTCTTCTGGTGTCACTGCCACCATCTACACCCGTCAACTGAACCAGCAACAGCTGTTGGATTTGCAGCGTCACAACCAGCAATATCCACCTATTGATATACACACCACGCAATGCAATCACGATCGTTTCCTGATCATCGACGATGTGGTATATCTCTTCGGGGCCGTCAGCCGTCCGATGCAGTGCAGGAATATCTGCGTCGGCGTCTCTGCCTGCTCGTAGGTCTCGATGCCCACCCATGCCAGATGGTCGATCG
>ONIL01000065.1:0-924 GCA_900317835.1 uncultured Prevotellaceae bacterium | reverse complement strand
CGTCTTGCCGTCGGCGGCGATGACGAGTTGGTAGTTGCGGGTGTCGTAGCGCGAGGTGCCGGTGTACTTCTTCACGTAGTTCTCGCGCATCTTGTCCACGCGCTCGATGGTCTTGCGGGCCTCATCTTCGGTCATGTTCTGCTTGCGCATGATGCGCTCCACGCGACTCTCCATCGAGGCCTGGATGAGGACGCTCAGGTGGTTGGGATGCAGGCGGAACACGTGGAAGCCGCTGCGGCCGGCCACCACGCACGACTCCCCGGCGGCGAGGCAGGTCGGGGGCATCGCCCTTCTTCGGCATGTAGTAGTCCATGCTCATACCCGAGTCGATCTTCAGGATGCGCTCCACGTCGGCCCACCAGCTGTGCTTGCGGCCTTTCAGGCGTTCAATCTCCTCAGGGCTGATGTGATACTTCTCCTGCAGGGTCTTGATGACGGCCTTGTCGTAGAAGGGCACGCCCAGTTTCTCTGCCAAAAGGCGGCCCACGGTGCGGCCGCCACGCGATGGGCATCGTTCAGCGGCGTGGCAGTCATTTTCTCCACCATGAAGTCGAGGGCCGTGACGAGCGACTGCTCGCTGTGCGTGATTCGCACGGTGATAGGGCGGTAGGGTGCCATCGCGCCGTCGAGCATCTTGCCGATCAGCTGCTGGGCCTTCTCTTCCTTCTCAGGGATGCCGTACTTGTGGCAGAAGGCGCTGACAGCCGAGTGCATACCGAGGAAGTCGAAGTCGGGGCCGTCAATCTCAAACACCTCCTTGCGGATGCGCTGGATGAAGGCCTTGGTGGCACTATGGACGGGCGACTCGAAGATCTGCCGGGGCGTGCCGTCCTCGTGGATATAGCCGTCGTACATGAAGAAGATACGGGTGCTTACATCGTGGGCAAACTTCATCTCGTGGGTGACGATGAGCATCGTCATGCC